>BTVV01000034.1:0-55444 GCA_045863855.1 Planctomycetota bacterium | reverse complement strand
CTGCTACGGCTGCCCGGTGGAGTGGGGGATCGTCTTTGGTCCCGAGAGTCCGGCATGGGCAGACCACGAGATCCACGGCTGGATTTCGACCTCGGCCGCGCGGAGCCTCCCGGGTCATCCGACGCAGATTTATGCGTTCCTTTGCGCGGGTCTCACGGCGGCATTTCTTTATGCCTACTGGCCGCGCCGTAAGTACGACGGCCAGATTCTTGGGCTGATGTTGCTGATGGCCGGCGCCACTCGCTTCTTCGAGGAGGCCTTGCGTGGCGATACACCGGCGGCATGGCCGGAACTGGCGCCCTCGTTAAGTATGGCGCAGTGGATCGGCCTGAGCCTCGTGGCGATCTCCATACTCTGGCTGCACTATTTCCGCCGCAGAGGAAGTCTATACCTCCCAGCTCCAGCACCCGCGGCCAGCTAATTTGCACGCGTGCAAGCGGTCCGAATTCCTCACGCACCGGTGCAACTATTATTTCAAAATCAATTCTTGAACGCTGATCCCATGCGATTCGTTGAGGATCACGTAGCATGCTGGCCAGTCATCGATCACGAACGCTCTGAAAGGAAAGAGACGCAAGAATTTGGCATTAAATTATTCGCGGGAAAGTCCACTCCAGTAGCCGAGCCCGCTTGGACTTAAGCCCGTCGCATCGTGCAGCGGAAAGCGCTGCCAAGGAGGCCGTGTATGCTCCCCCTTCTTCGAATGCCCCTCCTGGTGTTGGGAATCGCTTGCTTGTGCGGGGCCGCGCAGGCGGGCGAGGCGGTCACGATCGAGATTCCCGGCGGCAAGATTCGCGGCGAAGTGGTCAAGCTCGACGAGAAGGAACTCGTCATGCAGACCGCCAAAGGCAAGCAGTCGATCCCGGTTTCCTTCCTCGATGCCAAGGCGCTGTTTATCGCGCGCCGGGGGCTGGCCGATTTGACCAGCGCGAAGGCGCGCTTCGAGTTGGGCAAGTTCGCTCTGGATAAGGGCATGCCGGCGCTGGCCGAGAAGGAATTCGAGGAAGTCGCCAAGCTGGATATGGCCGTCTACAAGGCCGATTGCGTGCCGCTGCTGCCCAAGCTGAAGGAAGCGCCGGCCGCGCCGCCGTCGGGCGGCGGGAACGCCACGGTCACGAGTTCCGCTCCGGCGCGCGCGCCGAATTCCGCGGCTTCGGCCACGCTCGCGGCCATGGTGCCCACGATTCCCGTCGAGAAGCCGCCGACCGAAGCCGAGATCAAGCAATATTGGACCCAGGCCGATTTCGCGGTACTGAACCCGATCGACCAGTTCGTGCTCGACCGCTTGAAGTCGGAGAACCTGCCGCCTTCGCCGAGGTGCACGGACGACGAGTTCGTCCGGCGCGTGTACCTGGACGTGCTGGGCGTGATCCCGTCCGCCGAGGACGTGCAGGTCTTCTTGAGCGATCCGTCGAGCGACAAGCGTGCGAAGCTGGTGGACAAGGTGCTGGGTCACGAACGCTACGCGGCGCATTGGTCGGCGCTGTGGGGGGACCTGCTGCGCGAACACTCCGAGGCGCCGCAGGAAGAGGGCACCTATCCGGCCAGCTACCGGCGCTGGATCCACGACGCGCTCGCCAAGAACATGCCCTACGACCAGTTCGTGGCCGAACTGGTGACCGCCACCGGGCGCGCGGACTTTAACGGCGCGGCGAACTTCTTCCTGCGCGACGGGCGCGACCGGACGGAGACGATCAACACGGTCAGCGCGGTCTTTATGGGCACGCGGATGCAGTGCGCGCAGTGCCACGACCACCCGTTCGATACGTGGGAGCAAGCCGATTTCCACGGGCTGATGGCCTTCTTCGCGGCGCGCACGCAGGTGGTGCGCGACGATCTGGCCAGCGTCATCCGGCTCAAGGAGGGCCTGAACGACGACTACTATAAGGATGTGGCGGCGAAGGTGAAGCCGTTCATCGACGAAGCGGAGAAGAAGATCGTCGAGTTAAAGAAGGCCGAGGAAGAAGCGCGCAAGAAGGCCGCGGCGGCGAAGGTTCCGGCCAAGCCCGCCCCCGCCAAAGATGCTCCCGCCAAAAATGCTCCCGCCGCTCTGCCGCGCAATCCCAACGCGCTGGCCTACAACCAGGGGCCGCTATCCGGCGGCGACTTGGTGAAGCGCATGTTCGACGAAGTCGAAAAGGCGTTGGGCAAGGACAAGTCCGAACGGCTGGGCCAGATGCTGGGACGCTACCGCGCGAACTGGGTCTACGAGAAGGACGGCGGCGAGTACCACATGCCGCAGGATATCGGCGGCGGGCGCAGCGGCGCGGTCTTTCCGTGGGATAAATCCAAGAAGTACGAAGGCTCGGGTTCGCAGCGCGAAGCGTTGGCGCGGTTCCTGATCGCCGACCGCCAGTTCGCCGTCGTGCAGGCGAACCGGCTCTGGTCGCATCTTTTCGGTCGCGGCGTGGTCCATCCGGTGGACGACTTCCGGCGCAAGAATCCGCCCGCGGTGGACGGCGTACTCGATTTCCTGGCCGACGAATTCGTGAAGGCGAAGTTCGACAACAAGGCCGTGCTGCGGATCATCCTGAATTCCAATACCTACCAGCGCAGCAGCCTGCCGAACAAGGCGAACAAGAAGGACGAGACCTTCTTTTCGCACCGTGTGCTACGGCGGATGACGGCGGAGCAGATTTACGATTCGGTGCTGGTGGCGAGCGGCCAGAAGGGTGCGCCGCGGGTCTTGCAGGCACCGGCGGGGATGAAAGTGGCCGAGATTCCGCCGCGCGGGCAGGGCGGATGGGCGTACGAACAGCGCACGCCGGCGTACGCGGGTTCGTTCATGCAGACGTTCAACCAGCCCGACCGCGAGCAGATGACGGTGGAGCGCGACAACGAGGTTTCGATCTCGCAGGCGCTGGAACTCTTTAACGGCGGTTCGATCAACGAAGCCGCGCGGGCCGACAAAGGCGGCGCGGTGCTGGAGCATCTCTCGAGCGGCAAGTTCAACGGGAACGATATCGTCAATCTGCTGTATCTGCGCACGCTCTCGCGCTTCCCGACGCCGCAGGAACTGGGCGTCGCGCGCGGATACGTGGGCGGCGGAGCGAAGCCGCAGGTCGAAGACTTGCTTTGGTCGCTGATGAATACGCGTGAGTTCATGTTCGTGAAATAGGGATCGCAAGCGCAGAGGAGCCCGATCATGATTCGGAAACCGCAAGCCACCGGTACGCAGCGCGGCTGTGTCGATTGCGACGGACAGAGCGGCTTCGGCCGCCGGAGCTTCCTGAAGCTTGGCGCGTTCTCTTTTATGGGCATGGGTCTGCTGGACCTGCTGCGCGCCGACGTGCTGGCCGGATCGGCCGGCGGGCGCTGCGATTCGGTGATCCTGGTCTGGCTGGGCGGCGGGCCCAGCCACATCGATACGTGGGATCCCAAGCCCGGGCATGCCAACGGCGGCCCGTTCAAGCCCCTGGCCACCAGCGCCGACGGGGTTCAGATCAGCGAGCACTTCCCGATTCTGGCCCGGAACATGAAGCACGGTTCGCTGGTGCGCAGCCTGACGAGCAAGGAAGGCAGCCACGAGCGCGCGACGTACGAGATGCACACGGGCTACAAGCCGCTGGCGAGCATCAAGCATCCCAGCCTGGGGTCGCTGGCCGCGCACGAGATGGACAAGAAGAACGCCGACCTGCCGTCGTACATCTCGATCGGCGGGTCGTCCTGGGGCGCGGGCTTCCTGGGCGCGAAGGCCGCGCCGTTCATGATCGGCGACCCGAACAATCCGATGCGAAACGTGAAGGTGCCGGATGGCGTCAATCAGGGGCGCTACAACAACCGCATGCAGTTGTTGCGCAGCCTCGATGCGCCCTTCGCGATGCAGGAGCGGCATCAGGTGGTGCTCGATTACGGCGGGCACTTCAACGACGCGGTGCAACTCATGTACAGCCAGTCGGTGAAGGCTTTCGACCTTAAGAACGAGAATCCGGCGGTGGTGGCGCGCTACGGGAACGACGGGTTCGCCAAGAGCTGCCTGATCGCGCGGCGGCTGGTGGAAGCGGGCGTGCGCTTCGTCGAAGTGAGCCTCGGCGGGTGGGATACGCACAACGACGCGTTCAAGACCGCGCTGCCGAACCTATCGCGCCGCCTCGATACCGGCTTGGGCAACCTCGTCGAAGACCTTGCCGCGAGCGGGAAACTCGACAGCACCATGATCCTCTGCACCGGCGAGTTCGGGCGCACGCCGCAGATCAACAACCGCGACGGGCGCGATCACTATCCGCGCGTTTGGTCGGCCTTCGTGGCCGGGGGCGGGATCAAGAAGGGGCACGTGCACGGCAGCAGCGACGAGGCCGGCGCCGCGGTGAAGGACGCGCCCGTCCGCCCCGGCGATCTGCACGCCACGATGTTCGAATTGATGGGCGTGGACTACCGCAAGGAAAACTTCTCCAAGGACGGCCGCCCGATCAAGGTGGTCAACGAGGGCGAGCCGATCAAGGCGCTCATTTCGTAAACCGTTAGATCGTTGAAGCCTCCATCCACTACGCAAGATTGGACCGAGGACTCAAGCCTGGGTGTCGTCCCATTTTACTATTATTAAGATACCCATGAGCTGCATCTCCTTGGGGAATGTATGGCATGTACTATTCAAAAGATGTCTGCGAAAGAGTATGAAGCTCTGAACAGGATCTATCTTGCGCGTCTTAACGAGGCAGAAAAGTTGATATCTCCCCTCTACGCCCTTAAGCGATGGACGCTTATCGCGTGCGGTTTGCTACTGACTTTGATTCCTACGGCCTATCTGAAGGCATCGTTTCAATCACACCCACAGGGCCTTGAAATCGAGCCTATCATTGTTGTTCTAGGTGTAGTTGTATTGGTGGGATCGGCTATCGCTTTTCTTGGTGTGCGGGACTATTGGGCGATGAAATCCCAGGTCACCCGATCACTAAATGCGATGCGTCAGGATCTTCAGGTACTTGAGGTTGAAGTTTATGACTCTACGGTCCAATTCATTCAATTGAGACAGCGCCAAGTTCCGGATTGGTCTAGTGCTAAGGTGCCGCAAACTCGAACAGTTTCTTCGTATATCTTCAAACTCGAAGTAGGCAGGGTAGAGTTGGATGAGAGGGAGTTTTCACCACCTGCTGAAGGCTTCTGTCGTCAGGTAACTCTGGTTTTCGCTCGGCATTCCAGAACAGTACTGCATTTCTCCACGTCTGGAGACCGCGTGCCGATTACGGATTGATGCTTATTTGGTAAATGCGCATGGCGGCATCCGGTATTTGTTTGTGCGATAGTGGAATCAAACAATTCCACATTGGTGCGTAGTAGAGATTTACTTCGGCAATCCGATCTGGCTGAGCGTCAAGTAATCCTTCCACCCGTCGGGGACCAACGGAAGCAAGGCCGCCCCGAGCTTCGCGTCGCGCCCGACCAGATAGCGCGCTTTCGGGCGCTTGGCCTTCAGCGCGCGCAGCACGACGCGCGCCACGGCTTCGGGCGTGAGTCCCTGCCTGCCCACCTTCACGGCCCGGTCCCGAAAACGCTCGATGGCCGTTCCATAGCGTACGCGCGCCTGCTCCGGCAGATCATCGGCGAAGCGCCGGTTGTCGTGGTCGGCCTTGTCCCATAGCGGTGTGCGGATGCTCCCGGGCTCGACCAGCACCACGCGGATCTTCCACGGGCGCAGTTCCATACGCAGCGCATCGGTCAGTGCTTCCAGCGCGAACTTGCTGGCCACGTACGGTCCGATGAAGGGCATGGTAAGGCGTCCGCAGATACTGCTCATGTTGACGATGCGGCCGGTGGCCAGGCGGAGCAGGGGCAGGCAGGCCTGCGTGACCGCGTGGTGCCCGAAGACGTTGATCTCGAACTGCTTGCGCAGATCGTCGAGCGGCAGGTATTCGAGCGGCCCGCTGAAGGCGACGCCGGCGTTGTTGACGAGCGCGTCCAGCCCGTCCGCGCCGGTACGTTCGGCCAGCGTCCGCGCGGCGGCGGCGATATGCTCCGCGTCGGTGATGTCCAGGCGCAGCGGCTCGATGCGCTCGCCGTGCGCGGCGCGCAGGCGCGCGCCGTCGGCGTCCTTCCGGACACCGGCGTAGACGCGGTAGCCTTGGGCGGCAAGGAGCGCGGTGCAGGCCTCGCCGATGCCCGTGGAGGCGCCGGTGACGAGGACCGAGCCCGAAGGTGCGTTCATGGGCGGTAGTCTATCCGGGCTTTTTGCGGCGACGAGGCGGTTGCGCACGCTCAACCCCGGCGTGCTTGCGGGGAATAGGGCGGGGGATAACGTGTACCCGGCTCTCGGGAATCCTTCGCGGTGCATGCTCCGTCGTCCGTACCCACCATGGCCGTCTCCGCTCGCGTCGTCGTCAAACGATTCGGCGAGTTGACGGCGGTCAACGAGGTGGATCTCGAGATCCCGCGCGGCGTCTGTTACGCGCTGCTGGGCCCGAACGGTGCAGGCAAGACGACGCTTTCCAAGATGATCGCCGCGGTGCTTCCGCGCGACGGCGGCGACCTGAAAGTGCTGGGGTTGGATCCCTGGACCGAGCAGAGCGAAGTGAAAGCGCGGCTGGGCGTCGTGATGCAAGGCGACGTCTTCGACGAAGACCTGGATGTCGGCCGCAATCTGGAAATTTACGGGCGCTTTTACGGACTGAGCGGCCCCGCGTTTCGGGAGAAGGTACAGGGGCTCCTGAAATTCGTCTCGCTGGAAGGGCGCGAGCGCGGCCCCGTCCAGGCGCTCAGCGGAGGCATGCGCCGGCGGCTGATGATCGCCCGCGCGCTGATCAACGATCCGGAAGTGCTGATTCTCGACGAGCCGACAACGGGGCTCGATCCGCAAGTGCGCCACGCGATCTGGGGTACGCTTAGGCAACTCAAGCAGCGCGGTATGAGCATCCTGCTCACGACGCACTACATGGAAGAAGCCGCGCAACTGGCCGACCGGATCGGGATTCTCTTCAAAGGCAAGCTGATCGCCGAGGACACGCCCGAGAAGCTGATCGCCGCGCACCTGCCGCCTTGGGTGCTGGAGTTCGACGCGCAGGGGCAAGAGGCGCTGCTGGAGGAATTCGGGCAGGAAGCGCTGGTCGAGCGGCACGGCGACCGTGCGTTCGTTTTCCACGCGGTCGAGGACACGCTGCGGCGCTGGATCGCGAAGGGCGCGTTTCGCACCGCGCTGGTCCGGCCGGCTTCGCTGGAGGATGTGTTCTTGAAGCTTACGGGAAGGACGCTGGATGAGTGACGCCGCCGTGCGCCGCGCGCCAGGGCGGATCGTGCGCGTGCTGGCCGTCTGGTACCGCCACTGGCGCGTCTACAGCAACACGTTCGTCGCGAACGCGACGCCGGCGGTGCTGGAGCCCACCTTTTTGCTCGTCGCCGTCGGCCTGGGGCTGGGCCGGTTCATCCACCAGGAGTTCAACGGGCTCGAGTATTCCTCGTTCATGGCCGCGGGCGTGCTGGGCTCGACCTGCATGTACACGGCTTCGTTCGAATCCACGTACGGCGCGTTCATCCGGCTGCGCTACCAGAAAGCGTACGAAGGGATGCTCGCCACGCCGCTGACGCGCGCGGACATATTCGCGGGCGAGTTGCTGTGGTGCGGAAGCAAGGGGCTGCTCTTTTCGGCCATCGTCTGCCTGGTGCTGGCGGTCTTCGGGAAAGTTCACACGCCATGGGCGGTGCTGGTGCCGGCGATAGGGTTCTTCACTTCGCTGCTCTTTGGCGGGCTTGGATTCTGCGTCACGTCCTGCGTGCAGAACATCAATCACTTCCAATTCTATTTTACGATCGGGTTGACGCCGCTCATTCTTTTCTCGGGGCTGATGTTCCCCGTGCAGGACTTGCCCTACGGCCTGGAGTACGTGGCCTATGCGCTGCCCATGTTTCACGTGATCGAGACGTTCCGGCTTGTCGTCAGCGGTCCCGCGCATTCGAGCGTGCCGTGGGCGTGGGCGTGTCCGCTCGTGGTGCTGGGGCTGGCAGGAGCGTTCGGGACGCTGGGCGTGCGGCGGATGGTCGGCCGCTTGAAGGCGTAGGCTCCGTAGGGCCGGCGCCGTCAGGGATCGCCGAGATGTTTGCGAATCGCGGCCAGCGTGGCGGGATTCCCATCCAAGCGCCGGCGGTCGATGCGGTCGCGAAAAGCGCCGAGTCCGTCGAGGAACGCGCGCAGCCGTTGCGCGTCGAAGTCGTGAAAGCCCGTCCAGTCCCCGCCGCCGCTGGCTTTCAGGAAATGCGCGTTGATGTATTGCTCGTAATTCTTGGGCTCGGGCAGCGCGAAGACGGGCTTGCCGAGGTACAGCGCCTCGCCGACGAGCTGGTTGCCGGCCGTCGAGATCAGCGCACGGCAGGTGGCGAGATCTTCCAGGAAGCGTACGTCGTCGATGGGCAGGAAGCGCAGCGGCCCGTCGGGGGTCGCTGCGCCCAGTCCGTAGATGCGAACCGGCAAGCCGCAGGCTTTCAGCGCCTCCAGCACCCCCGTGCTCCCGAGTTTTCGTAAGTAAACGAGCAGGTGGCCGCGGTCCTCCGGCGTTGCGCGCAGCACCGTCGGCCGCAGCAGGACGCCCACTTGCGTGAAGTCCATATTCCCGTTCTTGAGCGGCGGGAAGTAGAACGAGGAGACAATCGTCTCGCGCTGTCCGGAGTAATAGCCTTTCACGATCCAGCTCATGAAACGCGCGTGCGCGCGCAGGTGTCCGGGCAGCGCCGAGAGGTCGCTGCAGACCAGGAAATGCTGGTGCGAGACGCTGACGAAGGGTACGCCGCAGGCGCTGGCCGCGCGCGGCAGGGAGGGCTCGAAGTCTACGATGGCCAGATCCGGGCGCTGCGCCTCGATGCGCCGGCGCAGGTCGCGCACGAGCATTTTGAGGTTCCAGAGAAAGCGCGCGCCGCCGAGGAAGGTTTTGGTGAAATCCACTTCCTTGCGCCGGTTGTAATAAAAGTGCATCCCCGGCACGGGAACGATCTCTACGTCCGTGCCTTCGTACAGCGGGGCAAGGAGCGCGTGCGCGTCGCCGGGCGTGAAAAGCGTGATCCGGTGGTGCGGGCGGAGCAGTTCGACCAGCGTCCGCGCACGCGCGGCGTGTCCCCGGCCTTCGCCCGCCAGGCTGTAGAAGAGATGTCCCATCGCTCTCGGCCGCGTATCCGCCCCGCCGCGTGGGACTATGCGCGCGTCATGTGGGGACCGAATGAAGGGGAAAGCAAAAGGAAGCCAATTCGGCCCGGATCGCATCAGGGGTTTGTGAGGTCACTTAACTTCACAAGGCGCACGGTTGCGTTAAAGGCCGGAGCGGTGAAAATGGAAGGCTTCGTAAATTCAGGCAGCGGCGGAGACGCATGAGCGGCAGCGGGGAAGCGCCAGGAGCGGCGGTGGTGAGTGCGCCCGATCACGCCGCGGCATCGGCCAGCCGCCGCGCGCGCGCGCCGCGTCCGCGCATCGGCGGCGAGCCGGATGACGCGGGGCTGGAAGTCCGCCGCCGGCTGCGCGAGGAGTTCGACGCGTGCGGGCTGCTGCGACCCTACCGCGCCACGCGCTACGATCCCGGAACCGTCCTGGAAGTTCCGATTCAAGGCGTGGCGCCGGCGACGCTGGGCCGTGCGCGGATCGAACTGGATCGCTTTTTGGGCGGAGGATTCGCGGGGCAGGTGTACCGCGCGCGGCTGCTGGACGTTTCCTGGCAGGGCGCGCCGGTCGAGAACCTCGTGCCGGGCCGTTCGTACGCGGTGAAGCTGCTGCGGCCGCCGGGTTCGTTCGCCGGGCATTTCCGCGATCTGCTTTACAAACTGGGTTACCAGGCGCCGTTCGGCCTGCAGTCGAATCCCGACGCCGCGCGTGCCGGCGCGCTATGGCAGAAGCTGATTCGCCGCGCGGCGAGTGTCCGCTTCGGTTCGGACCGCCATGTCGCCGACGTGCACGCCACCTTCTTCGATCCCGAACTGCTCTGCAGCGGCGAACTGCTCGAATGGGTGGACGGCCGCGTCTGGAAGCTCGAGAGCGACGCGCGTCTCTTCGAGCGCAAGGCGTTCCGCGGCGCCGATCCGCTTCCGCCGGACGCGCCGTCGCCGGAGTACCTCGAGAAGCGCCGCTTCATGGCGCGGCTGACGGACCTGTTCCATGAGGTCGGTGCGCATGAACTCGCGCGGCAGTACGAGTGGAGCACCTGGAAGAGCCAGCCGAACGTGCTGAAGCGCCGCGACGGCGCTGAAGAACTGTGCGCGATCGACTGGCGGCCGGGGCTGGCGCTGCTCTTCGGGATGCCGATGAGCCCCGGCGACGTGAAGCTGATCTTCAAGGGCCTTGCGCGCGGACGATTGGCGCAGTTCGACGGCTGCGATTTGGCGAAGCTGGACGCGTTCGTCGCGGCGCATGCCGCGGCTTTCGAGGACCTGCGGCCGGCGATCGCGGAGCTTAAAGGATGCGAAGCGCGTTATCGCGCGGCGCAGCCCGACGGGCTCAACCGGCCCTGGCGGCTGGCGGCGTTGCCGTTTTTGCGCGACGTACGCAGCGGGATCGCCGCGCAATGGTCGCGAAAGGGTCTGATCGACGGCGTCACCGGCGCTCGCGCCGGGCGGATGCCGCATGTCTTCGGACTTTACTACCTCTTATGGTGGCTCCCTATTCTCGGCGCGTTCCTCATGCGTTTCGCCGGACACGCGACCTATCGCCGGCATGCGCTGAGCATCGTCACGCGGCCCGGTTACCTCTTGCGCGCGATGCGCGCGTGGCGGATCGAGACGCTGATGCGCTGGCACCGCAACGGGCGGCTCAACGACGCCAAAGCGCTCGCTCGAGTCGGCCAGCCGATCCGCTTCAACCTCGAACGCGCCACCGTGGGCTGGTGGCCGCGCGCGTGGCACCGCTTCGTGACCGACCGCGTATACGCCATGGGGGTGCTGCGCGCGGGTATCGGGTTTCCGATCTATTTCTACCGCAGCGCCGAATTCCGCGAGGCCTGGCTCCTCGAACGGTTGCGCAAAGCCCAAGCCGACGGGATGGTCACGCCGGTCGAAGAAGCGCGTATCGAGGGGCACATCCGCGATCCGTTCATCCAGAAGTACCTTAAATGCATGGCGGTGCATCTGGCGCTGAGCCCGTTCACCACGGTGCTGCGGCTGGGGCTGGCGATTTACTTCTCCGTCGCGCATGGCGATACGTGGCACGAAGCGCTGGCGATCGCCGTAGGCGTGTTGGCGGCGTTGCAGCTTTTGCCCGTGACGCCAGGGTCGCTCGCGCGCGGCCTGTACGTGGTCTGGCTGATGATCCGAGAACGGAACGTGCACGATTACCGGATCGCCGCCATCGTCTCGTTCTGGCATTACATCGGCTACTTGGGCTTTCCCCTGCAAATGGCCACGCGATTCCCGAGCCTCGCGCGCTTCCTGGCGGCGCGCTGGGCGAAGAATCTGGTCGGCTGGATCCCGGTTTTTGGCGAAAACGGAGCTTTGCTGGAGCACCTGATCTTTGACGCGGTCTTTAACTTGCCGCTCAGCCTGCGTGCACGATGGGTGAAATCGTCGACCTCGGAACTCGTGGCGGATAGTAATTGAGCCGACCCGAAGGGCACGATGTGCAGCGGCATCTTCTACTTTAAGTGCTTACGGCGCCTGATCCTCCCGATAAAAGCTGAGTGCCGCCTTGGCAGGCGCGGAGGTTGGAGTAAGGTAGTTCACTTGTGCCTAAACTCTAGTACGCCGGAGGTTGGATCCGTCTAGGGCGGGGCGCAGGCGGCGCGGGGCATGGCAGGCCGGGTTCGATCCGGCCGGGTTGGACGGGGGAAGCTCATGAAGTCAGTCAGGCAACAGGGGATGCGTCCGGTTTGGGCGGCGCTGTGGATCGCGCTGGCATGGGCCGGTTCGGCGCAGGCGCAACTCTCCACGGGAGTCACCTTCATTCAGGCGGCAGGCGATGCGCCGGTAAACGTGGACTTCAACAGCAACGCGGCCGGGACGGTGACGACGTGGCTGTGGAGTTTCGGCGATGGCACTTTTTCGACGCTCGCGAATCCTTCCCATATTTATCAGGTGGCCGGCACCTACGGCGTGACGCTGATCGTTGGGGACGGCTCCACCGAGGAGACGTACTTGGCGGTGGCGTTGATTCCCGGCGTAGGCGCGGGCGACGTGACGGCCGGCACCAACTTTCGCTGGGCGGCTACCAAGAGTACGTTCAAGCTGAACCATGCCAAGCCGCAGGTCGACACGTTTAATTTGACCTCTGTGATTGCGACGGTGGATTTGCCGCCAGTCCTGACGAATCTGCCGATCGATTTTGCGGTCAACGGCGTCTCGCTCGCAGGCGGCTTTTTGAATTCCGACGGCGAGTTCAACCAGTCGGCCAACAAAAATCTGGCGCGCCCCGCCGCGTACCTTTTCGTGGACCGCAAGAGACAGCAGTTCATCGCGCGCATTTCGCGCGCGGACTTGTCGGGCATTTTCGATGCCTCGTACATGCCGGCGGCCGACGGTACCTTCGCCAACGTGCTGGGCGACGTGACGCTGACCTTGGCGGTGGGCTCGCAGACCTACCAGATCGTGCTCGCCTACAACTATGTTTCGACAGCCGGCCGCAGCGGTACGGGAACGTTCAATCCGCGCGGGCGCAAGGGCGCAGTTCGGGATGGCTACTTTGTGGTGGACCAAGCGACGGCGCTGGAGAACTCCGAGCGCACCGGGCACTATTTCCAGATCCGTGCGCGCATCGCGCGGCCCAACGTCACCGCGGATCCCTTCACGCCCTTCACCACACCGATTCCGGTTGCGGGTACGATGCGCATCCAGATCGGAGGATTCGTGGATACGATTCCGGGCGACCGTTTCCGCGGCGCGTTGGGCAGGACGATCACGCTTTCGCAGCCCGAACGCGAACGCGGGGGCGTGCGTTCGTTCACGTTGAACCTCAGCACCGGCCAGCTCAATATCCGGACGTGGGATTTGGAAGCCACCGGCGTCGAAGGGACGGGCCTGCCGCAGATCGGAGACAGCTTCCTCGGCTACAACATGGTGGTGCGCGTGGATTTCGAGCCGATTATCGGGCCGCCTGCAGACTTCGATTTCCAGGCCGTGACTTCCACTCGGCTTGAACGATTCAACTTCTTCGATGCCTTCTGGGAAACCGGACGCGGTCGATAGCCACCTCCGCACGGACGCAGTCGTCTAACGGCGGCCTTAACCGGCCGCCGTTTTTATTTTGGTGCGCTCAGCGTGTGGTAAAGGGGTTCGATGTTCTTGCGGATGTCGTAACGAGCTTCGATCAAGGTGCGCGCGGCGGCCGAACGCCGAGCGGCTTCCGCGGGCGCGTCGAGGCAGGCCGCGATCGCCGTAGCCAGGGATTCGGGCGCGCCCGCCGTGGCCGGAAATCCGGTCTGCGCATTCAAGACTTCAGGCAGGCCGCCCACGTCGGTTCCGACGACCGGCACGCCCAGCGCGAATGCTTCCAGGACGATATTCGGTACGCCGTCGCGGTCGCCGTCGGCTTGGGGCCGGTAGGGTGCGACGAAGCAATCCGCCCCCGCCAGTTCCTGGACAAAGCGCGTGCCGGACTGGGGCGGATGGAGCAGCACCTTGGCGGCTATCCCGCGGTGTTCGACCTCCTTCAAGAGCTTGGCGCGTTCGGGGCCGTCGCCGAAAAGACTCAGGCGCAGCTTGCGTTTGGCCAAGGCGGGGAGTGCGAGCGCCGCCAGCAGGTCGTGAAAGCCTTTCTTGCCCACAAAGCGCCCGGCGGCCAGCAGCGTAGCGGGCTCGCGGCGTTCGTGCGGCCGTGCCGCGCGTTGCGGGAAGCGTTCCAAGGGCAGTCCGTGCGGCATCAGGACCGCGCGCTTGCCCAATCCGCCCAGCAGCTTCAAGCGCGCGAAGGCCCCTTCGTGGCAGGCGAAGATCGCCCGCGCATCGCGCGCTTTTTCGGCCAGGAGCTGCGCTTCGACGAACAAATCGCGCGCATGGACGCTCAAGCTCCACGGCAGGTTCGACTCCTGCGCCGCGATCCAGGCGATGGTGCTGGGCAGGCTGGCGAAGTGCGCGTGCACGTGCCGTGCGCCGCACTCTTTGAGAAATCCGGTCAGTACATGCGCGCGCGCGCAGCGCAGCACGCCGCGCGGACCCAGCGCTTTCTGGACGAGCGCCAGACGTTCGCGCGCCGCCTTGGTGCGCAGCGCGGGGACGGCTTTCAAGGCGGCGGCCAACGTACGCGGGCTGGGAATCGACGGAAGTACGCGGACGCGGTCCAGCAGGCCGGTCCATTCGGGGTCGTCGCCAGGGGGCAATTTGCCGCGCGCGAGCGCGAAGATGGCCAGTTCCACGCCGCGCCGGCGCAGTTCCTGCAATTCCCGCGCGATGAAGCGTTCGCTCCAGCGCGGGAACGTATCGACTACGACGGCGACCGGGGCGTTCATACGCGTCCGATTATCGGGCGGCGAGCTTGGCGCGCAATGCCTCCGCGCGGGAATCCCGGCGGCCGCGAATCCAGGCGCTGAGCGGCCAGCACAAGCGCCAGGTCATCAGGCACGCGCCCTTCCAGGTGGGCACGTAATGGGAACCGTCGTCCGTCTTGGCCAGATAGCCGGTTCCGATCTGCATCTCGTACCCTTCGATCATGCTGTCGGTCACCAGTTGCGCATAGCCGCCGGGCTCGGGCAGCGCGCGAACGGGCGGATAGGCGCGCTCTTGCAGCAGCGCGCGGTGCAGGCCGTACAACTCGCCGGGATCTTGGGTCATGGCGAACTGCTCCACGCTTTTGCCTTCCACCTTCGGGAACGGAAAAATATCCTTCGAGTTGTTCGTACACAGGGACTCCGAACCCTCGAACCGGGTCATAAACTCGACGTAAAGCGTGCGCAGGGAGACGGACGTGATGGGAACCTGAAAGATGCCCGCGGCCATGGCCAGATCGCGGCTCTGGGGATGCGCGAAGAGCGCGAGATACTGGGTCTGGCCGGCCATCGGATTGACGGGCGTCAGGAAGCCGTGCATCTCGAAGCCCAGCGCTTGCAGCGCGGTGAGCGCATCTTTGAAGTGCGCGTAGATTTCCGGCGGCAGTTCGCGTTCCGAATCGAGCGCCGTAAACTCCGGCTGCGCCGGCATCCGCTGCGAAAACTTGATCAGGACCGGTCCCAGCACGAAAGGCAGCGCGATCAGACCGAGAACGACGTAAAGGGCGTATAGAAGCATGCGCTACATGTCCGCGACGGTCTTGTACAACGCTTCGGCCATGATCAGGTGGCCCAACCGGTACGGATGGACGGGCTCGGGTGCGAAATCCTGCGGCGGCCGGTACTTCATCTGCTCCTCGTACAGCTTCTGCGTCCGCACGTGGGCGGTCTTGAACTGTTTGGCCATATCTTTCACCACCGCGAGGTATTCGGGCAGCAGCTTCAGTACTTCGGTGCGGCGTCCCTGCCCCTTGCGCTCGGTACTGAGGTAAAACGGATCGATCAGCACGATGCGGGCCTTGGTTTTCTTGGCGGTGCGTTCGAGGATCTTCGTGTACAGCTCGCGGAATTTTTGGGGGTCGACGGGATCGTTCCCCGCAAAGAGGTGGCGGTGCAGGTCGTTGATGCCGATCTTGATCGAGAGCCAATCGGGCTCTTCGCGGATCACGTCGTCTTCCCAGCGGTTGAAAAGATCGAGCACCGTGTTGCCGCCGATGCCGCGGTTGATCCAGCGGATCTCGCGTTCGGGGTGCCGTGCGATGCACAGCTCGCGAAAGAGGCTCATGTAGCCCGTGCCGTACGGAGCGTCCGCGCCGCGCCGGCCGCAGTCGGTGATCGAATCGCCGATGCAGAGAAAGAGTTCGCCCGACTTGACCGGAAACTTCGCCATGGCATGCACTCCTGTACGATTCTTCCGCGCCGCGCCTGCGGCGCGCCGCGGAATCTGCCAACGATACATGTATCCTGAAGCCAAAAGGCTAATCCCCGCGGCGCCGCCGGGGAAGCGCCGATTGCGGCGCGTGGACGCGAAGTGCCGTTGCGCCACGAAAGGCGCGGACTACAAACACGGGACACCCTTCGGAGCCCGACATGACGCCATCCGCGCTTTCGCTGGAGCTTTTACAACGCTGGCTTCCGTTCGGCATGACCTGCTGGTGGGACGTGCCCGGACGGCCCGGCCGCGCGTGCTGGGGCACGGGGTATCAGCATTGGGGTGTGCAGAGCCACCAGAAGGTGCTCGCCGCCTTGGCCGTCGCCGCGGCCGATCCGGGCTTCGACGCTACGCTCGCGGGCTGCTCGCGCGAGGCGGTTCTTGCCCGCGCCTTGGCCGGTTTGCGCCATACCCTCGACCAGCACCGTACCGGAGGAAAATCCGGGCCCGACGGGAACACCTGGGGGCATAGCTGGATCACCGCGCTGGGCGTCGAGCGCATGATGCACGGCGTCGAAGCGCTGGAACCGCATTTGACGGACGAAGACCGTGCGAACCTGCGCGCGATGCTGGCCAGCGAGGCCGATTTCCAGCTTACGCATCCGGTCGTCGCCGATGTCTGGGGACACAGCGGGAAGAACAAGCCCGAATCGAACCTCTGGAACGGCGCGCTGCTCCTGCGCACGGCCCTGATGTACCCCGACGAACCCCACGCCGCCGGCTGGCGCGAGAAAGCCCACGAGTGGCTCCTCAACGGCATCTCCGTGCCCGCCGATGCCGCCGACGAGACGATCGTGGCCGGAAAGCCGCTCAAGGATTGGCACCGCGGCGCGAACTTCTTCCCGCACTTCAGCCTCGACCACCATGCGTATCTCAACGTCGGCTACATGGTCATCTGCCTCAGCAACATCGCGATCCTGCACTACACCTTCAAGGCGCGGGGCGTGACGCCGCCGGAGTCGCTGTACCACCACGCCGGCGATCTGTGGGCGCTGGTCCGGCGGCTGGTCTTCCACGACGGCCGGCTGATCCGCATCGGCGGCGATTCGCGCATCCGCTACACCTACTGCCAGGACTTCCTGCTTCCCACGCTGTATTGGGCGGCCGATTACTTCCGCGATCCGCATGCCTGGGATCTGCTGAAGGGGCAGTTGAACCTGATCGCGCACGAGCAGAAGCACAACGAGGACGGCTCGTTTCTCTCCAAGCGCCTCGCGCACCTGCGCCGCGACAGCGAGGTGTATTACACGCGCCTCGAGTCGGACAAGGCTTCGGTCCTTTCGATGCTGCGGCAATGGGCCGAACGCTTTCCCGTCGAGCCGGCCAAGCCCGCGCGCGAATTGGAAGCGACCGTGCAAGGCGGCTGGGCCGAACCCGAGCACGGCGCGGTCTTTCACCGCAGCCCCACGCGCATGGCCAGCTTTTGCTGGCGTTCCAGCGAAGGACCGATGGGCTTGTGCCTGCCGCCCCAGGACGGCAGCCTCGCCGAATGGAAGCGCAACCTCGCCGGCGCGATCCGCTTCATGGGCGAGACCGAGCTGAAAGGCGATGTCCACGCCAAGCACATCGAAACCTTCCCCGGAGGCTTCGTCACCAGCGGGAAGATGAGCGACAAGAAGCCCAAGTCCGTCGCCGAAGGCTGGAAGGCCGACGAGTGGTGGATCGACCACCGCCTGGTCTTCGCCGCACTGCCCGACGACCGGACGGTGCTGCGGCTGGAGTTCGCGACGCTGGCCGAGCGGCGTGTATACATCGAGGCGCTGGAAGGCGTGAAGTGGGAGATCCCGAACGATCTCTACAACGCGGGCCGGCGCACGTACCACGCGGCCGGCGGCGCGCGCACGCTGGAGGGACGCCTGGGCGCGCCGGAACCGCTGGACCTCGCTTCGCCATGGGTCAACGTGGACGACGTGCTGGGCGGGGTGGGGGTATACGGCGCGGCTTCGTGGAGCCTGCTGCGGCGGGGGGCGCGGATCGGCGGCTACTGCGGCAGCATTCTCACCGATGCGCTCTGCTGGCCCGGACGCTGGACGCGCGAAGCCGTGAACGGGCCGGCCACGCTGCTCGATACGGGCGTGGTGTTGTTTTCGTCGGTCTCGGCCGCGGCCACGCGTACTTTCCAGGAACGCCGCCAAGCGCGGCGCCTCGAAGCTCCGGGCGGCCTGCGCGCTGTTCGAATCACCGGCCTGGACGGCCGCGATTACGTGCTCGTCGCGAACTTCGGCGCCGAAACCGTACAAACCGCGTTGCAAGCCGGCGGCGGAACGTGGCTGGACCTCGTGAGCGGCAAAGCCGCCGGCTCGAACGGGTCTTTAGCCGTGGAATTGGATCCGACGCGCGCGCGCTTGTTCATGGCGGACGCTTGAACGCCGCGCCGGCAACCGCCGCTGCCGTCCGGACGCAAAAAAAAAACGGAGGGCCGTTGCCGGCCCTCCGTCCCGCCTCCACGAACGGCTAGAAGCATGCGTGCTTAGTCGGCGCGTTCGACCTTGACCACCTTGCCCGCGGCTTCGTGGCTGCGCCACGCGGCTTCGGTCAGTTCGATCACGCGCAGGCCGATCTCCGGCGGGCAGCCGACTTCGCACTCGCCCTTGATCGCCGCGATGAAGTTGGAGTCCGGATCCATCCAGTCCACGCCCTTGGCCAGTTCGATCACGGGCTCCTTGTGCCCCTGCTGCCAGGTGATCTTGCCGTTGCGGTTGTAGACCGCGCCCTTGCTGCCGTAGATCGTGAAGTCTTCCCACCAGCTCGGCGCGTTGCCGATGATGCTGATCGTGCCCAGCGCGCCGTTCGTGAACTTCACGTTCACCGCGCTGTTGATGTCCACCTCGGTGCCGAAGAATTCCTGCCGGCAGCTCACTTCTTCGGCCACCAGCCCGCTGGTCCACATCACCATGTCGAGCAGGTGCGACCCCGAATCGTTGATCTGTCCGCCACCGCCCAGCGCCTGAGTCTGCCGCCAGGTGCCTTGCACGGCCTTGAGCCATTCCTGCGCCTGGAAGGCCGCCACGTACTGCACTTCGCCCAGCGCGCCGCTCTGCACCAGCTCGCGCATGTAGCGGTACGTGCCCTGGTAGTGGCGCTGGTAGCTGATCGCGACGATCTTCTTGGCCTTCTTCGCGCGCTTGATGATATCCCGCGCGTGGGCGCTCGTGCACGTCATCGGCTTTTCGGTCAGGACATGCAAACCCTTCTCCAGCGATGCGCACGTCTGCTCGTAGTGAACCGTGTGCGGGCTGCCGATCTCGATCGCGTCGAGCTTCGCTTCCTTCAGCATCTTCTTCCAGTCGCCGAACTCCGGAACGTCCGCCAAATGCGGATTGTTCTTCTTCAGCCGCTGAATCGATTCCGGCGAGGTGTCCGCCAACGCCACGATCTCCGCGGACGTGTTCTTCAGGCGCTGAACGTGCCCGTTCATGATGCCGCCGCAGCCGATGAACCCCACCTTGATCTTGCCGTCCTGCCCGCCCATGTTCTTCTACGCCTCCGTGAAACGATCCCCGTTCGTTATGCGAGACGGCGCACGGGCCGTCTCGGTACGCGCAAGCTACGCTTGTACTTAAGTTGTCATGACAAGGTTCGTGCGTGCGCGATGCATAATCACTACCACACGCCCGTTGTGCAAGCATGCGAATTATGTTAACAAATTTAAGATTTATGGCTTTTGCGTGTCTTTGATCTCGCGCTGGTGCGCTTCGATCAGCTTCATCAGCTCTTCCTTGATGCCCGACTGCTGATCGTTGAGCGTGCGGACGACTTCCAGGATCCGCGCCACCTCGGCATGCAGTTCCGCGTTTTTCTCATCCGTGCTGATCACCGTGAGTTTGACGTTCCCGCTGTGCGGGTACTCGGCCTCCTGCACCGCGGGTTCTTGAGCGCCTTCGCGTTCCACGCGCTTTTCCGGAGGGAAGTCGTTCGCCGCGCATTCGTCATCGGCTTCGAGCCAGAAGACGATCTGGTCGCCCACCTTCAGCCCCAGCGCGTCCAGGTCCCAGGAGAAGGGGAGGTTGGGGATCGAGCGTGAGCCCTTCAGGTTGTCCGGCAGCGGCAGTTCGTAGCGCTTCGTCGTGCCGGTGCCTTCGGTCTCGCCTTCGCGCTGATGCTGGTACACGAGCCAGACGGTGCGCAGGCCGTAGTCGTCGCGCAGGTCGAAGGCCACGTCCAGTTTGGTGCGCGGCGTGACGGTGCGGTCGCGCGTGGGCTTGAGCAGCTTCAGCATCGGCGGCATATCGGGCTTCGCGTTGACCGGGTAGACCACCGGCGGCTGGCTGTTCCGCAGGCCGTCCCGGTCGAGCAGTTCCACGAAGTAGCTGGTGCTCTTGTCGATCGCGAAGGGTTCGGGCAGCTTCCAGGCTTTGCCTTCCGTATCCGTCTGCACCAACGCGAGCACCTTCTCGTCCATGCGCTTGATCTGCGCCTGCGCCAGCGGCTTGGTGGAGACGATCTCGATCTCCGCGGTGCTGCCTTGCAGCGCGCTGAGGCCGCCGAAGCGGTCGGGCGGCGGATCGGCTTCCTTCGTGTAGGCGGGGAAACGGTAGCGCACCGTGCCCTCGGCGACTTCGGGGCGCGCCATCACTTTCACTTCCCGCCACTGGCTCTTGCCGTCGCCGAGCTTGGCCATCACGCGCACGTTGTCCAGCGCCTTGGCCAGCGCGCCGGCGTACTGCCGCGGACCTTGCGCCACCAGTTCCACGGGCGTCTCCGTTCCGTCCAAAATCGACTGGAAGACCAGCGTCCCCGGCTCCGTGGGCTCCTGGCTCGTTTCCTCCAGCAGCACCAGGACGGCCACCGAGTCCCCCCGCGCCACGTTGGCCGGCGCCTGCAACTCCTTGATCCGAACCTTCGTCGGGAACTGCTTGTCCGGATCGACGAGCCGCTCGGCCATCGCCTCGAAGTAGCCCGGGAACTGGATCAGGCAGGCGAGCTTGATCAGCACGATGGCCACCGCCGCCGCGGAGAACTTCACCATCAGGTCCTTGTCGATGATCTTCAGGAAGTCCAGCGGCGCGGCCGATTCGAGCGTGTCGTTTTCGAGCGCCTCGAGCAGCTCGGCGCTGCCGGCGTATTCGCCGCGCTTCGACGCCCGCGCGAGCTGCACCGTCGAGATCAGCCGACCGCGCAGCTCCGGATTGCGCGCTTCGATCCGCAGCGCGATCTCGTCGTCGTCGTGAATCTTGCGCAGTTCCAGAATCAAGTAGCGCCGCACCGTATAGCCCACGTAGGCCAGGATGCCCAGCACCGCCAGCCAGCGCGCCCACAGCGGCGGCTCGAAGAGCCAGTCCAGCAGCAGGTAGCTCAACACCCCGCCCAGCAGCACCGCGACGCTGCGCGAAACGCCCGTCACCAGCGCGACGTTCCGTTCGCGCTGGCGCACTACTTCCAGCCGGCGTTGCAGATCGGTGAGGCTCAGCATGTTCGTCCCGTGCGGCGCTCCGGAAGCCTTACATCAGATCGCTGCGCTTGCGCAGGAACCATTCCGCGCCCATCAGCAGCGTGAACAACAGCGCCATCAGCGGCGCGTCCCACAACGGATCCTCGATGCGCACTTCCAGCCGGCGCTGCGACTCGCGCAGTTCCTTCACCAGTTCGCCCGCTTCGTCGGGGAAGTACATCCGCGCCACCTTGTCGTCGCGGCCCTGCTTCGACGCCTTGGCCACGTTGTCCAGCACTTCCTTCTTCATGTCCGGCTGGTCCATCTCGATCTGCGGGATGCGCACCGCGTAATCCTTGTACGCGCCCTGCTCGTCCTCGTCGCGAAGCGTGATGCGGAAGGTACCCTTCTCCTTGGCCGGCAGGGCGCCCTGGAAGTTGCCGGGCTGCCCGGGGATCGGAGTCAGTTCGAAATTAGTCGTGTTCGCTTCGTTTTCCAGATCCGTCGAGACCGCCGGAACTTTGTCCGCCGTCGATGCATCGTACGTCTCTTTGCTCAGGATGCGCGCGGTGACCTTGACCATGTCGCCTATGGCGTACTCTTCCTGGTCGGTGTTCAGCTCGATGCGCGCCGTCGCGCCGATGCAGTGCGCCAGCCCGATGTACTGGACCGCGTGGCCGTAAAAGCGCTCCAGCGCGCCGGGGCCCAGCTCCGGCGGGAAGCGCATGCGCCAGAATTCGTCGATCGCGCTGTACAGCACGCGTCCGCGCCCGTTCTGCGCCGTCACCAGCAGCGGTGTGGGGCCATCGCGGCTGCCCGCGCGCTGATCGGCCTCGCCGCCGTGCACCAGCAGCGGAATCCCGTTCAGCTTCGCCCGCGTGGACTTGTGGTGCCAGTACACCTCCGGCATCAGGTCCCACTTCTCGCCGGGCACATCCGCTCCGCCTTCGCCGCCCAGGTCCAGGCGCATCAGCGGATGCGTCTTGCCTTCCGGCGTCAGCAGCAGGCGGAAACCTTCGAGGATCGGATTGTTCTGTTCGCCTTCCGACGAAACCTCCGGGTTGCGCTCGAACTCGACCGGGAAGAGCGGCTCCAGCTTCGATTCCTTGTAGCTGTCCGGAAGGTTATTCTTGCCGGCGATGAACCAGATCCCGCCGCCTTCCTCAACCACGAAGCGCTTGATCAGCTCCAGGTCCGCTTCGGTCCAGAAACCGTCGTTGGGCAGGTTGCCGAAAATAATGCAGTCGAACTGGAACAGCTCTTCCTTCTTGGGGAACGTCTTGATGTACGGGCTCCCCGGCCGTGCCAGTTCGGCCAGGTCGGGCACGCGCAGCAGAATCTTCGTTTCCAGCCGCTTATCGCGCAGCAGCGCCGACTTGAAGAAGCGGTATTCCCAGCGCGGCTCCGACTCCAGCACCAGCACCTTGATCTTGTCGTCGATGACTTCAATGTCCTTTTCCTTCACGTTGTTCGCCGGCTCGCTGTCGCCTTCCATCGTGGGCACTTCGATGCGCACGGTGAACTTCCCGGCCTTCTTCGGCTTGATGCGCACCGTCTCGGCCTGCTCGCCCTGCTCGCGCAGGGAGATCGGCACCCGCGCCAGTTCCTCGCCGTCCATCGTCACCACGATCTGGCACTGCTCGCCGGTGAATCCGTTGTGCTTGAGCCGCACGTAAATCGGCGCCGGATCGTCGATGAAAACCTTGCTTTCCATCATCAAATTGCTGACCGCGATGTCTTTGGCTTCCGGCACGCCGATGCCGATGGGGAAGACGCGCACCGGAATGTCCGCCGCCACCAGCACCGGGTCTTCGCCTTTGTTGTTCCCGCCGTCGGTGACGAGCACGATCCCGGTGAGCGGCTGGCCTTTGAGCCGGTTGACGGTCGCGCGCAGCGCGCCGCCCACTTCCGAGACCATCCCGTCGGCCTCGATGCCTTCCAGCACGCCGGGTTCCAGCGGCTGCCCGTCCGAGCCCAGCCGCACCATGTCGCCCGCGCGCGCGAATGTCCAAAGCTCCACGTCGTATTCTTCCTGGAGCTGCTTGAGCAGGCCGATCTCCGTATTATCGAAAAGCCCGCGCATCACGTCCATGCGCGTGGCCTTGGCCAGCGGTTCCTCGGCAGAGGCCGGCAGGCGCTCCTCGCCCAGCTTCGCCAGTCCCAGCGTCCGCGCGGCCACCAGCTTGTTCGGCTCGGTCCCGAACTTGTCCACGCGCGTCATCGACTTGGACGTATCGGCCAGAATCACCACCTTGCTCTTGGCCACGCCGCTCTTCACGATCTCCAGCACCGGACCGGCCAGGATCACCAGCAGCAGCAGCACCCCCGCCGTGCGCAGCGCGGCCAGCAACTTTTTGCGCTTGGACGGGCAGTAGTCCGGCTCGCGGCGGTAGAACCACCAGACGGCGTAGGCCGCCGCGCCGCCCGCGAGCAGGAACAGCAGGATCTGGAACGGCGTCTCGAGGTTGGTCCAGTGGATCGACCATTGGTCGATGTTCCCGCCCTCGAGGCGGTCGATGCCCAGTAGTTTAGCCAGCACGTCCGTCATGCGTCGCTCGTCAGTCCCGTGGCGCCCACAGATGCGCCAATACCGATTCCGTCGCCAGCAGGATGAAAACCAGCGCGATCAGCCATGGCCAGATTTCGGTCCCGTGCTTCTCGCTGATCAGCTTGTTCTTGAAGTCGTCGCTCTTCGCGATGCAGATGAACTCGAAGCCCGGGTACGTCTGCTTCAGGCTCTCCACGTTCACCGAAGCCAGATCCGATTCGACCTCGGCGTTCGCGTTCAGGCTGTATACGCGCGGCGTGAAACCGGCGCGGTCCAGCGTCACCGTGTAGAAGCCGGCCCGGTCGGTGTCCGCGAAGTCGAAAGCCGCGCGCCCGTCGCCGGTCGCTTCGGGCGTCGTGTCGCGCTCGCCCATCGGCAGCGGCGCGGCGATCTTCAACCGCGATTTCTGGTCGGCCAGGCTCACGTACCCGCGAATCGGCGTACCGGCGGGCAGGTTCTTCGAGGGGCGGTTGCCCAGCGTCATGCGCTGCGAGGCGCGGAAGAAGATCACCGGAAAGACCGGCTGCGTCGGCAGGTTCGACCACGCCGTCGTCGGCGGGAACGAGGCCAGCAGCACCGTCCCCGTGCCCACCTTGCGCTCCAGAATCGCCGGGCGGCCGTCCTCCAGGAACGCCACCGTCTGCACGTCGTCGCCGGCGATCGGCTTCAGTTCGAAGGCCTTGAAAATCTTCACCAGCCCCAGCAGCGGTTTGACCTCGGGCTCGTTGAAGGTCGCCATCATCGGGTGGCTGACCTGCGTCGCGTCGCTCGCCAGACTCTTGGACGGGGGAAGCTCCTGGCCCAATTCCGGCGCGGTGCCCCACGTCTCGCCGATCTCCGCCGGCAGCAGCTTCGCGGCGCTCTCCCCGAACGTCTGCATGTAGTAAGCCGGATCGGTCTGATCGCCCAGGAAGATCAACAGACCCATCCCGCTGAAGACCTGCCGCTGAATCACCTGCACCTGCGCCGCGTTCAGCTTCTCGACGTTGCAGAGCACCAGCGCCTGGTAGTTGGCGAGGTTCTTTTCGCTCAGCCGGTAATGCGGGACCCGTTCGCAGACCACCACCGTCTTCGATTCGGGCTGCTCGGGATCGCGCGGGGCCAGCGCGTATTGCAGGTAACCGGTCTCGCTGGAGCGCGGGTCGTCGTTCTTCATGTCCCGGCCGTCCACCAGCAGCACGTTCGTCTCTTCCACCACTTCGATCGTGCAGAAGCGCCGGTTGTCGGGGCTCAACCGGTCGTCGCCCAGCCGGATCTCCACCTTATGGTCGCCGCCGGTCTGGAACTTCGTCTCGAACGTGACCGTCGCCACCTCGCCGGGCTCGATGTTGACCATCTGTCGTTCGATCGGACGCTCGTCTTCCTTCGAGGCGTCGACGAAGCAGTCCACCGGCAAGCCGCTCACGCTCGCATTGCCGAAGTTCTTGACCGTCACCGTCAACTGCACCGGCATCTCCACCGTCACCAGCGAATCGGAGAGCTTCACCTCGGTAAGCGAACAGTTTTCGCCCGCGCTGTCGCCTACGTCCACGAGGTAGATGCTCGATTCTTCGGTCAGCCCCTGGAGCAGACCGCCGAAGCCGCTGGAGACGTTTTTCGGGTTCCAGGCGCGCGCCTGCATGTCGGTGATCAGGTAAATCTCTTTCGCAGCGGCCTTGTACTCGGGATGCGTCTCGAAGAGCTTCTTCGCTTTTTGAAGGCCCTTTTCGAGGTTCGTGCCGCCGTCGGAAAGGAAGACGTAACGGTCCAGTTCCTGTTCGATGTAGCCGAGGTTCTGGGACGGGTCGCCCAAGGGCGAGCGGACTTCGTCGTTGAAGGCGTAGACGGCGCACCACGCGCCCTTGTCGAGCTGCGTCAGGATCGTCTTGACCAGGCGCTTGGCCACGTCGAAGCGCGTCTCGCGCCCGTTGTGGTAGCCCATCGAAAACGAGTTGTCGATCAGGATCACCGCGCCGGTCTGGCTGCGCGCGCCGAGGAAGTTGATCCGCCCGGCCAGCGTCGGGCGCGCAAGCGCCAGCACCAGCAGTAGCACCGCCAGCGTGCGGATCGCCATCAGCAGCAGGTCGCGAATCTGCAGGCGCCGGCTGTTCTGCTTCAGCGCCTTGAGCAGGAATTCCATCGCCGCCCACTGCACCGGGCGGAAGCGCCGCTTGTTCAGCAGGTGAATGATGATCGGGACGCTGCCCAGCGCCAGAAAACCGATCAAGAAAGGATTCAGAAACGCCATCGTTTAACCTTGGGCCTTCGTTTCCCAAAAGCGTACGGCCGTTAACCCCGGTGCGAGACGCGCTGCAACGCGCGGCTTTGCAGGAAACTCTGCAACCCCACTTCCAGCGGGTGCGCCGTATTCATCATCACGTAGTCCACACGGTTGCGTTCGCACGCGCCGCGCACCGCCAGGATGTGCTCGTTCAGCGCCTGGAGGTAGCTCTTGCGCAGCATCCGCGGCTGGCAGAGCAGATCCTCGTACCCTTCCAGGCCCTCGAACTTGATCAGGCCGTCGAACGGAAACTCCAATTCGTACGGGTCCATGATGTGGAACAGGAGCACCTCGTGGCGCGCGAAATGCAGGTGGTTCAAGCCGTCGAGGATGTGCGCCGGATCGTCCAGCAAATCGCTGATTACGATCACCAGCCCGCGCTTTTTGATGCGCTCGGCGAATTCGTGCATGATCCCGCCCGTATCGGTCTTCTTGAGCGGCTGAGTATTCTCGAGTTCGTGGCAGATGCGGTGGATGTGCATGAACGACTGCTTCGGCTCGATGTAGCTCGCCAAGCCTTCGTTGAAGATCCCCACCCCCACCGAATCGGTCTGGCGCACGATCAGGTAGCACAGCGCCGCGGTAAGGTGGTTGGCGTAATCGAGTTTGTTCGCGGCCGCGCGGGGCGAACCGAAAAGCATCGACTCGCTGGCGTCGTGGAGCACGTATGCGACGTAGTTGGTCTCGACTTCGTACTGCTTGACGAAGTAGCGCCCGGCTTTGGCGAAGAGCTTCCAGTCGAGGTGGCGCGGATCGTCCCCCGCCGCGTACTCGCGGTGCTGCGCGAATTCGACCGAAAACCCGTGGAACGGGCTGCGGTGCCCGCCGGCCATGAACCCTTCGACCACGCGCCGCGCGTTCAGCTCCAGCTTGTCCACGCGGTTGAGCACGCGCGGATCGAGGTACTTGGATAGAGCCGGCCGTTTGGCGGCGGACTCCGGCGCGGATGAAGTCTTGCCCATGCGTCGTGGATCCTTCGGTCAGGGTGCCGGGATGGCCGGGCTTCAGTCCGCCGCCGCGCTCTGCGCGTCCAGCTTTTCGTTGACCGGGATCGTCTCGATCAGCTTCTCGACCACCTTCTCGGTCGTGATCCCTTCGGCCTGCGCCGTGAAATTGCACGCGATGCGGTGGCGCATCACCGACGGAGCCACCGCCGCGATATCCTCGCACGAGACGTGGAACTGCCCGTTCAGGATCGCGCGGGCTTTCCCGGCCATGATCAGGTTCAGGCTCGCGCGCGGTCCGGCGCCCCAGCTGATCCACTCCTTGATGAAGTCCGGAGCTTCGCCCATGGCCGGGCGCGTGCTGCGCACGATCTTCTTCGCGTAGTGGTACACGTGGTCCGCCACCGGTACGCGCAGCACGATTTCCTGAAGCTTCAGGATCTGCGGGCCGTCCAGCACGCCTTCGATGTCCACCTTCCGCGGTGTCGTCACGCGCTTCATGATCTCCATCTCTTCGTCGTCGCTCGGATAGTTGACGAAGATCTTGAAGATGAAGCGGTCCAACTGCGCTTCGGGAAGCGTGTACGTGCCTTCCTGGTCCAGCGGGTTCTGCGTCGCGAGCACGAAGAAGGGCGCGTCGAGCTTGTAGTTCGTCCCGCCCACCGTGACCGACTTTTCCTGCATCGCTTCCAGCAGCGCCGCCTGCGTCTTGGGCGGCGTACGGTTGATTTCGTCCGCCAGGATGATGTTCGCGAAGATCGGGCCCTTGATGAAGCGGAACTCGCGCTCCCCGGTGCTCCGGTTCTCCTGAATCACTTCCGTGCCCGTGATGTCCGTAGGCATCAAGTCCGGCGTGAACTGAATGCGCTTGAACGACAGATGCAGCGCCCGAGCCAGCGTGCTGATCAAGAGCGTCTTCGCCAAACCCGGCACGCCCTCCAGCAGACAGTGCCCGCGTGCGAAAATCGCGATCAGGAGTTCCTCGACCACCTTCTCTTGACCGACGATCACCTGGCCGATCTGCTCGCGCAGACGGTCGTAGGCGTCCTTCAACGCCTTGACCGCCTCCATGTCGCTCAGCTCTTTGTCCACCTGATCCTTTAAGGGGCTGTCTTCGCTCGCGGATTCGACATCGGTGGGGCCGTTCAGGATCGCCCCGCACTTGCACTTCACCCGCCCGTACTGCTCAGGCTTGATGTTGTACGTCCGCCCGCATTCCCCACACTTGCTGATCGGCATCGCCCAGCCTCCGCCTCGTGCTTGTTGGACACAACAAAACTCGATCTCACGCACCTTGCACGGTGCGAGAGCTATCTCTCCACCATCGTGACGCGATGTGCATAATGCTCAAGGTCAGACAGGGCAAAAACTTGGACGCCCTGCTGCCGTGTTGTCGATACCCTATATACGCCGACCGGTTGAACCCAGTGCCCACTTTTTCGCGCGATGCCGATTTGAGTTCCAGAATCCCATAGCCTTACGCCTGTTTTCAAATGCTCCCAAGATCTGGAGTTATCCGCTTCGTAGAATTGTTCAATACAGCCCAGGTCTGCTTAAGTTGACGCGCCGGAGCGGCTTGGAGTCGCTAATAAGATAGGTATACGACGTAGACCTCTCATGGTGCTTCAAGTCCGGCTATTCGCCTGCGTGCTTCGTATACCCGTTCACGAAGGCTTGAACCACGCGGCCCAGCGCTTCCGCGTCGGGTTCGACGTCGAGGTCCAGATCCAGCACCCACATACCCTTAAGGAAGAAGTACTGATTGCTCTGCGCCGTCTTGCTGCGCGGGCCGGAATTAAACGAGAGCAGCATCGCCAAGCCTTGATCCGGCCAGCCGGCCTGCGGCTTCGGGAAAATCAGATCCTTCCCGCCCACCACGCTTTGGCGCTCGACCGTGAACCGTTGCTCGGCCAAGCGGTTCCAGTCCTCCCGCACCGCGGTCTGCCGGAAGCGCAGAAACCGCGCCGCCGCTTCGGGCGAACGGAAGACATGCAACGAGGCCGCGCGTTGAGCCGGCACATCCTTCGAATTCCTATTGCCGATCAGGCTCTGCCCGCAGAGATAATCGTAATCGAAGCTGCGCGTCAGCTCCGCCCGCGGCCCGCCGCCGTCCTGCCAGCGCGCCCACGCGTCGGCGCGTTCGAGCGACAACGCGCCCACCGAGTGGCTTTCGTTGACCCATTCCGGCGGCTGGAAGTAATCGGCGACCGCATCCGCCAGCGTCGCCTGCAGCAGTTCGTCTTTTGGGACCGCCGCCGAGCCGGAAATATAATCGCGCGGCACCAGGATCTGACTGGTGTAGCGCGGCGGCTTGCGCAGCGCCTCGAGCAAGCCCTCGGCGCCCTTCGCTTCGCGCACCGCCGCCACGAAGCGCGCGCCCGCTTCGCCCAAGCGGTCGGCGCTCGCCATGCGGATTCGCTGCGCGCGCCAGAAGTCCTCGCCCATCCCGGCCACCGGAGTTTGAATCGCGAAACCGTTCCAGCGCGCCAGCGCCCGTACGCGCTCGTCGAGCCCCAATTCCTTGGCCACCGCGTCCTGAACCAAGCGCTGTACGCCTTCCCAGATCGCCCGGTGCGCCAGCGCCGCATCGCTTCCGCCGGGCGCGTAATACGCCGCAGCCAGCGGCGCCTGTTGATCCAAGAGCGCCAGGGTCAGCGCCTGCGTCAGCACCAGCTTCAAAATGCCTGCCCGTTGCAGCGGATCCAGGCCGCTCGCGCCGGGCAGCGCCGCGAGGTTCTCCGGAACCAGCACGATCCCGCGATGCGAAAACAGATAGCGCGCCAGGAACTGCCCGCCCAGCGCCTCCGGCTCCGGAAGTTCCTCCTGCAACGCGGCGGGAAGATACGCCGCGAACTCTGCCTCCAGCCGCGCCCCGGCCTCCTTTGCCGTCGCCAGCCGCACCGTCGGGACTTTTCCCTCCTTAAAGGATACGCCGGCCGCCTGAGCCACCAGCCCGCCAAGCTGCTCGCCCCAGGTTTCCGCCTGCTGTGCCGTCGTCGGACCGTCGCCTGCCGCCCAAGCCGCGCCCGCCGCACACAGCAGCGTAACACCCAACAAGGAAACCCATCCACCGCGCATAACGTTCCTTCCCAGCCCGGCGTATGGTAGCGCGAGCGCCGTCCGGACGGACGGCAAATCGCGCGCGATCGTACGTACCGCGTACGCGGCATTCTGCGGTTCTCAATTCCGCGCGTTTCGCTATATCTGGAGCGCGTACCCTCATCGCAGGACTTTCACCGGGAGCCTCCTTATGATGAGTTCCAAGTTGCGCTGCGCCGTCGTTGGATTGGGTATGGGCCGGAATCACGCCAAGACCTACGCCGCGCTGTCCGAATCCGAACTCGTCGCCGTCGCCGACCTAGACCCCAAACGGCTCGAAGAATGGGCGCCGGCGATCGGTGCCTCCAAGTGCTACACCGATTACAAACGCATGCTGAAAGAAGCGCGGCCCGATCTGGTCAGCGTCGCCCTGCCTAACTTCCTCCACGCGCCGGTGACGATCGACTGCCTCAAGGCCGGCGCGCACGTCCAAAGCGAAAAGCCCATGGCGCTCAACGTCGCTCAGGCGCGCAAAATGCGCGACGAAGCTCGCAAGCGCAAGCGCGTCCTCGGCATCAACCTCTCGTACCGCTTCACCGCCGCCGCGCAGAGCCTCAAGGCGCTCGCCGACGACGGTTTCCTCGGCACGCCCTACCACGGTGTCACCAAGTGGACGCGCCGCGACGGGTTCCCCAAGTTCGGAAGCTGGTTCGGACAGAAGAAGCTCAGCGGAGGCGGGCCGCTCATTGACCTCGGCGTGCACCGCATCGACCTGGCGCTCTGGCTGATGGGCAACCCCGAACCGGTCTCGGTCAGCGCCGCGGCGCACGACCTCCTCGCGCGCGAAAAAGCCAAGCGCCTGAAAGCGCAGTACGATTGCGAGGACCTCGCCGGCGGCTTCATCCGCTTCAAAAACGGAGCTTCGCTGCTCTTCGAAATCAGTTGGGGCGCCCACCAGAACGACCCCGAAAGCATGAACACCACCGTGCTGGGCACCGACGGCTCGCTCGTGCACCGCAACGAAGGCGGGGGATACCAGTTCGTCGCCGAGTTCCACACCACCCGCGCCGGCCAGAAACTCAGCGGACAGATTCCCGTCCCCAAAGGATTCGAAGGGCAGAGTTCCCAAGCCGATCTCGTCCAGGCGATTTTGCACGGCAAGCGACCGCTGGCCGACGCCGAAGACGGCCTGCGCATGCAGTACATCCTCGATGCGATTTACAAATCCGCCGCAACCGGCCGCGAAGTCCGCATCGCGAGGTAGACCGAAGGCGAACCTTTTCGCTTCTCAGGCGTAGGAAGCACGGATTGCACAGGAGTCCGCCCATGAGCGTACGCGCCTTCGGATGGTTCTTGGCCGTGGCGGCCGCCTTTGCGCTGCCGCTGGGGCACGAACGGCCCACCTCCGCCTGTTGCCCCGCCCCTCCTTTGGGACAGCAGGTTCTCAACGCCGATCAGACCCTCGTGATCCTCTGGGACGCCGCGAACAAGACCGAGCACTTCATTCGCAAAGCGTCGTTCAAGACCGATACCCCGGACTTCGGTTTCTTGATCCCCTCGCCGTCGCAGCCCGACTTGAACGAGTCGGGCGCCGGTGCCTTTCCGCTGCTCGCGAAGTGGACGGCGCCGGAGATTCAACGCAAACCGCGGCCGAACGAAGGCATGGGCTGCGGGCCATCGAAGCGCGACCAGAGGCCAGGGGCTGCCAAGACCGCCGAAGGTCCGGAAGTCCGCGTGCTGGAAGAGAAACTTGTGGCCGGCTTCAAAGCTAGCGTGCTGGAAGCCGACACCGCGCGCGTCCTGATGGAGTGGCTGGAATCGAACGGGTTTGCCTTCTCGCCCCAGGTTGAAGCGTGGGCGAAGCCGTACGTCGAACAGCGCTGGAAAATCACTGCTCTGAAAGTGGTAAAGGAGAAGGGGGAGCCCGGCGAAATGAAGGTGGAAGCGCCCGCCCTGCGGATGAGTTTCCGGACCGATCGGCCGCTCTTTCCGTACCGCGAGCCCGATTCTCAAGCGGCGGCAAAAGCCTTGGGCGAATACGGGCGGCTGCTGCGCATTTTCTTTGTCGCCGAAGCGCGCTACGACGGCGAACTGACGCGGGAACAGCCTTGGACCGGGGAAGCCGTCTGGTCGGGTCCGCTGGCGTCCGCGCAGCGCCAGGAGCTATTGGAGCAACTCAAGCTGCCCGTGCAGACGGGACCGCAAGAGGCTTGGCTGACTGAATTTGCGGACCGCTGGCCTTACGCACCCGCGCCCGCCGATTTGTACTTCGCGCCCTCGAAAGATCAGCGCGCGTTTAAGCGCCCGCCTATCATCGAATATTACGACGCCCCGGAATCTCGCATCTGGCCGTTCGTGCTCGGCTTCGCGCTGGCATTGGGGCTCGTGGCGGTCTGGCGGCGCGGGAAACGTGCGCCCGCAAATTAACTGCAATCCGCGGTTGCAATAAAGCGAGCCGTCGCGTACATTGCCCTCGTGGTTGGCGTATTCGACATCCGATCTATGCCGTCGCCGTAGTCTGATTACCTCACCGGTCTTCACACTCCGCCGCATAATCCGAAGTCCAGTGCAACACCTCAGCGCCCTTACGGGCTCGAAGTCTGTTTCCCGGCCGGTGCGTTCGCGCGCCAAGCTGGAGCGGAAACCGACGTCCGGCCGTAGCGGGGCGCACTAAAATTTGAGCGTGCGTATTCGACCTCCGATTTATGCCGTCGCCGCAGTCTGATGACCTCACCGGTCTTCACACTTCCGCCGCATCATCCGAAGTCCAGTGCAACATCTCAGCGCCCTTACGGACTCGAAGTCTGTCTCCGGGCATGGCGCGAATGCGTTTCATGCGCCAGGCAGGCCGACTTCCAGATCCTGAAGGGCGCATTTCTATTGGCGCCTGCTACGAGCATCGTGTCGGCGAGGCATTCCCGCGCTCAATCTTTACGGATTTTCTAAAACGACAGTGCACCGGGGCAGATCAAGCGGCTCAAGCCTTTGCATGAACTCGGATATTCCAGATGTAAAGGTGCAGTTTGTTTTCAACATCTTCCGCCTAGCGCGAATTCGCTTCCCGATTAGGATCATGCGTTCATTTTCTCATGGGTTCACCCTCCTGATACCAGGGGCTCTTGGAGATTTCCGTATGCCGCTGTTCACGCGTCGCACCCCTTCTTCCCGCTTGCAACGCCTGATGGAAAAAGCCCCGCTGGTGGTGGCCTTCTTTGGGCTCGGCGCCTTTGGGCAGGCGCAGGCCGCCACGTACAACGTGGATACGACCACGGACGGCCTGCCGCCGGCGAATCTCTCGCTGCGCGAAGCGATCATCGCGGCGAACGCGGGGGGCGCGACGGACACGATCAATGTGCCGGCCGGTACGTACCTGCTCAGCTACGGCGGGGCGCTGGAGAACCTCGGCTTCGGCGGCGACCTGGACATCACGCATGCGAACGGGACGCTGACGATCGTCGGCGCGGGCCAGGGCGTGACGGTGATCAGCGCGTTTGGCTACAACGACCGGATCATGCACAAGATCGGGAACGGGACGCTGATCCTGCGCAACCTGACGCTGTACGGTGGTATCGCGCGGGACAACGGGACGGATGCCACGTCCGCGCTGGGCGGCGGGCTGCTGGCCGAAGGCGGCAGCGTCATCCTGGACAACGTGGAAATCACACAATGCCAGGCATTCGGCGCGGACGGCGCGGATGCCACGAGTTCGGGAGCCGGCGGCGAAGACGGCGCCGACGCGCAGGGCGGCGGGATTTACACGGCCGGTTCGAGCCTCCAGTTCATCAACGGGAGCGTGCTGGCGTACTGCAACGCGATCGCCGGGGACGGCGGGAACGGGATGGCGGCGCCCTCCACGGTGGGCGGGTTCGGTGGGGAAGGCGGCAACGCGGCCGGCGGCGGGATTTTCGCGTCGAGCGGGACGGTGACGATCACCGAATCCAACGTGAACGGGAACTTCGTGTTCGGCGGCGGCGGCGGCGATGGGCGGACGGGCGGGGACGAATCCACCGGCAGCGGCCAGCCGGGCGGCGCGGGCGGGAACGGCGGGAGCGCTTTAGGTGGCGGCTTGTTCGTGGACAACGGCGCGGGCACGGTGCTCATTGACGGTAGCGATTTCACTTCCAACCGCGTGTACGGCGGTTCGGGCGGGCTCGGCGGGCGGGGCGGTGAGGCTTCGGGAGTGAGCGGCACCGGCGGAAACGGCGGAGGCGGCGGCGCGGGCGGGGACGTGCAGGGCGGCGGGCTCTGGATCAACAACGGGTCCGGCACGGTTTCGATTTTCAGCACCGCTATCCAGTTCGGACAAGGCGCGGCCGGTTTTGCCGGAGCGGGCGGGAACGGCGGGAATTCGAATAACAATGGAAACGATGACGGGGGCGATGGCGGCTCCGGCGGCAGGGGCGGCGAGGCCAAGGCGGCCGGTTTGTACCTGGGTGAAGGGTTGGGTAACCGGGTGGTCACGCTGACCGACCTGCTCGTGTACGGAAATTCGCTGACCGGCGGTGGGGGCGGCACGGGCGGTATCGGAGGCGATGCGACCAACGGAACCAGTGCCGACGGCGGTGATGGAGGATCGGGCGGCGAAGGCAACAACGCGGACGGCGGCGGGATCTGGGCTGGATCGGGCACGGTCACGATCACGGGTTCCGAACTAACCAGCAACAGCGCCCGGGGCGGTCGCGGCGGCACGGGTGGAGCGGGCGGAACCGGTTCTAACAACGCGGGCGACGGCGGCGGCGGCAACGATGCCGGTTTCGGTCGTGGCGGCGGGCTTTGGGCCAGCAGCTCCAATACGCTCACGATCAATACCACCACCATCCAATCCAATGGAGCCTTTGGCGAACGCGGCGGACCGGGCGGCAGAGGCGGTTCGGGTACCGGGGGAGCAAGTACGGGCTTTGGTGGATCGGGCGGCAACGGAGGCAGAGGCGGTTCCGCGCAGGGCGGCGGGATCTTCCAGGTCGGCAACGGCGTGCTCAGCATTGATAACTGCACGATCAGCTTCAACTCGGCCAACGCCAGTTACGGCGGGCAAGGCGGCGCGGGGGGCACGGGAACAAGCAGCAGCTCCGGCTCCAATATCAGCGGCGGGAACGGCGGGAACGGCGGCAACAACCAGGGCGGCGGGCTGTACTTTGGCGGCGACGGCGCGCTGACGCTTAGCGATACGACCGTTTCGGGTAATTCCTTGGGCTCGAATGGGGACGGCGGGACGGGCGGCGCGGGTGGGACCACCACGAGCACTTCCAACAGCGGCTTTGGCGGCAACGGCGGCGACGCCGGCGCCAACGAAGGCGGCGGAATCTGGATCAATACCAGCGGCGCGGTGACGATCGAACGCAGCACGATCTCGAACAATTTGGCGCTCACCGGAGCTAACGGCGGCAACGCTGGGAGCGGCGATTCGTCCTCCTCCTCCCCCTTCGGCGGCGACGGCGGCAGCGTAAGGGGCGCGGGTATTTACCTGGGGGGCGGCGTTAACCCGGTCATTCGCAATAGCACGATCTCCGGGAACTTGGCGTATGCGGGCGGCTTCCCGGGGGGCGGCGCCACGAGCGGCTCCTACGGAGGCAGTGACGGCGGCGGGTTGTGGGCCTACGGCACGCTGGACCTGCTCAACAGCACCTTCGCGAACAACAACGCGCTCGCCTACGGCGGCGGCATCTTTCATACCGGCGGCGGGCTCGACGCCAGCAGCATCCTCGTGGGCGACAACTTCGCCGGTATCATCGGCTACGACGCCTTCGCGTATTTCGCCAGCATCGCGTATTCGCTGATCGAGAACGGTTACGGGCACAACGCGACCGACGGCGCGAATGGGAACATCGTGGGTCAGGACGCGTACCTGGGCGCGCTGGCCGACAACGGCGGACCGACCTTCACGCACGCGATCGATGCCACCAGCCCGGCCTACAACACCGGGGCGAACACCGGTGGATTGGGGACCGATCAGCGCGGGACGGGCTTCTCGCGCGTCGGCGACGGGCAGGCCGATATCGGCGCCTTCGAATTCCAGGTCACGACGCCGGCTGGCAATCTGGATGTGCGCAGCCTGCGCATCAGCAACGTCTTCCGTTACCCCAATAAGGACCAGATCATCTTCGTCGTGCGCTTCGACAACCCCGGAGCCGTCCCGCCCCCGCGGACGCCCTATCCGTTCGCCGGGATAGCCGTGACGTTCGATATCGGCGGAGCCGCCTTCAACTTCACGTTGGACGCCCGCGGACGCTCGGGCACTCAGTGTAAGGCGAAGTACCTGAAGCGGACCAATCAGATCGAACTGAGGCTCAATACCGGCAAGGGCGATTTCCACGACAACTTCGCCGACGAAGGCTTGACCGATCAGCGCATCGTCGGCCAGATCTTCAACGTTCCGGTCGCGTTCCAGTTCGACGCCACCGCCGGTTCGGGGCTGGTGCCCGTGAAGTACACCTGCTTCAGCCCGTCGGCCGGCAACGGCGTCGGGAAGGGCGTCCTGCCGCCTCCGTAGGCGGTCGCGGTTGGACTCGAAATGAAAAAGCCGGGCGATCCGCGTGGATCGCCCGGCTTTTTTAGGAGGCCGTCTTTACAACGCCGAAGCCTACGCTTCGTCGGTCTCGCGCAGCTTCGCCAGCACGCTGTAATCTTCCAGCGTCGTCGTGTCGCCGACCTGAGCTTTCCCCGCGGCGATATCGCGCAGCAAGCGCCGCATGATCTTGCCGCTCCGGGTTTTGGGCAGCGAACCCGTCAAGCGGATCTGCTTGGGCTTCGCGATCGGCCCGATCTCGTGGGCCACGTGCTCCATCAGCTTCTGCTTCAAGTCCGCTCCCGGCTGCGCGCCGTCCTTCAGCGTCACGAAGGCCACGATGGCATGCCCGGTCAGTTCGTCGGGTATCCCGATCACCGCGGCTTCCGCGACGCTTGCGTGGCTCACCAGCGCGCTTTCCACTTCCGCCGTGCCCAGGTTATGCCCGGCCACGATAATCACGTCGTCCACGCGCCCGATGATCCAGTAGTAACCGTCCTCGTCGCGCACCGCGCCGTCGCCGGTGAAGTAGCAGCCCTTCACGGTGCTCCAGTACACGTCCTTGAAGCGCTTGGGATCGCCCCAGATCCCGCGCAGCATGCTCGGCCAGGGCTTGCGCACGACCAGGAGCCCCTGTTCGCCCGCGGGCTTCGACTGCCCTTCCTTCGTCACGATATCCGGCAGGATCCCCGGCAGAGGCCGCGTGCACGATCCGGGCTTCGTCGGCGTCGCCCCCGGCAGCGGGCTCATCATGATCGAGCCCGTCTCGGTCTGCCACCAAGTGTCCACGATCGGACAGCGTTTCCCGCCGATCACGTTGTGGTACCAGCGCCACGCTTCCGGATTGATCGGTTCGCCCACCGTGCCCAGCAGCCGCAGGCTCGACAAGTCGTGACGGCGCGGCCACTGTTCGCCCCACTTGATGAACGCGCGGATGGCCGTCGGAGCCGTATAGAATACGTTCACGCGGTACTTCTGGATGATCGACCAGAAGCGGTCCGGATCGGGATGGTTCGGGGCGCCCTCGTACATCAGCGACGTCGCGCCGTTGGAGAGCGGGCCGTAGACGATGTAGCTGTGCCCGGTCACCCAGCCGATGTCCGCCGTGCACCAGTACACGTCCGTGTCGCGCACGTCGAAAACCAGCTTGGTCGTCAGGTACGTGCCGAGCATGTACCCGCCGGTGGTGTGGTGAATCCCCTTCGGCTTACCGGTGCTCCCGCTCGTGTACAGAATGAACAGGCTGTGCTCGCTGTCCAGCGCCGCGGCCGGACACTCGTCGGCCGCCCCGGCGCACAGTTCGTGCCACCAGTGGTCGTGGTCGGAGTGCATCTTGATCTCGTTGCCGCAGCGCTTGTAGACGATCACGTGCTCCACCGTCGGGCACTTCGGCATCGCTTCGTCGACGGTGTCCTTCAGCGGCACAACCTTCCCGCGCCGCCACGCCCCGTCGCAGGTGACGATCGCCTTCGCCTGGCAATCGTGCACCCGGTCGACGATCGCGTTGGTGCTGAAGCCGCCGAAGATCACGCTGTGTACCGCGCCGATCCGCGCGCATGCCAGGATCGCCACCGCCAGTTCCGGCACCATGCCCATGTAGACCGCGACCCGGTCGCCTTTGCCGATCCCCAGGCTCTTCAGCGCGTTCGCGAACTTGCAGACTTCCCGGTGCAACTGGTCGTACGTCAGCGTCCGGCTGTCGCCGGGCTCGCCTTCCCAGACGATCGCCGCCTTGTTGCGCCGCCACGTGTTCAAGTGCCGGTCCAGGCAGTTGTAGCTGATATTCGTCTGCCCGCCGACGAACCACTGCGCGAACGGCTCCTTCCACTCCAGCACCTTCTTCCACGGCTTGAACCAATGCAGCTCTTTCGCGATCCCGGCCCAGAACTTTTCCGGGTTCTTGACCGATTCGGCGTACAGCTTCTCGTATTCGCGCATCGACTTCACGCGCGCCAGCTTGCTGAACTCCGCAGGCGGCGGATACGCCCCTTCGAACGGCTTGCGCGCCGCCGGCTTCTTTTTGCTCGTCGCGGAAGCTTTTTGAGCAGGTTCTTTGCGGCGTGACTTCACGGCCTTGGCCATCGATGCAATCCCCCTTCGCACGGCGTCGCGTGGCGCGCGTTTCTCACCCAGAAAGCGCATACGGAAGCGACCGCCAGTATCCCCGTGCCCGCAAAGAGCGTCAAGGAACGGGAGTTTCCGGCCCGCGATCCTGCTTGGTGTAGCCTCTATTTTCGGGTAAGCTAAGGGTTTGGGGCGAATCGCGTCAGGAGCCGGTATGTGTCCCTTTTTTAGCAGGCTCGGCCGCCTCCTTATAGTATGCGTGTTCGCCTGCGGGCCGGTCTACGCCCAATCCGCCGGCGACAACCTGGTCTACACCTACACCTCGCCCGTCGATAACACGCTCCAGCCCTACGGCGTCTACCTTCCCACCGGTTGGTCGGCCGGAGCTACCGGCGAAGCCCGCTTCCCGGCCGTCATTTACTTGCACGGTTGGAGCGGGCGGCTGCGAGTCGCCAACGGGACCGAAATCGCCGCCGCCAATACCCTCGGCTGGATTCTCAGCTTTCCCGATGGCCGCGGCAGCATCAACTACGACCACGTCGGCGAGGACGATATCCTCACCGTGCGCCAGCGCCTGATCGACGACTTCGGCGCGCACCCCGAGAAAATTTACCTCTGCGGATTCTCCATGGGCGGCCACGGTACCTACCGCCTCGGCTGCCGCTTCCCGCACCTCTTCGCCGCCTGCCGCGCCAGCGCCGGATGGACCGACTACTTCGAGTTCTACCCGCACTGGTACGAGCAAGAGACCGCGCCGAAACTCACCGCTTACCTCGATCCCACCCGCGCGCCGCTGCTCGGCCACTCCGCGGCGTATCCGCAGGTCGAAAACGGCCTCGGCGCCGCTTGGCGCGTCCACTACGGCACCGGCGATACCACCAACCCCAAGATCAACGCCGAACGCATGATCGACGCCTGGCAGGCGCTGAATCACCCCGACCTGACCGTCGTCTCGCACGGCGGAGGGCATAACGACGAACCGCTCACCACGACCTTTCCTTTCTTCGACGGCAAGCGCGTGGACCCCAACCGCGCCGACGTCGTTTACCGCACCTGGCGCCTGCGCCACGACGGCGCGTACTGGATCACGATCGACGACTTTCGCGCGCGCGAACAGCAAGCGCGTCTCCGCGCCGTGGTCGCCTCCAGCGACGACCGCATCGATGTGGAGGCCGAGAACGTCGAGCGCTTCACGCTGGCCCCGCCCGAAGCCCTCTTGCCGTCCGGCGGCGAAGTCGTGGTCTTCGTCAACGGTGACGTGGCCTGGACCGGCACCTGGGACGGCAACCTCACGCTCGAAACCACGCGCGACGGCGGCGGATTTCCCGACGGCTGGACCGAAGCCGGAGCCCCCCTGCTCGGTTCGTTCAAGAAGGTAAAGGGCCTCGAAGGGCCGATCACCGATACCTCGCGCGGGCCGTTCGTCGTCATCTACGGCACCGGCGGCGGCGATCCCGATCGCGTCGCGGAGAACCTCAAAGCCGCGCAGCTCTTCTGCGGCCAGTGGAATGCGATGTGCGTCCTGCGCTGGCCCAGAGTGGGCGGGCAGGTACCCGACGACTGGTATGTCTTGCCTTATCCGTTCGCCACCGGCGAGTACATGTCCGGCAACAACGGGCGCGAAGTCCTGCCCATCAGCGACACCGACGCCGCGCTCCTCGACCTGACCGGCAAGAACAAAATCCTCTTCGGCGATCCCGACAGCCATGCGTTTATCGCCACTACGTACGGCCCCCTCACGCTCCACACCGACCTCGAAGGCGGCGGCATCACCGTCGGCACGCGCACCTACGGAGCGGCCACGCATCGCTACTGCTTCTGCTACCCCGATGCCAACGGCACGCTCACCATGGTCAGCAAAGGCTTCAACAGCAGCCTTCCGGAATTGAACTGGAACCGCTTCGAAGTCTTCAAAGATATGGAACAGTGGCCGTGGCTCCATCCCGATTACGTCGTCTGGGACACCGCGCGCGCGCCGACGGGCATCGATAATGTGACCAGCACCTACCGCTACCTCCCCGAAACCTGGGTCGAAGCCGGATTCTTCAACGCCGATTGGGAACTCGACGAAACCCCGCCCGCGCTGCGCGTGAAATTTAGCGGCACGCCGGTGCCGGGCGTGCCCGGTACCTACAGCACCGCCGGAAGCGTCACCGCCGAAGCCGCCGACGAAGCCGGCGGAAGCGGCGTCGGAACCATCGAATACCGCATCGGCACGGGCGCGTGGCAGTCCTACACCGGCCCCATCGCCCAAAGCACCGGGACCGCGCAAAGCTACGAGTTCCGCGCCGCCGACCGCGGCTTAAGCTGGCTTTACGAAGCGCATCCGGCCACCGGGTTCATCCGCGCCACGCAAGCCTTGAACAACGCCAGCGCCACGCAGGCGCTGGACGTGACGGTCGATCCCGGAGCCGTCGCCGCCGACGGCTTCGTCGTGCGCAAAATCGTCGGCACGCTGGCTTCGCCCAACGCCCGCCGCCAGCCCGGAGACGCGGTCGCTTTCACCGTCGATCTTGGCGCCGATCTCGTCGCCGGCGGCAGCGCCGAAAAGCCGCTCAGCGTCATCGTCGGAAGCCTGGCCCCCGATCCGGTGGCCACCGACGCGCGCGGGCGCATAAAAGCGCTCCTGCCCGACGGCTCGAAGCTGACCGGCCGCATTGTCGTCAACACGCGCTTGCGCCGCCTCACGCTGAAGCTCTGGAACGTGGACCTCGAAGCCGCGCTCGGCATCGCGCCCGGCGACTTGGCGGGCATCGTCGATGTCCCGCTCACGCTGGTCATAGACGGCGTCTCCGCCGGACCCATCGCCTACGGCGCGCTCCTCACGCGCCGCACGCCCGCCGCATCCGGCAGGCTCAAGTACATCGAAGGGCGCGTGCCGTAGCGGATCGCTCGCCGCGTCCGCGGCTTGACGGCAAGCCCTCTCGAACCTAAAGTTCCTCCCAAGCGCGCAGGGCGCTTCCCGTCCGCGGAAAGAGACCGAGTCTCGCCTGCTTGTGGCCGTACAACCGAACGATCCTTCTTTCGGCCCGACACGCGGACGCACGGGCTTAGCGAAAGGAGGCTCACGTGCCTGTTCGATCTCTGCCGTCGCGTCCCGACCTCAACCAGTTGAAGCGCCAAGCCAAGGAGTTGCGCCGCGCGCATGCGGAGGGCGACCTCGGCGCCGCCGCGCGCCTGCGCGCGCAGGTTCCGAAATTCGCGGCGCTCGCGCCGGACGAAGTCCTGAAGCGCCCCGTCTCGGCCGCCGACGCGCAGCGCGCGCTCGCCCGCGAATACGGCTACAAGGATTGGGCCAGGCTCAAGCGCCGCGTCGAACAGGAACGGCGCGTCGCACGACTTCAGCCGCATCCCCGCTTCGAAGAAGCCGCCGCGGCCGTCTGCGCCGGCGATCTCGAAAAACTCGAACGCCTCGTCGCCGCCGACCCGGCCTTGGTGCATGCGCGAGGCAAACTCGATCCCCCCTACGGCTACTTCAGCGGCGTGACGCTGCTGCATCACGTGGCCGGCAACCCCAACCACGGCCCGTTGCCCAAGAACATCGTCGAGATCGCGCGCTTCCTGCTGGCGTCCGGAGCCGACGCGCGCGCCGAAACCTGCGGCCCCAACGGCGGCGATACGCTGAGCCTCGTGGCCACCAGCCTGCAAGCCAGCGCCAGCGGCGTGGCCGGCGCCCTGATCGAAGTGCTGCTCGAGTACGGCGCCAAGCTCGACGTCAGCGGCCCCGAAGCGCTGCGCGCGTCGCTGATCAATCACGCGCCCCTCGCGGCGGAAAAGATGATCGAACGCGGCGTGAAGCCCGATCTCTTCGCCGCGGCGGCGCTGGGGCGCATGGCCTGGTTGGAGGCGCAGTTCGACGGGAACGGGAAGCTTCGGGAACGCCCCACGCGGGACGGCAAGCGCATGTCCGCGCGCGACGCCGTCGGGCTGGCGCTGCTCTTTGCCTACGTGAACGGGAAACAGGAGGCCGTGCAATTCCTGCTGGAAAAGGACGGCAATTGGGACATGACCGGCGTCAATAACGGAACGGCGCTGCACCGCGCCGCCATCGAAGGCGATCTGGAGATCGTCAAGCGGCTGATCGCGAAAGGCGCCGACCCGAACAACCGCGACAACCCCTTTAACGCCACGGCGCTCTCCTGGGCCGATCACGGCAAGCGCGCCGATGTGGTGGCCTGGCTGCGCGCGAACGTCCCCGTCGATCTCCACGACGCCGTCTGCTTCGATTTCCCGGAACTCGTGGACGCCCGTCTACGCGAAGCGCCCGCGAACGCCAACGCGCGCCTGGACCAGTGGAACCTGCCCCAAGGGACGCCGCTGCATCACGCCGTGCTGCTCAAACGCGAAACGTACGCGCGCAAGCTTCTGGAGGCCGGGGCCGATCCCAACGCCCTCGCCGGCGACGGCCGCACCGCGCTCGATATGGCCGAACAGCAAGCCGCGCCCGAGTCGGTCAAGCTGCTGCTAGCCCGCGGCGCCAAGCGCGCGAGAGAAATGAAAGGATGAGAGGGGTCATCAAGCGCGCCGTAGAACCCCGTCCGCACGCATTCGCCCAACGTTCCGATGGCAGAAGTTCCGAAGTCGTTGCCGTTGCAGTAGCCGCAGCCGTTGCCGTTGCCGTAGCCGTTGCCGGGAAGTTTCCCCTCCTTGCCAAGGAGGGGTAGGGGTGGTGAACCCGACGTGCCGCGCACAGCGCGTTCCTTAATGAAGGATGCCGAAGCGCGCGTGTAGCCCCCGTGCTGACCGCATTTCAGCCTTCGTGAGCTGCCGTTTCGGCTCATCGTTTACTGCTCACCCTACCTCACCTCCACCACCCACTTCCCCTCCGTCTCCGCCTCGATCCGAATATCCGCGCCCAGAAACCGCCGAATGACGTCCAGGTTCGTCCGCGTGTGCCCGCTCGGCTCGCACGTCCGAAACCGCCCGCGTCCGGCCAGCGCCAGCGGAATCAGAAGTTGGTCGGCCAGGTGCGGGCCCACCGGCGCGCCCGCGCTCAGGTACGCCCGCGCGTGATCGACGGCCGCGCGCGCCACGTCCTCGGCCTTGCGCCCTTTCTCGCCGAAGCCCGTGAAGACTTCCGTCACGTGCTCGCTCTCGAGCTCCACCAGCAGCACGTTCCCCGGCCCGGGGTTCTGTTCGATCGTTTCGGTCGCGATCTCGTGCGCCGCCAGCCCCAGCTTCTCCTGCACGATGGACAGTTCGCGCTGCGCGATGCTCACCGGCAGGTTGGCCAGCAGCGCGCGCGCCGACCGGCGCACGATCGCGCCGCGTTCGAGCAGTTCCAGGGGCTGCAGGTCCGGAGTCGGTTCGATCCGCACCGAGAATTTTCCGCCGCCGGCCGGATAAAAGCCGTGCCGCTCCAGCCGCGCCTCGACCTTCGCGCCCATGCGCTTCAGCAGCGGCAGGAAGGCTTGGCTGAGGAAATCGAACGGCGGCGCGAACGGGTTATGCGTCCCGCCTTCCAGCACCAATTCGCTCGGGCCTTTGGCCAGCAGCAGCGGCGGGAGGATCGTCTGGAGCACCAGCGTGGCGCTGCCGGCGGTCCCGACGGCGAAGCGGTACGCGCCGGGCTTCAACCCGCCGGGCGTGAAGTCGAGCCGGCTCGAACCGATCGTCGCGCCCAGCGTCTCCGCGCCGCCGACGGCCGTCGCCGCCTGCACGGCCGTCAGGTGCTGGCGCAGCAGCCCCGGTTTGGATCGCTTGGCCCGAATGTTATCGATGCGAAAGGCTTTGCCGGTGACGAGCGCCAGCGCCAACGCCGTGCGCAGCACCTGCCCGCCGCCTTCGCCCTGCCCGCCGTCGATGAGGATCATGAATGGGTATCCGCCGTTCGCCCCGCTTCAAACCGGGCTTGCCGAAATTCTGGGTCCTTGTCAGAGCCGTTTTCCCTGGTCGTGCTCCTGCCGTGCCGCGGAGCGGCACAGGAAATGAGCCGGGGGTAAGCGCGCTCTGGAGCGCGCGTCACCCCCGGACCACGTTCTCTAAGCGCGTGCGCACCCCGGCAGGGGTGCGAGGAAAGGCGGCGCGAGCACCTCACGCGATCGCGGCATGCCTTCGCGCAAACCGGCTTCAACCGCTCTTTCCGGCATCCTCCGGCGTATTCTTGATGAACACATGCAGATCCCCGTTCGCGGTGATCCGCCAATACTGCTTCTGCAGCGGGATCACCGGACCGCTCGGCTCCATCCGGTACGCAAACACCTCGCTCTCGATCGCATGCAGCGCCAGCAGACACTCTTCCGCGCGCGCTTCCAACTGCTTCAGATCCGCCGGAACCTGCCGGTTCATGTGATGAAAATCGTTCCGGTCGTTCCCCGCGATCCGCTCGAACGCCTCCTTGCCGGCCGCCGAAATCAGACCGCCGGCGTGCAGCGCATCGATCCGGCGCTGCGGCTTCACCCAGCCCTCGTCGGCGTACAATTCGCGCGGGAGTCCGTTCTTTTCCGCCAGGAATTTCGCCAGCCCTTCGGCCAGCGCCTGGATCAGCGTGATGCAGCCGTAGTAACGCCCGTCCACGAAGAGGTGCCAGGTCTCTTCCGAGGCCCAGCCCAGGAAGAAGTCGGGCAAGAGCCGGTGGCTTCTCGCGCGAGCGCGCCGCGCGAGTTTCGCCTCCAGTTCGCGTTCGAACTGCCGCCGCAGCGCTTCCCGCGGCTCCAGTTCGTCGTCGTCCTCGTCCATCCGCTCGTTTTACTCCCAGTGCGGTCTTCCCTGAGTAGTGAACCTCGCCCTTACGTTTCCCCTCCTTGCCAAGCAAGGAGGGGTAGGGGAGGTGAACCAAACAGTCAACGCGAAGCGCGCTCCAAGATGCAAGAAACTCGCCCGATGGCGGATCAATCGTCCGCCTTCGCCGCATCCTTGATCACGAAGCGCGCCTTCAGCTTCGCGACGGGCCGCGCCAGCCCGGCCGCCTCCACGCTGCGCAGCACCTCCCCGAAATTCTTGTACGCCGCCGGCGCCTCGTCCTTTGGGTACTGCCGCGCGTTGTAAATAATATCCAGCTCCTCGAACTCGCGGTCGATCTGCGCCTGGTCCAGCGCGCGCTCCGCCGCCTTGCGCCCCATGCAGCGCCCCGCGCCGTGGTTCACGCTGAAGCAGCTCTTCTCCGCGCCGGGCTCCGCCACCATCACCACGCTCCCCGCCGTCGGGTTCCCCGGCAGCAGGATCGGATGCCCCGTCGCCATGAAGCGCGTCCCCGCCAGCGCGTGGTGCCCCGCCGGGAAGGCGCGCGTCGCCCCCTTGCGGTGCACCCAGCTCGGCTGCTGGTTCACCACTTCCTTCCGCGCGATGTTGTGGCTGATGAAATACACCAGCTCGCCCTTCGTCCCCGGCAGGATCTCCTGAAACGCCTCCAGCACCAGCGCGTTGATCAGCATGTGGTTCACCGTCGCGAAGTTCGCGCCCAGCGCCATGTCGTCCAGATAACGGTCGGCCTCCGGCGTCCCCAGCGGCGCGTAAACCAGCTCGCGGTCCCCGCCCGGCAGCGGGATGTCCCACGTTCCGAAGTGCCCCTGCAGCGCGCGGAACTGCCCCTGCGCCAGAATGTTGCCGAACCCGCGCGAGCCGCAATGCGAGAGGAACGCGGCGCAGCCGTCCTTCAGACCGAAGACGCGCGCCGCTTCCTGCGCCCGCGCGTCCGTACCCACCTCGACCGCCTCGCATTCCCCGAAATGGTTGCCCCCGCCGTACGAGCCGAGTTGGCGCATCTTGTCCGCGAAGTTGCGGAAGAGTCCCGAAGCCAGCAGTTCGTCCAGGCGCGCTTCCAGCGCCGCGCTCGTATCGTCGTGACCGCGGTGAAACGCGTCCTCGCACGCCTCCGCCCAATGCGCCGGAATCCCCAGCGCTTCGCAGACCGCCGCGCTCGCGCCTTCCACGCTCGCACGCTTCCCCAGCGCCTCGTCCACCGGGCGGCTCTTCGGTGCCGCGCGCTGCCCCTGGCCCGCGCCCGTCGGCGTCCGGACCACGATCGCATCGATCAGCGCCCGGCGCACGCGCTTCTCGCGCACCGCATCCACCGGCACGTCGAGCTGCAGGAGGCTCATGCTGCACTTGATGTCCACACCCACCGGACCGGGGTAGACGTGCGTCGGCGAAACCAGCACGCAGCCCACCGGAGCGCCGTAGCCGGCGTGCGCGTCCGGGTTCAGCACCAGCTCGCTTACGCCCGGAGCCGAACGCGCGTTCAGCGCCTGCTGCAGGCACGTCGCGTCGAACCCGTCGCGGATCGCCTCGGTTCCGATCACCGTGATCGGCTTCCCCGCGCTCTCCCGCGCCGGCAGCAGCCCCGTCGCTTCTCCGGTGGGATGGATGACCGGCTTCTGGTTCGGATCGATCGTCAGCATGGCAGTATCCTTATTAGTTAAGCGGCAGCGCTTTCTTCAGGCCTTCTATTACCGCTTCCTCCGCATAAAGGAAGCGCTGTGCATCGAGCTTGAATCCATCTTGTACTCGGCCTTCCTCGTTCCACGCAATCTCGCGCCAGAGCACCAGTACCCCTTCACCTTGGCTCGAGAAATGCATGCGGCGCAGCATTTCCTGCCCGTATGCACACCACGATATGTGCGGCGACAATGCCGCATCGCTCAGGATCGCCTCGAAGTCGCTCTCCAGGTACGGAAGCTTCAGTTCCTCCGCGAGTAGCCGTACATACCCGCGCTTGAGTGCTTCGGCGCTGGTCGCGGCTTTCTTTCCCGGCTGCCGCGGTTGCAACGCTGAGCCCATGTAGCTGCACCAGTCGCAGTAGCAACCGCAGCGTGAGAGCCGTGCGCGGACGATCCGATAGGAGGTCTTCAAGTACGAACTCAGGAAGCGCGCGAAGACCGGAATGTCATCCCACGCCGGTTGCGCGTCCTCCGGGATCCCCGTCAAGTGGCGGCGAATCCAATCCGCCGCGGCATCCGCGACATCCAGGTCGAGGTGCGACCAGGCGCCTTGTCGTGATTGCACGCGTAGCCCTTTCTGCATCCACTTCAAGAACGCGTAGCTGCGGCCCTGTATTTCGACCGCTTTTTTCATCTGCTTTCGATCGAACATAAAGCCTCGCTTTCGATGCCAAGTACGGCGACTAGGGTTGGCGAAACATCGCACTCTACCGTTGAGCTACGCGGGCCGTCCAGTTTGGGGCCCGCGATGGGATTCGAACCCACAACCGCGTCATTTGGATGATGTAGTTCCGCCGGCATTCGCCGCTTACGCTCTGCACTCCGTTACGCGTGACGACAAGGAGTTTGCGAGAGAACCCGGCGCCGGTTGCCCGGCGCCGGTCCGGGATATGAACCCGGTCGGTGTTGCCACCTTTTGCCATGTACTCCCGCAGGCATTCGTCACTCCTCTTTACAACGTCACCTTTCTCGAAAGCGGGCGGACAAGAGTTGCCGAGACGCGACATCGAAATGTAGTCCCGGCGGCATTCCGCCCTTACTTCGCTACCACGTCACTTGCTCGATGATCTCCACCCAGTGCGCGCCCGAGAACCGGTCCCGGTGGAAGGCATCCAGCACTTCGAAAACGTGGTCCGAGAACCCGCCCACGTTCAGGATGTCCGCGCGCTCCTGGGCCTGCGTCGTCCCGTACGGCTGCAGGTCGATGCAGACGAGCTTCGCCTTCGGGTTGCGCTGCTTGAAGGCCTCCCATTCGGCCATCAGCCCCGTCCCGCGCCCGCCGGCGTGCCCGTCCACCCACGACTGGTTGTCCGAAACGTAGATCACCAGGTCCGCCTCCGCGCGCTCGCGCGCCAGGAGCTTCAGCGGCGCGCTGCAGTTCGTCCCGCCGCCGCCGATCTTCGCCAGCTTCTCGGCGTTCGTCAGCACCGTGTCCCGCGCGTTGAGTTTCACCTTCACCACGTCCGATTCGAACGGGATCACCCGCGCCGCCGGATTCTGCCGCAGGATCGCCGCCGCGATCAGCGCCGCCACGTCGATGCAGCGGACCACGCTCGTCGCCCCCGGCCGCGCTCCCGTCACCGCGCTCGACATCGAACCCGAGACGTCCGGGCAGACCGCCACCCGCCCCGCGAAAACCGGCACGTTCGCCAGCGCCCGGTCCATCGCATCCAGCAGCGCCATGCGCACCGCGTGCGGAACGTCCGAGTGCGCCTGCGCGTGAGCCACCATGAGCTGGTACGGAAACACCTTCGCGCGCCGGATCTCGTCCGGGTCCCGCAGCCGCTGCGCGATCCGCTCCGTCAGCTCCCGGTCCTTGAAGACCCCGTGGCGCAGGAACGTGTTCAGATTCATCCGCGTCATCTGCCAGCCCGCGTGCCGCGCGATCCCCTGCCACGCCTGCGTATCCAGCTCCAGCGCCGTCAGCAGCTCGAACGGCACCGCCGGAACCGCCCGCGACTCGCCGCGCTTGAAGGCCTCGTACGCGCGCACCAGCTCCGGCAGCGCCGCCGCGTCGTGCGCCTTGTTCAGCAGGTACCCGTACAGCGCCGCCCGCGCCGGCGTCGCCGGCTTCGGGTGCACCATCTTCACCACATCCGCCAGCGACGGGCTCGCGCCCACCGAAGCCTTGAAAATCGCCTCGTCCGACCGGTTCGCCAGCCAGCGCAGAACCAGCCGCTTCGGCAGCGTGCCCAGCGATTTCCGCCCCGTCACACCCGAGCGGAGCATCTGCACGAACGTGCGCAGCATCTTTCCGTTATCGATCACGCGCTCGAAAACCTCCGCCAGCACGCCCGGCGCCTTCGCCGCCAGCACCGCGCACAGCAGCGCCGGCATATCCTTCATGTGCCCGCGCTCGCGTGCATAAATCGCCGTCCGCGCCACGAACAGCGGCTCCACGCGATTCGCCAGCTCCAGAATCGCCTCGAGCTGCGCGCCCGCCGACGCGTAATACGTCGCGCCAAAGCATCCCGTCGCCGCCACCTGCGCGAGCTTGTGCTTCGGCTCGTACGCATACGCCTTCGCGCCTTCCGCATTGTGCACATCGGCCGCCGGAATCAGCTTGCCCGGCATCGAGCGGAAGAGGTTCTTGTGGGCCATGGGTTTAGCTCCTGTTCGCCGCGCCTGTACTCGGAGTTCACGGAAAGGCATACGGCAGGCCAGGTTGGATGCTTTTTGGATATTCTCCGTAACTTCTATTTGCGTAAGAGTTTGCGGTAAGGGGAGAGGATTGGGTATGGGCGGACGTTTTGAACTTGAACTATCTATTATAATAATAGTATAGATTATAAGCTATGAAGCAGGATAAGACCAAGCCCACCGTCTTGATCGGCCTGCTGGGCCCGACCCTGGATCAAGGACGGAACGCCGGGCGATGGGAACGCTGGCGGCCCAGCGTGGCGTTGTGCCAGCACGAGGATTTGCTGGTCTCGCGTTTCGAGTTGCTCGTGCAGCCGCGCTTCGAGGCCCTCGGCAAGCTGATCGACGCCGACATTCGTACGGTCTCGCCCGAAACCGAGGTGCGCCGCCATGTGCTTCAGATCCGCGATCCGTGGGACTTCGAGGAAGTGTACGGAGCGCTGCACGATTTCGCGCGCGGCTACGCATTCGATACGGACCGCGAGGATTACCTGATCCACATCACCACGGGCACGCATGTCGCGCAGATTTGTTTGTTCCTGCTGACCGAGACGCATTACTTTCCCGCGCGGCTGGTGCAGACCGAACCGCCCGCGCAGCGGGCTTCGGGCGAACCAGGCGCGTACAAGATCATCGACCTGGATCTATCCAAGTATGACCGTCTGGCTTCGCGCTTTCGCAAGGAGATGAAGGAGGGCGCGTCGTTCCTCAAGTCTGGAATCGAGACGCGCAACGCGGGCTTCAACAAGCTGATCGAGCGGATCGAACAGGTGGCGGTTGCCAGCCGCGCACCGCTGTTGCTGACCGGGCCGACGGGCGCGGGCAAGTCCCTCCTGGCGCGGCGGATCTACGAACTGCGCAAGAGCCGGAACCTGGTTCGCGGGTCTTTCGTCGAAGTGAACTGCGCGACGTTGCGCGGCGATGCGGCGATGTCGGCGCTTTTCGGACACGAGAAAGGCGCGTTCACCGGCGCGACACGCGACCGCGAGGGGCTTCTGCGCGCCGCCGACGGGGGAGTGCTATTCCTCGACGAGATCGGGGAACTGGGTTCCGACGAGCAGGCGATGCTGCTGCGCGCGATCGAGGAGAAGGTATTCCTGCCGGTGGGCGCCGACCGTGAGGCGCGGAGCGATTTTCTGCTGATTGCCGGGACGAACCGCGACTTGCACCGCGCAGTCGGCGCCGGCCGTTTCCGAGAAGACTTGCTTGCGCGCATCGATTTGTGGACCTTCCGGTTGCCCGGACTGGCCGAACGCCGCGAAGACATCGCTCCGAATCTGGACTACGAACTGGAAGCCTACGCTCGGCAGTCGGGCCAGCACGTTTCGTTCACGCGCGAAGGGCGCGAACGATTTCTCGCTTTCGCGCGCTCGGAGCAGTCGGCTTGGCTGGGCAACTTCCGCGATTTGAACGGTGCGGTGTACCGGATGGCTACGCTCGCGCCGGGCGGACGCATCTCGCCCGAGGAGGTCGAGGAAGAACTCGAGCGCCTGCGCGCGGCGTGGAAGGCCGATCCGCAGGAGGCCGGAGGCGATGGCGCGCTCGAGACGTTGATGGGGCCAACGCGGCTCGAAGAACTGGACTTGTTCGACCGGCTGCAACTGGAGCGCGTAGTCGAAGTCTGCCGGCGCTCGCGATCGCTCTCGGACGCCGGCAGGCGGTTGTTCGAACGGTCGCGCGCTCAGCGTAAAACGTCCAACGACGCCGACCGGCTGCGCAAATATCTGCTGCGTTTCGGACTGAATTGGGACGATCTGTGCGCAGCTCGCGGCGAGTGAACGATCGCTTCAGACTTCCGGGAAGGTGAAGCCGCGCGTCACGAACAACTGCGGCGCACCGATGACGCAGGTCCAGTCGGAATTGAAGAATACGTGCTTCAAATCGTGCGCGAGGCTCTGGCAGTTTTAGACGCCCGCCCAACTCCCCGAACTGCGCGGATGCAGCTGGTATCGGGTAACGAGGTAGGGATCAGCGCCGGGCTTCTCGGCGACTTTTCCGAGATAAAGGATTGCAGACGGTCCTTGCAGGCACGGCGTGCCGCGCCCGGACCAGCCATCGGTATCGAAGGCAGCGTGAATCCCGTCGACGTGCCAACAGGGATGATCCAGACCTTCTCCGTCGTATTGGCCGCTGGGCACGGCACCGACGATGGCGCCCTTTTAGGTAACGACATGCAGCGTACCGCCGGTATGACCTTAGCCGTAGGCACTCAGGATGGGAGCGGCGGGGCGGTTGTCCGGATCGGTGACGTTGCGAAGCTGAAAACCCGGGTCGAGGTCGCACAGGCACCAATAGGTCCGGCCGTGGGTCTTGGCCTCGCAGTACGGTTCAGCGATGGGGTATTTCATGGCCTATACCTCAGCTATAGAGATTATTAATGATGTCACCCCTTGAAGTCCAAAAAGCGATTTTTCCCCGTGCGCTGCAGACGCAAACTCCAATTTATTGGTTCAATAAAAGTACGCGCCTAGGACAGTAGAAAGCTTTAATTTGCGGCACATCTCAAGCTAAATAAGGTCATTACTAACGTTGGACGCGCCTAACGACGATGCAGACGGCGATAAATCTCGAACGCATCTTCATCGGGTTTCCATAGACTCGTCGTGCCACATCACGCCATGAGTATCATGCCCCTATTTTCAAGGCATGGTATAATATGCCTGTATCTTTATGCTTCTAAAAGCATTATTGAGACGAGATCTACTTAGTGACGGTGAGCGTAGTAACCCGGCTGGTGTGGGCAATTTGCGCCATGCCAAGTACTGCGTACTGAAGTGAATAAGATTGGTTGGAGCGGGACTCCATGGATGTACCGAATAGCGAGGTGCGAAAACCTGTTCCAGGCTCGCATGGCCAGATTCGCCGAGACTTGGCATTCCTCGAAGCGATGCTGAACGAAGGCGCGCATCCACCCGCGGTGCGAATGAAGATGCGCGATATCGAGACGCTCGGCGCAACGTATCCGCCTGGATTGCGCGAGCGCGCGGGCGCGTATCTGCGCAACTACGAATGGCGCCAGCAGCGCAAGCGGACGGCATTGCGCATTGGCGGCGCCGGCGCGGTTTGCGCAATTTTGGCCACCGTCGCGGGCGCGATTTACTACGAGTTGGCTTATAAGAATCGCGAGTCATCAATCGCATCGCCTGACGACCCCGCAGCGCCGAAGCCGGCGATCCCGAAGCAGCCAGAAATTCCCGCAGCGGTCGAAACGCCCGTAGTGCCGACGGATGAGGCCACCCGGCAGTTGTGGAGCGAGGAATGGCCTCGAGTTCGTACGCTTTTGCCGGATCTAGACGGCTATGTAAAAGGGCTGATCGGACTGCGGCCGCGCTTCGCGGCGATGGCGGAGGTTCGTAATGTCGAACGCTGGCTTGCACGCGTGCCGGCTTACGCGCGAGCGATCGAATACGGGAAGCGTATGGCCGCGTTCAACGAACGCCGGCCTGGCGGCCCGTTCGATGGGGAAGGCGAGGCCTGCCGTGCGTTTCACGAGATGGTGGCGGGGGACGAGCTTTTCTTTGGCGGCGTCGGACCTTATGAGGAGGCATTACGGCCGCAGGTGGCGCGTGCGTTGTTGCGCCGAAAAGGCGGGCCGGTGCTCCAGCAATTGACCGAGCAGCTCAAGGGCGATTTGATGACCCGGCTGCGCGAAGCCGTCGTCGAAGCGCCCGGCGGTCTGCGAACCGTTTACTACACGCTCGAAGGCGAAGCCATCCAGCGCTCGGCGACAGGAGCGGCGAGTCTGCAAGTCTTGCAGACGAAAACGCTGCAGATGGGGCTCCAACTCTTTCCGGACCGGGCGAAGGTGTCCCTGCGCGTTCCGCCTCACGTGACGCTGGCGCGGGATCTGATCCAAGCGCTGGACCGGGAGCTCGAATATCCCGAATGGGAAGCGCGGATTCCCGGCATGATCCGGCGCGTGCTGGACCAGGCCGATGCGGATCCGTACGTGCGCGCCATATTGCTGGCCGAACTGCTGGATCTGGATGAGCAATCGTTCCACTTGCTGGAGCCGCCGCGCGCGACACACGATGCGTTGATCAAGTTGTGCGCGCTGCAAACGCCGTTCTGGTTACCCGGCGATCCCGAAGTCGCGCGGCAATTGAGCGCGATTCGGGCGGAGATCGAACGCCGCACGCCGGAGTTGTTGAAGCTTTTGGAAGCCTGCGCGGGTAAGACCGCTTCGCGCAAAGCGAGCGTGGCGGGTTTGCACCGGCCGCTGGTACTAAGTTCGGTGGCCGAGCTTTCCCCGCAGGGGCCGCTGGATCCAACGCCGATCGGTGGCGCGGCCGTGTATGCGGAGTATTGGACGGTGGAACATCGAGGCGAAGGCTTCGTCTTTCGAGTGGCCGCGGTCCGTGACGAACTGGGTTCGGTGCGCTGGCTGGAATCGGATCGGGTGCATCCCGGCCAGCCGCTGCTTTCGCCCATGGACGGTAAGCGAACGCGGTCTATTCTCGGGGAGTATCTGAGTTTGGAGCCGCAGCAGTCGATCCCCGAGCCTTTTCCGATCAATACAGGAACCGCACGATGAACGCGCCGGCTAAGTCCACATTGTCCTGGGAACGCCAGGATATCGAACGCAAACTGCTCTTTCCCGCGGGCAAGCACACTAACGTGAATCCCTTGTTCTCCCTGCTGCTGGGACTGGTCATGGCGGCGGCATGCTACGGCTTATTGAAGCTCTGGCCCGATTCGTATCTTTCGATGATCTGGCTGGAGCGCGGCATTTTGCCGTACTTTATCGGCGTCTTTTTCTTTTGGGGTTTTGCCATATTGATGGTGAAACGAAAGAAGCTGGCATTGCAAAAGGCTGCGTTGGTGGTGCGCGTCACGCCGCTGGACTACGAGTACGTCCTTACGCCCACGTCGGTCGACCAAATCTTGGAGTTGCTTTACAAGCAGGTGGAGGATCCCGAGCGGTTCGTGCTGTTCAGCCGTATTCTTCGAGCGCTATCTAATTTAAAAAATTTGGGTCGGGTTTCGGATGTCGAAGTCATAATCCGTTCCCAGTCCGATGTGGATCAGAATATCCTCGATACTTCGTACAGCGTGTTGCGAGGGCTGTTGTGGGCGATGCCGGTATTGGGATTTATCGGCACTGCGGTTGGGCTTTCCGCTGCCATCGGGGCATTCGGGTCGACGTTGGCGGAAATGTCCTCGTTGGAACCGTTGCGTGAGTCGCTTAAGGACGTCGTTTCGGGCCTCGCGGTCGCTTTCGATACGACTCTGGAAGGTCTTGTCTGTACACTGATCTTGCAGATGATGCTGACGTTTATGCGCAAGCAGGAAGAAGAATTCCTGCTCGAATGCGACGATTATTGCCATCGCTGGATCATCGGACGCCTCAAGCTGGTGAGTGGGGAGGCGGCGAACTGATGGGACGCCAGAGGCGTACGCCCACGGCCTTTTCGTTCTTCTCCTTCCAGGATCTGATCACCGGCCTGAGTGGTCTGATGATATTTCTCGTGCTGCTGCTCCTGATCGATCAACTCGTATCGCCGGCGCAGACGTTGGATCGGACGGAAGCGCCCAAATCACAGGTAGCGATTTCCGTGCAGGAGAAAATCAAGCGGCTTGAAGCCGAGATGCGCAAATGGGAAGCGCTTCCGGAGCAGGTGATACTTGGAATGGTTCAAGACGACGGGAAGAAGCAAGTTGTCTTGATCGAATATGCGGCGGAGCGGATTGCCGTACAGGCCATGCACCTCAGGAAGCCACCGCGCGTTCTTGCGAGTGCGAGCGAATCCGATCGGCGCAGGCTGCTGCTTATGGAGTTGGCTGCGTTTCCTCCGCAGCAAAATGATCTTCTGGTGCTGATAAAGACCTCCGCGTTTCAGACTTCCACCGAGTTGATCGGATTGCTGCGGTCCAAGGGCTATCAGGTAGGTTTC
>BTVV01000033.1:0-56671 GCA_045863855.1 Planctomycetota bacterium | reverse complement strand
CCCTGTATGAGCGCCTCTTGTTCGCAAGCTCACCCACACAAATCGGAGATTTGTGCGGGCCACCCGCGGGACACGTCATGCGCGGGGTGCGGGGTGTGGTAGGTTGGGGCTGCGGGCATCGAGGAAATTCGGCGCATGAAGATCGCGATGGGGTGGGTGCTGGCTTGCGTGGCGTTCGGGTCGATCGGGTACGCTTGGGCGGCGGAGCCGCTGCGGGTGGTTTGCATCGGGGATTCGATCACGCAGGGGCGTAAGGGCGGGGGCAAGGCGACGCCGACGCTGAGTTACCGGTATCCGTTGTGGAAGAAGTTCGTCGATGCGGGCGTGGCGGTGAACTTCGTAGGCGCGCGCAAGACAGGCTTCGAAGGTTCGCCCGAGTACCCCGATCACGGCGGCAAGCCGTTCGTAAACGACCACGAGGGCTACTGGGGCTGGACGACGCAGGCCGTCAGCGACGCGCTCAAGGAGTCGTCCAAGACGTGGAAGGCCGACCTCGCGATCGTCATGCTGGGCACGAACGACAAAGAGAAGGAAAAGTCGCTCGAGCCGACGCTGAAAGCGATGGAAGAGATCGTCGCGACGCTGCGCGCGAATAATCCCAAGATGACGATCGTGATCGGGCAGCCGTTTCAGGAGTGGAAGCCGTTTCCCGAACTGGGCAAGGCGTACGCCGAGCTGGCGGGGAAGCTGACTACCGCCGACTCGCCGGTGCTGAGCGCCGTGACGTCCGGGGGCTGGGTCAGCAAGCCGGACCTGCCCGGGACGTGCACGGTCGATTGGGTCCATCCGAACGCCGTGGGCGACGAGAAGCTGGCCGCGGTTTTCTTCGAGTTGCTCAAGCCGGTCTTGAAGATCAAATAGCGCGCTCGGAACGAATTTCAGCGTCCGGGTTCCGGAACAATAAAATAAATTTCGGAGGACGATTACGCGGCGCTCGGCCGCAGCGTGCCGCCTCGCCTCTCTTGCCCGGCGCTCGGATGCCGCCACGCGATCCGGTATTAGGCACTGTCCCGAAACCCTTCTTCGGCGTCTGCTTGCGGGGACCTGCGCGGCGCATCCGCCTTCGAAGTGTTTCGTGACCGAGCCTAGGACGCACTGTTAATAGGCGGCTTTATTGGCCGGACGGCCGCCCAGCAATTGGCGCTGAGCGGGCGTGGCCAGCTTCAGGACTTCGGGGTTGTAGTAGTGATCGTAGACCATAGGCGGATAGGCCGGTTCGGTCCGTTGATGGGCGTAGGAAAGCTGCATGACGTAGCGGCGGCGGCCTTCCTTGTTCGTGTTGGAGTAGGCGCCATGCCAGCAGTCGAAGCGGAAGAGGAGCACGTCTCCGGCTTTGAGCATCGCGGCCTTGGGTTTGATGCCGTTCCATTCGGTCTCGCCTTCGGGCGCGCGGCCGGAGCGATGGCTGCCGGGGACGACGACGGTGGGCCCGATATCGGCGGTCAAATCGTCGAGGTAAAACTGCGCGACGCATTCGGCGATGGGGACTCGGACGCGCGGGTCGGAAGCGTAGGCTTCGGGCAGGGCGACGGGCAGAAAGTCGGCGTGGATGGGCATCTTGCGCCCGGGTCCGGTGATCCAGAGCGTTCCGGACTGGACGCGGCAGCCCGCGCCGAGGACGGCTCGCGCGATGTCCACCACGCCCGGACGGTCGATGTAGCGCAGGAAGTGCGGATCCTTGTGGTATGCGACCGTAAGATGCTTGTTGAAGCACCAGCCTTTGGCGGTCTCGTCGTAGTATTCGTCGGGCTTGCCGGAGGTTTCCATAATGCGGCGCAATTCGGCGACTTCTTGGGCATTTAATACGCCGGGAATGATGGCAAATCCGTCGCTATACATGCCGTTAATGGCGGCTTCGAGGTCGAAGCGAACGGGGTAGGGCAGGTTTTCGAGCGGTCCGTCGTAGACGGCAAACTTTTGATCTTTCTTGAAGTGGCCGTTGTCGAAGACGGGTTTGGGCGCGAGCGTGGCGGGCATGGGGTCACTCCGTGCTGCCTGCATTTACCGAACTGTACCCCTCGCATACGTGCAATAAAATGCGGTGACTGTTCTTGCGCCTGTGTTTTTTGATTTTTAAGTTTGTGCGCGCGGATGGCCGTACGGTGAAGGCAGACGATACGCAAAGGAGCGGCGCGGTGCGGATTTTCGTGGATGCGGACGCGTGTCCGGTGAAGGCCGAGGTGGCTCGTGTGGCGCTGCGCTGCCAATTGCCGGTTTATTTTGTCTCCAATTCCGGGATGCAAATTCCTGCGGGCGCGGGGCTGGAACTGGTGCTCGTGGACGGCGGATTCGACGCGGCCGACAATTGGATCGCGGAGCGCGCCGAGAGCGGTGACCTGGTGGTGACGGCCGATATTCCGCTGGCCGCGCGCTGCGTGAAGGCCGGCGCGTGGGTGCTGGATTTCAAGGGCGGCGTCTTCAGCGAGGCGTCGATCGGGGAAGCGGTGGCGCGGCGGGAGATGCTTTCGAAGCTGCGCGAGATGGGCGCGGTGACGGGCGGGCCGGCGCCGTTCGACAAGCGGGACCGGTCGGCGTTTTTGCAGCAAATGGACCGGGTGATTCAGGCGCAGAGGAAACGGTAGGGGGAAGTCAGTTCGAGACTCAAAATTCAAACGGCAAGAACCCAACAAACTTCAAACTGCAAGCGGCAACGTATGACATTCAAAATCCAAAATTAAAATCTAGAACTTGGGCTGGCCGTTAGGGCTGGGGGAGCGCTGGCGCTTCGGTTGCTGAAGGTGCAGAAGGTGCTGATGGGATCTGGGGCCGGCGTTGGGCAAAGTGGAGCAGAGCTTCGGTCAGATCGGCGGCGCGTTGGAGTTTTTCGGCGGCTGCGGCGTGCGGGAGAAAGAGGATGAGGGCGCCGTCGCGGGAGGCTTCGACGCGCGGGAGGTAGCCGTCGATGAGCGCGTAGCGGGTCAGGAGCGGGAGGGCGCAGGCCGCGAGGTAGACCATCACGCCGGCGACGGAGTGGCTTGCGGCGGAGACGGTCATGCCGGCTACGGGGCTGAGCCATGCGACGGTGACGGCGATGGCGTGAATGCGCCGGACGGCGTGGCAGCGCCGGTAGGAGCGTTCGGTGAGCGGGAGATGCAGCCGGATCGCTCCGCCTTGCGCCATCGGCACGTTGATCTCGCGCGCGGTGACCGCGGCGGTATCGCCGGATAGCGCGCAGATGTCCGGCCAAGCGTCGGCGCGGGCGGTGGTCTGCATCAGGCGCAGCGTGGGCATGGCGGGCAGGATAGCGGGCGGCGCCGGGGTGAGCAAGGAGAGCGGAAGGAGGGAAATGGTGAACGGCAACGGCGTTGATGTTCGGGAGGTTGAGGTTGACGTTACCGCTTACCATTCACCGTTTACCAACCTTCGGTGTCTTGCCAGGCGTGCCGTCGGCGCGGGATAATGGAGCGATGAACGATCTGGTCGGGATCACTCGGGAACTGGACGCGGATCTGGTCGCGGCGGCGTACCGGCAGGGAATTTTCCCGATGGGCGCGCCGGATCACGGGGTGGTGACGTGGCACCGTCCGGACCCGCGGGCGATTATTCCGCTGGAGTCTTTTCACGTTTCGCGTTCGCTGTCGAAGACGCTGCGGCGCGGGACGTTCGAGGTTTCGTACAACCGCGCGTTCGCCGAGGTGATGCGCGGCTGCGCGGAAGGCCGGCCGGAGTGGATTACGCGCGATTTTCACCGGGTATACGGGTCGCTGCACGCTTCGGGTCAGGCGCATTCGGTAGAGGTCTGGCACGCGGGGCAACTCGCCGGGGGCGTCTATGGCGTGCAGGTGGGCGCGGCGTTTTGCGCGGAGAGCAAGTTTCATCGCGTGACCGACGCTTCGAAGGTAGCGCTGGCGAAGCTGGTGGAGCGCTTACGCGAGCGAGCCTTCATGCTGCTGGAGGTTCAGTACGTGACGCCGCATCTGCAGCAGTTCGGGACGGTGGAGATATCGCTGGCGGAGTATCTGAAGCGGCTGGGCCGCGCGGAGCGAATGGCGCGGACCTTCGCTTGAATGAGAATCCTCGATCGTGCGGCGCGCATTGAGATGGCGGTGAAAGCGGGCATACTGCGGGTGCTATGAACGCTTCTTCGACCGCGCCTGCGATTCGGTGCGCAGGCTTGAGCAAACGCTTCGGCGCGGTGCAGGCGCTGCACGCGGCGGACCTGACGGTGGCGGCGGGTTCGATCCACGCGGTGGCGGGCGAGAACGGCGCGGGCAAATCCACCTTAATGAATCTGATATCGGGGCTGCTGCGCCCCGACGCGGGGTCGCTCGAGGTTTTCGGTCGGCCCGCGTCGTTCGCATCGCCGCTGGACGCCGTGGGCTCGGGCATCGGGATGGTGCATCAGCACTTCTTGCTCGCCGAGGCTTTGAGCGTGGCGGAGAACGTGGCGCTGGGGCGGCGGGCATCGCCGGGGGGCTGGCGCTTTCCGCGGCGGCAGGCGGAAGAGGATCTGGAGCGCTTGAGCGCGGAGTCGGGGCTGCGCGTCGATCCGCGGGCCCGGGTGAGCGACCTGGGAGTGGGGATGCGCCAGCGCGTGGAGATCCTGAAGGCGCTGACGCGTGGCGCGCGGATTCTGTTGCTCGACGAGCCCACGGCGGTGCTGGCGCCGCCGGAGGTGGATCAGCTTTTCCGGACGTTGGAGACGCTTCGCGCGGCGGGCCGGACGCTGGTGCTGATCACGCACAAGCTCGACCAGGTCTTCGCGCTGGCTTCGGCGGTGACGGTGCTGCGCGGCGGGCGGACGGTCTTCGAAGGTCCGCTGCAGGGGCTTTCGTCGGACGAACTGGCGCGCATGATCGTGGGCGAAGCTTCGTCTGCCGCGGCCGCTGCGCCGGCGGTTCGCCCGGGCGCGGCGGTGCTGGAGGTGCGCGCGCTGCGGGTGCCTGCGGAGCACGGGACGGGCTTGCACGGCGCGTCGTTCACGCTGCATGCGGGGGAAATCCTGGGCGTGGCGGGCGTGGAAGGGAACGGTCAGGACGAACTGGCCGGGGCGCTGGCGGGGACGCGGCGAGCGGCGGCGGGATCGAGCGCGCGGCTGTGCGGGGCGGAGCTTTTGACGCAAAGCGTGCGCTCGCGCGCGGCGGCGGGGGTGGCTTCGATTCCCGGCGACCGGCAGCGCGAGGGGCTGGTGCTGGAGCTGTCCCTGGCGGAGAACCTGCACTTACGCGAAGCGTACGAGGCCGAGCACGCGGCGGAGCTGGGCGGAGCTTGGCGGCTGAGTCCGGCGCGGATGATCGCGCGGGCGCGGGGCCGGCTGGAGGCGTACGGCGTGACGCCGCCCGATCCGGCGCTTCCGGCGGGGGCGCTGTCGGGCGGCAATCAGCAGAAGGTGATCGCGGCGCGGGAGCTTTCGCGGGGGATCAAGCTGGTGCTGGCTTCGAATCCGACGCGGGGGCTGGATGTCGCGGCAGCCGCGGCGGTGCAGCGGCGGCTGGTGGCGGCTGCGCGCGAAGCGGGTGCGGCGGTGCTGCTGATTTCGTCGGACTTGGACGAGGTGCTGGCGCTTTCGGACCGCGTGGGGGTGCTGTACGGCGGGACGCTGACGCTGCTGGGTTCGCGGGGCGTATCGCGCGACGCGGTGGGCGCGGCGATGGTGGGCGCATGAGCGCGGGGGCCGAAGCGCCCGTTCCGGAAGCGCGCGCGCGCGCGAACTGGGTGCTGGTGTTACTTCCGCTGGCGCTGATCGCTGTGGTGGCGCTGGCGGTGAAGCTGTGCGGGGCCGATCCGGCTGCGGCGTTTCGGGCGCTGGTGCGCGGGGCGGCGGGGAGCCGGGTGGGCTGGGGCGAGTCGCTTTCGCGCGCGGCGGTGCTGGCGTTCTCGGGCTTGGCGGTGGCGCTTTCGTTTCGCGCGGGGCTGTTCAACATCGGCGCGGAAGGGCAGATGGCCGCGGGGATGGCGGCCGGCGCGGCGATGGGCGTGAAGGTGCTGGGCGCGGGGACGCCGGGGGCGGTGGCGCTTCCGCTGGTGCTCTTGTCGGGAGCGCTGGCAGGCGCGGCATGGTCGAGCATCGCGGCGGCGTTGAAGCAGTGGCGCGGCGTGAGTGAAGTGATCGTGACGCTGATGCTGAACGCGGTGGCGCTGAAGCTCTTGGCGCTCCTGACGAGCTACGACGGACTTCTGAAGAATCCTGCGGAAGTGCATCAACAGAGCGCGCCGCTGCCGGCGGGCGCGACGCTGGCGGCGTGGGGCGGGACGAGTTTTCACGCCGGCGTTTTCCTGGCGCTGCCCGTGGCGGGCTACCTTTATTACGTGATGCAGCACACGCGCGCGGGGTTGAGCGTGCGCGCGGCGGGCTTGAACGCCGACGCGGCGGGCGCGTGCGGAATCCCGGTGGCGCGGGTGACGTGGGCGGTCTTCGCGGGATCGGGCGCGCTGGCGGGGATGGGCGGGGCGCTGGTGGTGATGGCGCTGGGTTACTTGCCGAACATGAATCCGTACGCCGATTACGGCTACATGGCGATCGCGGTGGCGCTGGTGGCGGGGCTGCATCCGCTGGGCGTACTTCCGGCGGCGCTCTTTTTCGGCCTGCTGGAGACGGGCGCGAGGAGCATGGAACGGAGCGCCGGCGTGCCGAGCCAGGTGGTGTATCTCGTCGAGGGGCTGCTGATCCTGGCGTTGCTGGTGCGCGGGCTGCGGTTGCCGGGACGGTAGGATTTTGGATCGGGATTGAACGGCTGGGGCGGCCGACGCTTGCTTGAGCGTTGAATTCGAAATCAAAAGTTCAAAGTTCGAAATTGAGGATGGGCAGGCTTTACCCAGGCGGTCGAGGTTCGCGATGGACGAAGCGTTGGGATTGTTTCTGGAGGCCACCGTTCGCGTGGGGACTCCGCTGTTGCTGGCGGCGCTGGGGGAATTGATCCTCGAGCGCAGCGGGGTGCTGAACATCGGGATCGAAGGGGTGATGCTGTCGGGGGCGTTCTTCGGGTTTCTGGCGGGCGCGGCGAGCGGATCGCCGTGGGTGGGCGCGCTGGCGGCGCTGGCGGCGGGCGCGGCGCTGGCGGCGATTCTGGCGTGGATGACGCTGCGAGTGAAGTCCGATGCGATTGTGGTGGGGATGGCGCTGAACCTGGTGGCGCTGGGCGTGACGGGGGCGGGGTATTTGATTCTCGACGCTCGGCTGCGGCAGGCGGGCGAAGGTCCGTGGAGCGCGCCTACGTTCGGGAAACTGCTGCCTGCGTGGAGCGGCGTGCCGGTGCTGGGACCGTTCTTCTTCGCGCAAAGCGTGTTGACGTGGCTGGCGCTGATGCTGATTCCGGCGGTGTGGTGGTATCTGGAACGGAGCGAGCGCGGGTTGGAACTGCGCGCGGTGGGAGAACATCCGGCGGCGGCGGAGGCGAGCGGGGTGAGCGTTGCGGCGTGCCGGTTCAAGGCGTGTTTGGCGGCTGGGATGCTGGGCGGATTGGCGGGCGCGTTTTTGACGCTCTCGCAGACGGCGAGCTTCACGCCGCAGTGCACGGGCGGGCGCGGCTTCGTGGCGCTGGCGGCGGTGGTGCTGGGGCGTTACGGAGCGTGGGGCACGGCGGGCGCGTGTTTGTTCTTCGGCGCGGCGTTCAGCGCGCGGGATTACCTGCAGGTGACGGGTGTGCGCGCGCCGTACGAATTGCTGGAGATGCTGCCGTACGCGCTGACGGTGGCTGCGCTGGGATTGGCGCTGCAGAAGCGCACGGGGGCTCCGGCGGCGCTGGGCAAGGCGTACGGGTGAGTGTTCCGCCGTGGAGGCGCGGCGTGCGCGCGTTCACGGCGTCCTTACGGGACGCGAAGGACTACGGCCTCTCCCAAGTGAGTGTCATGACAAGCCTTGACGTGAATGGCGCGCGGCGCTGTTTAAGACAAGTGAGGTGGGCACGATCGCATAGCCGACATTCTCTCAACCTGTTCGAGCATGGCGCGGGCTCCTTCCGGTGGCGCGGTGTGGGGGCGGTGGTATCCTCGCCGGGGAGGAGAAGGCGATGCTGGCGTTGACGCGGCGTGTGACGTTCACGGCGGGGCACATCTACCGCGGCGGGGGTCTCTCGCGGGCGGAGCTGGAGCGGCTTTTCGGTGCCGCGGCGGAGCCTTCGGGGCACGGGCACAACTACGTGCTGGAGGTGACGGTCGAGGGCCCGGTGAGCGACCGCGACGGGATGGTGGTGAACATCAAGGATCTGGACCGGGTTTTGCAGGATTTGCTCGCACCGATCGACCATAAAATGCTGAACACGGCGCTTGCGGAGTTCGCGGACGCGGTGCCGACGACGGAGCGGCTTGCGCAGGTGCTGTGGGCGCGGCTGCCCAAGCGTCTGGGCGCGGCGCACGCGACGGCGCTGCGGCTGGAAGAGCATCCCGGGATGTCGGTGCGGCTGGAAGGAAAGGATCCGTCCATGGTGTATCTGACGCGTTCGATCGAGTTCGCGGCTTCGCACCGCCTGCACGCGCCGGCGTTAAGCGCCGAGGAGAATGTACGCATCTACGGGAAGTGCAACAATCCGAACGGGCACGGGCACAATTACGTCGCCGAAGTGACGGTAAAAGGCGAGGCCGATCCGCGGACGGGGATCGTGATCGATCTGGGGCGCTTCGAGAAGTTGCTGGAGGATGGGGTGGAGTCGCGCTTCGACCACAAGCATCTGGATCTGGATACGCCGTACTTTAAGAACCGCGTGGCGACGGCGGAGAATATCGCGCGGACGATCTGGGAACTGCTGGAGCCGGAGATTCCCGCATGCCGGGACGGCGGAAAGGTGGCGCTGCATCAGGTGCGGCTGATCGAGACGGCGCGAAGCTGGTTCGATTACCGCGGCCCGGCGGCCGGATAATAGGGCTATGGCTTACACGGGCGAGACGATCTTCCTGCGCATTTACGACTTGGGCGGAACGGTGAACCTGCCGCAGGCGCGCGCGGCGCTGGGGCCGCTGGCCGAAGGCGCCGCGCCGAAGACGCCGCGCAGCGCTCCGGAGTACGTGAATTTCGGGGAGCCCTTGGCGCTGAATTTAAGTGCGCTGGGGCTGGAGTTGGGGGACGCCGCGGGCCGGCCGGTGCGTCTCTCGGCGCGGCTGCACGAGGTAGGTGGATTGGCGCTGATGCTTCGCGTGCCGGTGGAAGGCGCGGTGCTGGGCGATTTCGCGAAGGCCGGCGAGTGGCGCGGGGCGTGGGAGGGCACCGGAGGCGGAATCCGGGATCTGTTCGAGCGTATCGAGGACCGGCTGCTTGCGCTTTTGAAGCCGGCGATAGACGCGTTCTTTCCGGTTCAGATCGAGGCCGAACGCTACACGATATACGCGGTGACGGGCCCGGTGTGCGATGGCGAACGGCTGCTGGCCGACCGGCGTGCAGAGATCGCGGGTCTGCTGTTAAGCGAAGCGCATCCGGATCGGCTTTCCGCCGGCGAGATCGAAGACACGCTACGGCAGCGCTTCAGTTATTACAGGGACGATCTGGTGGTGGTGGACTGGGACGCGGCGTTCGTGTTGGAGCCGGGCGGCGCGTACGAGGATCTGCTGTACGTCTTCGAAGTCGCGAATTTGCAGTTGCTGGTGCTGCGCAAATACGACCGCTACCTCGACGGGGTGCTGGAGCGCGGCTACGGAGAGTTCGAGGCGCTGGCCAAGCGCCCGCGCCTTGTCGCTCGGCAGGCGTGGCGGATGAGCCGCGAGCTGGCCGAAGTGCGGATGGACATGGCCAAGGTCTCGGATGAGCTGGCGAACACGAGCAAGTTCTTCGGAGAATGGTACCTGGCGCGCGTGTACATGGGCGTGGCGGGCCGCCTGCATGTGACCGATTACCGGCGCACGGTGGATGAAAAATTGGAGACGCTGAAGGATCTGTATCAGAACGTGCTGCACGAGATCGACGTACGGCGCTCGATGCTGCTGGAGATGATGATCGTGGCGTTGATCGTCTTCGAGATCGTCTTGGCCTTCCTCGGATGGATGTAGGCGTTTCGATATTGAATTTTGGAATGAACGACGGAGCCGAAGGGCTAATTCGGGTGGCTGAGCCAGGAGCGCGCTTGGCGGAGGGCTCCTGGCTCAGCGCTTGGCTTCAGCGTTTGCGCTTCGAGTTCTGTTTAGCTTTCGGCTTAGCCTTGGACTTCGGCTTCGCTTTCGGCTTGGGCTTGGCTTTGGGCTTCGCCGGTGGGGCTGCTTTCTTGGGCGGAGCGGATTTTCGGGCGGAGGCCGGTTTCGGCGCGGGCTTGGGCGCGGGGAGGCCTTCGACCTTTAGGGTGCCATCGTTGACCATGCTCACGAGCGGGTTGTCGGAGATGGTGAGCGGAAGATCGACGCGGCCGTGGCGGCGGCTGGATTCGTAGGCGGCGAAGATGACCTCGGTGCCTTTGAGCGCGTTTTCGCTGTCGACTTCGCTGGGCTTGCCGGCCTGGACGCTCTGGATGAAATCGGCGATGGCGCGTTCGATGTAGCCGGGTCCGTGGCAGTGTTCGCCGCTGCAGTCGACGTATTCCCAGCCGCCTTGCCCGAAGCGGTGGATGCGCAGTTGGGTGGGGTGGTTGCCTTCGCTCTGCGGCCCGATCTCGATGATGCCTTCGCTGCCGATGGCCTTGTTGTGCGCGAGGACCGTTCCGCGCCCGGCGCCGGTGGCAGCCAGTCCGAGCACGCCGTTCTCGTACTCCCAGATGACGATGGCTTGGTTCTCGCAGTGCGCGCCGAAAATGACTTTGGCCTGGCGGTAGTCGATGTTGGCGAGAACCCACTTGGCGCGCTGTTCGCCGTTGAGGTAATTGGAGAGGTCGAAGCTGTGCGTGCCGTAGTCGTAGATGTCGCCGCAGGTGAACTGGACTTGCTGGAGCTTGCCGATGGCGCCGTCGACGATGAGCTTGCGGGCGATGCGGAAGGGCTTGCCGTAGCGGCGCTGGTGGTTGAAGGCGAGCCAAGTTCCGGCGGCACGGCATTCGTCGTGCATCTTGCGGGCGGCGCCCCAGCCGTCGGCCATGGGCTTTTCGCAGAAGACGCCTTTCACACGGGCTTTCGCGCAGGCCAGGACCATCGGGGCGTGGAGGTGCGGCCACGTCGCGACGCTGACGATATCGAGCTTCTCCTGAGCCAGCATGGCGTGGTAATCGGTGTAGATCTTGTTTTTATCGACGTGAAAGAGATCGCAGAAGGCTTCGGCGTTTTCGCGCGAGAGGTCGGCGACGGCGACAATCTCCACGACGCCGGCAGGCAGGCTCTGGTAGGCCGCGGCGTGCTGGTGGGCCATGCCGTAACCCAGCGGCCCCGGCTTTTCCGGCTTCTTGCCCGTACCGATGAATCCCACTCGTAATGCGGCCATGCGCGGCAGCTCCTGGGGCGCCCGTGGGCGCGATGGAAGATTTTTTGTGGCTACGAAGGTATCAGCGCTAACCGGTTGGCGAAGGCTGTCAAGTCACCGCTTGAGCGGTTCGGCGTCCAGGCGGAGCGATTCGACGAAGAGGCGCCCGGTGCGCGCGCCGGTGTGGAAGACGAGGTTGACGGCGCGGCAGGGTTCGTCGGGCAAGCGCGCGGCGTGCCGCCAATCGGAGCGTTCGGACTTGAAGCGGCGCGCGCCTTGGTCGATCTCCACTTCGTTCCAACCGGGTTGCAGGGTGAGCGGGGGGGACTCGTGCCACTCGAAGCGTTCGCCCGCCGAGTACGCGAGACTCATGCGCAGCGCGCCGGCCGTGGCGTTGTAAATGACGAGGCGCGTATGCGCGCCGTCGCCGCGCTTGAGCTTCCAGGTTCCTTCGCAGCGAATCGACGTGTAGCTCTTCGGTCCGCCCAGAAGTTCGATGGCCAGGCAGTCGGCCGGCGCAGCGGGCGGCGGCGATTCGTTTTCCAGGCGCGCGGGATTGCCGTGCGGTTCGGAGGTCCACGCGAGCGCCGCGAGACCCGGCTCCTTTTTCTTGCCGCTGGGCGGAAGCGCGCGGGCGTGATCCTGAAGCGCCGGCGGGGCGACGGCCGCGGCGCTTTGGGTCTCGGCTTGAACGGCGGGCTGCGGTTCCTGCGGCGGAACGTCGCTGGGCTCGGCAGGCCTGCCTATCTCGGTGGGCGACGCGGGTTCGGACGGTTGGGACGTTTCGGCTTCCCCGGCGCGGAGCGCGGCGGGGTGCGTGCTACCTATAAGGAGCGCGACGCAGAGCGCGAGGACGGTGCGGGCTCGAAGGGGCTTCACGTGGGCGTCACCTCGGCTCCTGTAGAGGTTAACCGCTGAGTGGGCGCGGCGGCTAAAAAATTCAACCCTGCTTCAATCGCTGCGCGTGGAACGGGATGGTCCGCATATGCTTGGGGTTGCGGGCGTCCAAGGGGATGGGAGGTGAACTTGCCGTGAATCACGAATGAGCTATGAATAATTTTTCTGGGGGTCGGCATGAGTGAGCTTTCCCAAACATCGGGCGAAGATGCGGCGCATCCGCGGCGCTTACGGGGGTCCACGGTGACCGATCCGCTGGTGCGCGACCTGCGGCGGCAGATTCGCTCGGGGCAGCTCAAGCCGGGCGACCCGGTCCTGACCGTCCGCGAGCTGATGAAGGCGTACAAGATCAGTTACAACTCCGTGCGGCGTGCGCTGACCGAATTGTCGGATGAAGGCCTGTTGAGCCTCGAACAGGGCCGCGGGACGTTCGTGCGCGAATGGGCCACGGCTCCGCCGCCGCCCGCACCCATTTACGCTTCGCCTCCGCCCGTAGCTGACGACGCGACGCCGCCGCTCTTCGATCTGACGCCGGCGCTGGACACGCGTCCGGTGGGCTTGCGCGCGTTTGCCGAGCGGCGCGGGTGGGGCTTGGCGCTGCCGGACGCGGAGGCCTTCGCGGCCCGGCCGGAGTACGCGGAGGTGCTGGCGGGCATTCGGCGGCGGGTGCTGGAGTCGGGGGACGTGCTGGCGATGTGGAGCGCGCACGCACGCAAGCGCGCGGCGGGTCCGGCGGAGGTGCTGGCGGCGGGCGCGCAAGGCGTGCTGCTGTTGGGACCTCGTCCGTTGCCGGAGTTGCACGGCTGGCTGCGCCCCGAGTTGCCGGCGGTGCTGCTGGATCAGTTGCCGGGCGAGTTGCCGCTGAACGCGGTGGGGCTGGACCATTATTCGGCGGGCTACCAGTTGGCGCGGCTGTTCGTGCAGGCGGGGCACCGGCGCGTGGCGTACGTGCGCGATGCGTCGCAGGCGCTAGAGCCGGGGGCGCCGGCCTTGCAGCGCGAAGAAGGCGCTCGGCTGGCGCTGCGCGAAGAAGGGCTGGAATTGCGTGCGGAAGCGGTGGTCGCGCTGCCGCCGGGGGCTCCGGCGGAACACGCACACGCGCTGTTGTCGGAAATGGCTTCGGCTCCGACGGCGCTGCTGGTGGACGACGAGGCGCTGGCGCGAGCGTTGTGGAACGCGGAGCCGGGGGCGTTCAAGCCTGCGCTGGCGTGCACGCAATTGCGCGGGGCGGGCGACGGAGTGCTGGCCGGGGCGCGGCTGGATTACGGCAAGCTGGGCGAGTTGGGCTTCGACCGCGTGCGGCAGGTGGCCGCCGGTGCGGGAGGCTCGCCGCTGCGGGTGAGCATCCCGGTGGAGATCGCGCGGGGGAAGAGCGTGCGGCCGGCGTGAGTTCGGGCTATAAAGACCGCGTTCCGACTTCACACCTTAAGAAGGAAGCGAATACCGATGGCCAAGCAGGCGAAGCAGCCGTGGCGATTGCAGGAATTGAGCCTGGCGGACGTGCGCGAAGCGGGGTTCACGGCGGCGGTGCTGCCGTTTGGGGCGACGGAGCCGCATAATCTGCATCTCCCGTACGGCACGGACACCTACGAGATCGTCTCGATCTGCGACCGTGCGTGCGCGTGGGCCTGGAAGCGCGGGGCGCGGGTGGCGCTGCTGCCGCAGATTCCGTTCGGCGCGAACCAGAACACGCTGGGCTTCCCGATGACGGTGAGCTGCGACCAGTCGCTGCTGGACAAGATCGTCGCGAACGTCTGCGAATCGCTGGAAGCGTACGACGTCTTCAAGCTGGTGGTGGCCAACGGGCACGGCGGGAACCATTTTCAGCCGGGGATTCGCGAGCTGCACGGCCGCAGCCCGGTCTTCGTGAGCCTGGTGAATTTCTTCCAGCTCATGGCGGACGAAGGCAAGAAGCTCTTCACGCATCCGGGCGATCACGCCGACGAGATGGAGACGAGCCTGATGCTGGCGCTGGAGCCGGGGCTGGTGGATCTGAAAGCCGCGGACGCGGGGCAGGTGTATCCGTCGCGCTTCGAGGCGGTGCGGCGCAAGTGGGTCTGGCATCCGCGGGCGTGGGAGCTGGCGACGACGAACAGCGGCGTGGGCGATCCGCGCAAGGCGACGGCGGCGAAGGGCGAGAAGTATCTGAAGAAAGCCGGCGAGCGGCTGGGTTCGTACCTGCTGGAACTGCACGCGGCGGAGATCGACGACGATTTCCCGTTCGACCGTTCGCACACGGTTCCGTTCGGGACGGTTTGACGCTCCCCGTGTCCGCATCCACGCTGCTGGCCCTGGGCTACGACGGCCTTGCGCTGACCGCGCCGGAAGGCGTGCGCGTGGATGCGCCGCGCCCGGTGCGAACCGATCCGGCGGCGGCGTGCGACGTTTCCGCGGCGCTGGCGGAGGTGGCGGAACTGGCGCGCGGGAAGCGGCGCGCGGCGGTGCTGGTGGGGGACGTCTCGCTGCCGGGGCCGTACGCGGCGGTGCTTCCGGCGCTGGCGAAGCTGCTGGTGGCCGCAGGCGTGCGGCCGACGCGGATACATTTTCTGGCCTGCCCGGGGACGTGCGACGCGGTGCTGGGGCGCGCAGCGATCCGGCGTTACGGCGAGGAACTGACGGGCGAGTACGAGATCCGGCCGTGGACGCCGGAGGCGGACGGTCCGGACGCGCTGTACGCGCAAGCCGATCTGCGATTGGCGGTACTGCCCGATCTGAGCGAAGCGTCGAGCGTGCTCCCGGAATCCGCGGCGCCGGCGTGGTGCGCGCGGATGGCGGCGGTGCCCGGGCAGACGGTGCGGCTGGCGGCGTTGCGGTCGGCACCCGGCGCGGGCGCGGAAACGCTTGCGGCGGCGTACGACGCGGCGGTGTGTCTGACGACGGGCGGCGGGTTCCCAAGCGACGCGACGCTGGAGGAGGCCGTTTGCGGCTTCCGCGCGATCGCGGCTTCGCGCTCGTTCGAGCGCAGCGCGGTTCTGGCGTGCGCGGCCGACGAGGGGCTGGGCTCGGCGCGGTTCACGCGCGATCTGGAAGCGTTGCTGCGCGAAGCCGAGGAGGCGCTGGCCGGAGGCGATGCGCTGCGGTCGGACGAAGCGGCGGCCTTGGGCGATCCGGCGGGGGAATTGGCGGCGGCCTTGTGCGCGTGGAAGCAGGTGGTGCTCTATGCGCCGGGGCTGGCGCCGCACGAAGACGGGGAACTGATCGAGACGTGGCTGGCGGAATGTCCGAAGGTGGGCGCGCGGCTGCGTCTGGCGTACGAGCCTGACGAGTTGTGGACGGCTCTGCAGGCGGCGCACGGGAACGCGTACCGGGTGCACGCGGAGCCGTTGGGCTGGCGGGCGCGGTAAGCGGCGCAGCGAGGGGCAGGCGGTGGCGCAGGAGTCGTCGGCGAAACCCGATCCGGCCGCCGCGAGCGGTCCACCCGCGCCGCCGCAAGGCGACTGGCCGGCGCGCCCGGAATCTTCAACGCCGGTGAAGCAGGCGAACGAGCGGCGCAAGCGCGGGCCGTGGTTCGGCGCGCTGATCCTCCTGGGCGTCTTGGCGGGCTTGCCGCTGCTGGCGTACTTGGGCGTGCTGGCGTACGTGAAACTGGGATTCCTCGAAAGCCGGATCAATCGTGAAATGAGTTCCGCGTTCGGCGATGGCGCGGGCGCGACGCGGCTTTCCACCAGCGGGCTGGAAGGCCTGCGGCTGGAAGGCTTGCGCGTGCCGGCAACGGACCGTCCCGATCCGCCGGCGGCGACCGTGGAAGCCGTAACGGCCGAGTGGGACCTGTGGGCGCTGGCGACCTCCGAGCGGATCCGCTCGATTCACATCCATAAGCCGATGCTGGACCTGCGCCGCGATGCGTCGGGCACCTGGAATATCAAACTGCCCTCGGGCGGCACGCCGAGCAGCACGGTGATCGAACAGATCGACGTGCGCGAAGGCGCGCTGGCGCTGGCGTACGCGCCGAATCGTACGATCGCGCTGGACGAGATCGCGGCGACGTGGGCGCGCCCCGATGCGCCGCTGCCGGCATCGGGGACGCTGGAGGCGCGCTGGCCTTCGGGGCAGAAGCTGAACGGTTCGCTGAACCTGGGGCCGGGCTGGAACGCGTCGCTGGCGCTGCAGGGCGGTGTGGAACCGAGCAAGGATTTGGCGGGCGCTCTGCCGCCGGAGTTGAAGTTCGACGGGGCGCTGCGCTTCGACCTGAACGCGCGGCATACGGCGAACGAGGCGGGCGGGGGGAAGCTGGAGTTGACGGCGCTCTTGACGGCTCAGGACGTGCTTTACGCCTTGAGTCCGGGCTTGGCGCTGCGGCTGGACCGGCGGACGGTGGAACTGCGCGGCGCGGGGCGCGTGACGGCGCAGGGCGTGCCCCCGGCGCTGGACGACTTCGAGGTACGCGTCGAACGGGCGGGTCGCGTGGGCGGGCGGCTGGAACTGCTGGGCGGGGAACGCTACGCGCTGGACTGGGCTGCGGGCCGCGTGGCGGCGGATCTGGCGGCGCTGCGCGGGCTTTTCGAACCTCGGCTGGGCGGTGAGGCGTTCGAGGTGGACGGGACGCTAGAGGCCGAGCAACTCACGGCGCGGATTCCGCTGGACGGCGCGTGGCCGGCTGCGCGCTTCGCGGGGACGCTGCGGCTGCCGGGCGTGCGCGTGACGCTGCCGGAGTTCGGAACGCTGCCGGTGCTGGATGCTTCGTTTACGCTGCGCGCGGACGCGGGGCGGCTGGAATTGAATGACGCAACGGTGGCGCTTGGCGACGTGGCGCGCGCGGCATTTTCGGCGCGCGCCGCGTGGAATCCGCCGGAGCCGCCGCTCTTGGAGTTGCTGCGCGGCGCGCAGATCGCCGACCTGGAACTCGACGCGGCCAAGTTCCTGGCCACGCCGTTCGGGCGCGAACTGGTCGCGCGGCGGCTGCCGCCGGAATGGGTGCACGGCGAAGAGCTGGCGCTGGCGGTGCAGGGCCGCTTGCTCGGCAAGGATCTGAAAGCGGCGAGCACCGACGCGGCGGGGGTGACGCGGCTGGCGCTGGAAGGGCTGGAGGCGCGCGGGCTGGAGGTGACGCGCTGGCCGTTGGAGTGGCCGCTGCCGGGGCGCTTCGACGGCACGCTGGGCGTGGAAGCGCGGTTCGAAGGCGGCACGCTGCATGGGGCGGCGCTGCGCGGCACGCTGCGTTCGAACGCGGCAGAGGCGCTGGAAGCGGCGTTCGCGCTCGAGGCGGGGGTGGACGCCGAAGGTCGTTTTCGCCCGCGCGCGCTGAAGCTGGAAGCGCTGCGCGCGCCGTTGAACGAACTGGCGCGGCTGTGCGGGATCGACAAGCTGCTGGCGCTGAAGTGGGCCGGATCGGCGGAGCTTTCGAAGGCGTCGTACGACCTGGAACGCGGCGCGTTCGAGGGCGCTATCCGCTTGGACGGCGCGGGTTTAGACAGTCCGCTCAATATCGCGGGCATGAATATCGCGAAGCTGAAAAACGTCGCAGCGGTAGGCCAGATCCGCCGCGAAAACGGCCAAGCCGTGCTGAGCGGGCGGATCGCATCCGGGGAGTTGTTCCTGCTGATGCTGAACCTGTCGAGCGGGACGTTTCCGGTGGATTATGCCGCGCGCGTGGACTTGGAGCCGCGCGCGGGGCAGGGCCGGGCGCTGGGCCTGGATCTGGCGTGGCAGGGCGGTTCGCTGAAGCTGGCGGGCACGCTGGAGGTTCCGGAGCCGAACGTGTACCGCGCGCGGGGGCGGCTGGAGACGTCTTGGCTGGGCGGGACGGCGTGCGCGTTCGACCTGACCTACGACACGGCGAACCGGCGCGTGGGTCCGCTGGTGCTCGACTTCCAGGAGGTGGATCTGGAGCGGATGCGCGGCTACCTGCAAAGCGGGTGGCTCCCGGAGGCGTGGCGGTTCGGCGGGGTGGCTCCGGAGTTGCGCCTGCGCGTGGAGCCCTTCGTGGTGGGCGCGCTGGCGGATCTGCTGGACTTGAAGTTTCCGATTTCCGGGCGGGTGAGCGGTTCGTTGAAAAACGGCTGGTGCAAGCACGCGCCGAGCGCCTCGGAAGGGGAGAAGTTGAGCGGAACGTTTGCGCTGAACTTTGCGCGCGAACTGGCGGCGCCGAGCCTGGTGGTCGGGCTTGCGGCGCAGTTCGACGGGTACGAGGCGCTGATCTTGCGCGACGTGTACGTGCCGCCGCCCGCGGCAGGCCAGCGCGCGGCGGTCCAATGCGCGGCGCGGATCGTGACAGAGGCCGGGATCGGGACGCAGATCCGGCTCGATAAGCTGGCCGTGGATCTGGCGGGGCTGCTGATGCTGGAGGCGGACGGGCGCGTGCATCTGCCGCCGGGCGGGAACGTGCTGGAAGGGGGCGAAGGGCTGGTGCGGCTGCGCGCGGGCGTGCCGGACCTGGCTCGGGCGCATGCGGCGCTGGGCGAGCCGAACTTGAAGGTCCGATTCCCGGCATTGGCGGCGGGACGCTACAGCGGGGGCGCGAGCTACGAAGGAACGCACGTCTGGTCTCGGGACACGACGGCGCTGGCCGGTTCGCTGCGCCTGCGCGGTGTGAGCGTGGCGCTGGCGGGCGAGCGGCCGTTCGAAGTCCGCGAGCTGTACGGCGAGATTCCGCTCTCGTTTTACCTCGGGCTGTGGCCGTCGGACTGGGCGCGGGAGCGGCGCGCGACGCTGACGGCGGGCGAACTGCGCTTCCCGCCGCTGCGCGCGGGGCCGGCGCCGCTGGCGCTGATCGCGACGCCGAACGAACTGCGGCTGGCCAACGGGCTGAGCATCGACGTGCCGGGCGGGAAGGTGCTGGTGGAACACTTCCGGGCTCGGGATCTGCTAGGGACGGAACCGGCGCTGGAAGGCGCGCTGGACGTGACGCGGATCGGGCTGGGCGAACTGGCGGCGCAGGAAGGCTTCAAGATCAACGGACTACAAGGGGCGGTGGTGAGCGGGCGGCTGGCGCGGGTGGCGTTGCGCCGGCGCGTGGAGCCGATCGGTTCGTGGGAACTTTCGGCGCAAGGCGAGCTGACGGCGCCGGTCTTCTCGGGAACGCTGCGCGCGGGCGGGCTTTACGGGCGCGGGCTTTTCGGATCGAGCCCGGTGTGGGGCCTGGAGCGAGTGGCGCTGGAGGATCTGAACTTCCGCAATCTGACAAAGGCCAACCCGCAGATGGGGCGCCTGAAGACGATCGCGAACGTGGCGGTGACGGGCTTCACGGCGACGGGTCTGGGTCTGGAGGACGTGCAATCGTTCGTGGTGGACGTGGACAGTTCGCCGCGCGCGGACAAGGAAGACAGTTACGACGGGCGTTTCGCGTACGTGCTGGCGCCGGAGATGGTGACGGAGGCGGCGCAACGGAACGGGATGAGCGTGGAGCGGATCGCGGACCTGACGTTCGGGATCGAGAAGATCGGCCTGCGCTTCACGCTGGCCGGGGGCAAGCTGGCCGGTCCGCTGCCGAAACTTTCGGGCGGACTGGTGCTGAAGGGGGCGGGGCTGTTCAGCCCGGACGTGAGCGGGCAGAGCGACCGGGTAAGCGCGTGGAGCGATACGGTGCAATTCCTGCGCGCGCGCGCGAAGCAGTTGAAGGGGATACCGGTCAAGGAAGGAGCGGACTGATGCGCGGCGCGATTGCGATCATGGGGTTATGCGTGTGGCTGGGGTCGTTTTCGGCGGCCGGCGCGGATGGGGTGCTGGATTTGAATGTCAGCACGCCGGCGATCGTGAAGCTGCGCGCGGCGCTGGCCGCCCGGTCAGAGGCGGTGGGGAAGCTGAAGGACGCGGCGTTCGCCGGCGAAGGGCGCGAAGGGATGCTGGAGATCCGCACGCTCGATAAGGTGGAACTGTCGAAGAAAAAGGAAATCCAGGATCTGGTCACGGCGGAGAACGCGGACCGGCGGGCGCTGTACGTGGAGATTCTGAAGGCGTGCGGGCTTCCGGAGAGCGAGTTGAGGCGCGTGATGCAGGGCGCGGCGGCGCAGTACCGCACAGCGGCTGCGGCGGGGCATTACGTGCAGCATCCGGAAAGCGGGGCCTGGATCCTGGCCCGGGAACTGCCGAAGTAGCGTGCGCAACCCGGTAGCGGCGCTTTATTCGAAGGGTCCGCGGGGTATAACGGCTTCCCGATCCCCGGGAGGCGCTTTTTATGCTCAAGTTCGGCCCGCGCATTGACGGCTATTACGACGTCGAAGACCAGTTCATCCATTACATCCGTCGGCGGGCCGAGGCGGCATTTCGGCGGCGCGAAGACGAGCGCGCGGCGCTGACGAGCGTGGCGGCGTTCGAGGCGTACCGTGGGCGGATGCGCGAACGCTTCCTGAAAGCGATCGGCGGACTGCCGAGCGAAAAGACGAAACTCAACGCGAAGGTGACGGGCACGCTGGATCGCGGCGCATTCACGATCGAGAAGGTGCTTTACGAGAGCGTGCCGGGCTTCCCGGTGACGGCGAACCTGTACGTTCCGAAGAGCCGGCAGGGGGCGTCGCCGGGTCCGGCGATTCTCTTCGTGTGCGGGCACGCCGAAGTGGCCAAGGCGTATCCGGGTTACCAGAAGGTGTTGATCGAGCTGGCGCGAGACGGATTCGTAGTGCTGGCGGTGGATCCGCTGGGCCAGGGGGAGCGGTTCCAGTTCATCGACGAGCGCAGCGGGGAGCAGCGGGTTAACTGGGGCACGACGGAGCATACGTACGCGGGCTTCCAGTATTACCTGGCGGGGATGAGCATCGCGCGGCAGTTCGTCTGGGACGGCATGCGCGGGATCGACTATCTGCTCACGCGCCCCGAAGTGGACGCGCAGAAGATCGGCGTGACGGGGAACAGCGGCGGCGGGGTGCAGTCGGCGTTCCTGATGATGGCCGAGCCGCGGCTGGCGGCAGCGATGCCGTGCACGTTCATCATGGATTACGAGAGCTATTTAAAGACCGGGCAGCCGCAGGACGGCGAGCAGAACCTGTACGCGAGTTTCGTGGACGGGCCAGATCACGACGACTACCTGACGGCGTTCGCGCCCAAGCCGGTGCGGGTGGGACTGGCGGCGTACGATTTCTTTCCGATCGAGGGAGCGCTGAACGCGATCGAGAAAGCTCGGAAGATGTATGCGCTTTATCCGAACGGCGCGGAGCAGGCGCTGGATTACGCAGTCGCGCCGACGACGCACACGTACGGGACGGTCTTGCGCGAAGCGGCGGTGAACTTTTTCCGCCGGACGCTGCGCGGTGAGGCGGAAAGCTTCAAGACGGAGGAGCCCGAGACGCTGCCGCCAGAAGCGCTATGGGTTACGGAGCGCGGGCAGGTGCTGCGCAGCATCCCCGATTGCCGAACGGTGAGCGCGCTGCTGCGCAAGGAGATCCAACTTCAGTTGCCGCTTTCGCCGCGGCTGCAGAATGCGGAGACGCTGCGCGCGGAGCTGGCGACGGTGCTGGGGATCGGCGAGGGCCAGCCCGAGGGCGAAGCGCAGTGGAAGGGCGCGCCGCGCGCGCGGACGATTTATCCGCGGATCATCGCCGAGCCGACGGTGAGCGGCTACAAGGCGGAGAAGATCTTTTATTTCAGCGAGCCGGATGTGACGGCGGCGGCGATCCTGCTGCATCCACGCAAGCCGGAGGCGACGGGGACGGAGGTGCTGCTGCTGCCGAACGGCACGGAAACGCTGGGGCAGGAGCGCGCGCGGGCGGTGGCGCTGCTGGAGCAGGGCAAGCGCGTCTTCGTGCTGGACGTGCGCGCGGTCGGGGCGGTGGCGACGCGCGGAGCGGGCCGGCTGCATATCGAAGCGCACGGGACCGAGTTCAAGCTCGGCGCCGACGCGATGAAGCTGCGCACCTCGACGCTGGGGCTGCGGGTCTTCGACGTGTTGCGCGCGTACGATTATCTGAGCACGCGGACGGACGCGGGGACGATCGGTCTCTCGGGCGTGGGCAACGGTGCGGCGTTCGCATTGTACGCGGCGGCGCTGGAACCGGGCTTCGCTTCGCTGCGGCTGGAGTCTGCGCCGATCGGTCTTCGCGCGGCGGCCGAAGAGCGCTTTTACGACACCGAGCGGGTGAACTTCGAGACGGGCGCGTGGGGGCTTCTGCGTGTCGCCGATACGGTGGATCTGCTGGCGGCGCTGCGCCCGAGGCCGGTGTACTTCGACCGCCCGCTGGGGCCGCGCGGCCGTCCGTTGAGCGCGGAGGAACTGAAGGTGGAGTTCCTCGCGCCGGCGGAGGACGTGGGTCTGCTTGGCGCGAAGGCCGACGGCTGGTCGCCGACCTTCAGCGGCTTGGCGTGAGCCCTTCGCAAACTTTGGTAAGCCGGCGTGTGAATCGCTGGCCTGCGGAAGATGCGTTTATTGATACGGAAGTTCTCTTGGGTAAGCAGCGGAAAAGGCTTGGGTATCCAGGCTTTGGCTCCTAAAAAGCATGGGTAATCTGGCGCGCGGTAATTAGCCGAAAGGTTGAACGCCCGCGCGGCCCGGGCACGTTAACCTTCTTGGAACGAACGGACACGGGCGACTTGGAGGCCGTATGAGATTCCGACCCCTGGCGGTGCTGGCGAGCGTGGTGTGGCTGGGAGCGGCGTGCGCGGCGGCGGGGGAACCCGCGGATCCGGGCGCGGAGACACGCAAGCAGTTGCTGCGCGGCTTGCTGGACTCGTTTCATATCGGCATCTGCGCGCCGGTCGAATGGATGAACGAAACGCGGGACCAGAACGGCGCGCGTTGGAAGTTCCGGCAGCAGTACTTCAGCGGCGGAGCCGCGAAAGAACAGACGTGGGACACGGTCTTCCTGAATCCGTGGAACAAGTGGGTCAATCCGGACAAGCGCCGGGGGGTATGGGGCGAGAATTTCATCAAGGGCTCGATCGAAGCCGGCTACGTACCCTGGATCACGTACTACAACCTCGCGCAGTCGAACCCGCACGACTATAAGCCCGGTCCGGCGCAATCGTGTCCGGCGAACGCGAAGATTACCGAGACGATGCGCAGCTATTGGGATCAGGTGCGCGTGCTGATGCAGTCGTGCGACAAGTACAAGCCGACGCCGATCGTGGTTCAGGTGGAGCCCGACGAGTGGGGGCATCTGCTGCTCTCGGCGGGGAAAGGCGAGACGCTGGACCCGCTGGGCGTGGACGTGAAGGTGGGCAGCACGGGGCTCGAGGAGTTGAAAGGATTGCCGGACAATTTGGTGGGATATGCGCAGGCGTGGGTGCGGCTGCGCAACCAATACGCGCCGCATAACGTGCTGCTGGTGGCGAATCCTTCGGCGTGGGCGTGGAAGGGTCCGATGGCAGGCTCGAAGTGGGTGCAATACTTTAAGGCCTGTGGCGTGGACCGCTGGGACGGCGCGGTGCTGGAGTTCGGCGACCGCGATCTGGGCTGCAACCAAGGCAAGAACCCGCCGTACACCGAGGCCGATTTCGTGACGCGCTTCCAGTCGTACGACGCGATGCTGAAGTGGATCGACGAACTGCATAAAGGCACGGGGCTGTACGTTTGGATGTGGCAGGTGGCAGTGGGGAACACGTACTTCCGCACCTGCAACCAGACCGACGGGCATTACTGCGACGGGATCGCGCAGTCGATCCTGGAGGGCTATCCGCAAAACCCGACGATCTCGCGCTTCGCCGCGGCCGGGTGTGCGGGTTTTATTTTTAACGCGGGCCAAGGCTTTCAGACGCACGTGCACGACAACAAGAAGGATGGGATTACCAACCCACCGCCGATCGCGGGGAACTTAGGCCACGAATCGAAGTACGCCGACGACGACGGTGGATACATGCGCCTGCGCGTGGGCGATTACTACAAGCAGCCGTTCAAGATGTTCGGTCCGGCGCAGGCGGCGGGCACGAACGCGAAGGCTCCGGCGGAACCCACGGCGGCGGCGCCGGAAGTGAAGCCGGCGCCGGTGGAAGCGAAGCCGTTGATCGAAGCTGCGGCGCTGGCGGCTTGGGACGGGAAGTTGCAGGCGCGTGCGCAGGAGGCGTTGAAAGACGGCGCGAGCGTGCATACGTACTTGCGGCTCTTTGGCGAGAAGGACACGCCGAAGCGGTACAAACTCGCGTCGGTGAGCGCAACGGAAGTTCAGGTGCTGGTGCAAGGAAACAAGATGCCGGTGTCTTGGAAGAATTTAACGGTGACGGAGCGGGCGCAGCTTGCGCGAGGGTTGGTCGAGGCGGTGGGGGACGATCCTGCTGCGTTGGTATTGGCGGGCGTGTATCTGGCGGGAGACGGTAAGCTCGATCAGGCCGAGGAGTGCCTGGCGAAAGCGGCGCTGAAGGATGCGGCGCTGGTGGCCGAGGCGCGCAAGGCGCTGCGCGGGGAGGTTCCTTAAGGTAGCGCAGGCTGGTGGGGGTTGGGCCGTGCAATGAGGTAAAGCCGTCGAATTTGGCAACCCTTGCGCGTGGATTCACCGATCGCCGTTCGCCGAACATCGTCGCTCTTCGGATTACTCGAAAGCTCATATAGGTTTAGCATTCAGATCGCCGCGGGCGAGTGGTATACTCGTGGGCTGAGTTTACCGTTCGGCGGAGGCACGGCGCGATCCTATGGAACAGAAGGAACTGGCTCGCTTGCTGGGCGTTTCGACCGCGACGATCTCGATGGCGCTGCGCGGAAAGGGCCGCCTCTCGCCGGAACTGCGCGAGAAGATCCTGGCGCTTTCGTACAAGCATGGGGTCGGGGTGCGGCGCTTTCACGAAGAGACCGAGCCGCCGCCGCGTCCGGCGCCGTTCGTGCGGATCGGGTACTGCGGGTTGGGGCATCACCTGGGCTGGTTTCATTCGGGTTCGTTCCGCGGGCTGGCCGAGGCGGCGGGGGCGGTGCGCCACGAAGTACTCCTGAAGGTGGCGGACGTGCCGTACGGCGGCGATCGCGCGGAGGCGGCGGCCCGAGTTCGCGCGAGTTTGACCGATGCGCGGCTGGACGGATTGATCGTCGATCCGACGCGTGAGTTGATCGACGCTTTGCGCGACGTGGCGCTACCGAAGGTCTTGCTGGGTTACTACAACCTCGCGCCGGGGACGCTGGACGCGGTGGTTCCGGACAACGTGGATGGCGCGTACCGGCTGGCGCGGCGGCTGATCGAACGCGGTTGCCGGACGTTGGCGCTGGTGCAGTGCATGCCCGACGACTGGAACAGCAAAGAGAAGCTGCAAGGATTCCGCATGGCGCTGGACGAAGCGGGGTTGCCGTTCGACGCGAACCGGATGGTGGCGGGCAACTTCTCGCTGGGTTCGGGGGCTCGAGCGGCGGCGGAGCTTTTGTCGCGTGGCACGGCGCTGGACGGCATTCTGATCGGGAACGACTGGCTGAGCGGGCCGTTCGTGCGCGCGTGGCGCGAGCGCGGCGGCGCGGACGTGGCGTTCGCTCACTTCGGGGACTCGATGCTGGACCCCGAGATCTATCCCTGCTTCGACCGGGTGGACCTGGCGATCGATACAATGGGCCGGCAGGCCCTGAAGCTGCTGCTGGACCGCATCGCGGGGCTGGGTCCGCGCGAACCGCTCACGGTAAAGGTCGCGCCGTTGTTCCGGGCGGCGGAGGCGCCGCCTGCCGAAGCGCTGTAATCCGAAATTTTCAGGAATGTAAGCAAACGCAAGAGCGTTGGGCTCCCGTGTTTGCTCGTATTTGCTTGCAATCGGGTTTGACAGCGCAGCCGCGCATCGGACATGTGAATCCAGGAACCCTGAATGCTCAACCCCTGGAGCTTGGCATGGACGCGCCTGAAGAAACGTTGACCGGCTATCCCGAGAGTTTCCTGAAGCGCCTGGCGCATCCGTACTTGTTCTTCTCGCGCGCCGAACGCGAGGGGCTGGCGGAGCGGATGCGGCATCCGGGCTTCGCGGACAGCTTTCTGGTTCTGAAGCGGCAGGCGGAGCACGACCTCACGTTTCCGACGGTGGGCCAGCCGCGCCCGCGGCAAGGGGGCGGCCAGCCGGACAACGGTCCGCGCGGCTTTCATGCGATCGTGATGCGCTCGGCGTTCATGTTCGCGGTGACGGGCGAGCGGAAATTTCTCGAACGCAGCATGCGCGAGATCGAGGCCGCGGACCGGACGGAATGGCTGAGCGAGTCGTATCGCTCGCGCTTGAACGATCCGGCGAACGCGATCCACTTCGCGGATTTGGGGTTGGGGGAGCGCGCCCAGGCGCTCGCGGCGGCCTACGACTGGCTGTACGAGGGGCTCGACGAGACGCAGCGCGCGTTCATCCGTGAGTTGGCGCGCGAGCGCGTCTTCAAGCCGTACCTGATCGCCGCGATGCGCCGCGGCGAATGGGGCGTGCGGGAGTACATGAACTGGGGCGCGGTGATCAACGGCGGCTGCGGGGTGCTGGCGCTGGCGCTGCTGGGCGAACTGCCTGAAGCGCGGGAGGCTTGGAAGTCGGCGGTGTGGCTCTTCCCGCGCTTCGTGAACGCGATCGGGCGCGACGGCGATTGGGACGAAGGGCTGATGTACACGGATTACGCGATGCGTTACGGCGGCGTGCTGGTGGCGGCGGCGCGCCGGACGCTGGGCTACGACTACGGCTGGGGCGAGCGCTTCAAGAACGTCGGCCGCTACTGCGCGCACCTCAAGTGGACCGACGCCGGCGGAACGAAGCGGCAGTTCCGCTTCCGCGACTCGTCCCCTGGCTGGACGCGCCCCTTCGTCGCGGTGCTGATGGGGCTGCATCCCGAAGACGGCGATCTGGTGCGGCTGTGGGACGCGACGCCCACGGACACGAAACCGGGCGGCCCCGAAGGCGTGCAGAGTTCGACGCACGACTACAGCTTCTGGACCTTCGATAACCTGCTCTTCCGGCCGACCGTACCGGTGGACCGGACGGCGCCGGCTCTGCCGAAGGCCAAGCATTACCGCGATACGGGGATCTTCGCGTGGCGCGGCGAGCGGCTGCATGTTTGCGCGCTGGGCATCGACACGGGACGCAATCACCTGCAGTTCGATATGGGATCGTTCGAACTGGCGTACGACGGCGAGCCGCTGGTGACGGATATGAACTACGGCGACAAGAGCAGCCTGCAGCACAACTGCCTGGAGGTGAACGGCGGCGAGCAGGTGCTGCGCGCGGCGAGCCGGATGGCGGGTTTCCAGACGGGCCCTGAAGAGGCGTGGGCGGCGATCACGCTGGAGCTTCCGCCGCTGTACGGCCCCATTCTGCGGACGTACCGCCGGCATTTCCTGGTCTGGCGCGATTGCGCGGTGGTGGTCGTCGACGAGGCGGAGAGCTGCGAGGCGGCGGCGTTCGCGGCGCGCTTCACGACCTTTCAGGAAGCGCAGGTCCTGCCGGCCGCGGCGAGCGAGCAGGCTTGCGGGCGGATCGCGTCGGCCCGGCGGAGCGTGCTGCTGGCGTCGTGGCCGGGCGATGCGCGGACGGAGGCCGAGGTGCGGCCGGCGACGAGCGCGCGGGAGATCGCGGGCGAGAGCTACCGCCAACTGCGCGTAAGTCTGCCCGAGCCGCGCAAAACGCTGCGCTGGGTCCACGTCTTGCGAGCGTTCGATCCAGCGCATGAAGCGTTGGCTGATCGGACGTTCGTTCGATTCCACAACGAGCCGCGCGGCTTCGGTGTTGAACTGCTCGACACCCAAGGGCGTTGGGAGCGCTTGCGCGGGCTGCCCGATGCGGACGGCGCGCTGCGCTGGGAAGCGAAACCCGCCACAAAGTAACGAACGGCGGCAAGCGCAGGCAAGCGGGGCCCCTATGGCACGGGCTTCGCGGTTCGTATTTCCGAGAAGCGATCGCGACGGAACGGTTGCGGGAACGGAGGACGAACGATGATGGCCAAGCCCAAACAAGCGCGCGTGGGATCCGAAGATGTCTTCTGGCTTTCGACGGGCCTTTTTCTGACGGGCGTACTGGCGATCGGAAGCCTGATGTTCGGCGCACTGGCGCTGCGCAAGGCGATGTCGGTACCTGCGCAAGCGGCTGCGGCGCCTTCGGCAACGGCGTCGGCGGAACACGCGGAGTTGATGCAACTGCGCGAAGAGGTTCGTACCTTTAAAGTGCTGGTGGCGCAGCAAGGTGCGCGGCTGGAATGCCTGGAGCTCGAACATTCCGGCACGATCGAAGCCTCGGCCGCCGCCGAAACCGCCGCCGATGCGCTGCCTGAGGCGGTGACCGCCAGCACCGGTCCGTAGAAATATTCTTTATCTCAATCGCTGCGCGTAATGGATCAGCACGGTCTCTTGGCCCGTGCTGGTCTGCGTACAACTCCAAATAGCGGCGCGACTAATTGCAAAAAGGGGTAGGAAACCAAATCCGCGCAAGGTGCACTAAAGTCAGCGCAACGACGTTTAGACATTTTTGTTTGTTTAAATTTCTTGTGGAGGGCTTGCGAAATCGGGTGCGTGTAGGGTAAATTCGTTTGCTTGGTACACAAGGTGCAAAACGGGTTTTAAGTAGATGTGTGATTCATAAATAGATTTGAATAAAGAGATTATGAGTTTTACGCGGTAGACGATTCAAAAGGCATAAAAACCTGAAGCGAGGGATGTCATGGCGCGACCGTTGCCGGAGCTTGAAAAAGCCAAGGATCGGCAGGTCTTTCTGATGGCGGGAATGGCGCTGTTGGCGCTGTCTTCGTTCGGGAGCTTGGTGTTCTCGATGATGGCTTGGCGGAACAGCCTGCAGGCGCTGGAACGGCCGGTGGAGGAAGCGCCGACACCGCCGGACACGCAGGCGTTGATCGAGGTGAACAAGATGCGCGTGGAGTTGGCGAATTTCATGCGTAACTTCGACAACCAGCAGCGCTTCGTGCGGCAATTGCAGAACAAGGTCGATGGGCTGGATCTCAATTTGACGGAAGTGAAGGTGCGGGTGGGCGACACGGCGGCGACACACGGCGCGCCGATGCGACCCGATCCCGAGGCTCAAGCGGAGTAACGAACGATGCGTTCGATCGCGCGCATGCTCCGACCCGGAAAGACGCGGCCGCGGGGCCTTTCGTTGCTGGAGATTCTGGTGGCGGCGACGCTGCTGGCGATCTGCGCGGCGTCGCTGACGCAGGCGCACGTGACGGCGATGTCGGCGACGCGGCAGTCGGACGAGTACGCGGCGGCGGCGCGGGCGACGCGGGAAGCGCTGGAGATCGTGGCCGCTACGGCGTTCGACGAGCTGATGATCCAGTTTCCGGTCGATCCGCTGACGCAGCGGCGTTTCCCGTTCCGGGTGTACCTGAGCCACGATCCGAATGAACCCGCGCGCGGCGTGCTGCCGGGGCTGGTGGACGATTACGCGGGCGAACTGGTGATCGTGACGGACGAGACGAAGGACCGCGCGGACTGGGGCGGGGATCTCCTGCCCAAGAACGGCCTGCCCGACGGGGTGAAGTCGTTCCCACTGCCGCTGGATCTGAACATGGACGGCGACACGCTGGACAATCACGCGGCGATCGTGACCAACAAGACGGGCCGGCGATACCCGGTGGGCGTGATCATCCGCTGGATGGGGCGCTACGGCGAGGAGCGGTACGAGACATGGACGGTCATCAGTCGTTACTAGGACGGAGGCGGGCGCAGGCGGGTTTCACGCTGCTCGAAGCCGCGCTTTCGATGGCGATTCTGACCGTGCTGATCGTGGCGTTCCACGGGCTGCTGGTGGCGCAGAATCTCGTGGCGACCGAAGAGTTCGCCGAGACGGATCTGCAGACGCGGTTGCGGCGGGTGATGAACGAGATGGTCTTCCAGGTCGAGGAATCTCGGCCGCTGGCGCTCAGCGACGACGGGCTTTCGTTCACGTACGTGCTGCCGCTAAAGTCGACGAACGGCCAGATCGACTGGTCGAGTACGGGGGCGGTGGCGTTCGGCACGGGCGATATGGGCAACCACGTGGCCTTCGGGAATAACGCGGCGGGCGGGGAGCAGACGAACGCGACGTACACGATCAAGTTCGTCAAGCCGGGGGACCCGGAGGTCGCGTTCGTGCCGCCGATCCAGACGATCTCGGAAGCGGCGGTGCAGGAAGACCTGAACAAGGACGGCGACAAGACGGACACGTTCACGATCAGTTCGCTGGTCTTCATGCGCAACGACCAGGCGGTGGGCCCGGGCAATCCGCGGGTGCTGGCCGGCCGGTGCTGCGTGGAACTGGCGGGCGGGGTGATGGGGCGAGTCTTCAACCTGGATTCGGAGCCGTTCGTGGACAAGAACGACAACAATATCTACGACAAACCGGACCTGGACACGTACACCGACGCGAACAACAACGGCCGCTGGGACGCGAAGCTGGAGATCCAGATCATGGCCGTGGACCCGCGCGAGAAGAAGGGCCGCGTGCGGGTGGTGAAGACGAAGATCAATTACTTCCGCAATTCCGTGTGAGCCGGAGGACGTGTTTATGCTGACGAAACGGAGTGCGCGCCCGCGCGGCGCGGCGTTGATCGTCGCGCTGATCTCGATCGTCTTCGCCACGGCGATGATGATGGCGATCCTGCAGATCAGTTCGGACAACGCACAGAACACCGACCGGACGCTGGGCCGAGAAGCGGCGTTTTACGCTTCGACGGGAGCGGTGGATCTGGTGGTAAGCGACCTTTGGGGCGACCACCTGCACCAACGGACTCTGGGCAACAGCGATTTCCGGGGCCGGCTGGCGGCGCGGTTTCCTTCGCTGGTGGATCCGACGCTGAACGGTCCGGGGACGGGGCAGGTGACGGTGGACGCCGCTAATCCGCACGGGACGGCCTGGATCGGGCAGCGCATCGGTGCGGCGACGATCACGAAAGTCCGGCTGACGCGGCAGGACCGCGAGGAGTCGGCCGGCTATTTGAAATTCACGGACCTGCTGGTCGAAGTGGAAGCGCGGGCGGACTCGGGGGAAACGGTCTGGGCCTCGCGGGCGGTGACGGCGCGGAATCCGGACAAGTTCGACGGGCTCAAGTTCGCGATCCTGACCAACAACATCACCTGCTCGGTCTGCCACCTGCACGTCCAGAATCTGGCCAAGGCGCGCAATCCGTACCCGGACGATTACGGTACGTTCGAACGCGCGAAGGTGGGCACGCTGGAGCTGCTGGCGATTCGCCCGGGCAGCGCGGAGTCGTTCGTAGAAGGCACGCTGTACCACCGCGGCCGGATCGAGGAAGAGTTCAGCGGGGACGCGCTGAATATGAGCCAATTGACGGGATCGACGTTTCGCTGCGCGGTCTTCAACGAGGACGACGCCGGCGACCGGGAGAACAGCATTTACCAGCAAGCGGCCGAGGACACCAAGCCCGGGGCGGTGCATTACACCAGCTTTTACGACGACGGCGCCGACGGCAGCACGGGTCTTTGGCCGCCAAACCAGAGCCTGTACCTGAACTACTCGAAGGATCCGGTGAAGATGGAAGGCAGCGACGGGGATCTGCCGACGACATTCCCGGCGCCGTTCAAGGACATTCACCCGGTGGTTTCGGGCAATCCGACGGTGAACCGCAAGATCGATCCGGAAGAGAAGGCCGACGCGGCGGCGGATGCGATCGGCAAGGTGACGGGCGGGATCGCGTTGAACGTACCTATCGGGTCGTCGTACAACGCGGCAAAACTGCCCACGACGGGCTCGGCGGCCAACATCAATCAGACGCATACGGGGAATCTGATTCTGGTGGGGACGCAGAGCAATCCGATCAAGCTGGACGGGAAGGTGATGGTCGAAGGCGACGTGATGATCCGCGGGTACGTGGAAGGCAACGGCCAGATCTGGGCCACGGGGAACATCTACGCGCCCGGAGATGTGATCTACAAGAACAAGCAGATCGACACCAACGCCGACGGAGTGGTGGATTCGGAAGTCTTCGGCGTGAACTCGAACGACACCTCGAACCTGCTGGGGATGGTGGCGGGCGGCAATATCGTGATTGGCGACTACCTGAGCCAGGTGACGCACTGGGATTCGGGGAAGACTAACTTTTACCAGTACGGCAAGCCTGAGCCGGGGGACAAAGTCGCGGGCTATACGCTGCCGGATACGACCAGCCTGAACGGCGCGAGTCCCAATAACGCCAACTTTGCTAACTTCGTGGTGGAGGAACTGGCGTTCTTCAATCGCGACGAACTGACCCGTACGCTGACGCACGTGCCGACGACGAGCACGAGCAATTTCGTCAACACCACGGCGCACATCACTAACGCGTCGAAGTACACGCTGGTCAATCCGGTGTACGACCCCAATTACGTGCCGAGGTACTACAGCTTCTACAAGAACGGGAACGTGCCGGTGTACTTAAACGACAAGAACAAGTTCCTGACGTCCAAGAACTGGTGGAACAACACGGCCGACCCGCACACTTACAATACGATGCGCAACCTGGATCAGATCCCGATGCAGGGCCCGCAGGAGGCGAACGCGCAGAAGCTGCATATCCATCCGGATTGGATTACGCCGGGGAACATGCTGGCGCTGATTCTGGACGAAGAGCAGAAGCGGCCCAGCCAGCCACGGCAGCTCGACGGGCTCCTTTACACGAACAACGCGATCTTCGCGATCGAGCGCAAGCGGATTCAGAAGTACTCGGGAACCTGGAACGTGGGCACGCAGACGTGGTCGGGCGGTTCGTGGTCGAAGGTGAATACGAAATCGGGCGGGTTCATGCAGGTCAACGGCGCGCTGATCGCGCCGGATTTGGGGATTCTCGTACCCGGCGGTACGGCCACGCGCAGCACGCCGGCGGCCGGCTACAACCTGGTGCGGCTCCCGGACGGGAGCTATCGCTACGAGCGCAAAGCCTTTACGGTGAACTACGATGCGCGAGTGCAACAGTTCCTGCCGCTGGACGATACGGATCAGGTGACGTGGGGCCTGCTGCGCCGGGGCTGGGCGCGCAACGTCGGCTCGCTACCTTAAAGGTAAAATGGCGTGTTGGATGCGGGGGCTGAGAGGCGAGCCAGAGCGGAAGCTGGCTCGCCTTTCCTTTTATAAATGCCGCGAGTAGGGTGGTTGGGGCGACGCGAGATTAACTTTGTGCAAGCATTGTGAAAAATGGCGTTGACGCAGCACATGTGCTCGCTATCTTTAGCCCTCCCTGCTGAGGCAGGCTTGTACCCCTCTAGGGCTTGAAAGCGGCGCGAAGGCCGTAAGTTCAGAGCCCGAGGTTAGCAGTCTCCAGGGAGCTGAAGACTAGCGAGGTCGCGGTCGGGCGTGGCCCGACTGTAGGGGAGACCTCCTTGGCCTTCGGCTCCCTTGTGTTTGGAAGGCGCGCGGGGTAGCGCGCGGTGGAGAAGGCGGCGATGGAACTGTCCGTATTCAACGAGCAAGGCCAGGAAGTGGGCAAGGTCGCGCTCGACGAGAAGGTGCTGGGCGAGAAGGTCCGGCGCAAACTATTGCACCAGGCGGTGGTGCAATACGAGGCCAACCTTCGTCTGGGCACGCATAAGACGAAGTCGAAAGCCGAGCGCGCCGGATCGGGCAAGAAGCCTTGGAAGCAGAAGCATACGGGGCGCGCCCGTGCGGGCACGCGGCGATCGCCGCTGTGGCGCAAGGGTGGCGTTGCCTGGGGCCCGCAGCCGCGCGACTACCGCCAGGAAATGCCGATCCGGATGCGCCGCGAAGCCCTGAAGTCCGCCCTCCTCAGCAAACTCATCGACAGCCAGATCAAGATCATCGACAAGCTGGAATACGAGGCGCCGAAGTCGAAGCGCTTCGCGACGGCGTTGAAGAAGCTGGGCCTCGATAATCAGTCGTGTCTGGTGGCCGCACGAACGCCGGGCGAGAACGTAGTCAAATCCGCCCGAAACCTCGAACGCGCCCGCCTCGTCCCCGCCCGCAACCTGAACGCCTACGACATCCTGAAGCACAAGAGTCTGCTGCTGACCAAAGACGCCGTGGAGAACCTCGCGGAGATCGTGAAGTCATGAGCCGCCATCATCGCGCCCACGGCCTGGTGAAGGACGCCTACGACGTCCTGCGCCGCCCGGTGCTGACCGAAAAGACGCACGACCAGCTTCCCTTGCACCAGAAGTCGGGTGAGGAACATCGTGCGCGGTACACCTTCGAGGTGCACCCGAAGTCGACGAAGGACCAGATTAAGCGTGCCGTGGAGCAGGCGTTCGGCGTGCAGGTGGAAAGCGTCAGCACGATGATCGTCAAGCCGCGTCAGCGCAGCTTCCGGATGTCGCGCAAGGCCAGCGGAGTGGGCCAGACGCGGGTGCGCAAGAAGGCCGTGATTCGCCTGACGAAGGACAGCAAGACCATCGACCTGATCTGATGCGGCGGGTAGAGGCATGAGCGACGGCGCTCGCGACGGAGGCCTGGAAGGCCGCCTGATCGTGGAAGCGGTGCGCGAGGAAGATCGGGTCGAGAAGCAGGATGCGGACTGCGCCGGGAAGCCGGGGGACGACGAGGGCGACGGTGCGCTGGAGGCCCTGAAGGAGTGGGTGGGGCTTTTGGTGCGCGCGGGTTTCTGGGCGCTCCTGATTTACCTGTGCGTATTCCAGGTCTCGGTGGTGAAGGGCGATTCGATGCAGCCGGGTTATCATCCCGGAGACCGGCTGCTGATTGACAAGCTAACGTACCGCTGGCGCGACCCGCACCTGGGCGATGTGGTGATTTTCGAGACGGTGATGGAGACGGGCGGGCGCTGGGTGCACCGCGACTTCATCAAGCGGGTCGTGGCCGGTCCGGGCGATACGGTGGAGCTGTACGACGAGCAGGTCTGGGTGAACGGCCGCGCGTTGGTGCAGGACTGGGAGATCGAAAACGTACGGCCCGGGGATCGGGAAGCGCAGCCGAAAGGTCCGCTGACCGAACGCTACCGGGTGCCGCCGGAACGCTTCTTCGTACTGGGCGACCGGCGTTGGAATTCGCGTGACAGCCGGTATCCGGAGATCGGGTACGTCTCGCGGCGGCAGATCAAGGGCAAGGTGCGCTGGCGCTTTTGGCCGCCGGAACGGTGGTCCTGGGAGTAGCGCTCGGGCCGTGGTGGAAGGCAGGAAAGAACGATGCCGATTAAACAATACAAGCCGGTGACTCCGGGCCGCCGCGGCGCCTCGGTGATCGACTACAAGGCGGAGCTTGAAGGCAAGCTCAAGCCGATTGCGGGCCTGCGGGAGTTCATCCCCGGGACCGGCGGGCGCAACCATCACGGCCGCGTGACGAACCGCGTGATTTCGGGCCACGGGATGAAGCGGTTCTACCGCAAGGTGGACTTCCGCCGCGACAAGGATGGGATCGAAGCGAAGGTGGCGGCGATCGAATACGATCCGTACCGCTCTTCGTTCATCGCGCGGCTGCATTACGCGGACGGCGAGAAGCGCTACATCATCGCGCCGAAGGGCCTGAAGGTCGGTTCGAAGGTGTTGAGCGGCAAGGAAAACGTGGAGCCCGACGTGGGCAACGCGATGCCGCTGGCGAGCATGCCGCTGGGCATGGTGATTCACAACATCGAACTGCGCCCGGGCAACGGCGGGCAGTTGGCGCGTTCGGCTGGTGTGGAAGCGCGGCTGGTGGCGCGCGAGGGCGGGTACGCTCATATCGTGCTGCCTTCGGGCGAGATGCGCAAAATTCCGGAAGCGTGCCGGGCGACGATCGGTCAGGTCGGGAACGTGGACCACGAGTTGGTGGTGTGGGGTAAGGCGGGCCGGCGGATGCAGGCGCAGCGCACGCGTCCCACGGGCCGCGGCATGGCGAAGAACCCCGTGGACCATCCGATGGGCGGCGGCGCGGCTCGGCGCAAGGGCCACATTCCGCAGTCCCCGACGGGCGTGCTGGCCAAGGGCGGCAAGACGCGCAAGCCCAAGGCGCGCAGCAACAAGCAGATCATCCGGCGGCGCAAGGGCGCTCCGGTGGAAGTGGTGTCCTAGGTCTCGCTCGTGCGCGGCGTAAGCGCGTAGCGGCCTGGAGCAGGGCGAATCCAAGGAGCAGGGCAAACGATGTCCCGTTCGATGAAAAAGGGTCCCTTCGTGGATCCGAAACTTCGAGTGAAGGTGGAGAAGCAGAAGCACCAGGGGGGCCGCGAGCCCATCAAGACCTGGGCGCGCGCCTGCACCGTCATTCCCGAGTTCGTCGGGCATACGTTCTTGGTCCACAACGGGAAGACGTTCCTGCGCGTGTACGTGACCGAGGAACTGGTCGGGCACAAGCTGGGCGAGTTCTCCCCGACGCGGACGTTCCGCGGGCATTCGGGCGGCGCGGCCAAAGCGGGCGCCGCTCCGGCGCCGGCTCCGGCGGCGAAGAAGTAAGGCGCGAGTACGAACGGGCGCAGGCCCCCGATTGAAGGTTGAGGAACGATGGGACAGATTCGGCACGGCAAGATCGTCAGCCCCGCGCGCATCGAGCAGGGGCATCCGAAGGCTCAGCGGCTGGTGTACGCCGAGGGCCGGTACGGGGCGACGTTGCGCGGGTTCCGCATGGCGCCGCAGAAGGTCCGGCTGGTGCTGGATCAGATCCGCGGGCTGCCGGTGGAGCGTGCGCGCGAGGTGCTGCGTTATTCGTCGAAGCGCGCGGCGTACCTTGCCGACCGCGTCCTGATGAGCGCGCTGGGCAACGCGGACGTGAAGTCCAACGGCCGAGTGGGCGCGGCGGAACTGGTGGTGGCGGAGGCGTACTGCAACGAAGGTTCGCGGCTGCACCGCTTCAAGGCCGGCCCGATGGGGCGTGCGCGACCGATCATCCGGCGCAGTTCGCATCTGACGGTGGTGCTGGGCGAGCGACCGGAAGGTTCGGCGGAAGCCGCACCGGCGAAGGGCCCGAAAAAGAGCAAGAAGTCCAAGTCCAAGTCCAAGAAGGGCGCCGCGAAGTCCGAAGGCGCCAAGCAGGCCGCGTCCGAATAGGGCGCGCGCCAGGAGCTAGAGCGTGGGTCAGAAGATTCATCCGTTCGGTTTCCGCGTCGGGATTACCCGGCCCTGGAATTCGCGCTGGTACGCCCGGAAGCAGGATTTCGGCGCGCGGCTGGTGGAAGACCAGAAGATCAAGCGCTACGTGATGGCGAAGCTGCCGCAGGCGGGCATTTCGCGCGTGGAGATCGAGCGCGGCGGGGAAGAGATCAGCGTTTTCCTGCACACGTCCCGTCCGGGCGTGGTGATCGGAAAGAAGGGCGCGGAGATCGACAAGCTGCGCGAGGATTTGCAGAAGTTCGCTTCGGGCGAAACGAAGAAGATTCAGGTCAACATCCGCGAGGTGACGAAGCCGGAGTTGGACGCGGCGCTGGTGGCTCAGGGTGTGGCCGAGCAGTTGTTGAAGCGCGCGAGTTTCCGGCGCGCGATGAAAAAGGCCGTGGAGACTTCGCGCGGCGCGGGCGCGCGCGGCGTGAAGATCATCTGCGCGGGGCGGTTGGGCGGCGCGGAAATCGCGCGCACCGAGAAGTACATGGAAGGCTCGCTGCCGTTGCACACGCTGACGGCGGATGTGGATTACGGCCTGGCCGAAGCCAAGACGACGTATGGGGTGATCGGCATCAAGGTGTGGATCTACAAGGGCAAGATCGAGAAGGAGACGGCCCATGTCCTTGATGCCTAAACGGGTCAAGCACCGCAAGTCGCAGCGCGGCCGGATTCGCGGGATGGCGACGCGCGGCAATTACGTGGCCTACGGGGACTACGGCTGCATGGCGCTGGAAGCCGGCTGGCTGAGCGCGCAGCAGATCGAAGCGGCCCGCGTGGTGCTTTCGCGCGGCCTGGGCACGGAAGGGCGCTACTGGATCCGCGTCTTCCCGCACAAGTCGGTCACGGCGACGGCGGCCGAGACGCGCATGGGCAAGGGCAAGGGCGAAGTGGAGTACTGGGCGGCGGTGGTGAAGCCCGGCACGATCCTCTTCGAGATCGGCGGGATTCCGCTCTTGCTGGCGCGGGAACTCTTCCGCAAGCAGGCGGGCAAGCTTCCGGTGAAGATCAAGTTCGTGGCTCGGCGCCCGACGGTGTAAGGCGCGCGGCGCTTGAACGGACGGAACGAGACGACGTTGAGCCGGTGTTGAGGTAAGGATTCGTACAATGCCCATGATTATCGGCAAGGACCTGCGCGAGAAGACGGACCAGGAACTGCTGGATCAGCTCGCGATGGAGAAGAAGAAGATTTTCGACGCGACGGTCCGCGGGGCCAGCGGCGAGGCGATCAAGGCGCACGAGAAGAAGCTGGGCCGCCGGCTGGTGGCGCGTATCCGGACGATCCTTCGCGAGCGCGGTTTGCGCACGGAGTTGGACCGGTCGATCGCGGAGTTGAAGCCGAAGGCGGAGAGCGCTCAGCCGAAGGCTCGCAAGCTGGCGTCGTCGGAGCCGCGGGTACAGCTTCCGCGGGTGCGCTTGAAGAATCTGCGCCTGGAGAAGACGAGCGCGGCGGACCGGGCGGCGGTGCGTTTGGCGGAGGCGCGCCGGGTGCGCAAGGTGCTGGAGCGCGTGGATCCGGGTCAGAGCAAATAAGGCCGTGGCCGGGCCGCGCGCGTCGCGCGGCGGGTGCAGGCTTAGAACGCAGCCGGGCAGCGGGTAGGAAGAGCGATTCATGGCGGACGAAGCGAAGACGGACGAACTGGCGAAGGTGACTCGTATCGGCGTGGTGGTGAGCGACAAGCGCCACAAGACGATCACGATCGAGGTGCGCCGCCTGTTCAAGCACGAAGCGTACGGGAAGTACATTTACCGTTCGACGAAGCTGCACGCCCACGACGAGAAGAACGAGGCGAAGCAGGGCGACCGGGTGGAGGTGGAGTTCACGCGCCCGCTTTCGAAGCAGAAGCGCTGGCGTCTGATTAAGGTGCTGGAGCGCGCGGTCGATCTGGCCGCGGTGCCGGGCACGGAAGCGGCCAAGGTTTGAGCGGACGGGCGGCGGCAACGAGGCGGATAGACCGATGATTCAGCAAGAGACGGTGGTGGAAGTGGCGGACAACAGCGGTGCTCGCACGGCGCTGTGCATCAAGGTGCTGGGCGGCTCGAAGCGCCGCTACGCCCGGGTGGGCGACATCATCGTGGTGGCGGTGAAGAAGGTGCAGCCGGGCAGCGATTTCGTCTGCGCGAACAAGAAGGAAAAGAAGAAGCTGGTGGTGAAGGGCGTGGTGGTTCGTACCAAGTCGCCGATCCGGCGCGCGGACGGTTCCACGGTGCGCTTCGACAACAACGCGATCGTGCTGCTGAACGCCGAGGAAGAGCCGCGCGGCACGCGCATCTTCGGGCCGGTGGCGCGCGAACTGCGCTCCAAGGGCTTCATGAAGATCGTCTCTCTGGCGGCTGAGGTGGTGTGATGATCAAGAGCAAGATCTGCAAGGGCGACAAGGTCCGAATTGTGCAGGGCGAAGGGCGCAACGCGAAGGACGAGCAGGGCGCTCCGCTGGTCTGTACGGTGCTGCAGGTGGACCGGATCAAGGGCCGCGCGGTGCTGGAAGTGCCGAAGAAGCGCGCGAAGCGCGGCGAGAAGGAGAAGCCGACGCGCGGGCTCGAGCACTGGAAGACGGTGCGTTACAACCCGAAGAGCGGCGAGGCGGGCGGGCTGAAGATCATGAAGCGCCCGATCGCGCTGGCGAATCTGGAATTGGTGGAGGCGGGCCCGCGCGAGTGGCGCAACCGCGGTTGAGCGCGTAGCGGGTCCTGGGCGGCAAGAAGGCGAGCGATTCCATGGCGGACGAGAAGAAAGAGGCGGCGGGCGGCAAGAAACCGGTGGTTCCGGCGGCGAAGGCGCGTTTGCGCAAGCGCTACGAGGACACGGTGCTGCCGGCGCTGATGCAGGAGTTCGGCATCAAGAACAAGATGGCCGTGCCGCGCTTGACGAAGGTGTGCCTGAACATGGGCTTCGGCAAGGCCGGGGCCGAGGGCAACTCGAAGTTCGTCGAGCAGTGCGTGAGCGACATGACGACGATCGCGGGCCAGAAGGCGGTGGTGACGATCGCGACGAAGTCGATCTCGAACTTCAAGCTGCGCGAGAACATGAAGGTGGGCTGCCGGGTGACGTTGCGCGGCCCGCGGATGTACGAGTTCCTCGACCGGCTTTTGAACGTGGCGATTCCGCGTATCCGCGACTTCCGCGGGGTGTCTCCGCGCAGCTTCGACGGGCGCGGGAACTACTCGATGGGGTTGCAGGAACAGACGGTGTTCCCCGAGATCGATGCGGACAAGGCGGACGTGGTGCACGGGATGGACGTGACGATCTGCACGACGGCCAAGAGCGACGAGCAGGCGCGCGCGCTGCTGCGGCACTTGGGCATGCCGTTCCGGGAACGCTGAACGCGAGTTACGACGGGTAAGGAGTGATGCATGGCCAGCCTGCGCTGGAAGGTGAAGTGCAAGGAAAAGCCGAAGTTCGGTACGCGCGCGTACAACCGCTGCGAGCTGTGCGGGCGTTCGCGGGCGTATTTGCGCAAGTTCCGGATTTGCCGGTTGTGTTTCCGGAAGCTGGCGCATCAGGGTGAGATTCCGGGCGTGCGCAAGTCGAGCTGGTAGCGTCCGGTTGAGAACGGGAAGAGCGCCGCGCTTTCGCGGAGTTTACGGAGCGAGCAGGACATGCCATTGACCGATCCGATCGCCGACATGCTGACCCGGATCCGCAACGCCAATATGCGGTTCATGGATCAGGTCCGCGTGCGCAGCACGAACGTGTGCCTCAGCGTGTGCGAAACGCTGAAGGACGAGGGGTTCATCGAGCGCTACGAGGTGGTGGCCAACCCCGAGTGCAAGGTGCAGAACGACTTGCTGATCCAGCTTCGCTACGGCCGCGGCGGCGAGAAGGTGATTCGCCGGATCGACCGGGTGAGCAAGCCGGGTCGCCGGGTTTACATGAAGGTGACGGAATTGAAGCCGGTGCTGCAGGGCTTGGGCATCTGGGTGCTGTCCACGCCGAAGGGTGTGATGTCGGACCGCAAAGCGCGGGAAGCCAACGTGGGCGGCGAGGTGCTTTGCCGCGTCGAGTGACGCGCTGAGTTGAGCACGCAGGCAGGACGCAGGAACCGGGAAGCATTGCCATGTCGCGCATTGGAAAAAAGCCGGTCGCCATCCCCGACGGCGTTAACGTGAGCGTCGAGGGTCACGAGGTGACCGTTAAAGGCCCCAAGGGCCAGCTTAAGCTGGCCATGAGCGGCTCGATCTCCGCGGCCGTCGAAGGCAAGGAGCTGATGGTGCTCCGGTCTTCCGACCTTCGCGCCGAGCGCGCCAAGCACGGGTTGTATCGTGCGTTGGCCGCGAACATGATATTCGGCGTGACGAAGGGCTACGAGAAGCGGCTCGAGATCCAGGGCGTGGGTTACCGCGCTCAGGTATCGGGCAAGCAGGTGCTGCTCTGGGTGGGCTGGAATACGAAAGTTCCGCGCGTGTACCAGATTCCTGACGGCGTGACGGTGACGTGCCCGTCGCAGACGGAAATGGTGATCACGGGGATCGACAAGCAGTTGGTCGGGCAGGCGGCGGCCTCGTTGCGCGCGATCCGTCCTCCGGACGTGTATAAGGGCAAGGGCATCCGGTACCAGGGCGAGCAGGTTCGCAAGCTGCCAGGCAAGACGGTGGGCGCGACGGGGACCTAAGGGTCGCCTGGACGCGAGCGGTTGGATTTTTCGGAGCGAGATTCGAGATGGCTCAGCAATCGTCGAACGACAAGCGCATGAAGCGCCACCGGCGGGTACGCCGCAAGATACAGGGCACGGCCGAGCGGCCGCGCTTGAATGTGTTCCGCAGTTCGAAGCACATCCAGGCGCAGTTGATCGACGACGTGGAAGGCAGGACGCTGGTGACGGCCACGTCGATGTCGAAGGATCTGCGCGGATCGCTGAAGTCGGGCGGGAGCGTGGTGGCGGCGAAGACGGTGGGCAAGGCGCTGGCGCAGTTGGCCAAGCAGAAGGGCATCGAGAAGGCCGTATTCGATCGCGGCGGGTACCTGTACCATGGCCGCGTGAAGGCGCTCGCCGAGGGCGCTCGCGAAGGCGGCTTGGCGTTCTAAGCGGGTTAAGGGAGGTTGCGTTTTGATCGCGCAAGGTACTCGGATCGAGCCCCATGGGCTGATTCTGACGGAACGGGTGGTCGACATTTGGCGTTGCGCCAAGGTCGTGAAGGGCGGCCGCCGGTTTTCGTTCGCCGCGATGGCGGTGGTGGGCAACGGGGAAGGCGTGGTCGGCATCGGCTACGGCAAGGCCCGGGAAGTGCCCGCCGCGATCGAGAAGGCGGCGAAGAACGCGCGGAAGAATCTGCTGCGCATCCCGGTTTACGGTTCGACGCTGCCGCATGAAGTGATCGGCAAGTTCGGCTCGGCGCGGGTGATCATGCTTCCCGCGCGGCCCGGCACGGGGCTGATCGCCGGCGCGGCGGTGCGCCAGGTGCTGGAGTGCGCCGGGATTCACGATTTGCTGACGAAGAGCATCGGGAAGACGACGAATCCGAAGAATTTGGTCAAGGCGGCGCTGCATGCGCTGCTGGAACTGCGCAGCCGGGACACCGTGGGCCGTTTGCGGGGAGTGGAGCCGCAGGCCGACCCGATGATCCAGTCGATCCAGAAGGTGCAGGCGACGCGCGACCGCGCGAAGGCTCAGCGCGCCATGCTGCAACGTGCGATGGAAGAAGAGCGCGCGAAGGCCGAGGCCGCCGCGCCGAAGCCGGAGCCCAAGCCCGCGAAAGCGGAGCCCGTGGCGGAAGCGAAGCCCGAAGCCGAGAAGCCGGCCGAAGGCGGAGCCGAAGAGAAAAAAGAATGAGTTCGCGTGGCTCCGGCGCAGCGCCGGAGTTCGCGCCCGAATAAGGTGGACGAACGTCATGCAACTGCACGATGCCCGCACGGCCCAGCTTTCCCATAAGCGCAAAAAGCGCGTGGGCCGCGGCCCCGGAAGCGGACACGGCAAGACGAGCTGCCGCGGCCGCGAAGGCGCGACCTCGCGCTCGGGCTGGTCGATGAAGGTGACCTACGAAGGCGGCCAGATGCCGCTCTTCCGGCGCTTGCCGAAGCGCGGATTCCGCAACGGCGCGTTCAAGGAAGTCTTCGCGGTGGTCAACATCGGAGATTTGGGCAAGTCGTTCAAGGGCGGCAATGTGGGGGTGGAGCAGTTGCGCGAAGCGGGGCTGCTGCATAGCGCTCACCGCGTGCCGGTGAAGATTCTGGGCGAAGGCGAGTTGTCGGTGGCGCTGACGGTAACGGCGGACGGCTTCTCCAAGAGCGCCATCGAGAAGATCGAGAAGGCCGGCGGGAAGGCGATCTGGGCGGAAGGCGCGCCCAAGAAGGCCGGTCCGTTGTTCGTGCGCGAAGCCAAGCAGAAGAAGCTGCTTGAGGACGCCGAGAAGGCCGTGCAGGAAGCCAAGGCGGCGAAGGAAAAGCGCAAGAGCGGCGAAGCGCCCAAGGCGGCCAAGGCCAAGGCGCCCGCGAAGTAAGGCCGGGGCCGCGCCTGCCCGGCTTGCCGCTTTTCGAATCACCGGCCGTTGATGCATATACGGCCGGCCAGGGTAGACGCCATGTTTCAAGCCTTCTCCAACATCGCCAGGATTCCTGAGCTTCGGAAGAAGTTGTTCTGGACGATGGGCCTGCTGGTGGTCTACCGGCTGGGCTCGCACATTCCGCTCCCCGGCGTGAACCTCGAAGCCGTGCGCCAGATGTTCAGTCCGACGGAAGGCGGCGGGTTAAGCCAGTTCATCGGCATTTTGGACATGTTCGCCGGCGGTGGCCTGTCGCGCGTATCGGTCTTCGCGCTGGGCATTATGCCGTACATCTCGGCCTCGATCATTTTCCAGATCCTGTGCGCGATTGTGCCGGCGTTGCAGAAGATTTCGAAGGAAGGGGAGAGCGGCCGGCGCAAGATCAATCAGTGGACACGCTACAGCACGGTGGTGCTGTGCATCTTCCAGGCTTTGGTGATCTGTCAGACGCTGCAGAATCAGCCGCCGATGAAAGGCGTGCCGATGGTGCCGGATCCGGGGCTGAGCTTCCTGATTCAATCGGCGATTATTTTGGCGGCGGGTACGGCATTCTTGATGTGGCTGGGCGAGCAGATCGACGAGTTCGGGCTGGGCAACGGCATTTCTCTGATCATCATGGTGGGCATCATTTCGCGCATGCCTGTGGCGCTGGAGGAAGTGTTCCGGCGCTTCGATCCGGCGATCGATTCGCCGAGTCCGGCGTCGATCGGTCCGAGCGAGCTGTTCCTGCTGGGTTTCCTGTTCCTGCTGATGGTGACGGCGGTGGTCTTCGTGACCGAGGCGACGCGCCGGATTCCGATGCAGACGCCCAAGCGCAGCCGGATGGGCTTCCGCCAGCAGCACTACTTGCCGCTGAAGCTCAACGCGTCGGGTGTGATCGCGATCATTTTCGCGCAAGCGCTGATGATGCTACCGTCGTTCCTGATGATGGTGCCGGTGCTGTGGGTGCAGGAACTGGCCTCGTTCGTGCAGCAAGGTTCGTACCTGTACATGACGATGTACCTGCTGCTGATCGTCTTCTTCAGCTACTTCTATACCGCGGTGATCTTCGATCCGAAGGAGCATGCCGAGAACTTCAAGCAGTACGGTATGTTCATTCCGGGCATCCGTCCGGGCAACGACACGCGGGCGTATCTGGAGACGGTGATGAACCGGATCACGTTCGCGGGCGCGATCTTCATCGCGATCATCGCGATCGTGCCGCAGTTGATCCAGGCGGGGCTGAAGGTCGGCTTCACGGTCTCGGACTTCTTCGGCGGCACGGGCCTGCTGATCGTGGTGGGCGTGGCGCTGGACATGATCAACCGGATCGAGTCGCACATGCTGATGGAACGGTACGACGGGTTCCTGAAAAGCGGCGGTCGCATCCGCGGCCGGCGCGGGTAACGCTCGTCCGCGCTCGACCGCGCGGCATGCGAACCGTAGCGGCGCGCCGGGAGATCGCAGCCGATGCCGGCCCCACGCTTGATCCTGCTGGGTCCTCCGGGCGCCGGCAAAGGCACCCAAGCCAAGCGCCTCGCCGAACGCTGGAACTGGCGGCACATCGCCACCGGCGACCTTTTCCGCGATGCGGTGCGCAAGGAATCCCCCCTCGGCAAGCAGGTCAAGCCGATCCTCGAAGCGGGCGGATTGGTTTCCAACGAACTGGTAGTGGGTCTGGTGCGCGAGACGCTGGCCGAAGAGATCGGCGCGGACCGCGGCATCATCTTCGACGGTTTTCCTCGCACGCTTCCGCAGGCCATCGCGCTGGACGAGTTCCTGATGCAGTACAACCAGTCGATTACGACGGTGGTGTTGATCAACACCGGGGACGACATCGTCGTTCACCGCGTGGCGCAGCGGCGATCGTGCGAAGATTGCGGAGCGATCTTTAATCTGATGCACAAGCCGCCGGCGCGGCCCGGGCGCTGCGACGCATGCGGCGGGAAGCTGTACCAGCGCGCCGACGACCGCGAAGCGACGGTGCGCGCGCGGCAGCGCAAGTACTGGTCGGAGACCGCGCCGCTGATCGAGTTTTACCGCACGCGCGGACTGCTGACCGAGATTCCCGGCGATCTGCCCTTGGACGTGGTGACGGCATCGGTCGAGCGCGCGGTGAGCGGCCGGCGTTAGCGGGCCATCACGCTCCACAGTCCGTGACGCGCCGTCTGGACTGGACCGATGCGGGAGCAGGGCTAGACTCAGGCGGGCATCCGTGGCGCGCGGCGGCGGACCGGTATCGCGCGAGGAAGGCAACCGGACTTGGCCGTCATCCTGTATTCGCAGCGGCAGATCGACCTGATTCGCGAATCGTCGCGCGTGGTGGCCGAATGCCACCATCTGATCCGCGAAATGATCGAGCCGGGCGTGACCACGCGGCAGATCGACCAAGCCGTGGCCGCGCACATCCGCAAGCGCGGCGGAACTTCTCCCTTCTACCGTTACGAGCTTCCGGGCAAGGTCCCGTTCCCGGCTTGGATCTGCGCTTCGGTGAACGACGTGGTCGTGCACGGCGTCCCCGACGACGTGCCGCTGCGCAAGGGCGATCTGGTCTCTATCGATGTGGGCGTGCGCAAGGACGGCTACATCGGCGATTCGGCTTGGACCTACGCGGTCGGGGCGATCGACGCGGATGCACAGAAGCTGATGCGGATCGGCGAGGAGTCGCTGTACAAGGGCATCGCGGCGATGAAGCCGCGCGGGAAGCTCGTGGACGTTTCGCGCGCGATCCAGACGCATGTGGAAAAGAACGGGTACTCGGTGGTGCGCGAGTACGTCGGACACGGGGTGGGACAGAGCCTGCACGAGGAACCGCAGGTGCCCAACTACGTTCAGACGGGCCAGATGATCCCGTTTTTCCGCGAGGTGCTCAAGCCGGGCATGTCGCTGGCAGTGGAACCGATGGTCAACGAAGGATCGCCGCAGGTAGAGAGCGTGGAAGGCGAGTGGCTGGTGCGGACCGCCGACGGCGGGCGCAGCGTCCACTTCGAACATACGGTGGTCGTGCATCCCGACCGCATCGAGATACTTACCGACCAGTCGAAGGTCGCGCTGCCGGCTTGAGGTTCCTCACCCCGGCCTTCCATCAGATCGAATAATTCCAGGCGTCGCGCAATTCGGGCGGGACGTGGCGAACCATCGGTTCGGTGGCGGGCCAGTCGCCTCGCGCACGGATCTCCTGGCGCGCCTTGTCGAGCGCGTGGCGGACGCTGTCGAAGGCGCGCGGCTCGGTTTTCATCAGGTTCTCGGCGCCCAGCACATCGCCCAGATGCGCGCGGGCGATCTGGGCGTGCAAGTCGTCCTTGAGCCCGCAGAGGATCATGCGCCCGCCGCTTTCCTTGAAGTGCGCGACGAAGGCGGAGAGCGATTCGGCGGCCGTGGCGTCGATGGCGTGCGCGCGCTTCATGCGCAACACGATGACGCGCGCGCCGTGATTTGCGATCTGCTCCAACTTTTCTTCCAACTCTTCGACGATGCCGAAAAAGAGGTCGCCCTCGAGCTGCAGCAGGACAATGGGCCATCGGCCGGTCTGAGCGTCGATCTCGATTTCGCGGAACTGCTCGCTGCCCGAACGCGCCATCTCGACCATATGCAACTGCCCGGCGCGGCGCAGCAGCATCAGGATCGAGATGAAGACGCCCAAATAGATGGCGTACTGGATCTCGATGCAGAGCATGGAGAGATAGGTGATGACCATGACGGCGGCGTCGGTGCGGCTCCAGCGCCAGACGTAGCGCGCCGCGCCCAGATCCACCATGTGCCAGGCGATCCACATGATCAGCGCGCCCAGGCAGGCCTTGGGCACGTAAATCGCCCAAGGCGCGAGGAGCAGCATGATGGCGAGAACCGTAAGCCCCGCGTAGACGCCCACCCAGCGCGTGCGCGCGCCCATCTGCAGGTTGATCGCGCTGCGGGTCCAACTCGCGGAAGTCGGCATGCATCCGGTGAACGCTCCGACGACGTTCCCGATGCCCTTGGCGAGCAGTTCCTGGTTGGCCATGAATTTAACGCGCGCCTTGGCGGAGAGCGCCTTGCCGATGGAGATGGCTTCGACCATGCCTAGGATCGCGATGGCCAGACTGGGCGCGGCGACCTGGCGGATGCGTTCCCAGGAAAACTCGGGAATCGTGAGCGCCGGGAGCGAGCGCGGCACCGAGCCGACGGTGAGCACGGCGCTCGGGCCTGTGTGCCAGCCCAGCGCCCAGACCAGCAGTCCCGCGGCGACGACGGCCAGCATCGCGCCGGGAATCAGCCTCGAAATGCGTGCGCAAAGCGCCACGACCGCCAAGGTGACGGCGCCCAGCGCCAGGCCGCGAACGTTCGTCGCGCCCAGGCTGCCGGCAAGGTGCGCCAATTCTTCCAGCAGCGTCGCCGAAGGTTCGAGCTTGAGACCCAGCACGTTCTTGATCTGGTCGACGAAAATCAACGTCGCGGCACCCAGCGTGAAGCCGACCAACACGGCTTGCGAAAAGTACCGGCCCAGGGAGCCGAGCTTCAGGGTGCCGAAGCCCACTTGAATCGCACCCATCATCAGCGTGATCAGGAGCATCACCGGCACGATGGAATCGACGGGCAAGGCCAACGCGGCCACCAGCGCACCGATGACCAGCGCGGAAGTGTTCGTCGCGCCCGTAATGAGGAAGGGCGAATTGCGGATCAAGGCCGCTACGATCGTGGGCACGATCATCGCATAGAGCCCGTGTTCGGGCGGAACGTTGGCGATCAAGGCGAACGCGATACCTTGGGGGACCGCCAGAATTCCGGTGGTGATGCCGCACAGCACGTCCACGCGCCAAGCCGGCTCGACGGTCGAAGGTACTGGGGGGCTCTTGAGCTCAACGGGCTCGGCCGGCGCGGGTGGCGCCGATTCGCGCTGAGCGGATGGGCTGGGCGTGGTGCTCACGCGGCCATTGTGCCACCAACCCGGCTTGCAGGGCAAGCGCGGGATACCCCAGTAGAGCGCAGAGGGCACCTTCCGGCGATTGATTCAAGGCGTTAGCCCGTAAAGGGATAGCTTGGCCCAACGAATTGGCGAATTAGGACATGGGTGCGCATGCAGCAGGCTTATACTGGATGGCGTCATATCAATAGGCGAGTGAGGCGAAACGATGCATCGAACGTGCGGGTTGGTGCTGGTCCTGGTGTGTTGCGCGAGCGTGTGCGGAGGTGCCGAAGAAGCGGCGGCGCCAGTCGCCGAATCGGCCAAAGCGCCGGTAGCCGGTTGGCCGGTGGCGCTTAAACCGGGGCCGCTCTTGGCCAAGGTGTCGTTTGTCGACGGGCGGGTGGTCGAGAAGTGCTGGGTCGAGATGCAAAGCCTGGGTGCGTGGGTGGTGATCGACGGCACGCGCTACTGGTATCTGCGCGCGGCGCTGCGGGAAGTCACGATCCTCGATGAAGAACCCGATGAAGCGTTGAAGAAGTCGCTGGAGATGGCGCAAGACAAGCATAAGGCCGAGTTGGAGCGGCAGCGCGAAGCCGACGAAGCGCGCGCCAAGGCAGAAGCGGAAGCCGCCGAAGCCGGCGTGGCGATGGGCGACGGCGCCGCGACGGGAGACGTAAGCGAGCCCGCCAACCCTGCGGCAACCGGTGGGGGCACGAAGCGCGGCGAAGCAGGCAAGGCCGCCACCGCGAAGGACGCTCAAGCGGCCCGCAACGACGCGAACCGTACGGCGCGCGCGGCGGCCGGATCGGGCGACGTGCAACGCGTCGCGGGAACCGGCGGCGGCGGCTCGGGCGACGGTCCCGGACCGCGCGCGGGCGACGGAGTCTCGGAACGCGAGATGGTCCTGATCTTTCAGTGGCGCGTGAAGGATATCGACCGCAAGGACGGCACGATCACGCTGCGCAACCGCGGCTTGCAGAAAAACATCAAGCTGGAAGTGGGCGATCCCGCCGACTTGACCCACGTGAAGCGCGGCGACATTCTGGTCGGCTCGCTGACGCAGGCCGAACCCCAACTGACCGCCAAAGACGGCACGCCGGTCGAGTTCCAACCCTTCCAGGGCGCTCCGTAGCGATTCCGCGGATTGCGCGGACTTTCGCTTCGGCTATTCTCGTCGCAGACCTTTAACAGATTTACCGATTCGTCCTGGGTCACGCGCTAATGGGCGTGTGAGGAAAGCAGTGCGTTATGCTTTTCAGTTCGCACGTATTTATCTTTTTGTTTCTCCCCATTACGCTTTTCGTTTATCTGGCGTTAGGCGCCCGTTCTCAATACGGGAAAGCCTTGACTTGGCTGACGCTGACTTCGCTGTTTTTCTACGCATGGTGGAATCCGCCGTACTTGGCGATGATTCTCCTTTCCTGCCTGTTCAATTTCGGGATCGGCTTGGCGCTGAATCGGCCCGCGGGCACCCCGCGATTTCGCCGCATGATGCTCTTCGCCGGAATTGGCACTAACTTATTGTTGTTGGGTTACTACAAATACATTGCCTTCACGATTGGTTCGCTGGCTTGGCTATTCGATAAACCTTGGTCGGTCGAATCGCCGGTTTTGCCGCTGGCCATTTCCTTCTTCACCTTCCAGCAGATCGCGTATCTCGTCGATGTGTATCAACGCCAGACGCGCGAGTATCGCTTCACGGAGTACATGCTTTTCGTCACGTGGTTCCCGCAATTGATTGCCGGACCGATCGTGCACCATAAGGAAGTCCTCCCGCAGTTCGCCTCGCGCCGGGTCTTCCACTTCAACCCGCGAAATCTTGCGGTGGGGCTCACGATCTTCGTAATCGGGCTGGCGAAAAAAGTGTTGATCGCAGACCCGATCGCCCTCTACGCGACGCCGGTCTTCACGAATGCACTGGAGGGCGGCACGCCAGGAGCGGCCGAGGCTTGGGTGGGCGCGCTGGCGTACACCTTCCAGCTTTATTTCGATTTTTCGGGCTACAGCGATATGGCGGTGGGCTTAGGGCGGCTATTCGGCATTCGCTTGCCGCAGAATTTCGATGCACCGTACAAAGCGGCGAATATCGTCGATTTTTGGCGCCGCTGGCATATCACGCTTTCGCGGTTCCTGCGCGATTACCTGTATATTCCTCTGGGCGGAAGCCGCTGCGGCAAGTCGCGGCGTTACTTCAACTTGCTGCTGACGATGGTGCTCGGCGGACTTTGGCACGGCGCGGGCTGGGCTTTCGCGGCGTGGGGCGCGCTGCACGGATTGTACCTCTGCATCAATCACGCCTGGCATGCGCTGCGCAAGCGCCTGGGTTGGGCGCCCGGCGCCGGTGGCTGGCCGGAGCTGGTGGCGGCGCGCGGACTTACGTTTCTTGCGGTGATCGTCGGTTGGGTGTTGTTCCGTGCCGAGGACTTCGGATCGGCCATGCGCGTGCTGAAGGGCATGTGCGGCGTCTACGGGCTGGGTGGCGCTTCGGCCGCGACCGTGGCGGCGAACAAGGCATGGCCTTGGCTGGCGCTGTTGTTGCTGGCCGTCAACGTCGTACCGACCACCCAGGAAGTGATGCGGCGCTACCGGCCCGTGCTCGAACCGCTGCCGGCGCTCCCTAAAGAGGGCTGGTCGCGGCGCTGGGCGCTGTGCTGGCTATGGCGCTTCACGCCGGCGCGGGCCGTGTGTTTGAGCGTCCTTTTCGTGTGGACCGTGCTGTACCTGACGCGGGTTTCGGAATTCCTTTACTACCAGTTTTGAACGAGAGTGGGCATGCGCGAACAAACGAGCCTGTTTCTGAAGCTGTGGCTGGTTCTTTCGGCCGCGGCTTTGCTGGCCATCGCAGTGCTGAACGCATGGGTCGATCCGTTCGAAGCGTACCGCTGGGCGCCCCGCGAAGCGTTGGGACCGTACAAGATGGAACGGAATACCCGGACCGCGAAGGCCGAACTGGTCCGCCACGGGCCGTGCCGCACGCTGCTTTTGGGCAGTTCGCGCACCGAAATGGGCATCGATCCGGAGCACCCTCTTTGGGGCGGTTCGGCGACGCTGAACATGGCGCTGGGCGCCACGAATTTTATCGAGACCGAGGCGGTGTTCCGGTACGCCGTTGCGCAACAACCCATCGAGCGCGTGGTCTGCTTCGCCGATTTTCTGATGTTCTCGTCGCGGCGCGGAGTCGGGGAAGATTTCAAGCAGTCGCGATTCGCTCCCGAGCAGGCCGAAATTCCCTACCACCTGCAGTTGCTGTGGAGCGAACGCTCGCTCGATGGAAGCGTGCAGGTGCTGAAAAATCGGTACCGGGACAGGCGAAGCGGATACGGCGACCACGGCGCTTGGTTACGGGGCATGAATTCCAATCTGCTCAAACGCATCGGCCATCGCGGCATGTTGCACAACATTCTACGCAGCTTTTACAAGCCCAGCGGGCCGTATGGCAGGTACGAGTACAGTACGGATAGAGTGGAGCGGTTTCAGTCGGTAGTGGAAGGCTGCCGCGCGCACGGCATCCGGCTCACCGTGGTCATTCTGCCGATACATGCTATCCAACTCGAAGCGATCCGCTCCGCCGGCCTTTGGGATTCGTTCGAGCAATGGAAACGCGATTTGACTCGCATTGTAAGCGATTCTGCGAGGGGCGAGTCCGGCGCGCCGCCTCCCGAACTTTGGGACTTTACCGCGTACTCGGGCTTCAACGCGGAGCCGTTTCCGCCGGAAGGCGATACGGAAACGAAGATGCGCTGGTACTGGGAGTCTTCGCATTTTCGCATGGAACTGGGCGACCTCGTGCTTTATCGCATTCACGGTCAGACCCCGCCCGATGGAGCGCTGCCCGACGATTGGGGGATTCGTTTGACGCCGCAAAGCGTGGAAGCGCGGATCGTGCAACTGCGCCACGAACAGGAAGCATGGCTGGCGCGAAACGCCGATGAGGTCGAGTTCGTTGCGCGCATGCGCCGGGAGTCGCAGAAAGCCGAGTGACGAACGCCGCGTGCTCGGCCGGCTCGGAAATCAGCGCGGCCCCAGCGGGAGAGTCTGGTCGAGCGCGGTCTGGTTGCCGAAGGCGTCGACGTTCGTGCCCTTAAGGCGCAGTTCGCGCGGATTGGTCCAGGTCAGGGTCTCGAGCACGTGGCGGCGGGTGAGCGCGCCCGTCTGGAGCGCTTTGGGATCCCCCAGCAGCAGCGTGCCACGCAGATCCACGACATACGCTTCGCAAAAGGTATCCGGCAGCGGGAAGACTTCGCCCACCGCGCGGAAGGCGAGCAGGTCGTTGTTCGGCGCGAAGACGGGGACGCTGACCGGGCGCGGGATGCGCAGCACCGTCTGTGTGCCTTCGGGCAGGCCGGCCACCACGATCTGAGAACTGGTTACGATCGACGCACCGATGCGGCGCACGTCGTACTCGAGTCCCGGCGTCAGGAAGCGCCGCGGTGACAGGAAGGCCTGGGGAATGCAGTATTCGGTTACGTCCACCCAAGTGCGCAGGGTTTTGTCCGGCGAACGCGACTCTTCGCTCAAGCGTTGGAGCTTGAACGCGCGGCGGTCGAGTTCCCGGGTGAGTTTGACCAGATCGTCGGTAAGCCCGGACTTTAGATCGCGGAGCAGTTGGAGCGCTCCGTTGGCACGCTGCGTATTGGCGGGACGGCCGTCGAGCGCGAAGGCGATGGCCGCCAGCCCGGCGGCGTATTCGCGCACGCCGAACGATTTGGTGCGCGACGCGGCTTCCCAGCGTTCGCCCGCCAGCACCATATCGCCGCTCTCGAAGCACGTCATCGCTTCCTGGAAGCGCACGCCGCCGATCAAGGCTTCGCTGGGCGCGACTTCCTGCGCGCGCTGGTACGCGGCCAACGCGTCCGCGTACTTGCCTTCGACGCGCGCCAGCAGCGCCGCTCGCAGCGCCTGAATCAGGATGTCCTTCGGGTTGGCCGTCGAATACGCCTCCATCTCCTTGACCAGCGCCGAGGCGTCCGCGCACGCTTGCTGCGGGAGGCCGGTGGCGGCGGGGAAGATGAACGCGAGGCCGTCGGGGCCGATGGGGTGGAGCAGATGCGCGCGGCCGAACGCCTCGGAAGCGCGCACACCGTCGCCGGCGGCGAGGTACGCGCGCGCTTCGGCTCGATCGAGCGCGCCCGGATCGGCGGGCTCGGGTTTGAAGTCCCGCGCCTTCAAGACGCACGCCAGCGCGCGATCGGGATCGTTCTGGGCCAAATAGAAACTCGCCGCAGCCACACCCTGTTCGCTCGTCTGCGGAAAATAGCGCGCCTGGCCTTTGACCCCCAGCGCCAAACCGCCCGCCGATAGCCAGGCCCAGCGCTCTTTGGCCTTGCGCCGCACCGTCTGCGGGTCGAGCGCGTGCCCGCCCAGGAGGTCCGCGGCGTCGCCGTCGAGTTTCGCGCACGCGCCCTTACGGAAATCCAGTTCGAAGACGTGATACTGCACCGCATCCTTATCGGTCTTGACCAGCGTGAGCGTCGCGCTGCGGCCGTCCTCGCGCAGCGTCACCATCAGCGGACTCGAGAAGCCCTTGGGCAGGTTGTAGCGCTGCAAGTCGTTCCCGTTGTAGCGCACGGTCCATAAAGAAGGGGAGCCTGGCGCGTAAAAGAGGAAGCGCTCGCTGTCCGGAAACGCGTGAACCACGTACGTCGCCGCGGCGGGTTCGTCGAATTCCACCGTAGGGAAAACGGGCTTCGGAGCCGGATCGGGCCGGTCGAGCTCCAGGACCGCCACGTACGGCCGCCCGTTCATGATCTTCTTGTCGCTTGCCGCAAAGGCGAGCACGCGGCCGTTCGGGGAGAGCGCGGGCGACAAGACGTCCCCGATCTCGCGCAGCGAGCGGCGTTCGTTCTTCTTCGGGTCCCAAAGCTCCAGGCGCTGCGGCTCGCCGGGCTTGGTGCTTTTCCCCGAGCAGAGCAGGCCGACCGTGCCGTCCACCGAAAGCTGAAAGCCCGAGAGGCGAACTTTATCGAGGACCACCCGGCAGGGTTCGGCGCCTTCCGCGGCTTCGGTGGGCCGATGCGAGAGAATCGCGGTGTACAGTCCGCTCCGCGCATCGCGTTGTCCGGCCATATAAAGCGTCGGGCCATCCGGCACCCAGCGCGGAAACGCGGCCGCTTTCGCGACCGGCTTCGCCTCGCCGTCCTCGATGCGCAAATCCACGAGGTACACGTCCGTCTCGACCAGCGAGCTGCCTGGATCGCTGCGGCGGTAGGTGGTGTACGCGATGAAATCGCCGTCCGGCGCCCAAGCGGGCCCCTGGAATTCCTGGCAGCCGGTGAAACTGAGCGCCACGGCGCAGAGCGGGATGAAACGAAGAACGCGTAACCATGCGTTGCGCACGCGAAGCCCCTTCCTATGGAGAGCTAACGAGTATACGCGCCACGGAGTCACCGCGCACGCCGGGGAAGGCGGGTGGAACAACCTGGGAGTGGGTGCGACTTAGCCTAAGCGGCGAGTCGTTCGATTAAATCGGCGTGAAGAACGCTTGAGAATGACGCGTACGCTGGCCTGTTCGCGCGTTTCGTCACCGGGGTTGGCTTTATGAGGAGCTTCGGCTTCTTCGACCAGATCCATCAAGGCGTTGTAGCGATTGATGTCAATCAGTACGGCTGCGGCCTTCCCATCTTGGGTGATGTAGCACGGTTGCCCTGAGGTTTGCACTTCTTTAAGTAGAACGTCCGTACGGGTTTGTAGTTCCACAGAGCCTACGAAGCGCGCGCTTCCCATAACCAGACCTCCCCAGTGCCGATCCGGCGCGATAGTCGCGCTCGAACAAGTTTTTGTAGTATGCTCCGCAGGCAAGTGACGAACGCCACCTGCACTGTACCCAACGGGATGAGGTCCGTCAAGAATCGCACGATCAAGCGTTTACAAGAACGGACAGGATGTAAAGGGCCTTCAGCCTACGAAAAGAGGGTTCCGTCGCAACGGGAACTCCGGCCTGTAGCCCAAAGGAACTGTCGGCCTTAGAAGTCGTCTTCTAGGGTAGGAGCACGGGTGCAAGTGAGGGATGTGAACGAATGGCGGTTGGAGATTGATGCTGCGACGCTCACGTGCAGAAAAATCTAAAAATGCTTTAAGCGAGTTTGTATAAGGCTAGTCCACGTATGAGGTTAAAATATGTGAAAGGAAATCGAGATAGAACCTCGAACCGCCTTGACTCTAAAGGCCGGTGCCAGTATATAGGTCTTTGGCTTCCGACATATCTGGGAGCCGCCTTCAAAAGCCTTTAAAAGGCTAGCCACGCTGCTCAGCAGGTGGGGAGAAGCGAGGGCTGGCGTCGTCATTGTAGATTTGCAGTTTGAGATTTAGTGGCTCTTTGACAAGTTCATAGGCAGTCAGCACGCAAAGAAGAGCATAGTGTGAGCAAGCCGTCACACGAGCCTTCGAAGCGTACCGCTTGCGGTGCGTGGAGGGGTTCGTGGGAATGGTTTGCGACCAAGCACCGAGCACGTGCAACAAGACACAACGTTGAACGTAGCTCAATCAATGGATCGACCCTGAAAATTAACATCAATTGAAGGGTTTGATCCTGGCTCAGAACGAACGTTGGCGGCGTGGTTGAGGCATGCAAGTCGAGCGAGAACGGGGACTTCGGTTCCCTAGTAAAGCGGCGGAAGGGTGAGTAATGGGTAGATAACGTACCCTGAAGCGGAGGATAACGTTCCGAAAGGAGCGCTAATACTTCATAAGACCACGGGTTGTTGGACCTGGGGTAAAAGCGGGGGACCTTTGGGCCTCGCACTTTAGGATCGGTCTACTCCCTACCAGCTTGTTGGTGAGGTAACGGCTCACCAAGGCTACGACGGATACCCGGGTTGAGAGGCTGACCGGGCACATCGGCACTGAGACACTGGCCGGACACCTACGGGTGGCTGCAGTTCGGAATATTCGGCAATGCGCGAAAGCGTGACCGAGCGACGCCGCGTGCGGGATGAAGGCCTTTGGGTTGTAAACCGCTGTCACGAGTGATCAAATCTGTGGGGACGAATAGTCTCTGCAGTTGAGCTAAGCTCGAGAGGAAGCCCCCGCTAATCACGTGCCAGCAGCGGCGGTAATACGTGAGGGGCAAACGTTGTTCGGTGTCACTGGGCTTAAAGCGCGCGTAGGCGGCCATGCAAGTAAGGTGTGAAAGCCCTCGGCTTACCCGGGGAAGTGCGCCTTAAACTGCATGGCTTGAGGGCCGAAGAGGAAGGAGGAACTCCAGGTGTAGCGGTGAAATGCGTAGATATCTGGGGGAAGGCCGGTGGCGAAGGCGTCCTTCTGGTCGGTACCTGACGCTGAGGCGCGAAAGCGTGGGGAGCAAACAGGATTAGATACCCTGGTAGTCCACGCCGTAAACGATGCACACTAGATGACGGGGCCTCTCACGGCGCCGCCGTCGAAGCAAAAGTGATTAGTGTGCCGCCTGGGGAGTACGGCCGCAAGGCTAAAACTCAAAGGAATTGACGGGGGCTC
>BTVV01000032.1:0-57638 GCA_045863855.1 Planctomycetota bacterium | reverse complement strand
AGCTGACGACTGCACGGCGTGATTACGAGTTCGGCGCGAATTAATCCATGTTCAGGCCGGATAACTGCATCCTCCAGCGGTGGCGAGGGCTCTCGGCGCGGGGTAAAGTTCAGAGGTTCAACGAGTTCATCCAAGGTGGATGGGTCGCGCTTTTCACGGTTCCCTTTTCATTCATTCGGAGACACGCATGCCGACGCGCACGGGACAATTTCCGACCGGCTTTCGCCGCGGGTGGAGCGACTGGCAGAAGGATCTGCCGGCCGCCGCGAAGTGGGCGAAAGAGACCGGCTTTGAAGTGATCGATCTGACCGGCCAGACCAAAGCCGAGGACATCAAGACGTTGAAGGCCGCGGGGTTGAACGTGGGTTCCGTCGATCTGCCCGGCTGGTCGGATCTGATGACGAAGGACGCCGCGAAGCGCAAGGACGGCGTGGCGCGCCTGACGAGCTTCGTGAAGGAAATGAGCGAACTCGGCGCGAAGCGCTACTTCACGGTGGCGATTCCCGACGACAAGGCCACCGGCATCGGCGACGCGTTCAAGCAAGCGGTCGAAGGGTACGGAGCGCTGGCGCAGAACATCGAATCCACCGGCGCGCGGCTCTGCTTCGAAGGCTGGCCCGGCGGAGGTAGCCATCCCGTATGCAACCCCGAAACGACGCGCGCGCTCTTTAAGGAAGTCCCCAGCAAGGCCTTGGGCCTCAACTACGATCCGTCGCACCTGATCCGCATGGGCATCGATCACATCCGCTTTCTGAAGGAGTTCGCGCCGCGCGTCGGGCACGTCCATGCGAAGGACACCGAGATCGATTCCGATGCGCTGTACGAAGTCGGCCACGAACAGAACAGCGCGTTCGTGAAGGGCCACGGTTTCGGCAAGTACGTCTGGCGCTACACGATTCCCGGGCACGGCGAAGCGCGCTGGAAGACGATCTTCAGCATCCTCAAGGATGCGAAATTCGACGGCGCGGTGAGCGTGGAGCTGGAAGACGAGAACTTCAACGGCAGCGAGCAAGGCGAGAAGGACGCGCTGACGGCGTCGCTCTGGTATCTGCGCTACGCGTAACGGCGTTCACCACGGAGCTCACAAAGACCGCAGTGAACGGCGCATTAGCACCAAGAACGCCAAGCCTCGGCTTGGCGTTTTTTTTGTCGCCCCGCCGTTCCCCCGCCTGAGCAGTGCGCCGTTCTCGGTGTACTCTGCGGTCTCTGTGGTGAACCTAGACCTCCGCGAATGCCGCCCGCGCGGCCTTCCCGACGATCTTCAACTCCTTGGGGCCCATGGCGAGGTTCACGAACGCCGCTTCGTACTGGCTGGGCGGAAAGTAGACGCCGTTGCGCAAGAGGCTCTGGAAGAAGCGCCCGAAGGCCGCGGTATCGCTACCCGAGGCGTCCGCGAAATTCCGCACCGGGCCCGGGCGGAAGAAGACGGTGAACATGCTGCCTGCGCGGTTGATCGTGAGCTTCGATTTCTTCCCGGCGGCTTCGGCGCCTTCCCAAAGCAGCGCTTCGATCTGCGCGGAAGTTTCTTCGAGTTTTTTATAGTTCTCTTTTTTGAGCAATAATTCGAGCGTCGCGAGACCGGCGGCCATGGCGAGCGGGTTACCGCTCAACGTGCCTGCCTGATAGACGGGCCCCAGCGGGGCGACCTTCTGCATGATCTCTTTGCGCCCGCCGTAGGCGCCGCAGGGCAGGCCGCCGCCGAGGATCTTGCCGCAGGTGACGAGATCGGGCCGGATGCCGTACTTCTCTTGTGCGCCGCCGGGGGCGAGGCGGAAGCCGGTCATCACTTCGTCGAAGATAAGGAGCGCGCCGGCGGCCTTGGCGGCGAGGCCAAGTCCTTCGAGGAAGCCGGGTTCGGGGATCAGCGTACCGCTGTTGCCGACGACGGGTTCGACGATCAGCGCGGCGACTTCCTGCTTGTTCGCATTCAGCGCCGCGCGGACGGCGTCGAGGTCGTTGAAGGGCACGGTGAGCGTGTTCGCCGCGACAGCCGCAGGGACGCCGGCCGAATCGGGCACGCCGAAGGTCGCCGCGCCGCTCCCGGCTTTCACCAGCACCGCGTCGTGCGCGCCGTGGTAGCAGCCTTCGAACTTAAGGATCTTCTCGCGGCCGGTGAAGCCGCGCGCAACCCGGATGGCGTGGCTGGTGGCTTCGCTGCCGCTGCTGACGAAGCGCAGCATCTCCATGGCCGGCATGGCTTTCTGAAGCTTCCGCGCCAGGCGCGTCTCGAGGTCGGTCGGACAGCCGAAGCTGGCTCCGCGCGCCGCTTGCTTCTTGATCGCCGCGACGACCGGGCCCGGGCAGTGCCCGAGGATCTGCGGCCCCCACGAGCCGACGAAGTCGACGTAGCGGTTTCCGTCCAAGTCGATCAGGTACGGGCCTTTACCGCGCAGGACGAAGAACGGGCCGCTCTCGATCAAGCCCACCGAGCGCCAACTGCGCACCGGCGAATTGACGCCGCCCGGGAATACCGCGCGCGCTTCTTCGTAGGCTTTGCGCGAACGAGTCATCGAAAAGCTGGCTTTCGGCATGGAGGCACCTCAGAAGGGGAGATGGGGATGGGGGTTAGGAATGGAATGGGCAGGCCAAGAGCAAAAAGTCAAAAATAAGGAACGGCTGCTCCTTATTTCCATGTGTCATTTCGGTGTAAATTCCGTTCACCGTTCACTACTTTCCTTCGATCAGCCGAACGATCTCGTTCCGGGCCGCTTCCATCTCGGCGCTGGAATTGAGGCTCTCGAGGTTCAGGCGTACCACGGGCTCGGTATTGGACTTACGCAGATTGAACCACCACGGGCCCATATCGATGGTGACGCCATCGACTTTGCTGATCGCTTTGGCGCGGCCCTTTACGGCGGCTTCGACGGCTTCGACGGTTTTGTTGGCGTCCTGGACGTGGAAATTGATTTCGCCGGTGTGGAAGAAGCGCTGCAGCGGGGCGACGAGTTCGCTGGCTTTCTTTCCGCTTTGGCTGACGAGACTTAGGACCAGGAAGAAGGCAGTTTCGCCGCTGTCGCTGCAGAAGAAGTCGCGGAAGTAGAAGTGTCCGGACAACTCCGCGGCCATCACGGCTTTGTGTTCGCGCAGCCCGGCTTTGATGTGGCTGTGCCCGACGCGGGTCTCGAGCGCGTGGCCGCCGGCTTCTTCGACGGCCTGGGCGAAGGCGCGCGTCGCGCGGACGTCGTAAAGCACGTTCGCTCCTGGGTTTGCTTTCAGGAGCACCTGCGCCATCAGCGCGCCGGCGACGTCACCGGGGATCGGCTCGCCGCGCTCGTCGACGAAGGCGACGCGATCGCCGTCGCCGTCGAAGGCCACGCCGAGGTCGCACTTCTTGGCCACGACGACTTCGCGGAGCTTCGCGATGTTCTCGAGCTTCAGCGGATTGGCTTCGTGATTCGGGAAGCGTCCGTCGGGGGTCCAGTAAAGCGGTATCGTCTTCAGCGGCAGGCCTTTAAGCAACGCGGGGAGCCATTGGCCCATGGCGCCGTTGCCGCAATCGATGGCGATCTTGAGCGGGCGCTTTTTGTCGAGCTGCGCGAAGCGTCGGCAATGCGCGATGTATTTCGGCCACAAATTCAGGGACTTAATCTTGCCGGGTTTCTTCGCAAGATGAGGCTCATCCTTGAGAAAGAGTTTCTCGACTTCTTCCAAACCCTGCCCGTAGCTCATCGGAAGCGCGCCGGCTTTGGTGAACTTGAAGCCGCCGTACTCGGCGGGATTATGGCTCGCGGTGACTTGTATCGCGCCGCCGCACTTGGATTTACCGAGGTGCCCCGCGGCGAAGTAGCTGATCGGCGTCGGGCCCATACCCAAGTCGTAGGCGTCGCAGCCGGCCGCGGCAATCCCCGCCAGCAGCGCGGCTTGCAGATCCGGGCTGCTGAGGCGCGCGTCGCGGCCGACGGCCATCGTCTTGGCCTTCAGGAACGCCGCCGTCGCTTTGCCGATCCGGTACGCGTCGCCGGTGGTAAGCTCCGTCGGCACGATGCCGCGGACGTCATAGGACTTGAAGATGCCGGCCATGATTGGGTTTCCGTTCGTTTGAGGTTGGAGGAGCTGCTTTGGGAAGGTAGACAAGGATTCGGTAACGTCAAGAGAAAGCCCTTTCGGACCTTCAAGGAATGCGCGCGCATGTCTTCCGCAAGTCTTCAAACGCTCCAGCTTTGCGTCGGCGATTTGCAGGAAAATTGCTACCTGCTTTGGAAGACCGGCGCGGCGCCGGCGATCGTCTTCGATCCGGGCGATGAGGCGGAACGGATCCGGGCGGAGCTGGTGGCGCGGAAGCTTGAGCCGGCGGCCTTCGTGCTCACCCATTGCCACGGCGATCACATCGGCGGGCTGCACGGGTTGAAGGCGGCGTATCCTCAAGTGCCGCTTTACGTTCCGGAAGCCGAAGCGGATTGGCTCGGCAAGCCGATGAAGAACCTGAGCTACTTCGTGGGCGGGAAGGTTACGGCGCCACCGGCGGATGTGCTGGTGCGGGACTGCGATATCTTGCGCCTCGGTGGGTTCGAGCTTGGATCGATTCACGTGCCGGGGCATTCGCCGGGCGGGACGGCGTACTTCGTGGCCGATAAGAGCGGGCCGCCGCATCTTTTCGACGGCGATATCCTGTTTCAGAACTCCATAGGGCGAACCGACTTCCCGGGAAGCAGCGGACATGAGGTTCTGATCGAGGGGATTCAGTCCAAGCTCTTCATCCTGCCCGACGAGACGATCGTACATCCGGGGCACGGGCCGGAGACGACGATCGGGGCGGAGAAGCGGGGTAACCCGTTCTGTGGACTGAGGTAATATTCACCACAGAGAGCACAGAGCACACGGAGAAGGGCGGGATTTTGGGGACGGCTCGAGTAAGCAAGCTCCCAGTCCTGAGGTGTCGTTCTCTGTGTGCTCTGTGATCTCCGTGGTAAACCCAGCCTAAGGCTCAAGTTGGAAGCGGATACGGACGGTAAAGCGGCCGGCTTGGGGGATCTGGGCGGCTTTGAGGAAGCGGGTGGCGCTGGCGTCGAGGCGGGCACAGCCGGTGGAGGTAACTTGTTCGACCTCCAAGGGTTGCAGACCCGATTGGGCGGCGGTGAGACGCCAGGTTCCGGTCCCTTGGCAGGGGGCGCCGTGGCGGCAGAGCCCGCCGCGGCATTCGCGTGGATAGGCGGGCTGTCCGGGCAGGCGCAGTTCGGGCGGTTGGGCGCTGGAGCCGGGGGCCGGTACGCTACCCAATCCTTTGCTGGATTTAGAGTTAGCACTAGAGGTGGCAGGCGCGCCGGTGGGTTGCGTGGCTTCGGCTAAGGGCCCCACGGTGAGCGGCGGATCGGATGCGGCCGAAGCGCCGCCGTTGCGCCCGGCGCCTTCGGGAACTCCTTGGCGATTCAAACCTTCCAGGTTCAATGCGAGTTCGGGCACGCCGGCTGGGGCGCTTTCGGCGCGCGGCTGGGCCAAGGGCGGCTGCGGCGTGATCTCTGGAAGGGGCTGCGCCGATTCGGGTTGCCAGTTCTCCGAGGGCCGGACGGGCACCGGCTCGGGGAGTTCGCCGCGAAATTCGGCGCTTCCAGGGAGAAATTCGGCCTCCCGCGCACCGAGACTCAAGAGCACGTCCAACCCTTGGGCGTTCTGGCCCGGGTTCGATAAGTCCTGTCCCTGACCAAGGATCCAGAAAAACCCGACGGCGTGGAGCCCCGTGGCGATCCCGCCGAGGGTCAACCACTTCCACGTCGTCGGAGCGCTCGCGCTTCTTAGAACTGCCATGTAAACTCCAAGCCTGACATGATGTTAGCACCGTCGGCCGGGAAGGTCAGGACGTCCTGGTACTTCTCGTCAAAGACGTTCTGGAAGCGCGCGAAGGCCCGGAAGCGATCGTGCCAGAAGCGGTAGTTGATCGAAAGGTCCGCGCGTAAGTACCCGTCGTTATGGGTGTTAACGCGAACGAAGCCGGGCTGGAAAAACGAATCGCTGCGGCTCGAGACGCTCAGGAGTTCGAAGGCGATCTCGAGGCCGTCGTGTTGATCGGGCACGAGGTCGATGAGCGGCCGGGCGACGAGGCGACCGGTGTAGGTACGGGGCGGGCGGCGCAGGAGGCGCGTGCCGTTGTCGTCGCGGGAACGCAGGAAGGTGGCGCTGGCTTCTAAGGACATTTGCTTCAACGGGTTAAAGCCGAAGAAGAACTCCCAGCCCTGGGTCAGCGCGCCGGCGACGTTCTGGCTTTGGGCGCTGGGGCCGGGGCCGATCAGGGAGTCGAATTCGTTACGGAAGTACGTGCCGCGTAAGACGATACGGCGCTTCCAGAAATGCTGTTCGAGGCCCGCGTCCCAGGCGAAGTTCTCTTCGGGTTGGAGCGACGGGTTCCCGCCGAAGGCGCTGAAGAGTTCGAAGAAGTCGGGCGCCCTGAAGGAGTTACCGACACTGCCGAAGATGCGCGAATCGCTTTCGGGAATCAGGATCGAGGCGTCGGCGCGGGCGGTGAGGAAGTCGCCGAAGTCCTCGTTCTCTTCGCGTCGCACGCCTGCTGTAAGAAAAGCCCTGTCAAAGAGTTCCAAGCGATCTTGGAGGTAAAAAGCCTGCACGACGCGGCCGTAGTGGTCGCGCGAGAAGCTTCCAAAGCCGAAGAAGGTGGTCTTGAAACCTTCGTATTCGCCGTAGTATCCGGCGGTGACGACGTTCCGAATGTGCTCGCTTTCGAAGGCGGTGACGTTGTTCTGTATCTCCCACGAGGTTCTATAGTTACGCGCGAAGAAGCGATCGCCACCAAAGTCCTGCTGGGGACTGGTGCGGTTAACGCTTTCGAGTTCGTAGTAGCCGGAACGGGCGATCACTTCCCAGATCGGGAGGGGATGGCCGGCGTACTCGACGCCGTAGAGGTTCTCGTTTTTGCGGAACTGGTCGTCGGGGTCGGGCGGCGAAAGGGCGGTTCCGTTGGTGAGCGGAGTAACTTCGTAACCTCCTTTACTGAAAGTGTTTCCACGACCGATGAGTTTCAGCGTATGTTGCTTGGCGAGCTGGAAATCGAAGCGTCCGGCGTAGTTGATCGATTCAAGTTCGCTGTTGTTGACCGAGGCCTCCAGGCGGTGGATCCGGGAGCTGGCGACGTTGTAGCTGAACCAAGCGTGCTGGCCTTCTACGGAGAGGGTTTCGCGGTCGGTGCCGTAGGTGCCGGCGGCGCCGGAGACGCTGGCTTTTGGATCTCCTTCTCCTTTAGCCGTTAGGACTTGTACAGTTCCGGTCATGGCGTCGCTGCCGAAGAGGGCGGAGCCTGGCCCGGCGGCGATCTCGATGCGGTCGGCGCCGACGGGGTCCAGGCTGTCCCAGCCGTAAAGCCCGCCGACCTGGTTGACGCGGAAGCCGTCCCACAGAATGAGGTTGTGGTTGGTCTCGCCGCCGCGGATGCGTAATTCCGTAAAGTCTCCACGGCGCCCGCTTTGAGCGATCGAGACGCCGGGGGCCATGCGTACGGTTTCGGCGGCTTGGTCGTCGTTGCTCTCTTCCATGCGCTTGGCGCTGAAGCTGGTGATCGAGACGCCGGTCTGTTCGCGGGGCGTAGGGAGGCGCGTGGCGGTGACTACGATCTCCTGATCTGTCTTGGAGTTAGCGGATTCGTTGGGCTTCGCTTCGGGCGCTTCGGCCGGAGCGGGTTGGGGCGGCTCGGGCGCGGGCGGCGCCTCGGCTTCTCCTGCAAGTATAGAATAGGAAAGGACTAAGGCCGCGAGCGCGGCCAGGCGGAACGGAGACATGCGCGTGCTCCTACGCTCCGCTGGGTCGGCGGGGCTGGAACGGGAACGCGGGCTTCCTTGCCGTGAAGGAAGCCCTTACGCGCATTGGGTTTAGCGCATGGGGGATTCGAGACCGGCCGCACTCGCGGGCCGGTGGCATCACGGCTTCCTTGGTTCGAGGAAACCCGTGAAAGCCCCGCGCTGGATGCAGCGCGCGGTACGCTAAGTGGTTTGGTGGAAGCTCGTTAGAGGCTCGAGCGTCCGGACCACGCGTACCGTAGTCGGCAGGTCTTCTGGCTTCCGGTTCGTCCTACCCGTTGCCCTTCCCGGCGGCCTTGCGGGCTGCCAGTGGTACTTGGAACGCCTTACGCGATCCAGAGTTGCAACGGTTCGTCCCCGGTTACAGCGGCGACCACAGCGGCGGATTTGCACCGCCTTCCCTCTTTCGGCCCATGCGTTGGGCACCGAACAGGGCTTTCGGTATTCAGTTTTCAGGCGCTTCTCTGTTAAGCTGGAACAGGTGCAAAGTCAACAAGTCTTTTTAACCGCTTATATAACTCAAATGAGGGATTGGAGATAAACTCCATGCCGGAATCGAAGCGGCTCAAGACGCTGGTCTCCTGGAGTACCGGAAAGGATAGCGCGTGGATGCTCCATCGATTACAACAGGATGCCAGCATTGAGGTTGTGGGGCTGCTGACGACCTTCAACGCGGCCTTCGACCGGGTGGCGATGCACGGGACGCGGCGGGTGCTGGCGGAAGCTCAGGCGCAGGTGACGGGCCTACCCCTATGGGATGTGCCTTTGCCGTGGCCGTGCAACAATAAGGAGTATGAAAGCCGGATGGCGGCGGTGATCGAGCGGGCGCGCGGGGAGGGCGTTACGCAGGTTGCGTTCGGGGATCTGTTTTTGGAGGAGATCCGGCGTTATCGTGTGGAAAAGATGGCCGGGACAGGAGTTACACCGATCTTTCCGCTCTGGGGCAGTGCCGCCGATACGGCGGCGCTGGCGCAAACCATGCAGGCTTCGGGACTTAAAGCGGTACTGGTGAGCGTGGACCCGAAGCAACTGGAGCCGCGTTTCGCGGGCCGGGTTTGGGATGCAAGTCTATTGGCAGAGCTACCTTCCAGCGTCGATCCGTGCGGGGAGAAGGGCGAGTTCCATACATTCTGTTTCTCCGGGCCGTGCTTCAAAGAAGCGATTTCATATAAGGTAGGCGAGGTGGTCGAACGGGACGGATTCTGGTTCGCGGACGTGCTTCCGGCGGTCTGATTATATCGTTTTAAGCGCATAAGAACCTAGTTCTTTTTGGATTCCGGGGCGCTCGGCTTGCGTTGCCGAAAGGTTTCGGTGTATACATAAGAAACGATTCGGTGTAAACCACTCGAAAATAAACTTTACGGATTGTGCCGAGCATTCGCTTCATCCCATTCTTGGAGGTTTTTGCATGTCTCGCATCCCTGCTCCTGTCGCTCAACCGTCCGGCCCCGGGCATCAGGACGAAGACCCGAACGCTCCGCGCGGCCTGCGCCGGATCGGGAAGCGTTACGACATCGTCGTCTGCGGCGGGGGGATGAGCGGGATCGGCGCGGCGCTGACGGCGGCTCGGCACGGCGCGAGCGTGGCGCTTTTGCAGGACCGGCCGTGCCTGGGCGGGAACGGCTCGAAGGAGGTGCGCGTCTGGCTGCAAGGGGCGAGCGGCGGCGCGAACGCGGTCTGGTTCCGCGAGACGGGCTTGATGGAAGAGCTGCTGCTGGAGAACCAGTACCGCAATCCGACGGGCGAAGGCGAGGTCTTCGACGCGGTGCTGTTGGAGCTGGTGTTGAAGCAGCCGAACCTGGACCTGTACCTGAACACCTCGGTCTACGAGGTTCAGCTTGCCGGCGGGAGCGCTCCGCGCGGGCAGCAGAAGATCCGGTCGATCACGGCGTTGACCTTGCAGGCCGAGACGCTGACGACGTTCGAGGCCGATTACTTCCTGGATTGCACCGGCGACGGGACGGTGGGCTACCTGGCCGACGCTCCGTACGTGACGGGGCGCGAGAGCAAGGCGGAGTTCGGCGAGAGCATGGCTCCGGACGAGCCGAAGAAGTACACGCTGGGCGGATCGATCCTGTTCAAGGCTAAGAACGTGGGCAAGCCGGTGCTCTTCGAGGCTCCGGCCTTCGCGCACCGCTTCACGGCGGAGGACTTCCGCGAGGGGCGCAATCCGATCCCGGAATTCGACCGGATTCACGGCGGCTTCTGGTGGGTCGAGTGGGGCGGGACGCTGGACACGATTCACGACAACGAGGCGATCAAGTACGAGTTGCTGAAGATCGCGTACGGGATCTTCCATTACCTGAAGAACGATCCGGCTCAGAAGGAGAAGTACGCGAACTTTACGCTGGAATGGGTGGGCGCGATTCCGGGCAAGCGCGAGTCGCGGCGCTTCGTGGGCGACGTGGTGTTGCGCGAACAGGACATCGTCGAATGCCGCAAGTGGCCGGACGCGGTGGCCTTCGGCGGGTGGAACCTGGACGACCACGCTCCGCTGGGCTTCTTCGACGATCACGTGCCTCCGAGCATCCATACGCAGATCCCGGGGCTGTACAACGTCCCGCTGCGCTGCCTGTACTCGAAGACGGTTCCGAACCTGCTCTTCGCGGGTCGCAACATCTCGGCTACGCACGTGGCTCTGACGAGCACGCGGGTGATGCTGACGTGCGCTCAGCTGGGCGAAGCGGCGGGCGCGTGCGCGGCTCTGTGCGTGCGCAAGGGTTTAAGCCCGCGGGAAGTGGCGAACGGCCCGGCGATCCAGGAACTTCAGGAGCGGCTGCTGCGCGACGACCATTACATCGTGGGCGTGAAGAGCGCGGAGGTCGGCAATCTGGCCGCGGCCGCGCCGGTGACGTGCAGCTCGCAGCTCGACCGCGTGGCGCTGGACCGGCCGTCGAAGTCGGTCGCGCTGGACAAGAACCGCGTCGTGCTGATTCCGGTGGCTTCCAAGCGCCTCGAGCAGGCAGAGGTGCTCCTGACGGTGGAGCAGCCGACGACGCTGGGCTGGCAACTGCACCGCAACGACGGCTCGGGGCTGTACATCCCGAAGGATACGGTGGCTGAAGGGAGCGTCAATTTGCAGCCGGGCGGCGCGCAGTGGGTGACGCTGCCGGTGAACGCGGCGATCACGCAGCGCGGCTGGCACATGCTGGAGCTGAAGGCGAATCCGGCCGTGCACTGGCACGCTCAGGACGGGCGCCTGCCGGGCGTGAAGGCGTTCCAGGACGTGGGCATCCACAAGACGCCGCGGCACAGCAACGTGCACAGCCGTTTGCAGAAGCTCGGCGGCTGGGTCCCGTGCGTGCGCCTGCCCGAAGACCGCGCGGTGTACGGTCCGGCGAACGTGACGAACGGCTACGGCCGGCCGTACCAGCTTCCCAATCTGTGGATCTCGGCGCCGACGAACTTCGAGCGCCCGGAGTGGCTGGAGGTGGATTTCGGCCAGCCGCTGGCGGTGCGCGAGGTCCAGTTCCTCTTCGACAGCGACCTCGACCGGCACCTGACAAGCATGTGGCTGCCGATGCCGCACGCGTGCGAGCCTGATTTGGTGAAGGATTACGACGTTCAGCTTCGCGTCAACGGCGCGTGGCAGACGGTGAAGGAAGTGCGCGGGAACCGGCTGCGGCGGAACGTGTGGGTGCTGGACAAGCGCTACCAGGCCGACGCGGTGCGGCTGGAGGTGAAGGCGACGCACGGGACGCCGCGGGCGCAAGTGTACGATGTGCGGGCGTATGCGTAGGGCGGTGAACGGCAAGAAGTAAAGAGTAAACGACAAGGGCAAGGGCGGCGGCAAGACAGGGGAATTGCGATGGTTATCGATACGGAGTTTCCGGGCGGGAATTTGATCGTCGAGAAGATCGAGGGGCATACGGCGTATGTGAGGCAGGATATCCGGGACACGGAGGGGCATTGGTTCTACTGGTCGTTCCGGGTTACGGGGGCGGAAGGGCGGACGGTGCGGTTCGAGTTCACGAACGGGCGGGTGGTGGGGGTGCACGGTCCGGCGGTGAGTGCGGACGAGGGACGGACGTGGCGCTGGCTGGGCGCGGAGTGGGCGCGATCGGCGGCGTTTACTTACCGTTTCGGGCCGGACGAATCGCGGGTGCGCTTCGCGGTGGGGATTCCGTATCAGGCTTCGGATCTGGCGGCGTATCTCCAAAGCCATGCCGGAAACGCGGCGCTGCGGAAAGAGACCTTCTGCCATACGCGCAAGGGGCGCGAGGTGGAGTTGCTGCGCGCGGGGCGGCTGGACGGGAAAGCCGCGGTACGGATCTTCTTCACGGTGCGGCATCACTGCTGCGAATCGACGCCGAATTTCATGCTGGAAGGCATCTTAAATGCGGTGCTGGCGGACGACGAACTGGGCGCGTGGTTCCGCGAGCGGGTGGAGTTCTGCGCGGTGCCGCTGCTGGACAAGGACGGCGTGGAAGAAGGCGACCAGGGCAAGAACCGCAAACCGTACGATCACAACCGGGATTACGACGGCGAGCCGATCTATCCGGAGGTGCGCGCGGTGAAGGAGACGTTGCGGCGTTGGAGCGCCGAGAAGGCGCTGCTGACGTTCGATCTGCACGGCCCCTACCTTCATGGTCGCGGGCACGAATGCTTTTACTTCGTGCTGCCGAAGGACGCGCGGCAGGCGGAGGATATCCGGGGCTTCGCGGCGCGCTTGGAGCGCGAAGCGGCCGGCGGTCCGGTGCCGTATGCGTGCGCCGACGATCTGCCTTGGGGCAAGGACTGGAATACGTTGGACGGCCCGCCGCGGAGTTGTTCGGCGTGGGCGCGGACGCTTCCGAACGTGAAGCTCGCGGCGAGCACCGAATTTCCGTACGCCGACGCACGCGGAACGGCGATCACGGCGGAGTCGACGCGCGACTTCGGGCGGCGCTTCGCTAAGGCGCTGAAGCGGCAGTTGGAGGAGGAAGTACTTTAGGCGGGTTTCACCGCGAAGGCGCGGAGTACGCGGAGAAGGGCAACCTTTACTGTAAAGGCATGGAGTACGGATGGCCCCATTGCGGCCGCGCGGTTCGAGAACACTCAATCGGAAAGGGCACGACGATGCTGACGCTGGAGCGGACGTTTTCGCTGGAGCAGTATACGCGGGACGGATTCACGGGTCCGTTTCGAATCATGAGCGAAGAGCAGGCCGCTCAATTGCGGACGGTTTTCTTCAAGGAAATCGGCCAGGAGGAAGCACAGGCTGGGCCCACGAAGGCGTACTTCTCGGCGTGGCATCACCGCCTGCCGTGGTGCTATGACTTGGCGACGAATCCGGCGGTGCTGGACGCGATGGAGCGGATCCTGGGGCCGGACTTGATCATGTGGGCGATGCACTTCTGGTACAAGGAGCCGGGGAGCACGAAGCGGATTCCGTGGCACCAGGACGGCGCGTACTGGCCGATGACGCCGGTGAAGAACGTGAGCGCGTGGTTCGCGCTGGGGCCGACGTTCCGCGCCAACGGCTGCCTGCGGCTGGTCCCGGGATCGCACACGAAGATGCTGGAGCACGAGAAACTCAACGATGCCAACAGCGCGTTCGGGCAGGGCTTGAAGAAGGAATTCATCGACGAGTCGAAGGCGGTGGATATCGAGATGCGGCCGGGCGAGGTGGTGATCTTCAACGAAGCGACGTTCCACGGGAGCGAGGCGAATACGTCCACGACGCCGCGGGTGGCGTGCAGCGTGCGGTACACGACGCCGGAGGTGAAGTTCCTGGTGGAGCAGTGGGGCGACGCGGGGCGGATCAAGACGTTCCTGGTGCGCGGGAAAGACGAGCGGCATTTGAACGATGCGATCGTGGGAGAGAAGCCAGGGGCTTAGGACCTACTTCAAACGGAAAACGGCAAGCACCGAACCTACCGAAAGCGGCAAACGGCAAAGAGCGCCCCCCTGTCCCCCTTGAACAAAGGGGGGGAGTGAAGGGCAAGGGCGAACCGGCTTGGGCGAACTGGACAGGACCGGACAGGGCCAGGCGAACGTCCCAGGATGGAGAGGTCGGGGTTGGCTACCTTTATGTAGAGAAGCGTGTGGAGTAAACACAGCAGCGTATGGAACGGGCCGGCGGTTTGCCGGGGGGCGGGCAGGAATCGCGCAGAAAGTACGTACACGGGCTATTGACGCCGAGTGGGGCTCCCCTTAGCTTAAATGACCGGCGAGTCAGTTATGAGCCTGGGGGAGCATTGGCTCCGTGCGCATTGCCGTTGATCACAGTCCCGCGATTCTGAAAACCGCTGCGCGGTATTTCGCGCGCAAGCCGTTCCATGAAGTTCACATGGACGACGTGGCGGATGCGTGCGGGATCGCGAAGGGCACGATCTACCGGCATTACCCCAACAAGGAAGCGCTGTTTCTGGCGATCACGCTGGACTGGATGGACCGTCTTGCGGCGGAGTTGCGCAAGGCGGCGCGGCGTCCGCTGGGCGCGGTGGAGCGGCTGGAGGCGATGGTCGTTTCGGTGGCCGTGCAGTACCGTAAGCAGCGCGATTTTTTCGAGGTGATGCAGCGCGAAGAACTGAACGGCGGGCGCTCGGTGCATCCGGAGCGTCTGCGCAAGCGCGAGGTGCTGCGCGATGCGTTCGCGGAGGTGATCCGCGAGGGGCAGCGCGCGGGCGAACTGCGGCGCTTCGATCCGACGGTGGCGGCGGACTTGCTGCTGGGGATGATCCGGAGCCAGTTGCGCTTCGGCGATCCGAAACAGAGCCCCGAGGCGCTGGCTTCCCGGGTGCTCGACGCGTACCTGAACGGGCTGGCTTCGCGCCGGCGCCGGACTTCACACCAAGGAGATGCCCGGGCATGAACCGGATTCGATTCGTACTGGCCGGCGCGGCCGCGACGCTCGTTTGGGTTGCGGCGGGCTGCGGCAAGCCCGCCACGGGCGCCAAAGCGGGCGGTTTTCCCAAAGGTCCGCGTCCTTATACGGTCCGCACGGCGATGGCCTCGAGCCAGCCGCTGAACTACTACATCGAGACGACGGGGACGCTGCGCGCGCAGGACGTGTACCGCATCGACGCTCAGGTGGCCGGGGTGCTGCAAGACGTCGCGTTCAACGAAGGCGACGTGGTGACGCCGGAGAAGGTGCTCGCGCGGATCAGTCCCGAACTGTACGAGCTGGGGGTGGTGAAGGCTGAGGCGGCGTTGAAGCGCGCGGAAGCGGATTTGAAGGATACGGAGCGGCGGCTGACGAACGACGTGCGCGAGGGCGAGATCAACCTGGAATCGGCGCGGATCGAGTTCGAGCGGCGGCGCACGGTCCGCGCGGCAGGCGCGATCAGCGAAGAGGAAGTGCAGCTCTTCGAGTCGAAGCACGCGATGGCGAAGGTTCAGCTCGAGGACATGCGCCAGCAGATCCAGACGCTGCTGGCGGTGCTCAGGGCGGGGATTCTGGAGAAGCAAGCCGATCTGCAACAGGCGGAAGTGAACCGCAAGAAGAGCATCGTGCGCGCGCCGCTGGGAGGCACGATCGAACAGCGCTCGGTCAGCGCCGGGCAGCACGTGCCGGCGGGGCAATCGCTGGCGCTGCTGGTGGACCACAGCCGGATGCGTTTGCAGTTCACGCTGCCGGAGCGCGAGGCTTCGCACGTGAAGACGGGCTCGACGCTGACCTTCCGGGTGCCGGGCTACCCGGGTCGCGACTTCAGCGCGAAGGTCTACCGGATCGGCGACCTCGCCGATCCCATGGCTCGTACGGTTGTCGGCTGGGCGCACGTGGAAGCGAACGACGCCGAGCTGAAAGCCGGATTCTTCGCGAGCGTGAAGATCGTTTCGGACGCCAAGCAATCGGCGGTGATCGTGCCGCAGACGGCGGTGCTGCCCACGGAATACGGTTTCGTCGTGTACGTGCTGAACGGTACGAAGGCCGAACGGCGCGGGGTGAAGCTGGGTCTGCACGTCACCGACGACAGCGTCGAAATTCTGGAGGGCCTGAAATCGGGCGACCGCATCGTGGTGGAAGGCGCGAACGCGCTGCAGGACGGGGTGGAAGTGAAGATCCTCGACGGCGACGGTGCGGCGGGCAAGAGCGGCGACGGGAAGCGTGAATCCAAGAGCGAAGAAGGGAAGAACTCGTGAGCATTCCCGCGGTCGCGATTCGCAATCCGGTCTTCGCCTGGATGCTGATGCTGGGCTTCATCGTCTTCGGGGCGATCGCCTTTTTCCGCCTCGGGGTGGGCCAGTATCCCGACGTGGACGTGCCGGTGATCAACGTGCGCGTGGACCTGGAAGGCGCGGCGCCTGAAGTGATGGAATCGGAAGTGCTGGACATACTCGAAGACGCGGTGATGGCGGTGGAGGGCGTGAAGAATATTTCGGCGACGGCGATGCTGGGCCGGGCCGAGCTGACGGTGGAGTTCAACATCGAGCGGAACATCGACCTGGCGATGCAGGACGTTCAGGCGCGGGTGAGCGCGGCGCAGCGCAACCTGCCGCCGGACCTGGATCCCCCGGTGATCTCGAAGACGAATCCGGACGACCGTCCGATCATGTGGGTGGCGCTGACGGGCCCGCGCAGCCCGCAGGAACTGGCCGACTACGCACGCAACCTGCTGCGCGACCGGTTCCTGACGGTGCCGGGTAACGGCGACGTGCGCATGGGCGGGTACTTGGAACGCAACGTCCGGCTGTGGATCGATCCGGAGAAGCTCAACGCGCGCAATCTGACGATCGGCGAAGTGGTCGCGACGATTCAGCGCCAGCACGTCGAGGCTCCGGCGGGCCGGATCGAATCCAAGAACCGCGAAGCGAACGTGCGCGTGGAGGGCGAGGCGCTTTCGATCGAAGAGTGGAAGAAGCTGGTGGTGAGCGAGCGCGACGGTTCGCCGGTGTACCTCAAAGACGTGGCGCTGGTGGAGGACGGCTTCGAGGACCGGCGGCGGCTGTCGCGGATTAACGGGATGCCGGCGCAGGGCTTGGGGATCATCAAGCAGCACGGGGCGAACACGGTGGCGGTGGCGGAGGCGTGCCACGAACGCGTGGCGGAGCTGAACCAGACGCTTCCGGAAGACCTGACGCTCTCGGTGCGCTTCGACAGTTCGACGTACATCCGCAGCGCGATTTACGAGACCGAAGAGACGCTGGTGCTGGCGGTGCTGCTGACGGCGCTGGTGTGCTGGCTGTTCCTGGGTTCGCTTTCATCGACGTTCAACGTGGTGCTGGCGATCCCGGTTTCGGTGCTGGGGACGTTCGCGGTGATGTACTTCTGCGGCTTTACGCTGAACACGTTCACGCTGCTGGCGCTGACCTTGTCGATCGGGATCGTCGTGGACGACGCGGTGATGGTGCTGGAGAACATTTACCGGCACGCGGAGATGGGGAAGGACCGGCTGGCCGCGGCGAAGGAGGGCTCGGAGCAGATCAGCTTCGCGGCGCTGGCGGCGACGCTGGCGATCATCGCGATCTTCCTGCCGGTGGCCTTCATGTACGGGGTGATCGGCGAGTTTTTCTTCGAGTTCGGGGTGGTGTTGAGCGTGGCGGTGGCGATCTCGCTGCTGGAGGCGCTGACGCTGGCGCCGTCGCGCTGCGCGCAATTCCTGAGCGTGGGTCAGCGCAACAACTTCATCGAGCGTGCGGTGGGCTGGAGCCTGGACAAGCTCGCGCAAGTCTACGCCTGGACGCTGGGCTATTCGCTGCGCTGGCGTTTCGCGACGCTGGCCGTCTCGGGGCTGCTCTTCGCGGGCTCGCTGCTGCCGATTTCGGGGTACGTGGGGCTGAAGCAGGACTGGGTGCCTCAACTTCCCAGCGAGATGGCGCCGCCGCAGGACCAGGGAATTTTCATGCTATCGGTGCGCACGCCGGTCGGCTCGTCGATCGATTACACCGATAAAGTGGTGCTGGAAGTGGAGCGGATCATGGCGGGCCGGGACGAGATCGCGGGGGTGTACGCGATCGTCGGCGGCTTCGACGGGATGGCCAACCAGGCGAACATGTTCATCACGATGAAGCCGATCGAAGAGCGGAAGCTCTCGCAGCAGCAATCGATCGACGAACTGCGCAAGGCGCTGAACATTTTCCCCGGAACGACCGTCTTCCCGATCGACTTTTCTCGTCAGAGCCTGCCAGGGGTGCGCAGCAGCCGCAGCGCCGTGGAGTTTACGGTGCGCGGGCCAAGTTGGGAGAAGCTGGGCCAGCTTTCCCAGCAGTTCACGGACGCGATGACGGAGAGCGGTGCGCTGGTGGACGTCGATACCAGCTACCGGGTGGGTATGCCGGAGGTCAGCGTCACGCCGCGGCGCGACCGGCTGATGGCGCTGAACGTGGATACGAAGGAGGTGAGCGACGCCATCAGCGCTCTGGTGGGCGGCAACCGGATCGCCAAGTTCACCGACAACGGGCGTCGATACGACGTGCGCGTGCGGCTGCTGCGCGACGACCGGGTGCGCCCCGAGGACATCGGGCGGATCTACGTACGCAACCGCGAAGGCGCGCCGGTGCAGCTCGGCGAGCTGGTGGACATCGCGCTGCGTCCTTCGTTGCAGGAGATCACGCGCGAGAACCGCGAGCGCGCGATCAAGCTGACGGCGAACAACGCTCCGGGCACCAGCCAGGCCGACGCGATGGCGGCGGTCTTCAAGATCCGGGACGAGCTTCTTCCGCCGGGCTACAACCTCGTGCTTTCGGGGCAGTCGCAGCTATTCGAAGAAGCGAAGTGGAACCTGGTCTTCGCGCTGGTGATGGGCATCCTGGTGGCGTACATGGTGCTGGCGAGCCAGTTCAACAGCTTCCTGCATCCGTTCACGGTGCTGCTGACGCTTCCGTTCGCGGTGAGCGGGGCGCTCTTCGCGCTGACACTGTCCGGTCTTTCGTTGAACATGTACAGCATGATCGGCGTGATCCTGCTGATGGGGATCGTGAAGAAGAACGGTATTTTGCTGGTCGATTTCACGAACCAGGCGCGCGACGAAGGGATGTCGTGCGACGACGCGCTGCGGTATGCGTGCCCGATCCGGCTGCGTCCGATTCTGATGACGAGCGTGGCGACGATCGCGGGGGCGCTGCCGGGAGCCATCGCCACGGGCGCTGGCGCGGAATTGCGCGTGCCGATGTCGGTGACGGTGATCGGCGGGATGATCGTATCGACGGTCCTGACGCTGTTCGTGATTCCGTGCTTCTACAGTCTGGCCGACGAGGGGCGCACGGCCGTGTACCGCACAATGGGCTGGGATAAAGAGCAGACTCCGCTGCACGCCGCTCACGCTCGGCCGCAGCCTTCGGGCGCGGGCGATTAAGCTCTGTCCCGAAACGCTTCGAAGGCGGATGCGCCGCGCGGACAAAGCTCTGTACAGGTTCCCGCTAGCAGACGCCGAGGAAGCGTTTCGGGACAAAGCCTAGAGCGAAAGGCCCGGCGCCGCGCTTCGTAAAATAGGCGTATGCGGTACGGCGAAGCGAACCTGCTGCTGTACTATCTCCCGTTGCACGCGATTCTAATCGCCTGGACGGCGCGCACGGCTCTGGCGTTGTACCGCGAACACCTGAAAGACTCGCTGCTTCGATTTCATCTCCTGGAACTGCTCGCGGCGATCGTGGCGCTGGCGCCGACGCACGTACTGCTGGCTCGGACGCTGGAATGCTCGTCGTTCGGCGGGGAGTCGGAAGGTCTTATGCTGCTGCTGCTGACGATTCAGGTGGGAACGGGACAGCTTTGCGGAGCGCTGGTGGGGCGCATGCACAACACGGCTCCGCGCCAGTCCGATCCGATGGGCGTGTGGGAAGGCGCGGGGTGGGTGGGGCTTTTCTCGGCGGCGGGGACGCTGCTGCCGCCGTTCGGTTGGGCCGTAGGCGGCTTGGGTTGGTTCCTGCTGGTGGTGTGCTTACCGCTGCTGCTTCCGACCGCGGCAATTTACGTGGTTTACCTGATGCTAAGGTCGCGTTGACGCGCGGAATCAGGGCAGCTTGCGGATCTTGAGGTCGCGAATTTTCTGGACCTGATTGCCCTGGCGGAACCAGAGATTGAGCTGGCCCGGCTTCTTGCCTTCGGGAATGGCTTGGCTGAGTTCGGTCTGGCCGTTGACGACGATCTGAATCTGGCCTTGGTGAACGGTCAGCTTGGCGTTGACCCACTTATCGGCCGGGAAGCCGTGGCGGTCGACCTCGGTGGAGGCGTTGCCTGCTCCGGTGTTGATATCGATATTGCCGCGGCGTTCGCCGCGGCTGAGGAAGATCTGCAAAGTGACTTCGAAGTTGCCGTCGGGGAGCGGGCACTGGATGTTGCTGCTCCGGTCGCCGGGTACTTTGACGATACAGCCGTCTTTCACTTCGACTGCCCCGTAATTGTTGTGGCCGTAGGCCCAGCCGGTGAGATCCTGGCCGTTGAAGAGCGGGGTCCATTCGCCGCCTTCGGGGAGCACCAGCGCGGCGGCGGCCGGCGCGGGAGCCGGCGCGGGTTCGGCGACGGGCGGCGGTTCGGGCGGAGCGGTGAGGCGCGTGACTTCGCGGCGCGCTCGAGCGGAGACGATGGTGTCGGCGTATTCCTGCGCGAAGGCGTTGAGGCGCTGCACGCGCCCGTCTTTGTCGTCCGGCGCGAGCCCTTCGAAGCGCATGACTCGATCCAACGCGGCTTGCGCGAGCTGTTCGCGGTTGAGTTCGGCTTGCGGCGGCGCTTCAGGGGTAGCGGGTGCACCGGCTTCGGTGCGCGGCGGCGGCGCGGCGATATCGACGGTCTTGGCGGCGGGGGACGGCTGAGGCAACGCCACCGGTGTGGGCGCGGCCGGCGCGACGACGGTGACGGAAGGCGTAGCGGCCGGGGGCTTGGGCGCGGCCGGCGGTTTGCCGCCGCCGGAAAAGAGCAGGACGAGGACGGCGAGGACGCCGGCGCCTCCCACGCCGAGCAGCAGCATGGGCGTGGAACTGGCCGACGCCTGCGGCGGGCGGTGCGGCGCGGCGGCGGACGAGTGCCCGCGCACGCGGGCGGCGGCCGCGGTGGGTATGCGATGCGCGGCGCTGCTGGGCGGATGGACGCCGGTGGGTATGCGGTGCGCGGCGCTGCTGGTCGGATGCGCGGCGGCGGCAGGCAGGGCGTGGGCTCCGCTGGCGCGGCGGGCGGCTGGGCGTTCGGGGGAAGACTCCTGTACGAGCAGCGCCTGGGCCTCCCCCTCGGTCATGGGGAGGTTCTCCATCGTCATGACGCCTTGGGCGCAGGCGGCGCAGTAGACGCCTCGCAGCTTTTTGTCGCGACCCTGGCCGGCCGCAATCTCGGCGTCGGTCAGGCGCTTGCCGCAGGTTTCGCAAAAGTAAAATTTCATGGCCGGCGTGCCTCAAAAGAGAGCCGTTTGCCGCGAGCGGGCATTATGGCACGAAGGCGGGTCGGGAACAATAGGCCGGCGGGGGGCTTGCGCGAGACGATTGGCGCGCGAGAGGCGCGCGATACCGGGGCCGGGGTCAGCCGTTTTTGTCGGAGCTTTCGCCGAAGGAGAACTTGGCGACTTCGGCGCCGTGGTGCATTTCCATGATCTTGTCGAGGCCGACGAGGCGCATGACGGTCTTGACGCGTTCGTGGACGCCGGCGAGCTTGAGGATGGCCAGGTTTTCGTAGCAGAGCAGGTGGAGGGTGACGACGGCGCCGACTTGAAGCGAGGTGATTTGTTCGACGGCGCTGAGGTCGGCGACGAATTTACGTTCGCCGTCGGTGGTGAGCAGTTCTTCGACGATTTCGGAGGTGGCTTGAGGATTGGAGAGGTCTTCGCCGGTGAGGCGCAGGAAGACGATATCCTTGACCTTTTGAATCTCCATGGAACGTTCCGCCAGACCCCGGTCCGACCCGTTGCAGCCGCTCGTTAGAAGTGGCCTTGGACATAATACGCCGCACGCCCCCGTGCGCCGAAACATTCTGTCAGAAAGCGGTCCTGCGCGCCAGCTAGCTTATGGGTTCAGCGCTTCTTGCGTGTGGGCTTCGGTTTGGCGGGGGCCGCTTTGGTGGTGCGGTTCGGTGCGGCGGCGGGTGCTTTGCGCGCGACGGCGGCCACGGCGGTTTCGCGCTCCGGCGGCGTTGCCGCTTTCCCGGCCGTGCGTTCGGCGTAGCCGAGGATGCGCGCAAGGGTGCCGCGCATGTCCTTGCGCGGGACGACCATATCGATCTGCCCGTATTTGAGCAGGAACTCGGCGGTCTGGAAGCCTTCGGGCAGCTTGACCTTGATCGTCTGTTCGATGACGCGCGCGCCGGTGAAGCCGATCATCGCGCCGGGTTCGCCGATGATGACGTCGGCGAGGAAGGCGAAGCTGGCGGAGACGCCGGCGAGGGTCGGATCGGTGAGGATGGTGATGTAGGGGAGTCCGGCCTCGTTGTGGCGCTGCAGCGCGGCGCTGGTTTTGACCATCTGCATGAGCGAGAGCGCGCCTTCCTGCATGCGCGCTCCGCCGGAGCAGCAGGAGATGACGACGGGCCAGCGCCGTTCGGTGGCGTGTTCGATGGCGCGGGCGATCTTTTCTCCGACGACGGAGCCCATCGAGGCGCCGATGAACTGGAAGTCCATGGCGCAGAAGACGAGCGGGCGGCCTTCGAGCGTGCTTTCGCCGCAGATGACGGCTTCTTTCTCGCCCGACTTGGCGATGCCCTCTTCGATGCTCTTGAGGTACGACTTGCGCCCGCTGAACTGGAGCGGATCGATCGTTTCGAGGTGGTCGAAGAGTTCGACCCAGGAGCCGGGATCGACGGTGAGTTCGGCGCGGCGGCGCGAACCGACGCGGAAGTGGTAGCCGCAGTCCTTGCAGCAATCGTGATGTCGTTCGATGTCGCCGACAAAGAGCGTGGCTCCGCATTCGGCGTTGCCGCACTTGCGGAACTGGGACTCGGTCTGGACGTTGCGCCGCCCGCTGGCGCGGGATTCGGTAGCGGCGCGTCTTCCGGTTAAGGCCATGGGTACGGTTTCCAGTTTCCAGTTCACGGCGACGGCGACTTCGGTTTGCCGGTGCCCGGTGCGGTCGGCGATCAGTTGCCGCGCAGGCCGCGGATGGCGGCGGTGTAGTCGCGTTCTCCGAAGACGGCGGTGGCGGCGACGATGACCTGGACGCCGGCTTCGCGTACGGCGGCGACGTTGCTGGCCTTGACGCCGCCGTCGATTTCGAGAAGCAGATCGGGCCCGAATCTCGCGCGCGCTTCGGCGTACTTCGAGAGGCAGTGCGTCATCATCTCCTGGCCGCTGAAGCCGGGATTGACGGTCATGATCAGGAGCATTTCAATGAGGTCTTTGACGCCGTCGGCGGCCCATACGGCGGTGGCGGGCTTGAGAGCCATGGCTGCTTTGGCGCCGTGCTTCTTGGCGATTTCGAGGGCCAGGCGCGGATTGCCTTCGGCTTCGGGGTGCACGCTGATCCAATCGGCGCCGGCCTTGACGAAGCGTTCCACGTAGCGCTCGGGCTGCTGGATCATCAGGTGGCAGTCGAGCGGGAGGTCGGTGAGCTTGTTGAAGGCTTCGACGATGAACGGCCCCATGGTGAGGTTGGGGACGAAGTGGCCGTCCATGATATCGACGTGAACCCAGTCGGCGCCGGCGGCTTCGATGGCCTGGAGTTCGTCCTTCAGTCGGGTGAAGTCGGCGGAGAGGATCGAGGGGGCGACGATCGTCTTCTTGGGGGCGCTCATGTCGGGCTCCTTTTCCAGTAGACGGAGGCAGACCGCGGCACGTTGCGTCTACGCCGGTACGGCTGAAGCCCGCAGGCGGCCGGTGGTTCCGGCCGCCCGCGGACCGCGGAACGGCATCAACCCAGCTTGTGGGCGAGTTCGATCAGGTCGGCCATGCGGTTCGAGAAACCCCACTCGTTGTCGTACCAGCTCACCACCTTGACGGTGCGCTTGTCGAGGACGGCGGTGAGGTCGGCGTCGATGATGCTGGAGTGCGGGTTGCCGACGATATCGCTGCTGACGATGGGGTCTTCCGTGTAGTCGAGGATGCCCTTCATCGGTCCGGCGCTGGCGGCCTTGAGCGCGGCGTTGACTTCTTCCTTGGTGACGTCGGTGTTGAGCTGGAGCGAGCAGTCGATGAGGCTGCCGTCCGGCACGGGGACGCGGAACGAGACACCTTCGATCTTGCCGAGAAGGTCGGGGATGACGGCGCCGATGGCCTTCGACATGCCGGTGGTGGTGGGGATGATGTTGCAGGCGGCGGCGCGGGCGCGGCGCAGGTCGCTGTGGACGAGGTCGCTGATGCGCTGGTCGTTGGTGTAGGCGTGGATGGTGGTGACCATGCCCTTGGCGATGCCGAACTTGTCGTGGAGCACCTTCATGACGGGCGCGGTGCAGTTGGTGGTGCAGCTCGCGTTGCTGAAGGTCTTATGCTCGGCCTTGAGCTGTCCCTGGTTGACGCCCAGTACGATGGTGGCGTCGATCTTGTCCTTGGCGGGAGCGCTGAGGAGAATCTTCTTGGCGCCGGCGAGAAGGTGGTCGCCGTAGCCGCCCTTGGGGCTTTCCTTGGCGGTGAAGATGCCGGTGCATTCGCAGGCGATCTCGACGCCGAGGTCCTTCCAGGGGAGTTCCTTGGGGCTGCGTGCGGCGAGGACGGGAATCTTCTTGCCGTTGACGACGAGGTTGTTGCCGTCTGCGGCGACGGTGCCGGGGAATTGCTTGTGCACGCTGTCGTAGCGGAGCATGTGGGCGAGCGTGGGAGCGTCGCCGAGGTCGTTGATGGCCATGATTTCGAAGTTGCTGCGCTGCGCGATGACGCGGAACAAGAGCCGCCCGATGCGCCCGAAGCCGTTGATCGCTACCTTGATGCCCATCTGAGTTCTTCTCCTGCGTAAAGCTTCCGTGCGGCCCCTAAGTTGAAATGCCACGGGTGGTACAGGGCCGGAAAACGCGACCCGGGCAAGCGGGTAAGATTAGTACGCGGCGGGGGCAAGTCAAAGACCTTGCGGGGAGGGGCGGTGGGATTGCCGGTATTGGATTGGGGGCGTGCGATCTGGGGGCGGTGGCCGGTCCGCGCGCTGCCGCGGTCCCATGCGATTTCGAGCGGCCCTTGGCGAGCCCTGTAAAGACTTAGGCGCGGTTCCACCGGCGGTGGACAGTCGCGCCGGGGTGGCGTATCTTGGTCGGCCGGCGGCGCTCATGGCGCCGCGTGGCTACAGCTTACGTTGGGAGTCCGTGCATGGCCGACCAGGAAGAAGAGATCGGTTGGTGCGTCTGCACCTACAAGCACCGGGGCTTGCCTCCGGACCGCGCGGATTACACCGACTTGGCGAAGGCCGAGAAGGCGTTCGAAGGCGCGAAGGCCGCGGCGATCCTGTTCCAGACGCGCCCGCCGGTGCAGGGGCTGGGCTGGATCAAGCTGAAGCAGAAAGACGCGCCGCCTCCGGCGCCCGCCGCCGCGCCCAAACCGGCCGCCGTTGCGAAGCCGGCCGCCGCGGCGCCTAAACCGGCGGACGCGCCTCAAGCCGAGTAACGGACGCGCCGTAGTTCCGCGCGAAGTTTATCCTGCGTATTCCGCCGTAGCACTCGGGCCGTTCGTCCGGGTTTTTGCCATTCAAGCCGTCGCGGTGCGCCCGCATTCTCGAGGAGCAGGCCATGGGATCGTTTACAGCCGCCGGAGCGTGGACGGCGCTCGTCACGCCCTTCGACCGTCAAGGCAAGCTGGATATCGACGCGTACCGCAAGCTGATCGAATACCAGCTCGCCGAAAGGATCGACGGGCTGGTGCCGTGCGGGACGACAGGGGAGTCGCCGACGTTGAGCTGGGACGAGCACAACGAAGCGATCGAGGTGGCGATCCGCACCGCCGGAGGCAAGGCGTCGATCCTGGCCGGAACGGGAAGCAACTGCACGGACGAAGCGATCGCGGCGACGAAGCACGCGCGCGAGGCCGGGGCCGACGCGGCGCTGCTGGTCGATTGCTACTACAACAAGCCTTCGAGCCTGGAGCTGCGCACCGAGTACTACGAGCGCGTACTGCACTGGGTGCCGGAGATCCCGCTGGTGCCGTACGTGATTCCGGGGCGGAGCGTCACGGCGTTGTCCGCGGCCGACCTGGCGATTCTGCACCGGCAGCACCCGCAGCGCGTTCCCGCGGTGAAGCAGGCCACCGGCGACCTGGAGCGGATGCGGCAGGACCGCGCGCTGGCCGGCCCAACCCTGGGCATCTTCAGCGGCGACGACGACCTGACGCTGGCGATGATGCAAGATCCCCAGATCGGCGCGTGCGGCGTGATCTCGGTGATGACGAACCTGCTGCCGGGCGCGGTGCGCAAGATGGTGCACGCTCAGCGCAGCGGCGACGCGGCCACGGCCGGCGACCTGGGCCGGAAGCTCGCCCCGATCTTCAAGCTGGTGGTCTGCCCCGTGACGTCCAAGCGTTCGATTCCGGGCGGCGCGACGGTGGAGGTGCAGGACAAGTTCCCGAATCCGCTGGCGGTGAAGGCGATGATGAACGGGCTGGGGCTGCCGGCGGGGTTCAGCCGCGCGCCGCTGGGCAGACTGAGCGCTCCGGGGGTGGCCGCATGCCGGCAGGCGGTGCGCGAGGTTTACGCGGCGGCGCCGGAACTCTTCGCGACGCTGGAACTCCTGTTCGGCGTGAAGGTGGGCGAGCGGTTGGCCAACGACGGCGCGTGGAACGGGCTGGCTCGGGCCTAAAGGCGATCGATTGCGCTCATGAATCTGAAAGCGGCAGCGGGTGTCACGGCGGCCTACGGCTTGTGGGTGATAGCCGGCGGGGTGTGGCGCTACGTCGAGGCGGGAAGCCAGGCGGCGTTGTGGTTCGGGGTGGTGATGGGCGCGCTGGGCGTGGCGGCGGCGGGACTCTTCTTTAAGGAGAAGCGCACAGCGGGATTGATCGTCGCGGCGCTGGTGGTGGTCTTCGTGGGCGGCTTTTTCGCGAACAAGAGCCGATCGGACGGAGTGGACGTGCGTTTGGCGATTACGTTGGCGTTCAGCATGGTGGAAGCGGTGGTGTTGCTTTGGGCTTGGCGGGGCAAGAGGGCGTAGGGGGCTGGAGTTAGAAACGGCAAACGCGAAGAACCCAACAAGTTGCAAACATCAAACGGCAAGATTCAACGGTCACATTCAACGGCCACATCAAACTTAAAACTTGAAACGGATGGTGCGGGTTCAGGCCGCCGGTGGGGCCGCCGGTGGGGACGCTGGCGGTAGGTGGTGTCCTAGGCGGCCGGCGGTTTTGTGCGGCTAAAATGGCCAAGGCTGCGCAGGATGTTCAAATAGAGTCCATGGCGGACCTTAGCGCGCGCCTTGCGGCTGGGCAAACCTAGCCGGGTGGTTGACAAGGCTCGGGTTCCCTTCGATAACGCTACCCGGAAACACCCTTCTTAGAGTGGCCCGTTCAGCCGCGAGGACCTTCGCCGATGCGCGTCGTTCGCCCTTTTACCGTGGTGCCCTTGCTTCCCAAGCCCGTCGAGGCGTTACGCGAGATCGCGTACAACTTGTGGTGGACGTGGAACCAGGATGCGCGGGAACTGTTCGTGCGCATCGACGGGAACTTGTGGGCGGCGTGCGGGCATAACCCGGTGGCGCTGCTGGGCCGGACGAGCCAGAAGCGCTTGGCCGAGCTGGCGCAGGACGACGGCTTTCTGGCTCATCTGGAACGCGTGCACGACAGCCTGCGCGATTACCTGAGCGCGAAGACGTGGTACGACCAGGCGATCGGGGACCGGCCGCGGCATCGCATCGCGTATTTTTCGGCGGAGTTCGGCCTGCACGAATGCCTCCCGGTGTATTCGGGCGGCTTGGGGCTGCTGGCCGGCGACCACCTCAAGAGCGCCTCGGGCCTGGGCCTGCCGCTCGTGGGCGTGGGTCTGGCTTACTACAACGGCTACTGCCGCCAGTATCTCAACGCGGACGGCTGGCAGCAGGAGTACTTGGCGCCGAACGAATTCCACAGCATGCCGGCGACGCTGGAGAAAGACGCGCAGGGGCAGCCGGTGCGCGTCTCGGTGCAGTTGCCCAACCCCGACCGGGAGGTGTGGTTCCAGGTCTGGCGGGTGCGGATCGGGCGCGTCTCGCTGTACCTGCTGGACAGCAAGATCGACCAGAACCGCGCGGAAGACCGATCGTTCACCGACCAGCTTTACGGCGGCAACTACGAGCACCGCTTCATGCAGGAGCTGGCGCTGGGGATCGGCGGCCTGCGCGCGCTGCGGGCGCTGGGGCTGGATCCGGACGTCTGCCACATGAACGAAGGGCACAGCGCGTTCCTGGCGGTGGAGCGGATCCGGACGCTGATGGAGGAGCACAAGCTTTCGTTCGAGCAGGCGCGCGAGGCGGTGATCGCGGGGAACGTATTCACGACGCATACGCCGGTGCCCGCGGGGATCGACCGCTTCGGGACGGACTTGATCGACCGATTTTTCGGTTCGTGGTTCAAGAAGCTGGGGATCGACCGGCGCACGTTCCTGGCGATGGGTCGGCAGTATCCGCACGACGAACAGGAGCCGTTCAGCATGGCGGTGCTGGCGCTGAAGACGGCCGGCGGAAGCAACGGCGTATCGGCGCTGCACGGGGAGGTGAGCCGGCGGATGTGGCAGGGGATCTGGCCGGAAGTGCCGGAGCACGACCTGCCGATCGACCACATCACCAACGGCGTCCACGTGCGCAGCTACGTGAGCGATCCGCTGAACGAGCTGTTCGTGCGCTATGCGGGCGCGCGCTGGAGCTACGAAGCGGCCGAAGAAGACCGCAAGTGGAACGGTCCGGAACTGCTGCCCGACGGCGAACTGTGGCGCGTGCACGAACGCTGCCGCGCGAACCTGGTGTCGTGGGCGCGCAAGCGCGTGAAGCAGCAGTTGACGAAGCGCGGGGCGGGGCCGCGGGAGATCGAAGAAGCGGACGAGCTGCTGGATCCGGAAGCGCTGACGATCGGGTTCGCTCGGCGTTTCGCGACGTACAAGCGCGCGACGCTGCTGTTCCACGATCCGGACCGGCTGGCTGCGCTGCTGAACATGAAGGACCGCCCGGTGCAGATCTTATTCGCGGGCAAGGCGCACCCGAAGGACGACGCGGGCAAGGCGTTTATCCAGAAGATCGTGAAGTTCGCTCGCGAGGAGCGCTTCCGGAAGCACATCGTCTTCCTGGAAGATTACGACATCACGACCGCGCGGTTTCTGGTGCAGGGCGTGGACGTGTGGCTGAACACGCCTCGGCGCCCGCACGAAGCGAGCGGGACGAGCGGGATGAAGGCCGCGGCCAACGGGGTGCTGAATTGCAGCATCCTGGACGGCTGGTGGTGCGAAGGCTACGACGGGACGAACGGCTGGGCAATCGGGGCGGGCGAGGACTACGAAGACGAACAGTATCAGGACAACGTAGAGAGCCGCGCGCTGTACGACTTGCTGGAGAAGCAGGTGGTGCAGGAGTTTTTCCAGCGCGGGCGCGACGAATTGCCGCGCGCCTGGATCAAGCGCATGAAGCGCACGATGCAGACGTGCATCCCGACGTTCAGCACGCACCGCATGGTCCGCGATTACGCGCAGAAGTTCTACCTGCCGTCGGGCGAACGCTGGGCGGAGATGACGCGCGACCACTGCCAGGCCGCGCGGGATCTGTGGGACTGGAAGATGACGCTGTTCCAGAAGTGGGCGCAGATCCGCATCGAAGAAGTGCAGACTCCGGCGAACGGGGAGATCGCGGTGGGCAGCGCGCTGGACATCGTGGCGCGGGTGCATCTGGGCCCGATCAAGCCGGATTGGGTGGACGTGCAGGTCTTCGTGGGTCCGCTGAACGACCAGGGCCAGATCGTGCGCGGCAAGGCGCTGAGCATGATTCGCGATTCCGGCGCGGCGCTGGGCGAGGGCTTCCATTTGTTCCGCAGCCGCGTGGACGGGCAGGAGGCCGGGCGCTTCGGGTTCGCGGTGCGGGTGATTCCGCGCCATGCGAATATGAGCAACCCGTATGTGCCGGGGCTGATTACCTGGGCGTAGGGGCCCATGGCCGCCGGAGACGGCGGGTTCTTCGGTCACGCCGCCGGATGCCGTCAGGCGTGCTTAGAATTCCATGTACTCGCCGGAGGGCTCGTTGAGCGTGCCTTCCACCTTCTGCAAGAGTTTCAAATAGGCTTCGATGCGCGCATGGGTGGCGAGTCCCTGCGTGACGACGAGTTCGCCTTCGGCTTTCCAATTCAGGGCGGCGCCTTGCTCCCAACTTAAGGGATCGAGGCTCTCGCGCAGCGCCTCGGCCACCAGTTGCTGCGCGGCATCGCCGCGGCGTTTGAGGAGCGAGTTGAGCAGGCCTTGCAGTTCGTAGGTGCGCGCGAGGCGTTCGTTCTGGACGCGGGCGCGGCTGCTGATGAAGAGCCGCCGTTCGTCGAAGGCGTAGCCGAGATCGTATCCTTCCAGCAGCATGGCCAAGACGCCTTCGAGGCGCAGCGGGCGCTGAGTGGTCAGTGTGACGGCCGCCTTCTGGATGTCCGCGCGCTTGAAGACTTCGGGATCGAAAGCCAACCCCGCGCCAAGAGCGCCGTGGACTTCCTGAAGCGCTTCGCGGAGCGGGCGGTTGGTGAAGGCCAGCGGTCCGACTTTGGTGTCGAGGACGCCGCGTTGGAGCGCGGCCTGCGAGCCGGCGCCGGCTTCGACGACGACGGCGTTAAAGACGAGCGAGTAGGAGAGCTTGGCATCGGCCAGGATGCGGCGCAGGGCGAGTTCGGCGCCGTAGGCGGTCACGTCGAGGTTCGCGCGCCGGGGCTCGGCCTTCAGCAGCGCTTCGACGTGCGGACTGATCAGCAGCGGAACGCCGGCCTGGGCCGCGAGCGCTTGGAGCGCCTCGGCGAGGGGCAGGTCTTTCAGGTGCAGCGTGACGTTCGCTTCACGCAGCTTCTTGCGCGACTCTTCGTTCCAGACTTCGCTGGGGGCCAGTTCGGCGAGGAGCTGTTCGGCGCGGAAACGGACTTCGTGCTTGGCGTGGTAGGTGGCTCGGCGCAAAATCGGGAGCGCCTCGCGCCCGCGCTTGGCGAGTTGTTCGTACGACCGCTCGCGCGCCTGGGGTTCGTCGGCGCCGAGTCCTTCGACGAGTGGGTCGAGGGGCGGTTCCGCGGCCGATAGCGAACCGGCAAGGATCAGGATTCCCAACCAGCAAGCGCGCATCGGCCGTACCCTTCCATTACCTGTGCCGCGATCTTAGACTCCTGACCCGGCACGGAAGGCATAAATTTGTCGTAACCGCACGTGCAGCCGAGTGTCCAATGGAAGCGCCGCCGGTATGGGGCGGAGTTGGTCAATTCCATAACTTAAGAATCGATGGGGGCTTATACGATGAAGCGGTTCTCGGGTTGGTTCCTGGGCTGTGCGCTGGTTCTGACGATGGGGGCTTGGGCGCTGGCCGAAAACGCGGAAGAGGCGTTCAAGCGGGCCGAGACGGCCTTCGAAAAGAAGAACTATAAGGATGCGGCCGACGCGTATGCCGCGGTCCTGAAGGCCGACCCGAAATTCGCTCAAAAGACCCATGTGCGCCTGCGGCTGGTGGTCTGCGGGCAGCGCTTGAGCGAGTGGGACCAAGCCTTGGAGCACGGCAAGGCGCTGGCCGCCGAGGCGGCCGGTACGGTCTGGGAAGCGCGCGCGAACAACCTGTTGGCCAGCGTGTACTGGAGCATGCCGCACTGGGGTTCGAAGAAGGGCGATGAGCTGATCCGCGGGCAGCACAAGGCGGGTTACCAGTACGTGTACTTCGAACAGGAAGACCGTGCGGCTGCGGTGAAGCACGGCGAACTGGCGCGCGAGCGCTACCTGGCGCTGCTGGCGGCTGCGGACACGTTGAGCGCGGAAGACGCCAAGACCATTCCTTCGGAAGTGGTCGCGAATAACTTCGAGCTTTCGGGGTACCTCGCGCAGCAGGCCCAGTGGTACGGCTACCGCAGGCACTACCGCGGCGAACAACGCCGGATTCAGGCTCCAGGCGCGGCGCCGGAAGTGCAAACCGATCCGCACGCCGAACTGTGGAAGCCGGTCGAGAAGTACGCGGCGGAACTGAGCGAGGCGCAGAAGGTTCTGTACCTGCTGGGCGAGATTCCGGGCTGGGACAAGAGCGAATCGAAAGAACCGACGGCGCTGGCCGGGTACCGGCGCGCGCTGTACGTGAAAAGCTACTGGAGCGCGGCGAGCCCGAAGGAACTGGATCCGGCCCTGTTGCTGAACGAAGTCTCCGAGAAATACGCGGCGATCGAGGTCGGCGCCGACGCTCAGTACGCGCGCGGGCTGCTGCTGGCCGAACGCGGCGAATTCGTGGAGGCGGTCAAGGCGTTCGAGACGGTGATCGCGAAGTTCCCGAAGAGCGTCTGGGTGAAGGACGCGGCGCATCAGAAGCAGGAGATCGTGGTCGCGCGGCTGGAACTTCAGCCGTCCGGCGCGCAGCTTCCCGGCGGCGAGACGAAGTTGACGATTCAGTCGCGCAACCTGAAGGAGATCGAATTCACGGCCTGGCGCGTGAAGCTCGAAGACGTGATGGCCGAGCCGCGCGATGAAACCCGCGGTTACGACGATTACGTGAATTCGATCTGGCAAGGCGACCGGTTGCTGAAGCATAAGGGCGAGCAGGTGGCGGCGTGGAAGACGCCGACCACGGACAAGAACGATCACCGCTTCGTCCATGATCCGGTGGCGGTTCCGTTCAACGGCCTGGGCGCGTACCTGATCGAAGCGAAGGCCGGCGGGGTGGTGGCGCGTCAGCTCCTGGTGGTGAGCGACCTGTCGGTGGTGCGGCTTTCGGCGGCGGGTTCGCAGCGCTTCTTCGTGGCCGACGCGATCACGGGCAAGCCGGTGGAAGGCGCCGCGCTGCTCGTCGATGAAGCCTGGCACGAGAACAACGCGTACCGCCACGCGCGTGCGACGGTGGCGAGCGGCGAACTGGGGCTGTACGAGCACCGGATCCAGCGTCCGAACAGCAGCTACGTCCAGGCCTTCGCGCATACGGGCGGCCGTTACGCGATGACGCACCATTCATGGGCGAATGGGCGCGGGCGCGAGGACGCGAAGTTCTACTGCGTGTATCCGACCACCGACCGCCCGGTCTACCGGCCGGGTCAGACGGTGTATTTCAAGGCCAGTGCGCGGCTTTTCGAAGGCGGCGAGTATGCGCTTCCGGGCGAGATCGCGGTGCAGGTGGCGATCCAGGATCCGAAGAACAACAAGATTTATAACCGTTCGCTGACGCTGAGCGCGCAGGGCTCGCTGGCCGACCAGCTCGTGCTGCCGGCCGAGACGCCGCTGGGGATGTACCGCATCGACATCAGCAGCCCGGCGCTGGCGAAGCAGAAGGGCGGGCGCTTCTGGGGTTCGCTGAACTTCCGCGTCGAGGAGTACAAGAAGCCGGAGTTCGAGGTATCGGTGAAGCCCGAAGCGACGCAGGCGAAGATGGGCGAGCCGGTGAAGGCGCAGATTCAGGCGAAGTACTACTTCGGCGCGCCGGTGGCCGAAGGCACGGTGACGTACCGCGTCTTCCGCACGCCGTACTACCACAGCTACACGCAGCGCGGACGCTACGACTGGCTGTACGGCGAAGGCTACGGCAAGTGCGCGTACCCGCTGGACAGCTGGGGCGGGTACTGGCGCTGGCAGCATTACGGCCAGCAGGCGCGCGAACTGATCTCCGAAGAGACGCGCCCGCTGACGAAGGACGGGACGGCGGAAGTCGCGTTCGAGACGAAGGACCTGGCCGCGCGCTTCCCCGACCAGGACCACCGCTTCGAGATCGAAGCCGAAGTGGTCGACGCCAGCCGCCGGACGATTACGGGCAGCGGCGCGATCACGGTGACGCGCAATCAGTTCTACGTCTTCCTGAACGGCGAGCAGGGATTCTACCGCCCCGGCGACAAGGTGAAGCTGGAAGTTACCGCGCAGACGCCCGACGGGGCTCCGGTGGCGGCCAAGGGCAAGCTGGTGGTCAGCAAGGTGGCGTACGAGGGCGAGAAGAACGAGAAGATGGTCGAGACGAAGCTGACCGAGCGCGCGTTCGAGACGGACGCGGAAGGGCGGGGGCTGATCGAGGAGACGCTGGACGAGTCGGCGCAGTACAAGTTCGCGTTCGTGACGGAGGACGCCTGGAAGACGGCGATCGAAGGCACGGCGTTCGTGTGGATTCGCGCGGAAGACTTCGACGCCGGGAAGTACCGCTTCCGCGACCTGGAGGTGATCACCGACAAGCGCAGCTACGAGGAAGGCGATATCGCGCACCTGATGATCAATACGAACCGCCCGGACAGCCACGTGCTGCTGGTCCACGACCTCGACGGGCGGATGGACAGCTTCACGGTCCTGCACCTGCCTCAAAAGTCGAAGCTGATCGACCTGAAAGTGGAGAAGAAGCACGCTCCGAATTTCTTCATCCAGGCCTTGTCGCTGCGCGACGGGCAGGTGTTCACGGAGAACCGCGAGATTTTCGTGCCGCCGGTGAAGCAGTTCCTGGATGTGAAGGTGAGCTCGAACAAGAGCAGCTACCAGCCGGGCGAAAAGGGGACGTTCAGCTTCGAGACGCGCGGCCACGACGGTCAGCCGGTGCAAGCAGAATTGGCCTTCACGCTCTTCGACAGTTCGATCTTGTACTTCCAGCGCGAGCTTGCGCCGGAGGTGAAAACGTTCTTCTTCGGGCAAAAGCGCAGCCGGCAACTCGGCTTCGACAGCTCGCACAACGTCTCGTTCCGCGGGATCGTGGCGCAGCACGCGGCACGCGAGGAATTCAAGGAGTTGCACGGCTATCCGCCGGCGTACTGGGGCAATTGGGCCAATGACAACGAAGAGAAGCTGCGCGGTTTGACGAGGGAATCGGGCCAGCAGGCGGGCCAAGGAGGCGGGGGCGCATTCGGGTATCGCGAGCGGAAAGAAGAACTCAAGAAGGCCGGCGAGATGGAGCAAGCGGCCAAGAACGCCGACGGCAAAGCGGCCACGGCCGCGGCGATGCCTGGAGCGCCGCCGGCCGAAGGCGGCGAGAACCGGCGCCGAGCCGGACGCAAACTGCAGGCCGACGAGAAGAATGCCGACCGCGAGAGCGATAAGAGCGACGGGGGAAGCTTGGTAGAAGCCGAAGTGCGCAGCAACTTCGCGGATTCGGCGGCTTGGGCGCCCCGGCTGCTGACCGGTCCCGACGGCAAGGCGACGCTGGAAGTGACCTTCCCCGACAGCCTGACGACCTGGAAGGGCAGCACGTACGGGATGAGCGCCGCGACGCAGGTAGGTTCGGCGAGCACTTCGGTGATCACGACCAAGAATCTGCTGGTGCGCCTGCAAGCGCCGCGCTTTTTCGTCGAGCGCGACGAAGTGGTGCTGAGCGCGAACGTGCACAACTACCTGCCGACGGCCAAAAAGGTGAAGTGCGAAATCCAACTGCCCAGCGCGGTGCTGGCGTGCACGCAGCCGCTGGTGGTGGATGTCGAGGTTCCCGCGGGCGGCGAGAAGCGGCTCGACTGGACGGTCAAGGTGCTGCAGGAAGGCGCGCCGAAGGTGCTGGTCAAGGCGCTGACGGACGAAGAGAGCGACGCGATGGCGCTGACGTTCCCGGCGCTGGTGCACGGGACCGAGAAGTTCCTCGCCGATAACGGCAGCTATCGTCCGGACGCGGCAGGCGTGCGCGAAGTGAGCTTCTCGATTCCGGAAGAGCGCAAGCCGGAAGCGACGGAACTGCGGGTGACGCTGAGCCCGAGCCTGGCCGGCGCGATGCTGGACGCGCTGCCGTACCTACTGGAATACCCCTACGGCTGCGCGGAGCAGACGATGAGCCGGTTCCTGCCGGCGGTGCTGAGCCAGCAGACGCTGAAGCAACTGGGCGTGAACCTCGAGGATCTGGAGACGAAGCGGAAGCAGATCAACCCGGCGGAACTGCAGGCGAAGTACGGCTACTTGAAGTCGCCGGTCTTCGACAGCAGCAAGCTGGCGAGCATCGTGCAGGCCGGCGCTCGGCGCTTGTACGATTTCCAGAATGGCGACGGCGGCTGGGGCTGGTGGAAGCAGGACCAGAGCAATCCGAACATGACCGCATACGTGCTGTACGGCTTGAAGGTGGCCAAGGACGCGGGGGTGGCGGGGATGGACGAAGGGCGGCGGCAGCGCGGGCTGAAGTTCCTGCTCGGGCAAGTCGGGCGCATCCACCAGGAGAAGGAAGAGTGGTGGCGGCAGCGCTACTACGGGCTGGAGCAGGAGGCGTACGCGTCCTACGTCCTGGCGCTGGACAAGCAGAAGGACGACAAGGCGCTGAACATGATCTGGGAGCAGCGCGACAAACTGAACGTATACGGCAAGGCGCTCCTGGCTCTGACGCTGAACGAGCTGGCCGACGAGCGCAAGCAGACGGCTTACGAAAACGTGCTGCAGTACGTGAAGGAAGATAAGGAACACGGGACGGCGTGGGTCGAGACGCCGGCGACGCGCGCGTGGTACTGGTACAACAACGAGATCGAGTCGAACGCATGGGCGCTGAAGGCCGTGGCGAAGTTCGATCCGAAGGGGGAACTGGCCCCGAAGCTGACCAAGCACCTGCTGGGCAAGCGCCACGGGCACCGCTGGCACACGACCAAGGACACGGCGATCTCGATCTTCGCGCTGGCCGATTACATGGTCGCGAGCGGGGAGACCGAGCCGAACTATACGGTGACGATCGACTTCGACGGGCTGGCGCAAAAGACGGTCGCGGTGAACAAGGAAAACTTCTTCACCTTCGACAACCAGTTCGTGATCCGCGGCGCGGATATTCCGAGCGGTGCGCGCAAGGTAACGCTGAAGAAGGACGGCCCCGGCGCTCTGTACTACAGCGCGCAGGTGAAATACTTCACGAAGGAAGGCGACATCAAAGCCGCCGGCAACGAAATCTCGGTGGTGCGCACCTACTACAAACTCACGCCGAAGCAGGAGGTCAAAAAAGTCAAGAACGCGAAGGGCGAAGAGGTGGAGATCAAGGAACTGCAATGGGACCGCGCCGCGTTGGAGATGGGCGCGGTGGTGAAGAGCGGCGAGCAGGTGGAAGTGGAGCTGAAGGTTAAAGCGCCGAACGACTACGAGTACGTGATCGTGGAAGATCCGAAGGCGGCGGGTTGCGAGCCGGTGGATCTGGTGAGCGGCGGGCGCTACGGCGACGGGCTGTGCAGCAACATGGAACTGCGCGACACGAAAGTGGTCTTCTTCATGACTTGGCTTCCGAAGGGCGAGCACACGCTGAAGTACAAGCTGCGCGCGGAAATTCCGGGCACGTTCCACGCGCTGCCGACGAGCGTGCAGACGATGTACTCGCCGGACGTGCGCGCGATCAGCGACGAGATGCGCTTGGGCATTAAAGACTAAATCCTTGAGCCATCGAATAGGAAGCGACCGAAATGAAGAGTGTGAGCAAAATGATTCTGGGTGCGGCGTTGGCGCTGTCTTGCGGCGCTTGGGGCGCGGAAGCCGATTACGCGGCGCTGGTCCAGCAATTAGGCTCGGACGCGTTCGAGTTGCGCGAACAGGCCGAGGCGGAATTGCAGCGCCTGGGCAAACCTGCGCTGGCGGAACTCCGTGCGGCGTTGAAATCGGAGCAGCCGGAAGTGGCGGCCCGTGCGCGGCGGCTGGTCGCGCGGATCGATCCGCCGCTGGTGCTGGAAGTCGAGACCGAGGGTGTGGCGCGTGCCGGCGAGCCGTTGAAGATCAAGGTGCGCCTGCACAACACCAGCGACCGAACGGTGACCGTGGTTCCTTGCCTGGACGGCAGCACACGCACCAAGCGCTTTCCTCATTTCGCCCGGACGATCGTGGCGCCGACGCCCGCGGGCCCGCAGGCCATGCCGATGGGCTGCGGAAATTGCAACTCGCTCGGCGAAGCCGACCTGATCGAGTTAAAGCCCGGCGAGCGCTTCGAACCGCTGACGCACGAACGCAGTTTCGGAGCGGAGTTGGCCGAATGGACGCCGGCCGAAGCCGGAGCGCATAAGATTACCTTCTCGATCCGGTACGACGCGCCCAGCGAACTGGAATGGAACGGTCCGGTGGAGCGTCGAGGCGGACTTGGTGAGGTGGCGCAGCGGATTCGCCAGATCCCGTCGCTGCGGCTCGAAAAGACGGTGACGGTGCAGGTCGCGCCCGCCGCGGCAGGCGAGGCGAACTCGACTGCGCCCGCGCCGAAATCCACGGCTCCCGTTTCGCAGCCGCCCGCGCCGCGATCGACGGCTCCCGCGCCGCAGCCACATGCGCCGCAACAGCCCTGACTTCCGGACGGCGCTGGATCCCCAATCCGAGTACCTTACCGGCAGGCGTCTCGGCTTAGAATTTTAGCACCGCTTGCGCCCAGAAGAATTGCGCGGTTTCGCCTTGGCCCGGGGGACGCCGGGCGCCGGTGAATTTGCCGCCGTCGAACAGCGCATAGCCTAGTTCTACGTTCAGGTGGCGGTTGACGTTCACGGTGGCGCCGACGTCAAATTCGAAGCCCACTTCCCGGCCGGCGCGTCCGGTCGTATCGCGTGCCAGCACCACGCCGCCGGCGTTACGCCAGGCGTCTTTCTCTTCGGCGAGGCGGAACCAGTACGCTTTGGACCACACGGTCAACCCGCTGAGCGGCTGCGCTTCGAAACCCGCCGCCACGCTGACCTGGTTGGACCAGTTGAAGAAGTCGGCATAGCCGTAATGGAGATGGTTGGTGGGGAAGAGATTGTTGAAGGTCTGATTATCGCCGTCTGTGGGATCCTCGTCGCCGCTGGCGTAATTGAATTCCGCCATGAGGCGCGGCTTCCATGCCGGGGCAAAGGTCCAGCCGACTTCGGCGTGCGCCGCCGCCGCGCGGTGATCGAGTTCGTCGGCGGCAACGGGCGTCTTGCCGAACTGTCCGGCGGCCTCGACTTCGTAGTCGAGCCCGCCGAAGAGCCCTTTTCCGTAGGCGCGGAAACCGAGCGTAACGATCTCCTGGTCGCGCTCTTTGATCTCGTTGGAGCGAAACAGCGCGTACAGGTCGAAGCGATGCGGCTTCAAACTCGCGTTGGTCGCATACAAGCCGTAAAACTCTTCGCTCGAATGCATCTCGTCGGGATGAATGGCGTCTATCTCGACCACCTTGCTGGCGAAGGCGTCGGCCGTCCAGGTCTGGTCCGGGCTCATCCACATAAGTTTGAGCGCGTCGAATCGGCGTCCGGGGTTCGACCATTCGAATGCGCCGACCAAGCGCTGCCGGCCGTAGACAAGAGGTTGGCGCCCCACGCGCAAAGTCAAGTCCTGGCCGAAAAGCTTGCGCAGATCCAGGTAGCCTTCCAGCAGGTCTGCGCGGTCCTCGTGCGCGCGCGCCTGCGGCGCGATGTCGCCGTCTTTGTGCGCATCCTGGAACATGCCGAAGACGCGCACGTGCTCGTGGAGGTCGGCATCCATCCAGACGCGGTGCCGGAAGAGCGTGAACCCATTGGTGATCGTCGCGCCGCCGCCGATAAACTTATTGTCCCAGACTTCCACTCGCGTGCGGTGCTCGATCCCGAAGCTGAAGCGTGTGGAACCCAAGGGAAGCTTCTTGAGCTTTTCGGAGGCCCAGGTAAAGGCCGGCATCGGAACCAGTTCGGGCGGCGGCTTGGGCGCCGGAGGCGCCTTTAACTGTTCACGCAGTTCCTGCTTCGCCTCTTTGGGATCGGCATACGCTTCTTTAGGGGCTTCGCCCGCATGCGCGGCAAGCAGCGAAAGGGCGGCCGCCAGCACCAAACTTCCGCGCAGGGTTCGGAACCTGCATGACCCTACCTGATGCATGGCGACCTACCTCCAAGACCCGCTGCGACGATAACGCGCGATCAAAATTGATCTCGCTTGAAGTCAGCCCAAGTCCAGTTTACCCCAAGGCGCGCCACTGTATTGGATATCAAGCTATTTATATATGCAATAGTTTTTCAAGGTCCCGTGGTCAAGAACAGACTCGAGTTCAGGGGGAGACCGGTTGCGGCGCATCCGTGGGCGTGGGAACCCGGCCACCCTGGCAAGGTCGGTGGACTTTCCGCAACTGGAATAGCCGTGTCGCCGCTGAGGTAACCGAAACGATCCCGCCCGGCACGGTATTTACCACGTTCTAGTGGGGGATCTGCACGCGCCGCACGGCAACGCGAACTGCCTGACCCACGCGGCGCTCGATCCGAACAGCAAAGAGGCGGAATACAGATTGGCCGCGGTCGAGGTAGCCGCCGTGCGCGCGTGGGTGCCGGCGGCGTCCGTAGTCTCGGAACCGACCGAGATGCTTAACACGTAACCAGGCATGCTCCAGTTTGCATGCGACTTGCGGCCGGGGAGGGAGGAAAGGTCGCACCACCGCATCAAGGGGTCTGTGCCTAAAGCCGCAATTAATCATTCTCGGCCGCGTAGCACGAACTCATGCAGGGCCCAGCGAAAGCAATAAGTCGCAAAAACCACCGTTGCGACCGCTTAGTGTCCCGCGCGATCGAGCGGAACGGTCCCCATGGCACGGATCCGGACGAACACCCTTGACCCCTTCTGGAAAATACGAATGCTTTGAGTTTGGGGGGTGTCTCGCCGATCGAAGATCGAGCTATGCGCGTTGATTTTGGATTTATGGGCTGGCTCGTGCTCGGTCTCGCGCTGGCATGCGGCTTGCCACTTTGCGCGCAGGAGCTTCCCGAACAGGATCCGCTTTGGCGCGAGGCCGAACTGGCCCACGACGCCGACGCTCTTCCGTATTGGCGCAAGCTGGCCGAAAAGTACCCGCAAGCCGAGTCGGTCTGGTATCGGCTGGGGCGTGCGCTGTACGACTCCGCCGAGTACGAGGAAGCTCTCGACGCGTTGCGCAAAGCCGCCGAACGGGGCCACACGCCGGCCGATATCCAGCATCGATTGGGACGCACGTTGGCCAAGCTCAAGCGCCATGCGGAGGCGGAACAGGCTTTCCGCGAGGCGCTGAAGCACGACGCGGATCTGGTAGCGGCGCAGTTCGGGCTCGCCTCGGCACAATACAATCAGGATCGCGCGGCCGAAGCTCTGCCGGCGTTCAAGGCGCTTGCCGAACGCGAGGACGATTGGGGCGCTTCGGCGCGGGAGTTCGTCGCGCACTGCTACTACGATACGGGCCAATATGCCGAAGCCGCGGACGCCTGGTCACGCCTGGCCGAGGCGCTCCCGGACGATCCGTATCGGCGCTGGATGCTGGCGCGCAGTTTGTACAAAGCCAAGCGCTTCGCCGAAGCGCTTCCGCACCTTCAATTCGTTCGCGAGAAAAGCTCCGCCCGGGCCGATGCCGCGCGGTACTACGAGGCCGCCTGCCTGGAAGGATTGGGCCGTTCCCGCGAAGCCGAGTCCGCTTACGCCGACTTGGGCCGCGGCGGCTCGGGCGAGTGGTCGGTCGAGGCGGCTAAGGCGGCCGACCGGATCGCCGGCCGGCCTTTCCGGCTCTATCTGGATGTGCTCGAAGGATTCGATACGGGCATCATCGCCACCGGCGACGAAAGCGAGGTGCTCAACGAACGCGATACCTTCACGCAGATCTACGCGCTGGGCGAAGGGCGCCTGTTGCGTCGGGAGCGCTTCGAGTTTTGGGTAGGCGGCGAGCATTTCGGCCTGCATTACCCGCGTGTGCATGACAACGATTACTTCGAAGACACCGGCACGATCTCGCTGCGGTTTCTTCAGGCAGGACCGTTTCGTACGATGGAGTTGAAGTACGGCTTCAAGTACGCGCAGTTCGACTACCAGCCTTATTCGCGCGAGCACTTTGTCGAGGCGAGCGCCGAGTACCGCAGCGGGCCGCACCGTTTGCGTTTCGGCGCGAGCTACGGCGAACCCGACTACTTCCGCGCATCCGAGGGTCTCACCGGCACGCGCGCGCGGGTCTTTTGGGATTGGCGGCGCACGCTGCCGCTCTGGGACCACGAGCTGCGCTTGCGCGGGAACCTCGATTACCGCTGGAGCCAAGCCGATGTCTCGCAGCGGTTCACGCAGCGCGTCCGGCTGATGTATCGAGCGAAGATCTGGCGCGATCTGTACGGCCAACTGGAAGGGACCTACCGGCGCGACGACTACCCCGAAAGCCAGTCCGCGACGGCGCCGCAGCGCACCGACCAGCGCCTGCGCGGCGAAGCGAGGCTCGATTACCAGCTCTGGAAGCACTTCTCTTTTAATTGGGGCTATACGTACGAAGCACAGGACTCCACGCGATCCGACCAGGAGTACGGCCGACACCAGATCGACGCCGGATTCACCTTCAATTTCTGATGCTATACCGCTCCGCAACGTCGTGGGATGCGGCATCGAAGCCATTCCGGCAGATGCTTCGTGCGACGAATAGGCGCTAAAAACTACTCCGCAGAGGAAGAAAAATTGGCCGCACGTGTGCTGCACGTCCCGGTTTTAGATCGCAAGTATGGGCGGGTAACTTAAATAAGCTATGCACATCAAGTAGTTAAGATAGTGAATGAATTTCAGTGTCTTTTGCGCCAACCATTTGCTAAGACCATTTTGATCGGATCACGACGTGCGTTAGGTGAGCCAAACCCAGTCTATAATATAAGGAAGCCTGTGAATCCTCCGCCCAGCGACGACGAACTCGTCGATGCCTACCTTCAAGGAGACGCTTCGGCCGCCGAAGCGTTGGTGGAGGCGTATTGGGATCGCATATATTCGTATGCCTACCGCCTGACGCTTGGGAAGTCGGACGCCGAAGACATCGCGCAGGAGACATTCCTGCGCGCCTTCAGGAATATTTCCAACTACAAGCCCGAAGGACAGTTTAAGGCATGGTTGCTGCGTATCGCGACCAACTTGGTGCTGGACCTCCGCAAGTCGCCCCGGGCGCGCGATGTGGTCCTGGACATGTCGAACCAGGGTCCGGTCAAGGTTGGCGAAGGTCCCGAGACGGTCCTGATCGAGCGCGAGTTGGTGCAGGCGTTGTGGCAGGCCGTGCAAGAGTTGAGTAAGGAGCAGCAGATCGCGATGGTCCTGCGCACGGTCGAACGTATGGACTATACGGAGATCGCTCAGGTTCTGGACGTGAAGGAGAGTACGGCGCGCTGGCACATGTACGAAGCGCGGCGCATCCTGCGTCAGAAGCTGGGCCGAAAGTTCGACCTGGAGAGCACTTCTCGCGGCCGGGAAGTCGAATTGGAAGCGGAAGCGGGAGGAGCGGACGAATGAGCGACCATTCCTCCCACCGCTACCGCACCGAGGTGCTGCTCAACCGCGCCCTCGACGACGAGTTGGACGGCGAAGAACTCACCGATTTCGAGCGCCTGCTGCGTCAGGATCCTGTGGCGCGCCGCGAGTTGGCGCGCACCCAGTTGATCGAACGCGCCTACGCGGCGTTGCCGGTCGAGCCGAACGAGACGGGCAAGCGCCGCCTGCTGGGTCTGGTGCTGGCCGTACCCGCCGCCGAAGCGCGCAAGCGCCAAGCTCGCGAACAGACCAAGAAGAAAGCGCTGAGCAAGCCCAGTTGGTATCGCCGGCCCATGACGATTTGGATGGGTTTGGCCATGCTGGCGGCGGGCGGGTGGGGCATTTGGATGTCGCAGAGCGCCCCGCCGGTGCAACCGGTCGTGAAAGTCTCGCCGCTCTTCACGCAGCGTTTCGGCGATCAGCTCGCCATCCTCGAGGCGCTTCAACAGGATCTGCTTTCCGCCGCGCAGTACGCGCCCGGCCCCGAGATGGCGCAGACCCACGAGCGCCTGGCCGACGACCTTGTAGGAGCGTTGTACTTCTACCGCAATTCAGAAACGGAACGGCATGTCGTGGCGGTGGCGTACCTGCGCACGTTCCACTTCGGACTGCTCCCGGCTATCCAGGAAGGACAGATCCTGCTCGACCGCGCCGGCGCTTTCCGTTCTCGCCGCCACGCGCTGGATGCGCTCGACGAAAACTCCGACAGCACGCTGGCCGCGGCCATCGCAATCACGGCATATGCGTGCGATCTGCTGGAAGGCCGCACGCTCGAACCGGCGCTGGTGGCGCCGCCCGCGCCGGGGCTGACCCTTACGGCCCAACTGGCCGAAGGCGCCCTCAGCATGCGTTCGGTCGTCGATCCGCTGGCGCGCGCCGAACTGCTCAATGGGTTGGCCAACCGCCTGGATTTGGCCGTGCACCGCCCGCACCTGCCGCCCGCCGATTCGGTACGGTTGCAGCGCATGCTGACCACGCTCTCGACCGAAGGTTTGCAATCCATCGCGGTCCGGCACAAGGACGCGGTGGTTAACGAGCCGCAATACGCCGAGCTGCTCAAACAGGATCAGGCACGCTTGAACGCGCTGCAGGCCGAGTTAAGCCGCTTGCCCGTGGCGCAGCGCGAAGTGGCCGTCGGTTCGATCTCGGACGCGCTTCAGAGCAATGCCAGAACCCAGGATCTCCTGCCCAGTTCGGCCCATGGGCAAGAGCAACTGAATCCTGCCGCTCCCGAGTTGCAGGAGCGCCTGCCGATTCAGGATTCTTCACCTGCGCCCGAATCCCTGCTGCCCAAGACGGATGCGCAAGAAGGATCCGACAGCGCGCAGAATACCGGACCGGAAGGGCAAGGATCCGGCCAAGGCGGCGAGAGCGCCACGGCCGGCGGCCCGCCGGAACACGCCCAGGCCGGCGGGAACGAAAACGGATCTGGTAACGGCAAGGCCAATGGAATCGGCCCGCCGGCCCACGCCCAAGGTAAAGAAGCATCCGGGCCATCTGCGCAGGGTAAGGCAAACTCGGGCGATGCTTCGAGTAAGGCCCATGGGAAGTCGGGTGCCGCGGCCTTAGGCAAGGGTGGCGTTGCGAATCCGTCTTCGGGAAATGCCGGGAAGGGCCCTAATGGCGGAGAGGTGCTCGGCAAGGGCGTTCAATCGGTGAAGAGCCCCGGTGGGCCCGGAAAGAGCGAAGCCATACACGGAGCCCCGGAGAACGATTCCTCGGAAGGTCCGAGCGAAAAGCACGAGTCGCCCAAGCCGAGCGAGAAGCCGGAGAGCGGCCGATCGGACGTAGGCGGACCGGATCGCCCCGACCGCGGCAGCGCGCCGGATAAGCCCGAGAGTCCGGATAAGCCCGACAAGCCGGACAGGCCCGATAAGCCGGATAAACCGGATCAACCCGATAAGCCGGACAAGCCCGATAAACCTGAGGTACCGGATCAACCCGATAAACCGGACAAGCCCGATAAACCGGAAAAGCCAGACAAACCGGATAAGCCCGGTAAGGGTTAAGAATAACTTGGCTCAACCACGAGCCCCTAAACCGCCTGCCTTGCGCAGGCGGTTTTCGTTCATGTGCAATCCTTTGGCGTTGGTGTATTTTTTTGAACGATTCGCCATGTATTCCATAACACATTACCAGTATTGACTTTAACCGTTATTTTAACGTTTGGGATTTCGCCAACACCACCCCGTTCTGCGCGTTGTGCATGATGAGAAACCGGACCCTGTCCGATTTCCGCCCTAGGGCATTGTTTTGAAACGGGAAGCGGGCTCATAAGGCCCTTCTTTGATTGCGAGGAGTACGCAGATGGGCTGGGGATTCAGATCCTTCGGAAAGCCGAGCCGGCATCCCAAGGGCTTGACCTTGCTGGAGGTCAGCTTGGCGATGGTGGTGCTGACTACGGCGATCATGGGCGTATACAGCCTCTTCATCACCTCGGAGATGCTGGCGACGCTTTCGCGCGAAGAGTCCATTGCGATGTACGCGGCCAAGGGCGTGATCAATCGTATGCGCGCCGCTCCGTTCGAGAACGACACGTGGAACCCGGCCACCGATTCGCCCGAGTCGCGCCCGGTCTGGGCGTATCACAATTACGTCGAACCGGTGAACCTGGCGGGCCCCAATGCCCCTAACCAACGGTTGGGCGCGATCGTGGTGGATGGCGGGGACGGCGACAAGGTGCCGCAGGAACTGGGCGTGCAAGTGATCGGGATGGAATCGCCGGACGAGTCTGTTTTCGGCGACGTGGACGGCGACGGGGACCTGGATTTCCCGGTCGATCTGAACGGAAACGGGCGCTACGACGATGTCCTGACCGTTTCGTCGCCCGTGCATCCATTCCCGATGGACCTTTCGGGTTCGGCTTCCATTACGGACAACCTGATGAACAGCCTGAACTTGCTGCGCTTCGTGCCGGTGGTGGTGGTGGTGCGCTGGCGTAGTCAAGCGGGGATGGAAACCCGCATTCAGCTCGTGACATTCCTGACCGACCGATTGGGGAACCTATGAACCTAGCCATTCCCTCGCGCCGCCTGCGCGCGCGCGGCATGACGCTGCTGGAAGTGGTCGTCTCGACCGGCCTGATGGCGTTGCTGGTGGGGCTGGCCTTCCAGATCAGCGCGCACTCGACGCGTTCGGTCTCCGAACGCGTGACCCGAAGCAACGTGGAGGTCAAGGGCGAACGCACGCTGAAGCTCCTGACCGAGGATCTGATTTCGGCGGCGCAGTTGGGGATCGTGTCCGGTACGGGCAACACGCAGGTGGATTTTTTCGTGCCGATCGTGGATTCGAACGGGCGCGGCACGGTGTTGCAGGATTCCTCGGAATCCAATCCGGGCTTCCTGCGCTACGGCGCCTCGACCGACGGCATGGAGAACAGCGGAACGATGACCTTCCGTTTCGTTCCACGGGAGGTTTTGGCGGAAGGGACGATGGGGATCGATCTGAACGGCGACGGGGACAAGAGCGACAGCTACGACATGGGCTACATCGAACGCAACACCTCGCTCTCGGGCGACGTGCCGCGGCTGGTGGGCGTGACGAACGTGATTCAGGTAGCGGGCGCTGCCAACTGGGGGCAGCCCATCGTTTCGAGCGCCGGCGCCGAAAGCGGGAAGCTCTTCCGCCTGCAGAACAACGGCTCGATCCTGGAAATCAACCTCTGGCTGCTGACGGTCTCGGAAGACCGCTTCCCGCACCTGGTTCAGTGCAGCAGCCAAGTTTTCTTGCGTAATCAGATTCCGCCGGCTCCGTAGCGCGGTTAGGGCATTCGAGAGGAGTGCGTTCGTGAACGGGAACCTGAGAAAGCTTTGGCTTCAGACCGCGGGCCGTCCGCCGCGGGGCACCGCGCTGATCGTGGCGATGGTGATCGTGATGCTGCTTACCGGGCTGGCCACTTCGTTGCTGCTGGAGATGCAGTCGCGCTCGGAACGTACCGAGGCGGATTCGGAAGACATCAAGGCGTTCGAGGCCGCCGAAGCGGGGCTGGACGCGGCGATTCGCAGCATCAATACGGGGGGCACGGGGACGATCGGCATCGGCTGGAACGGCGACGGAAATTCCAACGGCCGTCCGGACTCCGGCGAGGTCGCCGCCGGAGGCTGGCACGTCGGATTGGACGGCATCAATTTCTATCCGTCCACGGACCTGCGCCGTCCCAAAACCGCGGCTTGGCCCAATCAATTTACTCAGAAGAACGGAAGCGTGATCTCGAAGCCCCGGCCCGAGTCGGCGGAGTTCGATTTTTACACGCATTCGAAGGTCTTTGGCGATGTGCGTTACTTCACCTACGCGCACCGCTGGGAGGACGACGGCATCGACAACGACGGCGTGAACGGTGTGGACGATCCAGCCGAACGGGAGTGGTACACGATCTACTCAACGGGGTTCAGCAACCCTGCGACGCCCGACGGGAAGTTCATCACGGTGGAGGCGATCGCGCGGCGCGTCATCACCAGCAACAGCACCTCGATCACGCTCGACGCGGCGCTGGAACTGCAGATTGCTCCGTTCCAACCCTGACGGTGGATCCGGAGCGCACTTGGATTGACGGGGATAAGGAGAAGAAACATGAAACGCGGAGAACGGTCGAACGCAGGCTGGCTGCTCCTCCTGGCGGGACTCTTGCTGGGTTTGGGCGCGAATGACGTCTGGGGCGCCTCGGGCGGCAAGAGCAGCGGTGGCGGTAGCGGTGGCGGCGGTGGATCCAGCAGCACCAGCACCGGTGGCGGAAGTTCCGGCGGTGGTGGTGGCGGCGGCGGTGGTGGTGGTAGCGGCTCCACCGGTCCCCAGACCCAGGACACTTTCGATCCGGCCACCAACGGAATTGAACTGCAGATTAACGGCTCACCCAACACCATTGACGGCGACGACCACGCCATTGACGGCACCGAGAAGCCCAGTGACGCGCAGACGAACAAGGCGCCCAACGCGGTGGGCGTGGCCGACGTGGACGGTTCCTGGGTGAACGGTTCCGGCAGCGGTCAGACCGGGATTACCATCTCCGGGCAGCACAACGATGCGAACATCCAGGGCCGCGTCGGCAACGACCTGCCCAAGAAGTACCAGGATCTGGAAGCCTTCGTGCAGTCGGTAAAAAACCTGGCGCAGTACAACATTGACTTGGGTACCAGTACCTCGGACGCGGTATCCACGACCGACGGGACGGTGATTTCACTGACCGGATCGGGGAACCACATTGGCACGCCCGACGACTTCAAGATCGTCTACGCGAAGGGGAGCACCCAGAACGGAGCCTTCACCGAAAATACGCTGCATCTGTCCGGGAACGGCACGAGCTACGGGATTCTGGTGGTCGAGATCGACAACCCGGATCAGGCGCAGTTCATCATGTCGGGCGGGTACAAGTGGGTCGGGCTGGTGATGGTGGTGTACAACAAGCGCCCGACGGGCAGCGACGCGCTGGTGGACATTCGCGGCGGCGGTAACAGCAACCACGTCACCGGCGGCTTGATGTTGTACCTGCGCAACCATGCCAATTCGTCGAGCAACCCGGGCGCGATCTACGGCAAGGAGTTCTACCGCACGCGCGGGACCTCGGACATCAAGTACTCCTTCGATGCGCTGAACAAGACGAACGTGACAGTCGAATCGAAGTCCTCGGTGCAAGTCCGTTCGTGGCGCGTCGTACAGCCATACCAGTAAATCCATCGGGCGGCTCGCGGGGCGACCGCGAGCCGCCTTTTTGTCCGACCGAAGCCGCGAGGGCCGTTTAGGCCCTCCTCCTTTTGGAGATGACGCGTGTACATCCTTCCCAAGAAGAACAAGGCTGCTCGCCCCGGCTCCGCGGCGCCTGCGTCCGCCGCGGCTGGCGGTCGCGGAGCCTCCGGACTTTCGCTGGCGGGCGGCTCGCTGCTGCTGCTCGGCGCGCTGGGATACGCATTCTGGCCCGGCGGCTCGGCTGCGCCTGCTCCGGCGGCGGCCCCCTCGCCTGCGTCCGCATCTCCTGCCGCGCCCGCGGCTCAAGCTACCCCCGCGTGGAACGTGCCGCCCCGGCCCGCGGAAACCGGAGCGCCGGGAACGAACGCGCCGCACGCCGACGCGCCGGATACAAAAGCCCTGCCGCCCGAACTGCGCATGCCGGTGGCTACGCCGGAAGAAGCGATCGCACGCTTGAATAAGCTCACCGAGATCCTCACCGTCAGCAATTCATTGCCGGAACGCCGCGCCGCGCTCGATGCCGTCGTCGCGCTGGGCGACAAAGCCGCGCCGCGCTTACCGGCGCTCGTCGAGTCCAGCGGACCCGAGGCCGTGACTTGGCTGGCGGACGCGGCGGCGCGTCTGAATGCGACCGGGGCCGTGCGCCCGATCCTGGCGCGATACGAGCGGGAAGAGCCGCGCATTCAGCTCATGCTGCTGGATGCCTTAGGCCGTTTGGGGGGGCCGGACGCCGCAGCGTTCGCGCGCGAGAAGCTGGCGCAGACCGACCATACCGCCTTTCGAACGGCGCTATGGGCCGTGCTTGCGAAATCGGCCGAGCCCGTTGACCTGGAGCCGGCCTTCGCGGCGCTACAGAGCGCACGCGGGGAAGACCGCCAAGGCGCCGCCGCCGTGCTCGTCGCGCTGGACACGAACGACAAGCTGCGCATACGCATACGCGAGTTGTTTGACGGGATCGCGCGCGACAAGCGCGGCGAAGATCTCGTCCCCTACCTTACCGCTCTGGTCCGCATGCCGGGGCAAGGCGACCATATGATGTTGTCCGAAGCGCTGATCAGTCCGGTTGCTGAAGTTCGGCGCATGGGCGTGGAAGGGTTGAGCCAGAACCCGCTTACGATCGATCGGCTGTCCACCGTGCTGCAGGGCGAGAGCGATCCGGGAGTGCAGATCGCCTGCTTGCGCGTACTGGTCGACCGCCCGCAGTTGCTCCTGGTTCCTAAAGCGGTGCAATTGCTGGACAGCCGGGATTACGCGGTGCGCGGCCTGGCGCACAGACTCCTGGTCGAAACGTACGGGCGTAATCTGGGGCCCTACACGGGCGTCTGGAAGTCCTGGCTCGAGCAGGGCACGCGCGAGAAAGACCACCTGAGAAAAACCGTCTTCGAAGCGCATCAGACCCTTCGCATCAAAGAGCGGCAGGCGGCGCAAGCCGAAGCGGATAGCGCGCTGTCTCTGGTCAAGCGCTAACCGGCCGCACGACCCGCATCCGGAGGCTTTCTCTTCCTCGTATGATCAATCACGTTCTCGAGTCCGGCCGCGGCGCCGCGGAGCCCCCCGCTCCACAAGCCGGCGATCCGGAACGCCCGGCCCGGATGCCGCGCGCACGATTCGCCACAGTCTTTCTGCTTACACTTAGCGTACTGCTCGCGGGAGATGCGGCCTGGGCGGCCACCATTGCCTGGAGCGGCGCCGGCGCGAACGCCAATTGGAGCACCGCCGCCAATTGGGTGGGCGGGCAGGTGCCCGCCAGCGGCGATAGCGTCACATTCAGTAACAACAACAGAAGTGTCGTAGTCAATGTGCCCGTCAATCTGGCCGCACTGACCATGAGTAATTATCTGGGCACGATGACGCTGAACAACCATGTGACCGTCACCGGAAACTGGGTGGTGAACGGTTCGACGACTCCGGGATTCGCGCTGGCCGGCACGGGAACCAACACCATTTCGGTGGGAGGGAACTTCACCCTTGGCGTGAATGGCGTCATGCGCATGCTCAGCGGCAATGTTTTGATTGGCGGGACTACCACACTGGGCTCCAATAACTCGCTCTTTACAATCTCCTCCGGCACGTTCATCTCGGTGGGCGACTTCACGGTCGATAACAATTCCGACATGATCATCAACGGCGGGCTCGTCCGCACGGACGGAACCTTTTACCTGCAGCAAAACGCGGAAGTCTTCTTGAACGCGGGCACGCTTTCTATTGGCGAGGTGCTCGTTCAGGGCAACAGCAAGTCGATTATTCACATGAATGGCGGAACGCTGCCGGTTTCGATCACGAGCCTCGAGGCTCGGGCCGACGCCGGCGGAATCCTCGTGGAATGGCGAGTGGCCTCGGAGATCGAGAATCTCGGTTTTCATCTTTGGCGGCGCACGTGCGATCCGAACGCTGCGGGTCAGGAGGAGCGCGCGTTGCCCCAAGCGGTGCTCTTCGAAGACGAAGGTTTGGCGCGGTCGGGCTGGGAACGCGTAACCGAGCAGCCGGTGGCCGGGCGCCTCAGCAACCCGGCGCCGCGCACGTACCGTTGGCTGGACCTTGCCCCGCCCGGCACGTACGTCTATGCCCTCGAGACGATCGGCTTGGACGGGAAGCGGGAACGCTTTGCGCAGGCTTCGCCGCAGGTAACGCGGAACGCGGAAGACACGGCTTCGGCCACCGCCGAAGGCTTGGACGCGTGGATGGATCGCATCGAGCGCGGTTTCCGATCGTATCAGGGAGATCGAGCGCTCACGCGCCTGGCGGCCGCGCGCGAGACGCTCAGCCGAGCGCGCATCTCGGATTTGGCGATCCCGCGGACGAACGCGCACGAAACTCAAGAAGCGGCCTACGAAGAGCCGGATCTTGCGCCGGCCGTTTCCGCTCGAGCAGTCGCGCAAACGGTGACCGATCTTCCGGCATATGCGTCGGAGCCGTTCGGCGGTCGTTTCGTGCCGCCTTCCAACCGGCCGAAGGACGTGGCCAAAGCGGTGACGCAAGGACGGGGCGTGGTTCTGATTCCTCCCGCCAGCCTGCCGCTCGGGTATTCTGCGGAGCACCTGCGCGTCTGGTACGAAGGCCGCCCGTATCGCCCACTGGCGCTCGACGCGGACACCGGGGCGCTGGCACTGTACGCAACGGGGTATACCGACGCGTACACCGAGCGCGACGCGTTCTTCCTGGAGGCCATTGCCGGTCGTACGTCCACCGGAAAGGTGCTTCAGGCGCGCGGACTGTTTCAAAGCGCTCAGACGCCCGCGACCGTAGCCGACGGTCATGCCGAGCTTGAATTTCACGAGGTTTACTTTCAGTTCAACCGCAAGCCGCGCACGTTCAGGCCCTACTTCTCCAATAAGTTCCTGACCGGTGGCAGCACCCATTCGTTCGCGCTCGCGACGCCTCACGCGACGGCCGCCGCCGCGACACTATCCGTCGTCGTGTACAGCCAATCGTTCGACGACGACGCCGACCCCGATCATGAGCTGCAGGTGACCCTGAACGGCACGCCGCTGGGCGTGGCGCAATGGGAAGGCGCCGAACGGATGTTGCGTCTGACTTGGGAGATTCCGGCCGGCCTGCTTAACGAGTCGACGCCCAACACGGTGGAACTGGTAACGCCCGTACTGGCCGGGGTCGAGACGCAGCTTTCGTTCCTCTACGGCATCGAGATCGATTATCGCAAGGCACTGCTTGGACCGGGGCCGGTCGCGATCACCGGCGGAGTAAACGGGCTGGTCGAATTGCGTGGCTTCACGACCGGACAACTTTGGGTCGTGGATGCGCGCGTTCCCGCCAAACCCAAGCTGGTGCCGTACGAAGCGGTCGAGCAACTCGACGGATCGTTCCATGCGCGGTTCGTGGCTCAGCCAACCGGCAAAGGCGACGGGTATTTGGTGGTCCCCAGCGGAGCCGAGTCCGCCCCCGTTGCGCTTAGCACCGCCAGGCTGGAGCCGCTCCCGAAGGGGCTGAAGTATCTCGCCGTTGGGCCCCAGGCGTTTGCGGCCTCCGTCGCGCCGCTGATCGAGCGCCGCAATCAAGAAGGGCTTGTGGCGAGCTTCGTCGATCAGCAGCGCCTGTTCGACACTTACGGATACGGACGCTTCGGTCCGGCCGGGATTTATCGCGCCGCCGCGTCGAATCGCGGCTCCCTGCGCTTCCTTTGTCTCGTGGGCCGTACGACCCACGACTATCGCGACCGCGTGGCGCCGGCGGGGATCGATCCGCTCTGCCCCACGGTGTTGAGTTCTTCCAGCAGCTTTGCCGAGTTGCCGGCCGATTCGCGTTACGGCGATTTCGGCCGCGGGCCGCAGCTCGCCGTCGGACGCTTTCCGGTTAACACCAGCGCCGAATTGGATGTGGCCGTACAGCGCACGCTCGACTTCACGCCCATGCAGGGCGACAGCGGAGGTCAGGGCCTGCTGGTCGCCGATCGTAACGACGCGGAAGCCGGCCACTTCGAGTTGGGCTGCGAGCAAATTCAAAATGCCGCGCCGGCGCTGAACTGGGACAAAGTGTATTTGGGTATCACGCATTCCACGGCCGCGGAAGTGACCACGGCCATGCAGACGGCCGCCAACGGCGGGACGGACCTCATCGTGTTCGTCGGCCACGGCGCCAGCTCGCAGCTCTCCAAAGAGAACGTGCTTAACGCGGCCAAAGCCGCCGCCTGGACGGGCAACTGCGTTCTGGTCACGGCCACCTGTACCTTCAATTACTTCCTCCACGACGAAGCGATTCTAGCCACCCTGGCCGAGCAACTGCTGACCCAGGCGCAGGGCGGCATCGCGGCTTCCATCGGTTCCTCGGGCTATACGACGCCGCATGCGCTGATTCAGTTCGACCGTGCATTCTTCCGCGAGGTCCGGCCGGGACGAACTTGGGGTGAAGCGCTGCAACGCGCGCAGGCGGAGGTTTGGAAGCAAGGTCAGCTCTTGCAACGCAAAGGCGATCCGGAAGCCGCGGCCATTTTCGATCAAGCCTACGGCCAATGCCTGCTGGGCGACCCGGCTCTGCCCATCGCTGCGCCGTAACGAGCGATTTGCAACATTTAACTTCGCGTATGGGCGCCTCGTAAAGCGCCTCGGAGCCGGTTCAATCGGCTCACTCTTCAAATCATGCCCCGCTTCCTTTCGGCGGATTCCTATTTATCCCCATTTCCAGGCCGCTCCGACTAGGGCATGCTAAATCACATGTGAACATTAGTAGAAACTCGACACTCTCCTGAATATCTTCACGGCGAAATCGAACGCGCAGGGCGAATCGAAGTCGCCGTACCTACGGCCCGTATTTTATGGAAGGGTCCCGCATGCTGGAGTTCTTCCAGGCGGCGCTGAACTTTCCCACGGTGATCTTCACCGGCCTGCTGGGCTTGGTGCTGCTCTTCTGGCTATTGGTCCTCATGGCCGGCGTGGATACCGAGTCGCTGGACTTCCATGCCGAGGGCACGGACCTGCATATGGAGGTGGGCGGTGCCGACTTGCACGTGGACGGCGCGGACGCCTCGCCGGACGCGGCTGGGGACGCCGATGTAGACGGCGCAAGCGGCGCGCACCTAGCCGGCGGCGCCAAGGGCCTAGGCGGTGCAATCTTCGATTTCCTGAACGTGGGCAAGGTGCCGATCTCGATCGTCGGAAGCGTGGGAATCCTGGCGGCCTGGTTCGGGAGCATGCTCCTGGAGCTGTACGGCCGGCCGGCGCTGGGCGCGTTCGGTGCGGGGCTAATTTCCGGCATGGCTTGCCTGGCGCTGGCCGGTTTGGGCGGCCTGACGCTCGGCGCACTAGCCACGCGTCCGCTGCGCGGTGTCTTCAGGCATCAGACGATTCACGGGCAGCAGGCATTGATCGGGCAGGTCTGCACGATCCTGACCGCGAAGGTGACAGGAACCTTCGGGCAGGCCGAACTTAAGACCAACGCCGCGCCCTTGGTGCTTCCGGTGCGTTGTGCCCACGAGAACAAGCTCGTCAAGGGACAGTATGCGGTGATCGCAGGCTACGATCCGAAGACGCAGACCTATCTGGTCGGGGAGTTGGCGCCGGAACACGAAGCCGTAGCCCGCGCCGCCGAAGGCGAAATCGAAACCGATTGGACGAAAGAAGCGCCGCCGCCCGCCCAACATCTGGGCGAGCGAAGCTGACACCATAAAGCATCCCGGCCCGCGGGCCGGTGGGAGGAGGACCCGAAATGTTGCTCGCATTCGATATCGGCATGCCCGGCCCGGGAACGGTGCTGATTCTCGCCGCGGTGTTCATCGGCGGGGTGATTCTTCTGGGCATCTTCAAGTTCCTGCTGAGCTGGTACCGCAAGGTGGACCAGGGGCAGGCGCTCATCGTCAACCCGATGACCGGCGAGCCGCGCGTTACCTTCACCGGCGGCGTCGTGTACCCGATCGTCAACCGGGGTGAAGTGATGGACATCTCCGTGAAGACGATCGAGATTGACCGCCGGAGCAAGGACGGCTTGATCTGCAAAGATAACATCCGTGCGGACATCAAAGTGACCTTCTTCGTGCGCGTTAACAAGACCGAAAAGGACGTGCTCCACGTGGCCCAGACCATCGGCTGCGCGCGCGCCAGCAAGCAGGAAACGCTGGAAGAACTCTTCCTCGCCAAGTTCTCCGAGGCGCTCAAGACCGTCGGCAAGCAAATGGACTTCGAGGACCTCTACAAGGAGCGCGAGACCTTCCGCAACCGGATCATCGAGACTATCGGGCAAGACCTCGACGGCTACGTGCTCACCGACGCCGCCATCGATTACCTGGAGCAGACCCCGCTGGAATCCCTGGACGAGAACAACATCCTCGACGCGGTAGGCATCAAGAAGATCACGGAGTTGACTGCCGCCGAACGCATGAAGGCCAACGAGATCCGCCGCAACCAGGACAAGGTGATCACGCAGCAAAACGTGGACGCGCGCGAGAAGATCCTGGAAATGGAGCGGCAGCAGGCCGAAGCGGAGATCAAGCAGAAGAAGGAAGTGGAGATGATCCGCGCACGGGAGGAAGCCGAAGCTCAAGTGATTGTCGCGCAAGAACGCAACCGGGCCGAGCAGGCCCGCATCAAGGCCGACGAGGAGATTGCAATCTCGAACGAGAACAAGGAACGCCAGGTGCAGGTCGCTGCGAAAGGCCGCGAACGCGTGGTGGCGATCGAGCACGAACGCGTCACGAAGGCACGCGATCTGGAGATCATCGATCGCGAGCGCGAGACGGAGTTGCAGCGCATCGAAAAGGAAAAGGCGCTGGAGGTGGAACGCAAGAACATCCAGGACGTAATCCGCGCGCGCGTCGCCGTCGAAAAGGGCGTCGCGGAAGAAGAGGAACGCATCAAGGATGCGCGGGCGTTTATGACCGCCGATCGGCAGAAGAAGGTTGCGATCACCGCCGCCGAACAGCACGCACAGGAGTCGCTGGTCAAGGATATCAAGGCCGCGGAAGCGAAGGAGCAGGCCGCCAAGCACTTGGCCGCCGAAGAACTGACTATGGCTCAGGCCGAACTCGTGAAGGCCGAGAAGCTCGCACAAGCCAAGATGAAGCTGGCCGAAGGCGTCCAGGCCGAAGTGGCCGCCGAGGGGCTCGCGAAGGTCCGGGTCCGCGAAGCCGACGCCAACGCGATCGAGAAGGTTGGCGCCGCGGAAGCCAAGGCCATGAAGCTGAAAGTGGATGCCGAAGCCGAAGGCATCCATAAGAAGGGGCAGGCCGAAGCCGTGGCAACGCGCGAAAAGATGCTCGCGCATGCCGAAGGTACACGGCAGGGCATGTTGGCCGAGGCCGAAGGTTTGACCCAGAAAGCCGAAGCCATGAAGGCGCTGGATGACTCGACGCGCGACCATGAAGAGTTCCGATTGCAGCTCGAAAAGCAGAAGGATGTCGAGCTAGCCGAAATCGATGCGCGAAAGGAGATCGTCGCGAGTCAGGCTCGGATCATGGCCGAAGCCTTCAAGAACGCGAAGATCGACATCGTGGGCGGCGACGGGACCTTCTTCGAGAAGTTCGTCGGCGCGGTGAGCGGAGGGAAGGCCGTGGATGCCTTCGTGGACCGCAGCCAAGTCGTGCAGAAACTCGGCAAGTCGTACCTCAACGGGGACGGTGACCTGGTCGAGGATCTCAAGGAGGTCTTTGCGAAGAGCAACCTTGGCACCGAAGACCTGAAAAACCTATCCGTCACCGCGCTGCTGGCGAAGTTGATGGCGGAGAGCAAAGACGACGGGATGAAGAAGTCCTTGCAGCGCGCGTTGAATCGCGCGAAGAGCCTGGAGGTTTCGAGCGCCTAGTTTCAAGCGGCGCGCGGCCGGCCCTCACCAGAGGCCGCGCGCCGCAAGCGTTCTCCGCCGCAGCTCCAGGAATCCGCTCATGGCCGACGAACCCCGCAACGACGCTCTCCCCAACACGCCCGAAGCCGCGTTGGCCGGCGGCGCGTACGAGGTGCTCCGCGAGCGGCTCGCTCGGTCGGGACAGGAACTGCGCGGACGCATCGAAGCGCTCAACACCCGCCGTAAAGAGGTTTTCGGCGGCAGCGACACCGCGCTGGTTGGAAGCGCGCGCATCGCCACTTCGCACGCCTGCGTTCCTCGCGACATGATTCACCTCGGTCCCAAGCTGATTCTGGGGTATGAGGTCTTCCTGGGGCTCAAGCAGGAAACCGAGATCGCGGACGTCTTTTCAGTCTTCGATTTCGACGGCAAAGAATTCCACGCGCGCGGCTCCGATTTCCTGGCCGATCCAGCCTTCGAGCGCGATTTTAAGGAGCTCTTCAAGTACTACCGCGCCGCGAAGTTGCTCCAACTGCGCAATACGGGCAAGCATCTCCTGCTTGCGTTTCAGTCGGGACAGGGGCCGCTGGACCTTAAAGTTTTCCGCTGGGCACTGAAACCCGACGGATCGGTGCATTACCTCGACGCTCGCGGCGAGCGAGAGTATGTGCTGCCGCCTCAGCACGATTTCGAGTGGACGCGCGCGACACGCGAGATGCATGTGGCCGGAAAGCACCCGCACGTGGCGATTCACGACGAGGTGTTCGTCGAGTGCGTGGGCGGCGACCTGACGCTTAAAGTCGAAAACAATACCGAAAGCGGGTTGGGCATCTACGCCGAGCCCGTGGACGATCCGGACCAGTCGCTCGATGACGCCGAGATACATTTCGCGCTGCTCGAGAACTTGGTTCTGCTCAAGATACGCCCCTACGGAGAAAACGAGTACCGGCACCTGGTCTTCAACAAACTCACCCGCCGCGCGCAGCGCGTGGACGCGCTGGGCCAAGCCTGCGT
>BTVV01000031.1:0-59284 GCA_045863855.1 Planctomycetota bacterium | reverse complement strand
CCGCCGAAGACGCCGCGCAGTACAAAGAAAAGCTGGTCCAGAACTTAGGCTACATCAAAGAGATGTTCGCCAAGGGCGAACTCAAGTTCCAGGAAGAACAGTACCGCGAAGCCGCGGCGTTTTACGCCGGCGTCGTGATGGCCGACGTGCCCAACAGCGACCAGATGGTCCAGCAGGCCCGCGCCAAGTTCGCGCAGATGGAAACCTTCGCCAAGCAGCATTACGACAACGCGATGAGCGCCGATCTGCAGCGCGACTACACGCGCGAAGTCGAGGAACTGGCGGTGGTTGTGCGCGAGTTCCCCTTCAGCAAGGTCTATCCGGATGCCAACACGCGGATGATCAGCCTTAAGACGAACCCGAAGGTCGCCGGTCTGGTCGAACTGACCGAAGCCGAATCGACCGAAGCCGCCGGCTATACGCTCAAGGCCTACAAGATGTACGAAGCGATCAGCAACAACCCGCGCTACGAGAACACCGTCGCCGCGGTGAAGGCGCACGCGAAGATGACCGAACTCTCCAAGAACGCCGCGACGCGCGAGCAGATGAAGACGGACTTGCAAGCCGAGGCGGAGAAAGAAGCTCCGAAGTTGATGGCCGCCGCGGACAACTACCTGATGAACAACATGGCCGGCCGCGCCAAGGAGAAGCTCAACGCCATCATCGAGAAGTTCCCCGGCACTACCTTCGCCGACGATGCGCAGAAGAAGCTCGAGTCGCTGCCCCAGCAAGCCGCCGCGAAGTAACGCGGCCGCCCGCTCGGGCGCGATTCGTCCAATTTAAGTCCCTGCCGCGCCCCGCCTTGTGCGGGGCGCGGTCGTTTCAGGTGTCCAGGCTTTCCCACGCCGCCATGCGCCGCGCTTGATGGCGATAAGCCCGCGGGCTCGCGCCGAAGTTCGCTTTGAAGATCCGGCTGAAATGGAACGCGTCCGCGAAGCCGCAGCGCCGCCCGATCTCGGCCACCGGCTCCTCCGTCGTCCATAGCCACTGTTGCGCGCGCTTCAGGCGCAGATCCTGCAAGTACTTCATTGGCGGGAGGTTCAGCGCCTGCATGAACAGCTCGTGAAAGCGGCTCTCCGACAAATGCAGCGCCGCGGCGAGATCCTCTTTGCTCAGCGGCTCGGCCAAGCGTTCCTCCATGAAGCGCAGCACCGGCGCGACGCGCCGCAGACTCGGCCACTGCGCATCCGCCCGCCCCGCCGGCGGCGCGGCGGCGAGGATCGCATCGAGTAACTCCAGGCCCCGCGCTTGGATACGCGCCGCTCGGGCGACCGCCGCGTGCGGATCGGGCGCGGGGAGATCCAGCAGCGCGTCCACGGTCCGGCCGATCGCGCGCCCCACGGAGACCGGCTGCGCCACGGGCACCGGCTGCGCGCGGAAGAAATCCAACGCTTGCAGCAGCCGCACGTTCGCGTGGAGCCACTTGAACGCGTAGCCCTCGCCGGGCGGCAGGACGGAGCGGTAATGCGCCGCCGCCGTCAGCACGTAGCCGCCGCCGCGCGGAATACGCACCAGGCCTTGGCCTTCGACTTCGAAGCGGATGGCGTTTCCGCAAGCCTGCCCGATCAGCGTAAACGGATGCCGGATCCAGTGTTCCGAGGCGCGCCCTTTGAAGTGCCCGGCGCGGAGCAGTTCGAAGCGCACCGGCAGCGCCGGTTCGGTGGCCAGATCGATGGCACGCAGCATCGGCATGGGGCGTAGAATCCGACATGTTTTCCGCAGCGCCATCCATGGCCGCCGCAAGCCTTTACAGCGTATGCTCCCGGTATCGATAGGCAAGGGGAGCGCCATGCGGGCCGGAGTTCCATCCAGGTTCGTAAACGCGCCGCCCCAGGAACCCCAGGAGCCATGCGCCATGAGCAGCGCCGTGCTGGAACCCGAAGTGGACGTGAAGGTTAGCGACGAAGAACGCTTCCTCTTCGACCTGCAGGGCTACATCGTTTTGCGCGGTGTGCTTTCGCCGGAAGAGATCGCGCGCTACCTCGGCGCCGTGCGCCGCCTCGAAGGGCTGCGCTACGACGAGCGCGAACGGCTCAAGCACACCATCGGCGGCAAGACCGCTCAGCCCACGCTCGACGAGAAGCCCGGGCACAAGCGGCTCAACGGGTTGCTGCGGCTGGACTTATGCTTCGACGAATTGATCGATCACCCCGCCGTCTTCCCGCGCGTGCGCGCGTTTATGGAACTCTGCCGCCACTCCGCCGAACCGCAGCTCGTCAACACCTGGTCCATCGCCAAAGCCCAAGGGCACGACCACAACGGCTGGCACCGCGGGATCACCCCGGACCTCTACGGACACCGCGCCGGGAAGCTCGGCAGCCGCATGCTGAATACGATCTGGTTCCTGACGGACAACGGTCCCGACGACGGCTGCGTAATCGCCGTGCCCGGAAGCCATAAGAATCACATCGACTTGAACTGGGGTTCGCCCGAATACCACGGCCTGAAGATGCCCGGCAGCCAGTGCATCACCGGCCGCGCCGGCGATGTCTTGCTCTTCTCGGAAGCGTTGCTGCATACGGGACTTAAAAAGACGACGCCGGGCCTGCGCACGAACCTGTACTACAACTACATCACGCTCGATTTTGCCGGGCACACCTATTCGCCGGAGCACAACTACCACTTCGTGATGCCGCCCTCGATCCGGCGGCGCTTCACGCCGCGCCGCCAAGCCGCCACGCGCTGGATGGAGACGGCTGTCTCCATCGACATTCCGCCTTTCGCCGTGGACACGCCGTAACGCTAAAACGGTTCCTGCTTGGGGGCTGCGGGAGGTTTCTCGGGCGCGCCGGTCTTGCCCCCTTCGGGGGCCGGCGCGGGCGGCAGGGCGGGCGCGTCGCCGCGCAGCTTGAAGCGCTGGCTCGCGGCCTCGTACTCGACGCCGAAGTTCCCGTTGCGCAGAAGTTGCTCTAAAGCCGAGCGCACAAACGGGTTCTTCGATCCGGCGTGCGCATCGGCCAGCGCTTGCGCGTGCGTGGGCAGAGCGACGGCCTCCAGCGTCTGCTGCGCCACCGGCTGCAAGGGCTCCGTCAGGCGCCGTTCCATCCAAGCCAGCAGCGGCGCCACGGCATCGGGGGACTTCGTTCGCGCCACCGCTCGCAGGAGCGATTCGAGGCGCGGATCGCGCGGATCGCCCTTGGCGGCCACCTCGTTCAGGAAACTCAGCAGCGGCACGGCCAGATCGGGACCGCTGACGCTTTGCAGCGCCGGGAGCGCCGCGCCGCGCAGTTGCGCGTGCGGGCCGCGGGCCAGTTCGAGGACGACCGGCCCGGCGCGCGGATCTTCCGCCGCCGCCAGCGCTTGCACGGCCATCACCGCGGCATCGGCGGGGCGGTCCGGAGCGGGCGCGTGCTTGCGCAGCCACTCGGCGATGCCCGGAACGGCTTCCGGATCGCGCAGTTCGCGCAGCGTAAGTGCCGCGTGGGCCTGCAGTTCGGCGTTGGGACCGTTCAGGATTTCGAGCAACAGCGGCGTGGCGCGGCGGTCGCCCAGCTTGCGCAGGGCTTCGAGCAAGCCCGCGCGTGCGATGCCGGCCGGCCCGGACGGCGGCGGCGCGTTCAGCGCGGCGTACGCTTCCAGAATCGCCGCGAGGTCCGAGGCCCGGCGCGCTTCGGCCAGCGAGCGAGCGGCGCGGGCGACAACCTGTTCGTCGGGATCCTTGAGCAGCGCGGCGAGGGCGTCCAGCGCGGCAGGCTGCTTGAGGCCGCCCAGCGCGTCGAGGGCCGGTTCGCGCAGCTTGCGGTCGCGCGCGGTATCGCGCGCCAGGTCGATCAGCACGGCGATCCGTTCGGGCGTCGGCAGCCGCCGCGCCAACTGGGCGGCCGGCGCAACGACCTCCGGGTCCGTCGAACGGAGCATCTCGAGCAGCCCGTCGCCGGCCGCGGCCGGAGCGGCCTCGGCGGGCACGGGCGCGGCCGGTCGCGCTTCCAGCGCCGCGACGCGCTTCTGGAGTTCCTCGAGCTGCGCGCGGAGCTTCTCTTCGGACGCCGTCGGGCCCGGCGCGGGGGCAGGCGGCTGGCTGCACGCGGCCAGCAACGCCAGCGCGGCCACGGCGCTCCACCGGATCGAACGCGGTTTCACGGCGCACGGCATCGGTCGGGTCACTCCAGCTTCAGCGACTTGGCGATCGCTTCGAAGGCCGGCTTGAAAGCATCCGCCTGATCGGCGGCGGCAATGCCGTTGAGCGTAAAGCTTTCCAGGCCCCGCACGCTCACGCAGCACGTCACGGCGATCGCCTGTTCGCCGACCCGGCCGGTGTAGGAAATGCGGTAGACGTCGCGTCCTTCCCAGCCCGCGGGGCCGTGCGCCAGCAGCTTGAAATCCTGGACCTGCTTCCCGGCGGTCAGCAGCCACGACTTGCCGACTTCCGCCGCGGTCATCTCGAGCGGCAGCGCCTGAATCACCAGCGCGATGTGCTCGCGAAACGTGTCCTTGGGGCTTATCGCGGGGCTGTAAACGGTGAAGATCGTCTCGCCCTTGCCCTCGCGGCGCTCCCAGGATCGCGGGAGCAGCAGTTCGAAGCGCTTGGCGTCGAGGCGGTACGTTTCCAGGCGGTCGTCGCTGGCCTGGAGCAGCTTTTGGAGCCGCGCGAACTGCTGCAGCCACGCTTCGCGGACATCGGGATCGGTCTTGCGGGCCTCGAGCGTGCGTTCGAAGAGCGTCTGGAGCGCCTGCCATTGCGGCGGACCCAGATCGAGGCGCTTGTAGAGCGCCGGGAGCGGTTCGCCGGTGTAGCGTTCGGGCCCGCCGGCCAGGGCGCACAGCAGCGCCGTAAGCTGGAAGCACAGATGCGTGGGCGACACATCGGCCAGCGCGTCCTTAAGCGGCGGGTGCGCGAGCAGCCCTTCGTCCGTCCGCGCGGCCAAGGCCAGATCGGCGGCGAAGGCCGCCACCGCACCGGCGCCCTTGAGGTGGACGTACAAGCTGGCGGGCGGAGCGGGTTCGTCGGGTTCCTTGGGCTCTTCAGGTTCGTCTTTGGGCGCCGTTTCACCGTCCGGGGCGGCCGCCGCTTCGGGGGCTCGTGTAGGCTGCGGCGCCGGCGGAGCGACCGGCGCAAGGCGTTCGGGCGCGGCCGGCGGGCCAGGTAGGGACTTGGGTCCGATCTCCGGCTTCGGCGCTTCGGGCGTAACTATAGGCAAAGTGGGGGCTGGCTGCGGCATGGGTCCGGGGATCGGCGGCGGCGGATGGAATTCGCCCGCGCTCAAGCCGGCCGAGCGGCACGCCAGCGCCAGGAGCGCGCAACCGATCCAGGGGTGGGGGAGTCGCGTACGCATGGCGGGATTGTAATTCTCCGCGAGGCCGAAAACAAACGAGGGAACCCGTGGGGTTCCCTCGTTTGGGAAAGGCAACAGGCGCCGGATCAGTTAGTGGAGCGGGTAACCTCGATCCACTGCGTGCCGTTGAAGACCACCGTCAGGGTATCGTCCACGTTGCCGTTAAACGCGGCACTCAGAGCGAAATTTCCGGCGTCCGCGACCTGAACGGAGGCGGTTCCCGCTCCCGCCACGATGGTCACCACCTGGCCGGCGATGCCGCCGGTCAGGTTGGTGATGGTGGTGTCGGCGGTAATGATGACGGCCGAGAGATTAATTACGCTGGGTGTGGCCGAAGTGCTGCTCGCCGAATTACCGGCCGCTCCGTCGATAGTGGTGTTGGTGGTGATGGTGCCGCCGCTCGCCGCGGTGCCGTTCAGGGCCACCGTGCCGCCCGTGGCGTTCACCGACGCGTTGCCGGCGCCGGTCGCCGTCAGGTTGACCGTACCGGAACCGGCCGTGCTCGTGACGGTAAACGTACCGTTGGAGCTGCTGAGCGTATTGCCGACGCCCGTGATGTTCTGTCCGCCCATCGTCAGCGGCGCCGTGGAGACATTCACTCCGGCGGCGGCATTGAGGATGCGGTTAACGTCCATCTCGCCCGTACCGTTGGCGGTGACGGTCAGGTCAAGGTTGTTGCCGGTGCTGAGGTTCATGCCGGCAGAGCCGGTGATGGTGAAGGCCGTCGTGTTGTTGCCCGTAAGGTTACCTTCGATCGAAAGATCAGTCTGGCCCGCGCCCGCGTTGGAGATGGCGAGGGTTTCGGTCGCGGCGCTGTTGTAGGAGAAGCCGCCTTCCACCAGCGTCAGGTTCGATCCCGCGCCGGTATCGAGCAGGAGGGAACTGGTGACCTGTACGCGGCCGTTGGCGTCGAGGAAGAAGAACTTAGTTGCGCCGCCCGGGTTGGTGATTTGGAAGATATCGGCGCTGGGACCGGCGAAGGTCGTCTGGCGCACGATGGCCGAAACCGAGTCGCTGGCCGGCTGGAAGGTGTGCGTCACCGAGAAGGTCTGGACGGCGTCCAGCAGCGCGACGTTGGTGGGCAGGAAGGCCGAGCCGATCGTGCCGGCGTTGATGTTGGTGGCGTTGCGGAAGAAGGCGGCGTTGTTTCCGCCCAGCGTCGCGGCGTCCACGTTGGTCAGCGCAGCGCCGTTGCCGGTAAAGGTCGTGGCCGTGATGCCGTTGACGTTGGTGATGTTGTTGCTGTTCATGTTCAGCACGCCGTTGACCTGCAAGCCGGCATTCACGACAACGAGGTTGCTCGCCGCATCCAGGGTCAGGTTGTTGGAGCCCTGGGTCGTGATCGTGGGAGTCGCCGCCGAAGTCGGCCCGAGCGTGAAGAGGGACGTCTCGTCCAGCGTGGCCAAGGTCAGCGCACCACCGGTGTTGCCGATGATCTGGAAGGTGTTGGATCCGTTGTCGTCGTTGTCGATGGTCACGATCGCGTTGGTGGCGGACGAAATGCCGCTGACGGCCAAGCTGTTGGCGTTGATCGTGCCGGCGTTGATGGTGCCGGTGGTGGTGAGGTTGTTCGCGCCAAGGTTCAACGCGCTGCCGACATTCACGATGCCGTCCGAGCCATCGAAGAGGTTGCCGCGCAGGTCGAGGTTGCCGCCCACGAACAGGTCGCCGTCGGCTTCCAGGAACAGGAGGTCGGTCCCGGCGCCGCCGCCGCGATTGATGCGGAAGACCTGCTGATTGCCCGAAGACGAGCCGTCGAAATTGAGCTGGAAGAACCCGTTGGCCTGCGGGAACGAGATTTCCTGCGTGCTGTTGTCCGCGACGATGTCGTCGGCCAGCTTGGTCCCGTTGATGCCATCGTCCGAAATGTTGACCGTATCGGTGATGATCGCGAGGGGAGCGGCCACGTTGACGGCCAAGGCCGTGCCGGGCGCACCATCCAGAACGGTGCCGCCGGAAAGGCCGTCGCCGGCCACCGTATCTTGAATCTGCGTCGCCGTGAGGCCGCCGTTGCGGACCGTGAAGGTGACGGTGCGCGCGCCGTTCACGCCGTCGAGCGGGCTGACGCCGAAGACACGCAGGCCTGCCGTGCCCTGGAAGTCAACTTGCGTATCGCCGGCCGCGTCCAGAGTGATGCTGCCCGAATTGTCCGGCGTGCCGATGGGATTGAACTTGCGGCTCGCCTGATCCAGCCCGACGCTGAGCGCGGAGAGGGCGGCCTGCACGTTCGTTGCGTTAAAGCTGTTGAACTCGTCAAAGACGCCAACCAGGAAGGCGCCGGAGGTGGTGTTGCTGGTGCCCGCGTCGTCCAGGAAGACAGTGCTGGACCCGTTACCGACGAACTGCACGTCCTTCGTTTCGTTATCGCGATGAATTTCAGGCGCTGCCTTGGCGTTGGTCACCGACGCGTCGGCGAGGTCGGCGGTCTGCACCTGACCGTCGAGGATCTTACCGGTGGTGATCGCATTGTCGGCGATCTTACCCGTGGTGATAGCGCTGTTGTTGATGAGCAACGCGCCGTTCAGATCCAGCGTCGCGTCGCCGCTGAGGGTCTTGAAGTCCATGTCCGCGCCGGGGCCTTGGCCGACGATAAGCTGTCCGAGGCCCGCGCGTTCGAGCTTGGCGCGCGTGACCGACTGGCCGATCAGTTCGGACGTGCCGACCGCGCCGGCCGTGATGGTGGTGAGGCCCGTCGCGCCCAGAATCACGTCGCCGCTCAGCGCTTTGTATTCCACCGCGTTACCCACGCCTTGCGCGACCAGGATCTGGCCCGGATCGGACTGCTGCAGCTTCGCTGGTGTGATCGTCGCGTTGGCGATGTCGTTTGCCACGATCGTGCTGTCCAGGATCTTGGCGCTCGTCACCGCGCCGTCGCCCAGCTTCGAAGTCGTCACCGCCAGATCGGCGATCTTGGGGTTCGTCACCGAGCCGTCGGCCAAGTCGCTATCCACGATGGTGCCGTCGGCGATGTCCGTGCTGCTGACCGAACCGTCGGCGATGTCCGCGCTACCGACCGCACCGTCGGCGATATCGGCGCTCGAAACCGTTCCGTCGGCAATCTTGGCGGAAGTGACCGCGCCATCCTGAATCTTGACCGTGCTGACCGCGTTCATGGCCAGGATGGATTCCGTCACCGAGCCGGGGATCAGGTTCGGGGAGCCGATGGTGAAGACGGCGGTCGTATCGGTGAACTGAAGATTTTTCGGAGCCACCAAGGCCGTCGCGCGCAAAACGCACTCGGGCGAATCCGGCCCGACGATGGGAAAGGCCACTTCGTGTACAGGCCGACGATTGATCTTAAGGTTATTGATCGTGCCGACGATCTCGGTGAAGGTCAGCCCACCGTCGCGGCTCAGTTCGATCGTGCACGTCGCGACCTTGGAGTGCAACTGCACCGCGATGAGCTGTTGTTGGCCGTTAACGAAGACTTCGCCGCCCGTCGGGCGCAGGATGTCCACGTACGTCACGACCGCCGCTGCCTCCGCGCGCGGAGCCGTCCAGGCCCAAGCCGCAAGGCCCAGCAAACTGGCTAACAGAACCCGTGTACTCGTCGACCGCATGCGAAGTCTCCTTTTAGAGCCAAACCTTTGCTCAGCCCAATCTCAATGCGTGTTTGTAATGATTGCGCTCAGACGTTCTTGAATCGACCTCACGGCAGCCACAAACGATCTGGGTTCCTTGAGATCAATTCGAAAGCGCTCCGTTCCCAACTTCGGGTTGCGTAGGGAACGAATACCTTATGCTTTTGTTTGCGCAGGGCAAGAAGAATTTCCATTACGCCGAACGATTGTACGGGTCAAATCGATATATTGGCGCGCCGATTTACACCAAAATTTCGCATGCAATTTGTACATCATTTATCCAATTTGGCGTGCACCTCAATGCGCAATAGTAATTAACAATGTGGCATTATGGCAGGGCCACCGTCCGCATCCAAGCTGCGCTCAAAGTTATGCACTAAGTGTGTTGAGCCGGTTGCTCGCACCACCTAACGTTGAGTGAACGCCCCCAAACCAATTATAGCCTTAACTAAAATACACCCCCAAGCCGGACGATACCCAAGCTTGAAGGGTTTCCATGGGACTTCAAGCATGCGTGGCGAGGTGGGTCGAAGCGATTGATTTTAGACGATTGACCGGGGTTCGAAAACGGACTATAAACCGTTCTTCGATCTTCAGGTTTCAGGACTTACGAGTGGCCGCGCCTTGACGGGTCCGGCAACTCGGAGTTCTCGGCGCGGAATGCATATTCCATGGCGTGCTCCAAGTCGCTGATTTCGGGGTGGGTTTGGGCCGGCGCGGTGTTGTGCGCTTGCTCTGCCGTTTGGGCGTCCGAAGAAGGCGCGCCGCCGCCGCCGGTAGAAGGCGCACCGGCCGCTGCCGCCGAAAACGTTTCGCGGACCGAATTCGAAAACCTAAAGCGCGACAACGACCAGTTACGCGAAGTGGTCAAGCAGCTCCTCGAGCAGAACAAGGGTTCCGGAGGTCAGCCTTCGTCGGTGGAGGCGCTGTTCTACAAGTCCGAGAACGAGACGCTCAAGAAGAAGCTGGACGAGTTCACGCCGATCAAGGGTTCCTCGTACATCACCGTGGACGACGCGGTGGACCGCAAGTACGGCGCGGCAGAGCAGGCGGTGACGACGCGCAAGGGCAAGCTGACCATCGGCGGCTTGGTGCAGGTCTGGTACTACAGCATCCAGAACGACACGCTGGGCTGGGTGAACCCGAACGAGATTCCGATCGGAGGCACGCAGTACGGATCGAACGAGACGCACGACAACGATTCGTTCCGCATGCGCCGCACGCAGCTCCGGTTCACGGCCGAAATCAGCGACAACCTGACGGCCTTCGTGATGCTCGATCCGGCGCGCGAAGCGACTTCGTATCCGACCTTTCCGACCAATCTGGGCAGCGGGTATTCGGGCGAGAGCGCCGTGCACTGGAACTCGGGCCTGCGCGCGGTGGACGACGGAGCGGGCGGTTTTGTCTCGGAAGCCATCGGCAGCGTGCGGAACGATGCGGTGCGTAACGGATCGGCGGAGGCCGGCCGCCTGCTGGAAGACGCCTGGGTCGATCTGCATGGCGTCATTCCGCACCATTCGCTGCGCGTGGGCCAAATGAAGCGCCGCTTGGGCGAAGAAGGCTGGCGCGACGCGGGCGAGCTCGATTTTGTCGAGCGCGCGATGATCACGCAGCCGGCGAGCGTGCGCGACCAGGGCGTGATGATGCACGGCTCGTGGTGGGACGACCGGATTCAATACTGGGTCGGCGCGTTCAACGGCGCCGGTTCGGCGTTCGAGCGGCGCTCGAACCGTTCGGACGACAACGACGAGAAAGATGTGCTGGGCGCGCTGCAAGTGCGTCCGCTCTGGGGCCACGAGACCTGGGGCGACCTGGAACTCGGCTACAGCATGGTTTACGGAACGGGCGGGGAGGCAGGCAGCCGCAATCTGAACAACCCTACAGGGTTGGATGGCCTGAACCGAGTCGATTTCATTCATGCGATGCAGTTGGGCTGGTTGATGTACCGCCCCGCGGGCCCCATGAAAGGCTTCTGGCTGCGAGGCGAATGGGGCCGCATCCGCGACCGCTTCGCGCCCAATCAGGTGCTTACCTACGAGGGCAACACGTCCTTCCTTCCCGGCAATTTTATGCTCGAGGGGTACTACGGCGCGTTCGGCTACCGGCTCGACGAAAGCATCTGGGGCGAAAGCCTCAAGAACGGCGGCTTCTGGAGCCGCAACCTGCTCAAGCCGATGGAGTTCGCATTCCGCTACGAACGCATGCAGAACCTGCTGTACCAGGGTCAGGTGTACGAGATTCGCCGCATCGACGACTTCGCGACCGATGTCATTACGTTCGGCATCAACTACCGCCTGCAAGGGCATAACGCGAAGCTGCAGGTCAATTACAACATCGTCAACGAAGACGATGAAGAAGAAAACGAAATCGGCCTGCGCCAGGTCCGCGAAGTCAGGAACAACAATCTCGTCTTCAACTTCCAGCTTTCCTGGTAGCGCCGGGTTCCACGATTCCATGTGCGGGCTGCGTTCGCCCGCATGTCTCGTTCGCTTCTGCTTCTACCGTTGTTCCTGCTCTAAATCGCCCAAGCCGAGGTGTATGTAACCGGGGCCGCTTAAAGGCGGCCGGTCGAATCGCGTCGCGATTCGATGCCGGCATTGGCCGAAAACGGAGTAGCTCCGCATGCCTCGATTCGAACCGCTCTACCTCGCTGTGCCATGCCGGAAGCCGATGAAAATCGGGAGCCTCGCCGTGCTCAAGAAGCCGTGGGTTGCGGCGCTGCTGCTGAGCGCCATGGCGGCGGGCCTCTCGCCTGTTCAAGCCGGCGCTGCGGCCGCCGATGCACAGGCGGTGCTCAAGCAGTTCGAGCGCAAGACCGGGCTCTGCGCGGTTTGGGGCTGCGGCCGCGAAGGCTCCGCCGAACTGCTGGCTCAACTGGCCGCTCAGAGCGAAATGCTCGTCCACGGCTTGGCGCAGGACGAAGCGGCGCTGGAGCGCGCGCGGGCGGCCATTCGAGCGCAGGGTGTAACGGGCCGTGCGACGGCCGAACGGATCGAACTCAAGACGCTGCCCTACGTGAACGATCTGGTGGACTTGCTGGTCGTGGAGGATCCCGCCGCGCTGGCCGCGATGGGGATCACGAAAGAAGAATGCTTCCGCGCGATCGCGCCTGAAGGCGCGCTGTGCGAAAAGCAAGGCGGGACATGGACGCTCAGTCGCAAGCCGCGGCCCGCCGAGATGGACGACTGGACCCACGTGCAGCACGGCCCGGACGGCAACATGGTCTCGAGCGACAAGCTGATTCGCTTCCCTATCGGTTTGCGCTGGGTCGACGGGCTGCCGAAGAATCTCAACCGCTGGGCTTCCGTGCGCGGGTGGGTGATCTCGCGCGGGCATTGTTTTGCCCTAAGCGCCACGGAACTCGAGAACCTGGAGGCGCCGAACAAGAAGGACCATTACTTGGTCGCGCGCAATGCCTTCAACGGGCTGCCGCTGTGGAAGATAAACTGCGAGACGACCGACGACGGCGCGGCGCTTTATTGGCTCAACGCCGGCCCCTTGGCTTCCGAACCGGCGCGCGTGTACGCCGCTCAAAAGGACAAGGCCATCGCCGTCGACGCGGAAAGCGGCAGGATCGCCGCGACCTTCGCCACCAAGTATGCGCCCATGCGGCTCTGCCTGCTTAAGGATGTGCTGGTCGCCGCGTGCTGGGAAGGCCGGGATGTTTCCAAATCGCCGCTGGTGAAGGGCAGCCTCTGGGCCACGTGGGTCAACAAGACCAACACGGGCTCCGTGGACGCCTTCGACGCCAAGAGCGGCGCGCCGAAGTGGTCGGTCCCGATTGCCGCGCAGACCGTGCTCGCCGCGGGCTCGACCGTCTACGCGCTCGCGCAAACCGGCAATCCGCCGACGGCCTGCGAGGTCGTCGCTCTCGATCTGGAATCCGGCAAGGAGCGCTGGCGGCTGCCGCACACGCAGTTGGGTTCCGATGCCGATTTGCAACTCAGCGTCGCCGGCGCCGGCTGGATTGTGGTCACTCGGCGTAAATCGGGCTCGCTCGCGGTCTTTGCCGAAACCGACGGCAAACAGCTCTGGGAAGACAAGCAGGAGCCCAAGCCCAACGAGAAGACGCAGGAGACCGCTTGGCTCTGGACGCCGGTCGTGGACGGGCTGCTGTGGAGCCGCAACCAGAAACGCGATCCGCTGACGGGAGAAGTAAAAGGCCGCACGCCTACGTGGATTCCCTCGCAAGGTTGCACGCCGTCGGTGTTGGTGGGCAACATCATTACGCAAAGCCGGGGTTGCACCTATCAAATCTTCCCGCAGTCCGAGTCGGATAAGAGTAAGGCGCAAAGCGTCGCGTTTCGCGCGGCGCGCGGAGCGTGCATGGAAGGGATGGTCCCCGCCAATGGGATGTTCTACACGGCGCAGAACAACTGCATGTGCGCTCCCGGCCAGATCCTCGGCTTCCTGGCCTTCGGACCCAACGGCGGCGATCCGGACACGCAGGCATTCGAGCAGCCGCGCCCCATTCAGACCGGTCCGGCTTTCGGCCAAGTCGCCGCACCCGCAACAGCGCCCGAATGGCCGCATTACCGCGGCGGCCCCGAACGCAACGGCTCATGCCCGGCCGAAGTGCCCGAAAAGCCGGGCTTGCTCTGGAGCGTTTCCTTGGCGCAGGAAGCTTCCGGCGCGCTGGCGCCGGCCTGGAATGCGCGCCTCGCACCGCTGTTGACGGCTCCGGTGGCGGATCGCGAACGCGTGGTGCTGGCGAACGGCGATCGCGGCGAAGTTGTCGGCTGCGACGCGGCGACGGGCAAGGTGGCTTGGCGCGCATTGCTGGGCGGGCGCATCGATTCGCCGCCGACGCTGCACGCCGGGTATGCCTTCGTGGGCGGCCACGACGGCTGGCTCTACGCGCTGCGCGCGCAGGACGGGGCGCTCGCTTGGCGCACGCGCGTCGCGCCGGTCGAACGCCGCGTCGTCGCGCACGGGCAGGTCGAATCGAACTGGCCGGCCGTCGGCTCGGTCCTTGTCCACGACGGGCTGCTTTACGCCAATGCCGGGCGGGGCTCGGAGATCGACGGCGGCGTGGCCGTCCTGGCGCTGGAACCGGCCACCGGCAAAATCGTGTGGGCGCGGCATCTGGCCGCCGGCCCGCTGCGCCGCAACGACCTCCTGCGTGTCGAAGACGGCGCGATCCTGTGGAACGAATTCAAGATCGACCCCAAGACGGGGGTACTCGCCGCGCGCGATCCCAACGCGAAAGCCGGCTACAAAGATCCGATCCTGGACGGTTACCTGACTGCGTACAAATTCAGGCTTGAGCGGAAGGTGCTGCGTTCGTGGCGCGGCGATCTGGACCTGCACGCAGGCGCGCAATGCGCGGCGCAGCCGGTGGGCGTGGAACCCGCGCCGCCCGGCGCCGACGGCAAGCCCGCGCCGCCGCCTCCGCCGCTCTGGTCGGCAGCGCTCCCCGCCGGAACGAAGTTGAACGCCGTCGCCGCCGGCGCGGATCGCGCCGTCGTCGCCGGCATCGTGCCCGGTGAAGCGGGCGGGCACGCCTGGGTGATTGCGCTGAAGGACGGCAAGGTGCTGAGCGACCTCGCGCTTCCGGCGGCACCGATCTACGACGGCCTCGCGCTGGCCGGCGGGCGCATTTTCGTGGCGCTGGAAAACGGCGAACTCGCGGCGCTCGGCGCGGCGCCCCGCTAACCGCGCCGGCAGCGCGGGCCGTTCACGCTGCGCGAGATGCGCGAACACGCCTGCGGCTACTTCGGCCTCATCAACAACGTCGACGATCGGCTCAATTACCACTTCGACCGCTGGTCCAGTTCGCGCCTCAAGCCCGACAGCCGCCCCGCTTGAATCGACTTCCCCTCCGATCACGGCGAGCCGCTTGGCGAACGCCACCTTTTCCGCAAGACGACCCCGTACGAAGGTTCGGCGCGCGTGCCGTTCTTCGTGGCTCCGCTGCACGGCGCGCGCATGGATCGGCCGGGCCCGGGCTTGTCTGGAAGACGTGCTCTCGACCTGCTGCGATCTGGCCGGACGCGTAGCACCGTCCGGTTCAAGTTGGGATTCAGGCCGGTACAAAGTTCGCGGCGGCGGGGTCTGAAAAGTTGGAGCGGGTAGCGGGGATCGAACCCGCGTGTCCAGCTTGGAAGGCTGGCGCACTACCATTGTGCTATACCCGCACCGGGTAGCGCGGATTTTCGCGACTTCCGCGCGCGTGTCAAGCGGGCATGGCCGGGCTTCGATCCGCCGGTTCGTTGGCGCGGGGCGGGGGAGCCGAGTACAACCCATGCGGCAGCGAGGGCCGCAGCGTGGCAAACGAATGGGCCGCTTTCCGGAATGAGTTTCCCGCCTTGCGGGATTGGGCCTATTTCGGCTGGGCCAGCGTCGCGCCGCTCTCGCTGCGCTCGTCCGCCGCGATGGAACGACAGATCGCCGGCGTGCGCGAGCAGGGGGCGCTGGTGTACCGCGAATGGTACGCCGCCTACGAACGCGCCCGCCACCTCGCCGCGGAGCTCACCGGGTCGCTGGCCACCGAGATTGCACTGCTCAAGAACACCAGCGAAGGCGTAAGCACCGTGGCGTTTGGGCTGGACTGGAAGCCCGGCGAGAACGTGGTCATCCCCGGGGGCGAGTTTCCGGCGAACTTTTATCCGTGGCAGGCGCTGGCCGCGCGCGGCGTGGAGCTGCGCACGATTCCCGTCGACGCGAACGGCGCCTTCGCGCCGGCCGATGCCGAGAAGCTCATGGACGCGCGCACCCGCGTGCTGGCGCTTTCGTTCGTGAACTACGCCACCGGCTTTCGCGCCGATCTCGGGGCGCTGGGCAAGCTCTGCCGAACTCGGGGTATTTTCTTCTTTGTCGACGCCATCCAGGGACTCGGCGCGCTCCCCTTCGACGCGCGCGCGATGAACGTCGATGCGTGGGCCGCCGACGGGCACAAATGGATCTGCGGCCCCGAAGGCCAGGCCATGCTTTGCGTACGCACCGAATGGCTGGAACGCATCGCGCCGCTCGCGCGCGGCTGGTGGTGCCTCAAGGAGCCCGGCCAGTATGCGGCGCAGGACCAGGAACTCTGCCGCACCGCGCGGCGCTTCGAATGCGGCACGCTCAACTCGATCGGCGTCTACGGGTTGTGCGGAGCGCTGGAATTGCTGCGCGACGCGGGCATCGGACGCGTGGGCGAACGCGCGCTGCATCTGGCGGGGCGGCTCGAATCCGGTCTGCGCGCGCGCGGCATGCGCGTCTACCGCGCGCCGTTCGAGAGCGGGCAGTCGGGCATCGTAAGCTTCGAGGCGCCCGGCCACGATGCCCGGCGCTTGGCGGAGGAATTGGAACGCCGCAAGATCTTCGTGAATCCGCGCGGCGGACGCTTGCGCGCGGCGGTGCACGCTTGGAACGACGAAGCCGATCTGGCCCGGCTGCTGGAGGCGCTGCCCCGTGTCTGAGCGGCGCGTGGACTACGACAGGATCGCCGCGCGCTACGATCGCCACCGCGGCTGGGACGAACGGATGCCGGGGCTGCTGCTGGAACTCGCGGCTTCCGGCGCCGGCGCGCCCGAAGCCGCAATTCTGGAACTCGGCTGCGGCACGGGCAACCTGACGCGGAACCTGGAGCGCCTCTGGCGCGGGCCGGTCGTCGCGCTGGACCGCTCCCGCGGTATGCTGGCGCAGGCGCGCGGCAAGCTCGATCGCGCGCGGCTCCTGCGCGGAGACGCTGCCGCATTGCCGTTCGGAACGGCGCGCTTTGCCGGCGCCGTGGGCAGCTTCTTTCTGCACTATCTCGATGCGTCCGCGCGCGCGCGGCTTTTCGCGGCGCTGCGGGCCGCGCTCGTTCCTGGGGGCGGCGTGGCGTTCCTGACCACCGATCACGCGCAGATTCGCGCGTGCGCGCTGGCGCGCTGGTTTCCAAGCCTGACCGCGATCGACTGCGCGCGCTTTCCGGCGGCTGCCGAGTTGCTCCGCGAACTGGAATCCGAGGGATTTTCGAAAGTCCGGGCGCTGGAAGTGGAAGATCGGCGCGGGAACGGCGGTTCGGAGTACCTTGAGAAGACGCGCGCGCGATTCATCAGCACGCTCGACCTGCTGGATCATGCGGAGTTCGAGGCCGGGTTGCGCGCGATGGAAGCGCAACTGGCCCGCGACGGGCATTTGGGCGACGTATCCTGGCGCGGAACGGTCGTCTGCGCTCGCGCGCGGGACGGAATGCCCTCATGAATAAACCCAGCCGCGACGGCGTATGGAAAGACCCGGCCGGCGTGGAGCCTCCGCCGAAATCGGACGGAACCTGGGTGCGGGGGCTGGTCGGCCTGATGGCCGTCAACGCGGCGGGATTGGGCTGGCTGGCGGCGCGGGCCAGCGTGCCCGAAAGCTCGCGGCCGGCGATGGACGGCATCGTGCAAATCGCGGCCGGCGGCGCGGTCGCTTTCGCGGCGTACTACATGCTCACACGCTTTGCGTTCCGCATGCTGGAACTCGTCGCCATGGTCCTGGTGCTGGGGGTCGGCGTGCAGGGAACGATCGCGGCGCTGGAGACCTTTGCCGAACTGAGCTTCTGGTGGGACGGCCCCGTCACCCTGCGGCAGGATTTCGCGGGCGTGATGCTGGCGTGCCTGGTCACCGGCAGCCTGCTGCTGATCGGCGCGGCGTGGGGCCTGCGGTACTGCGAGAAGCTGCGCCTGGAAGGTTCGGGCATCCGCGTCTGGGCGATGTTGTGCGGCATGCTCTTGTTGCCGGCGGCCACCTGCTTCGTGGGGCTCCCGGTCGGCGTGCTCGCGGAATCGTTTCAGGAACAGCCCGACGAATGGGCCTCCGTATTGGGCGTCGTGGGCTGGTTCTTCTCGGTCATCGTCTGTATTTGGAATCTGAAGTTCTTCGTGGCCAGCCTGGCGCTGCAGAGTTCCATCGCCGACGAGTAGTCAATTTTCCGCGGGCGCTTCGGCTGCCGCGCCGGGCTTGCGCTGGCGCGCGTAAAGCTCCTTCGCGGTGGTCCAGGTGGGCGGCGCGTCGGCCGGAAACTCCAGCTTTTTCGCCACGATGCGCCATGCCGCGCGCGGGAAGCCCGGAAGCGCCGCGTGCGCTTCCGCCGCATCGACGGCGAAGTCCGCGCGCGTCAGGCGTCCGACCAGTTCGTCCTTCGGGTACACGCGCTTGCCCGGCCCCAGCAAACGCGCGCGCAGCATCGAGAAGAAGCCTTCGCTGGCCGGTTCGACGAGCAGCAGAACCCCGTCGGGCTTCAGCACGCGGTGAAGTTCGGCCAGCACCGTCCACGGCGGGCGCACGGCGAAGAGCGTTTCGTACGAGAGCACCGCGTCGAAAGCGTGCCGCGCGAAGGGCAGCCGAGCGGCCTGCCCGCGGAAGAACGCCGATGGCGCGTTCGACCACGGCAGCGCGCCCTTGCTCTGGCGCAGCGTGTAATCGTGCAGGACCGTCCAGCGGCACGGCGTGGGCGGCGCCGACAGCCCCTGCGCGCACGCCAAGCCGTGCGGCCCGGGCGCGAGAAACAGGATGCGCGCGCCGTCGGGAAGCGTAAAGGGCCAAGCGGACGATGCGGTAGCCATTAACCCAGCTTCCTCGGGCGAGAAACCGCAAGCTTACAGCGACTGTAATTAAAGACCATAAACTCAATAAGAATCGTTGCCCCGGACGAAAAAAGGATTTCGTGGGACAGGAACCGCTCGTCGGCAGCCGTCAATTCGTCGTACCCCCAATCATCCAATCCGCTGCCCTCTTCGTAAAAAAGAGGTTGGTCGCTTGGGAAATTTACCTGTACGTTCCGGACTTGTTTGTAGCGCAGCGTATAGCAAAACCGGCGATCGCAAGTCAGGACGTCCATTTCCACTGCGGTAGGAAAGGGGGTAAATGCCGGCGGGTCGGCTTTCCACGCAGTGGCCGAAGGCTCTCCCATGCGTAACTCAATCAGACGGCTGTCATGAAAGGGCATAGCCGTGAAGAGTGCGTGATTTCGCTTTGACAGTCTGTTTTTTAATGCGGCCAATTGCTTCATATAGGCGGTACTGGAGGTTTTAAACGCCGCATTCCAGACGGCCGCATCCCGGCCTTGCCAGCCGGCCCACATTTTTTTCGTGAAGTATTTCATGGGATAATGAATGACGCGGCCTGCTCGCTCATGCGCTCGGCAACCGCACGCAGCCTTCTTGCTCGAAATGGCGGCCGGTGGTCAATGCCTGCGTTGCGCCGTACTGGCGCATGGCTACGAAGCTGACGGCGTCCACGAGCGCGCAGCGCTTGTCGCCACGCTTCGAAAGCAGGTCGAGTCCTCGATGGGCACGGTCTTGCCCATGGCAACACTCCTTCACGTTCGCCGTGAACGGCATGCCGCGCCGGAAGCCGTCCTGTAAATCCCGTGCCTCACACGTTCATGCTCATCAGGAACTCGATGTTGCTCTTCGTCTTCTTCATCTTCTCGATCAGGAATTCCATCGCCTCGACCACGTTCAGGTCGGCGAGGTACTTGCGCAGCAGCCAGATCCGCTGCAACTCGTCCGGATGCAGCAACAGCTCTTCGCGGCGCGTCCACGACAGGTTCACGTCCACCGTCGGGAAGAGGCGCCGGTTCATCAGGCGGCGGTCCAGGTGCACTTCCATGTTACCGGTGCCCTTGAACTCTTCGTAAATCACTTCGTCCATGCGGCTGCCGGTGTCGATCAGCGCGGTGCCGATGATCGTCAGCGATCCGCCGTGCTCGATTTTGCGCGCCGCGCCGAAAAACTTTTTCGGCTTTTGCAGCGCCGTGGCGTCCACGCCGCCGGTCAGGATCTTGCCCGAGTGCGGGACCTCGGTATTGTACGCGCGGCCCAGGCGCGTGATGCTGTCCAGCAGGATCACCACGTCGTCGCCGTACTCGACCATGCGCTTCGCGCGTTCGATCACCATTTCGGCCACCTGGCAGTGACGGCTCGCCGGTTCGTCGAACGTGCTCGCGATCACTTCGCCCTTCACCGAGCGCTCCATCTCGGTCACTTCCTCGGGGCGTTCGTCGATCAGCAGCACGATCAGCTTCGACTCGGGATTGTTGTGCGCGATGCTGCGCGCGATGTGCTGCAGCATCACCGTCTTGCCGGCCTTCGGCGGCGAGACCAGCAGCCCGCGCTGCCCCTTGCCGATGGGTGCGATCAGGTCCAGCGCGCGCATGGAGATGTCTTCCGGCGATGTCTCCAGCAAAAAGCGCGTATTGGGATGGATCGGCGTCAGTTCGTCGAACGGAATCTTCTCGTTCACCTTTTCCGGCGGCTCGCCGTTGATCGATTTGATCTGCAGCAGAGCGAAGTAGCGTTCGTTCTCCTTCGGCGGCCGGATCTGCCCCGTGACCAGGTGGCCCGTGCGCAGATTGAAGCGCCGGATCTGGCTCGGCGAAATGTAGATGTCGTCGGGGCAGGGGAGATAATCGTAGTCGGGACTGCGCAGGAACCCGAAGCTGTCCGGCAGGATCTCCAGCACGCCTTCGCCCATCAGCACGTGATTCTGCGCCATCTTCTCTTTGATGATGCGGAAGATCAGGTCGTGCTTCAGCAGCGAGGAGTACCCCTCGATGTTCAGCTCCCTCGCCATCTGATGCAGCTCGGTGATCGGCTTGCGCTTCAGCTCGTTGATGTACGTCACCTGGCCGGGGACGGGGGGCGGACCGGGCGGACGGGGCTCCGCCGGGGTCGTGCTCGCCGGTTCCGCCGGAAGATCTTGAGGCAGTCCTGGGTCAGACATCGAAGGATGCCCTCCGTTGCCGTTGCCCCCGCCATGGGGACGCATGCCGTGACCGCCGTGACCGCCGTGGCTGTTCGGTCCGCGGGGACCTCCAGGTCCGCGCCTCGGCCTTCCGCCGCGCCGTGCCACGGGCCTTCCGCCGCCGCCGTTGTTCTCGCCTGCCATGATGCTGCTCCTCTCGTCACTCGGTCGGACGCCGTGGCCCCGTTGGCCTCCGGCCGTCCTGGCATGGATGCGCGGTGCGCGCGCATCGTTCGCTCTTTGAAAGGGTCCGCGACCAGCGCGAACCCGCTTCGTCTCTCGCTGCGGGGCGGCTTGGGCCGGCCCCGGAATCCTCAGCCTTGCGCCGCCGGAAGCCCGGAAACCCAGCGCTTCCACAGCCGCCCGATCTTTTCGTCCAACTCCTCCACGCTGCCGGAATTCTCCAGCACTTCGTCGCAGCGCGAGCGCTTGGCCGTCTCGTCGCCCAGCCGAGCGTCGCGGCGAGCCAGTTCCTCCGCGCTCCACCCGTTGCGCGCCTGCGCCCACGCTTCCCGTCGCGCCTTCGGCGCGCTCAGGAACAGCAGCTTGTCGCAAAGCTGCGCGTAACCGGCCTCCAGCAGCGTCGGAGCGTCCAGCAGCAGCGCCGGAGCCGCGTTCGGACCGCTCGCCGCGCGAAATGCTTCCAGTTGACGCATCAACTCCACCCGCGTGCGCGGAAAAATGACCTGCTCCGTCAACTCCTTCAGCTTCGCCGGGTCCGCGAAGACACGCGCGCCCAGCTTCGAACGGTCCACCTCACCGTCCGCTCCGAACATCTCCGCGCCGAAGCGCGCGCGCACGTCCTGCTTCACGTCCTCGCGCCGGTACAGCGCATGCACCAGCTTGTCCGCCTCGTACACCGCCGCCCCGCGCCGCCGGAAGGACTCCGCCACGGTGCTCTTGCCCGCGCAGACTTGCCCCACCAGTCCGATCACCGGGCGCGCGGCCGGACTCATTTCGAAGCGTCCAGCAGCTCTTCGACCCACTTCCCGAACGCCTCGGCCGGCATGTCCAGCGCGTCCTCGATCGCCGACTCCAGGTTCTCTTCCTGGCGATACTCGGGGCTCTTGGACGTCAGCTTCAACAGCCCCTCGATGTGTCCGCGGTCCAGCTCGCCCGCGGCCAGATGCTTCTTCAGCCGTTGAGCCAACTCGTCGTCGAAATGCTTCAGCAAATCGGAAGCGTCGGTCGCCTTACCCATGAGCATTAATCCTTGGCGTTCAGCCAGTCGTCGCCCACGCCGGTGTCCACCACCAGCGGGACGCGCAGTTCCAGCGCGTGTTCCATCCGGTCCTTCACGAGGTCCGTCAACGGCTCCACTTCGTCCTTCGGACATTCGAAGACCAGTTCGTCGTGAATCTGCAGCAGCATCTTCGATTCGCGCAGGCCCTTGGGCGGGCGCTTCCCCGCCGCCGGGTGCAGCACGCGGTGAATGTCCAGCATCGCCTTCTTGATCAGGTCGGCCGCCGATCCCTGGAAGACCGTGTTCACCGAGATGCGTTCGCCCAGTTTCTCCTGCACCTTCTCCTTCAACTGCGGCACGAAGCGGCGGCGGCCGAGGATCGTCGTCACGTAGCCCTTCTCGTGCGCTTCGGCGATGATGCGTTCGATGCACGCCTTCACGCCCGGATGATTCCCGAAGAAGCGGTCGATGATCTCGCGCGCTTCCTTCTGGCCGATGCGCAGCGTCTGAGCCAGCCCGAAGGCGGTCTGCCCGTACAGGATCCCGAAGTTCACCGTCTTCGCTTTCGCGCGCTGCTCCCGCGTCACGTCCTTCGGCTTGACCTCGAAGAGACGCGCGGCGACGGCCGTATGAATGTCCGTCCCGGCCTCGAACGCCTTGACCAGATTCTCGTCCTGGCTGTAATGCGCCAGCAGGCGCAGTTCGATCTGCGAATAGTCCGCGCCCAGGATCTTCCAGCCGGCTTTGTCGTTCGGGCCGGGCTTGAACGCCGCGCGGATCGAACGCCCCAGCTCGCTGCGCACCGGAATGTTCTGCAGGTTCGGGTCGCTCGACGACAGCCGGCCCGTCTCCGCGCCCGTCTGGTTGAACGAAGCGTGAATCCGGCCCGTCTCCGGATGGACCATCTCGGGCAGCATGTCCACGTAGGTGTTCTTCAGCTTGGTGAGTTGCCGGTATTCCACGATCTGCCGCGGCAGTTCGTGGTCGTTCGCGAGCTGCTGGAGCACTTCCTCGTTGGTCGACGGCTGCCCCGTGGCCGTTTTGGAGATCACCGGCAAGCCCAGCTTTCCGAAGAGAATCTCGCCGAGTTGTTTGGGGCTGTTGATCGAGAAACGGTCGCCCGCCAGACGGTAGATTTCCTGCTCCTGAATCCCGAGCTGCGTGGCCAGGTGCTTGCCCATCTCGCGCAGCAACTCCACATCCACGCGGATGCCGGTCCACTCCATCTCCGCCAGCACCTCGACCAGCGGAGTCTCGACTTCGCGCAGCAGCTTCTCGAGGCCGGCTTCCTTCAGCTTCGGCGCCAGCGCTTCGGCGAGCTGCCACGTGACGTCCGCGTCTTCGCAGGCGTAGCGCGCGACGTCCTCGACCGGCACCAGATCCATCGTCGGCGCTTTGTCTTTGCCGATCAGGCTGCTCGTCGCGATCTTGCGGATGCCGAGGTGTGCGTATGCCAGGCTGTCGAGGTCGTGGCGCAACGCGCCCGGATCGAGCAGCCACCCGGCCAGCAGCGTATCCACCGCCAGCCCGCGTACGCGCACGCCGTGCGCGCGCATCACCGTGAGGTCGTACTTTGCGTTCTGGCCGACCTTCGCGACGCTTTCGTCTTCGAGCGCCTCGCGCACCGCCGCCAGCGCCGTCTCCTGCTCCAGCACCTGCGCGCCGTTGGGACCGCGCACCGGCAGATACCACGCCGCATGCCCGCCCCAGGCGAAGGACATGCCCACCAGCCGCGCGACCCGCGGATGCGTGCTCGTCGTCTCGGTATCGAACGCGAAGCGCTTTTGCTTCTTCAGCAGCTTCACGAACGCCGCGAGCTTCGCCGCCGTATCGACCGTCTGGTAATCGCGCTGCTCCGACTGCGTCTGCGCTTTCTGTTCGCTCAGCGTCAGCAATTCCGCCTCGTCGCCGCCCATCTCGCGCAGGAAGCCGCGGAAATCGAGCCGCTGGAACAAGCGCAGCAGCAGATCCCGTTTTTCCTGGCCGGGCGCGAAGTCGGACGCCTTAAAGGTGACCGGAGCGTCGCAGCGGATCGTCGCCAACTCGCGGCTCGCCCGAGCCTGCTCGGCTTGCGCGAACAGATACGCGTCGACCACCTTCAGGCCCTTCGGAGGCTTCACCTTCTGGCGAGCGTCCTTGTCTTTCTTCGCCTCGCGCTGATGTTCAGCGACGAACGCAAGCACCTCGTCCGCGCGCCCGCCCAGCGTCTTCTGGTAATGCGCGATCACGTTCTCGAGCGTGCCGTGTTCCTGCAGCAACTTCAGCGCCGTCTGCTCGCCCACGTTTTCGACGCCCGGAATATTGTCCGCATGGTCGCCCATCAGACCCAGCCAATCGGGGATCTGTTCGGGCTTCAGGCCCTTCACGTCCACGACCTTTTCGGTGTCGTACAGAATCTCTTTCATCGGGTCGAAGACCTGGATCGGTCCGCCGACCAGTTGCAGCAGATCCTTGTCGCCCGTCACGATGACGACGTTCCAGCCTTCTTGCGCCGCCTGTCGGGCCAGCGTCCCCAGCACGTCGTCGGCCTCGTACTCGTCCACCTGGATGGCCGGCAGCCCGTAGCCCTCGCACAGCTCGAAGGCGATCGGCACCTGCACGCGCAGGTCGTCGGGCATCGGCGCGCGCTGAGCCTTATAGCCGGCGAAGACCTTCTCGCGGAATGTCCCGCCCTTGGGATCGAAAACGCAACCCAGCAATTCCGGGTGGTAGTGCTTCCGGATCATTTTGAGCTGGTTAAAGAACCCGAAAAGCGCTCCCGTCGGCGTCCCGTCCGTCGCGCGGCGGTTTTCGCGCAAATGAGCATGGTGCGCCCGGTAAAGTTGGGCGTGACCGTCGATGAGGTAAAGGGTCCGGGCCTTGGTGGCCATAATTCGATTTGAGTTTAGGGGCTCGGGTCTGCGGTCTCGGAACTATCGATTCGCTATTCGGCTCGCCGCGTTAACCATCCGGTGGGAACGTTCGCGAGCACGTGCGTTGGGCTGGGGTTAGGCCTGTAACCGGTCCGACGAACCATACCGAAGGGTCAGGGGTATGAGCTAAACGACCGGCGGCAACGTGGTTTATGGCACTTTCGCCTGCGGGTGTCAATCTTTTTTCCCGTATTCCGCGGCATTCACCTATCTTGACTTCCCTTCGCCCTGCGTACAATGCTTAGACACCTTAACGATGGCGGTGGAGTCCGCCGAGAACCGTGGCCTCTGGCCGCCAATGACTCCTACGATCGCGCCCCTTGCTGGCAACGGGCGGCCGTAGGAGCTGCGTAAGCCCTCCGGCGCTGGAACAGGAGGCCGCTTACGTGAATCCGCGTATCGTCCCAACCCGTACTTGCTGTACGGTGCTCCCATGACCCGCCGCGAACGTCTCCGCGCGCTGGCCGATTGGATCGTCCTCGGCAGCCTCGTTGGCGTGCTGTGCGGCAGCGCCTCCGCGCTCTTTCTCTACCTTCTTGACGTTGTCACCGCCTACCGCGAATCCCACGAGGTCATCGTCTACATGCTGCCTTTGGCCGGACTGGCCATCGGCTGGATTTATGCACGCTTTGGGCGTTCCATCGCCGCCGGTAACAACCTTGTCATCGACACGATCCACGACGATGGCCCGCAGATCCCCCTGCGCATGGCGCCGATGGTCCTGATCGGGACCGTCCTGACCCATCTCTTCGGCGGCAGCGCCGGACGCGAAGGCACCGCCGTTCAAATGGGCGCCAGCATCGCCGACGAACTCGCCCATCGCCTCAAGGTCAAGCGCGCCACGCGCCGGCAACTCGTCGCCGCTGGCGTCGCGGGCGGCTTCGGCTCGGTCTTCGGCACCCCCATGGCCGGAACCATCTTCGGACTCGAGTTCGTGGTCCTGGGCCGCCTGGAATACGACGCCCTCGTCCCCGCGCTGGTCGCCGCCGTGGTCGGTGACTGGACCACCCGCGCCTGGGGCATCGAGCATACGCTTTACCCGGCCGCGCCTCATACGCCGCTCACGCCGTTGCTCCTGGGCCAGTGGCTGCTCTTTGCCGCCGCCGTCGCCCTGGCCACGACGATCTTCATCGAACTCACCCACTATCTCAAAAAGCTCGGCGAACGCCGCGTGCCGAATCTTCCGCTGCGCATGTTTATCGGAGGCTGCGCCGTCGTGCTGCTCTGGCAGGCCAGCGGCACGAACGTCTACCTGGGCCTGGGCGTCCCCACCATCGTCGACGCGTTCACGAATCCCGACCTGCCCGTCTACGCCTTCGCCGCCAAACTTCTCTTCACCGCCGTTACGCTGGGCGCGGCGTATCTCGGCGGAGAAGTGACGCCGCTCTTCTTCGTCGGCGCGGCCTTGGGCAACGTCCTGGGGCGCGCCATGGGCATTCCCCTGGAACTCGCCGCCGGCGTGGGCCTCGCCGCCGTCTTTGCCTGCGCCTCCAACGCGCCCCTGGCGCTGACCGTCATGGCCGTGGAACTCCTGGGCGTGCATGTCCTCCCGCACGCGGCCGTCGTCTGCGTCGTGGCCTATTTGCTGACCGGGCACCGCGGGATCTATCCGGCGCAGCGGCTGTTGAACGGGAAGAGCGGGGGGAAGCTTGAAAAGCCCGTCGCGTTGCGCGATCTGAAGAAGGAGTAACGGGCGCCTATTCGGGCGTCGAGGGCGGCGTCCCGGAACCCACCAGCACCGGCCCCAGCCAGATCTTGCTCGGCTTGCCATCCTGGCCCGTGTAAATGGTCGAGCCCGAATATTTCATGCCCGCCGTCGGATGCGTCCCCGTGCCGCGGATCGCGCGCTTGTAATCCGCGGCTTTGACCGTCACCCAAACCCACTTCCCCTTCGGCTGCCCGCGAACCCACGTCTCGAAAATATTGTCGTCGAAGCCCGAATGGATGCACAGGTTGCTGGCGCCCTCCAGCTTCACGGCGAATTGCATCCACATGTCGTCGGTGATGGTCGGCGCTTTTTCATGAAAACCTACGCCGAGCTTGCTGCTGAAGAAACCGTTGTTGAATTCCTTGCCGCGCCACGAGAAAGCCTTGCCGTTGTAAAGCTCCGCCGTATCGCGGCTCCCTTCCCGGTAATAGCGTTCGTCGGCCGCACCGTCTTGCAGCACCGCCACCTGGATATTGTTCTCGCCGCTTCCGCCGCTTTGCTTGATCTGCGCGGCAGCCACCTGCTCGGGCGGCGGAGGCGGGTCGACGGCGGGCGTGCGCTCCAGCAGCGCCGCCGCTTCCCGGCCGGCCGCCGTGCTGCGGTACGAATTCACGAACTCGTCGAGCTGCTTACGCAAGTGGTAGGGGTGCTCTTTGTTCTCCGCAATGGCGGTCTTGATCGCGTCGAATTTGCGCCGCGCAAGGCCTTCGCGGATATCGTCCATCGCCGCGGGCGCTTCGAGCTTATCGGCGGGGGGCGCTTCGGCTTCCACGCGCTTCGGCGCGGCCACCGGCAGCGCGACAGTCTTGGCCGAATCCATCCGCGGTGCAGGCGCCGGAGCCGGAGCATGCGCGAGGTTCAGCGACTGCCCCGATTCGGAACTCTTCGCTTTGGCCGTCTGCGCCGGCGGCGGCTTCCCGCCGCTCATAAAGACCACCAGACCCACCAGCGCCACCGCCGCGCCCACGCCTAAAATCACGAAGGGCATCTTCGATGCTTCGGGCGATGTGACCGCGCCACGACCTGGGGTGCCGCGAGCAATAGGAGAGAACTGCGAGGTGCCTCGAACCGGGGCTCGGCGTTGCGTGGTCGCTTCCCCGACCCCGGACGGCGGGCGGATCGGAACCGCCGGTCCCGTCGGTGTGTGCGCCGCAACCGGCGCCGCTTTCGGCGCGCAAGCCGTGCACGTCTTCTTTTCGGCCGTCGCCGATTGAAGCTCGGCCGGCGTCAGACGCTTCCCGCATTGATCGCAGAATTGAATTTCCATGCGCGTCTCGACCTGCTCCTCAACCCCACCTTATAAACCCATTCCTCTTGAATTCAACATGGTGCATAAATGCTAACGCCAAGCAGGATAGGGCCTTTCCCTGAGCGTATACCCGTCTGTAGCTACTTCGCCGAGTCGAACTGCCCCTTTCAGTTACTTTCATAAAATCAATCCAATCCCCAACCTGTATTTGTATTACAAAAGCTTGCGGCGCGCTTTCAAATAGGGTTGGATGCATCCGGAAACCCCATCGATAGGAGCTCGCACCGCAATGGCCATCGAAAAGATTCGCATCGCGCACGACCCCAACCTCTACCACGCGTGGCCGGACGTGACGCTCACGCTGTCGGGCAAACTCGTCTGCATCTTCAGCGAGTGCACCCACCACGGCGACCGGAGCTATACGCGCTTCATGCTGACCGAGAGCGCCGACCGCGGCCGCACCTGGACGCCCAAGCGCGGGTTGAGCGAGCCGCTGCGCTGCGATCCCAAGACCGGTCCCTTCTGGAACTGCGCGCGTATCGTCACGCTCGGCGACGGACGCCTCTGCGCCATCGGCGACCGCGTCGGCGGAAAAGGGACGGGACCGGATCACAGCCAGATGCGCGAACAATCCAACTGGCTCTGGTTCAGCGCCGACGAAGGCGCGACTTGGGAAGGCCCCCTCGCCACGCCGGTCGTCGGGATCGTGCCCGACCGCCTGATCGAACTCGAAAGCGGTCCGCACGCGGGGCGCTGGCTGTTAGCCGCGCACACCACGCTGCCCCTCGACGGCCAGTCCGTGCATCACGAACGCGTCTGGCTCAGCGACGACCGCGGCGCGAACTGGACCGGACCGTTCACCGTCGCCGCGCAGCCCGGCCTGAAGCTCTGCGAAGGCAGCATCATGGAACTTCCCGGCGGAGACCTGGTCTGCTTCATGCGCGAGAACGGCGGCGACGGCCAGGACGCCTACAAGTCGGTCAGCCGCGACGGCGGGCGCACCTGGACCGGCCTCGTCCGCTTTCCGCTTCCCGGCTGCCATCGGCCCGTCGCGGGGATGCTACAGAGCGGCAAGATTCTGGTCACCTATCGCTTCATGCAAGGCGGCAACGGCTGGCTGGGCGCGTGGACGCAGAACTTCTTCGCCGCGTTGACCGACCCCGAATCGGCCCTCGCGCCCGAACGCAAAGGCGCGCGTACGCGCATACTGCCCGTCGATTTCGACCGCTCCGGCAAGAGCGATATCGGTTACAGCGGCTGGGTCCAGTTCCCCGACGGCGAAATTTTCATCGTGAACTACCTCGTGGACGACACCTCGCCGCAGGCCCACATTCGCGGCTACCGCCTCCGCGAAGACGAGTTTCTCCTGCCGCACTAAGGACTTCCCCATGCGCGCCCGCTTCTCCAAGCCGCGGTTGATAGCGCGGTAGGTCGTTTCCTGCCGTTTGTCCTTTGAGGCCCCCAACCTAAACCGGATTACTTCTCCGATACCCCGCCGGCCCCTGGCCCATGCGCCGCGCGAAGACGCGCGAAAAATAAAACCGGTCGCGGAAGCCCGCCCGCGCCGCGATCGTCTCGATGCTGTCGCGCGTGAAGAACAACTCCTGCGCCGCGCGCTTCACCCGCGTGTCGATCACGTACTGCGCGGGAGTCTGCCCGGTGCAGCGCCGGAACTGGCGCACAAAATGATCCACGCCCAGGTGGCACAGCTCCGCCAGCCGCGGGTTGTCCAGCGTTTCGTTCAGATGCTGCTCGATGTACTCCAGCGCAGGCAGCACCGCCGCGTTCCCGGCGTAGTAGCGGCTCAAGCGTTCCAGCGCCTCCGGCGGCAAGGCCGCCGCGAGCCGCCCCAGCGTCCAATGCAGCAGCGCCTTGGCCCGGCACGCGGCCGCCAGATCGCGCCGCGGAGCCGGATCGAGATCGGCCTTCCACGCTTCCAGCAGCGCCAGCCCCGCCGCATCGACGCTCAACTCCAGCGGCGCAGGAAACAGCTCTTGAACCAGCGGCGCCGGCAATCCCACCGGATCGAAGTGCTGGTAGAAGTGCTTCAGGTTCCGGTCCAGCCCGGTCCGAAAACTCACCCACGCCGGGACCAGATGGATCCGCCCCGGGCGCAGGGGATGCGTCCGACCGCCGGACGTCACGCTTCCCCCCGAGCGGTTATTTACATACAGCCGCCAGAAACTGCTGCGAATCTGGATCCCGCTCCACCGCGGAGTCGCCCTCAGCAACTGGCTCGTGAAGACCCGCAGGTTGAATTCCACAAGCAGCTTGTCGTAACGGTCGTGGGTCAGCATCGCGCCTCTCGCCGCTTATGCCGCAAAAGTACACAAAACCGTCGCCTCCGTCCATGGCTAAGCGGGACGTGAAAAGGGGAGAATGGAGGCATCGGGTGGCAAACACCCGGCACACGGAGAACCGCGCATGTCCACGATCCGATTGGCCGTCGTAGGCGCCGGCAACCAATGCACCGGACAGTTGATGCCGGCGATTCCCTACCTCAAGGTCTTCGACCTCGTCGGCGTCTGCGACCTGCAGCGCGATCTGGCCGAACGCAACGCGCGGAACTTCGGCGCGCGCGCGGCCTACACCGACGTCGATACCATGCTCAAGGAAGCCAAGCCCGACGCCTGCATGGTCGTCGGACCGCCCATCGTTCACGAGCAGATCGGCATGAAGGTGCTCGAACACGGCTGTCATCTCTTCGTCGAGAAGCCCACGTCCCCGACGCTCGAAGGCGCAAAGAAACTCGCCGAGCTTTCCGTACGTAAAGGCCTCGTCGGGCAGGTCGGGCACATGATGCGCCACGCCGCGCCGGTCAAGATCGCCGCCGAGTTCGCACAGTCCGAGAGCTTCGGGAAGCTCCTCTCGATCGAATCGAAGTACACCACCTGGCCCACCGGAGCCGCCAAACCCGATTCGGGCTGGGGCGATTCCGACGAGGATTGGACCTACATGCTCGTCCAGGGCGGGCATCCGATCGACCTGATGCGCCACTTCCTCGGCGAGGTCATCCGCGTCGCCGCTTTCCGTAGTCACGGACAGGGCAACACCAAGGTCTACTCGATCACGCTTGAAGGCGCCGAAGGGCGCGTCGGATTCCTGAATCTGCAGGACAGCTACAACGGCTGGTACACGGGACTCGAACTCGTCGGCGACGGCCGCGCCACCGTCCGCGTCGACGACCTGGGCCGCGTCACCCTGCGCACGGGCGAGAAAACCACGCCCACCGAGAAGGCCGTTTGGGGCCATACGCAGCAGACTTGGGAACCGCACCACATCCTGACCGCCTGGAACCGCAGCGGTTACGGCAACCAGCTCCAGCACTTTGCGGACTGCATCCTCGCGAAAAAGCCCGCGCACCCCAGCCTTGTCGACGGCTACCGCAACCTCGTGGTCGCCCAGGCGATCCTGGATTCGGTCAAGCAGCGCAAAGTGATCGACGTCCCGGCCGGTGCCTTGGCGGTGTAACGCGCCGCCGAAGTCGCGCCGATCGCCCTGCTTATGCCGGGCTTTCGGTGCGCCGTTCCCCGTATAGCCGTGCCTATTTCCGCGCGCTCTGCGCCTCCGCGGTGAAAACGGCCCTACGCCATATACACGCCGCCGTTGATATCGATCGTCACGCCGGTCATGAAGCCGCCGCCTTCGCCGGCCAGATACACCACCGCGCGCGCGACATCCTCCGGCGTCCCGTACTTCCCCGCCGGAACGGTCTTCGTCACCGTGGCCAGCAATTCGGGTTTGGAGTGCCGCTTGTGGAAGTCGGTATCGATTACGCCTGGCGCGACGGCCAGCACGCGGATGCCGCGCGGCGCCAGTTCCGTCGCCCAGCCCCGCGTCAGCGTCAGGATCGCGCCCTTGCTTGCAGCGTAAATCCCCGAACCCAGCCCGCCGCCGTTGCGCGCCGCCGCCGAGGTCATGTTCAGGATCACGCCGCCCGCGGGGATCAGCGGAAGCAGATCCTTCGTCACGATGATCGTCGAGAGCACGTTCAAGTCGAAGACCTGACGCACGTACGCGGCGTCGACTTCCGGCAGCGGCTTGCGCGCCACCATGTCGCCGGCGTTGTTAAAGAGCACGTCCACGCGCCCGAGGCGTTCTTTCACTTGCCCCGCGAAGGCGCGCGACTGCGCTTCGTCGGTGGCGTCGAGTTTCATGCACGCCGCCTTTCCGCCGGCCTTCGCCACGCGCGCGGCCAATTCCTCCGCGGGCTGCTGGCTGGTCAGGTACGTAAAGAGCACCTCCGCGCCCGCCGCCGCCAGCGCCTCGACGCTCGCCGCACCGATTCCGCGCGAACCCGCCACGACGACAACCTTCTTACCGCTCAAGTTGGTCATGCTTCGATTCCTTTCGTGATCCGCAAGCCGCCGCATTCTCGGCTAAACCCGCGCCCGGGACAAGCAAAGCGGGCGGGTGGGCTGCCAGGACTAGGCTCTGTCCCGAAACGCCGAAGAAGGGGACCGGGACAGTGCTTAGGGACCAAGCTCGATCGGCTTCGAGTGCGTGAGCGCTGCGCGGATAGCGAGTAAGCCTCGCCGCGAAGGGATCGTCGGTTAAAGTGGGGAGGTTCGTGAAACGCAGAGCCTGAAAATGAAAAAGCCGGCGGGGGTGCCCCGCCGGCTTTCGGCATAGTGCCCGTGAAATAGAAATGCGTTACCCGGCGACGACGCGCACCCGGGCCGCCTTCGGACCCTTATCGGACTGAGCGGTTTCGAACTCGACCGCCTGGCCCTCCTGGAGACTCTTGAAGCCTTCGCTTTGAATCTCGCTGAAATGGACGAAGAGATCCTTCCCGCCACCATCGGGCGTGATGAATCCGAACCCCTTCTGATCGTTGAACCACTTGACCTTACCGCGAGCCATTGACTGGCCTCCAACCAAAACCCTTCGCTTCCCGGCTATCCATCGCCACGGATAGATACTAGGCCTGAAGCATCATTCGGTAAGATAAAGTGCCTAAATGCCCTAGACAATAGGATTTCCTTAAATATTGAGCGCCTCCCGCGCGGGAGCTTCAAAGCGCCCCCCAAAGCCTTGGGTGTACTTGTAATGCCTTTATCGTACATGGTTTAGGCTTGTTTGTCGCCCTTCGTTTCAGACCCCCAAGGCGGCTAAGCCAAGGCCAGCGGGCCCTTTCGGCGATAATCCCCCGGGGCGCGGCCGGTCTCGCCGCGCACCCAACGCGCCAGCGTGTGCTTGTTGGTAAACCCGCTTTGCTCGGCCACCGCCGCCACCGGCAACGTCGTTTCGCGCAGCAGTTCCAACGCTTTGCGTAGCTTCGCCCGGGTCAGGTATTCCGCCGGCGGAGCCCCCGCGCGCTGCGCGAAGACCCGCGTCAAATGCTCCCGGCTGCAGCCGTGCCGCACGGCCACCTCCTTCAGCGACCACGGGTGCAGCGGATGCCGCAGCAGTTCTTCCACCGCGCGCTCCACCGGAGGTTTCTCGCGCGCCCATTGTTCGTCGAGATGCGTGTAGAGCCGCAGCAGATAGGCGTACAGGGCGCTGGCGTGCAGCGCCGCGTCGGCCGCCGTCCGCGGACGCGACTGGTCGGCCAGCGAACGCATCATTTCCACCAGCGGGTGGTCTTCGCCTAGATGGAAGACCGATCCGAAGCGTGCGCGGAGCAGGTTCACGTGCTCCAGCAGCCCCGCGCCCATCAAGGAAAGGTGGTTCGTGACGAACGGCTCCGCATACTCGGGCTTGATCCCGTACGCGCTCGCCTCGCCCAGCGCGAAAAGCGCCGCCCAACCCGGCAGCACGTCGCGCTCGCCGCGCGCGTCGCGATACCACATCTTGCCGCGGACCGCGTACTGAAAGATCACCACGCCCGCGACGCCCCGCTCGCGGTTCTCGAAGCTCCATCCGCTGCTCGGTTCGACCACCTGCCCAAACTGGAACGCGCGGACGCGCCAGAGCGTTTCCTGCGCGGGGGAGGGGGGTTTGCGGGCGGCCATGTCACAAATTGTACATCAGGCATCACAGATTGCAGCCAGAAAGCAGGAGTTCCAGGGGGTATCCTACACGTGCAGTCACAAACTGTAGTTTTTGTGGGCGCAGAAAACAACTTACGACGAGCGTACGCCAGCCGCTGGGCGGCCAGCCGGCATGGGGTGCGCGCCATCCGTCCAGGGAGATCACGATGCCGAAGGCTCCGTTTAAGCTCAAGTACGCGCCCCACTTCGGGATGTTCAAGCAGCACGCGGGCGACGATCCGCTCGAACAACTCCGCTTCGCCGCCGACGAAGGCTTCACGGCCTGGGAAGACAACGGCATGAAGAAGCGCGATCTGGCCACGCAGGAAGCCATCGCGGCCACCATGAGCAAGCTCAAGATCGAGATGGGCGTCTTCGTCGCCACCGCCACCTTCGAAAACGTCACGTTCGCCGGAACCGACGAAGCCGCGCGCGCCGCGGTCCTGAAGGACATGCAGGACTCCGTCGAAGTCGCCAAGCGCGTCAACGCGAAGTGGTGCACCGTCGTCCCGGGCCTCTTCGATCTCAAACTCGCCTGGGATTACCAGACCGCCAACTGCATCGATCTGCTTAAGCGCTGCTGCGAGATCTGCGAAAAGTCCGGCCTCGTCATGGTCCTCGAACCGCTCAACCGTCTCGCCAACCACCCGCGGGTCTTCCTCGCCGAAATGCCGCAGTCGTACATGATATGCAAAGCCGTCAATCACCCGAGCTGCAAGATCCTCGACGACCTGTACCACCAGCAGATCACCGAAGGCAACCTGATCCCGAACATCGACGCCAGCTACAGCGAGATCGGTTACTTTCAGGTCGGCGACAATCCGGGCCGCAAGGAGCCGACCACCGGCGAGATCAATTACAAGAACGTCTTCAAGCACATCCATTCCAAGGGTTGGACCGGAATCGTGGGCATGGAGCACGGGATCAGCCTGCTGGGCAAGGAAGGCGAGCGCCGCCTGATCGACGCGTACCGTGAAGTGGACAGCTTCTAACTGCTTTTTCACCACGGAGGACACAGAGCACACAGAGAAAGGCAACGACCGAGTCTGGGGAACGGCACGGAATGCGAAGCGTAATTTCGCTCACCGTACGCGGCATTTTCAAGCGATGCGGTTCTGAGCCGTTCCCCTGATTCCGCCTTGTGCGTTCTCTGTGTGCTCTGTGCTCTCCGTGGTGAAATCAACCGAAAAGGAACAAACCATGAAAGCGATTCTGGTCGGGCTGGGCGGGCGCGGGCGGGGCTGGCTCAAGGACCTCAAGGAGAACCCCGAGTGCGAGGTCGTCGCCTGCGTCGAACCGATGGCCGAGAACAAAGCGCGCGCCGTTAAGGATTTCGGCGTCTCCGAAAGCATCCTCTTCGACGACCTCAACACGGCCGTCAAAAAGGTGAAGGCCGATTTCGTCGTCGACGTGACGCCGCCGGCCGTCCACCACAAGGTCGCGCACACGGCGTTCGAGAACGGGCTGCACCTGCTCGGCGAAAAGCCGCTCAGCGACAAGTACGAGATCGCCCGCGAGGTGGTCGCGGCCGGCAAGCGCGCAGGCGTGAAGCACATGATCACCCAGAACTACCGCTGGGCCGGACTTCCGCGCACGACCAAGCGCCTCCTCGACGAAGGCCGCGTCGGACCCGTCGGCCAGCTCGATGTGAGTCTCTACGTGGATTGGGCCGACGCCCCGGGCAGCCATTACGTCAAAGAGCCCTACATGTTCCTCACCGATATGGGCATCCACCACTTCGACATGATGCGCTACACGCTGGGCACCGATTGCGTCAGCGCCCGCGCCTTCACCTGGAATCTTCCGTGGGGCTGGCACCAGGGCGATGCCTGCCAGATCATCATCTTCAAGATGGCCAACGGCGTGATCGCCACGCACCGCGGCATCGGCTGTACGATGGGCCACGTCCCCGCCGGGCATAACGGCGAATGGCGCTACGACGGGCCGAAGGGCACCCTCACGTGGGAAGGCTCCAAGCTCTTCCACACGCTCAAGCACAAGCAGAACCCGCAGATCCGCGACGAGATCGCGCTCGACGAGAAAGGCACCGGCGGCCCCAAGGTGCTCCTCGCCGACTTTCTCGACGCGCTCAAAGCCAAGCGCCAGCCCGAGTGCAATGCCGAGGATAACCTCAAGTCGGTGGGCATGGTCTTCGCGGCGCTCAAGAGCGCTCAAGAAGGCGGCCGCGAAGTGAAGCTCAGCGAGCTGTAAGCCGTTGCCGTCAGCGGCGAGCCCATACTCGGCTTCGTACTTGCACGCCGCAAAGCTCGCGCGAAACTGCGCAAGCCGCATACACACGCGAAGCACCCAGGGGCGGCGGTACCGCCCCTGCTTTTTTGGAGCGATAGGGAGTTCACACGATGGCCCTCGGTTACGAAGACACCCCTCTTTTGCCCGGCGGAAAGTGGACCGTCCACGACGGGCGCCGCCCGCAGCCCCCGGTGGTCGATCCCGGCACGCCCTTCAGCCAGGACGCGCCCGGCAAGCCGCCCAGCGACGCGATCGTCCTCTTCGACGGCAAGAGCCTCGACGGCTGGAAGAACAAGGACGGCGCCGCCGCGCAATGGAAGGTCGAGAACGGCTACATGGAAGTCGTTCCCAAGACCGGCGACATCTGGACCAAGCAAGCCTACGGCGACATGCAGCTGCACCTCGAATTCCGCGAACCGGAGATCAAGGGCGAAGGGCAGGGGCGCGGCAACAGCGGCGTCTTCCTGATGGGCTGCTACGAGATCCAGGTCCTCGACTGCTACCGGAACCAGACGTACCCCGACGGCACCACCGGCGGCATCTACGGCCAGTACCCGCCGCAAGTGAACGCCTGCCGTGCGCCCGGCGCCTGGCAGACCTACGACATCGTATGGGTCGCGCCGCGCTTCGACGGCTCGCGCCTGATCAGCCCCGCCTACGTGACGGTAATCCTCAACGGGGTGATCCTGCATTACCACAAGGCGCTGCAAGGCCCCACGCAGCACAAACGCCTCGCCGGCTATGCGCCGCACGCCAACACCGGCCCGCTGCGCCTGCAAGACCACGGCGACCTCGTCCGCTTCCGCAATATTTGGGTGCGCCCGATCGACTTCTACGAGAACCTGGCGTAATCCGGCCGGTGAACGGTCGTCGCTAAACGGCGATCGGTGACGGCGAATAAAAAAACGGCGGAAGCGCGCGTAGCGCTTCCGCCGTTTTCGCTTCTCATCTCTTCCGCCCGCCTAACGCCCCTGCGAAGACCGCCGCGAAAACGCGTAGCCCACGTTCCCGCGCTTCTGCGGCTTCCCGAACGCCGGACGGCCCGGACGCTTGTTCCAAGGACCGCTGCGCTTCTCGCCGCCCTGCCACGGGCGTACTTCCGCATGCGCCGGCGCCGCGACGGCCGCCGGCAGGTTCTCCATCTCCGACGCTTCCGCGCGCGGCAAGCGCACGTTCAGCCGCCGTTCCAGCGCCCGCACTTCGCCGTGGTCTTCCGGCGTCACGAACGTATACGCCTCGCCGGTGGCTTCGGCCCGCGCCGTGCGGCCCACGCGGTGAATGTAATCGTCCGTCGAACCGGGCATGTCGTAGTTGATCACGTGGCTCAGAGCCTGCACGTCGATTCCGCGCGCCGCCACGTCGGTGGCGACCAGGATCTTGTACTTACCGCGCTTGAAGCTCTCCAGCGCCTGCGTGCGCTGACCCTGGCTGCGGTCGCCGTGGATACGCTCCGAAGCCACGCCGTTGCGCTGCAGGAACTCCGCCACGCGGTCGGCGCGGCGCTTCGTGCGCGTGAAGACCAGCGCGCTCTTGATCTTGCCGGCCTGAGCCAGCGAGAGCAGCAGCGCGGGCTTCTGCGTCTGATGAATCTCGTACAAGCGCTGCTCGATCTTCGCCGCCGGGCGCCCTTGGCGCTCGAGGTTGATCGTGAACGGCGAACGCAGCAACTCGCGCGCCAGCCGCTGCATGTCCGGCGGCATCGTCGCAGAGAACAGGAACGACTGCTTCGGCTTCGTCAGCCGCGCCAGGATGCGCTGAATATCCGGCAGGAAGCCCATGTCCAGCATGCGGTCCGCTTCGTCCAGCACCAGCAGTTCGACGTTATCCAGCTTCCCGTACGGCTGGCGCAGATGGTCCAGCAGCCGCCCGGGCGTCGCGACGATCACGTCGATCCCGCGGTGGAACGCCTGCCGCTGCGGCTCGAAGCCCACGCCGCCGTAAATCGTCGCGCAGCGCACGCCCGTGTGCCGGCCCAGCGCCTTGACCTGCTCGTCGATCTGATGCGCCAGTTCGCGCGTCGGCGTCACGATCAGCGCGCGCGTCTTGCCGCGCGGCATCGAGATCAGCCGGTTAAGGATCGGCAGCACGAACGCCGCCGTCTTGCCGCTCCCGGTGGCCGCGCACGCCAGCAGATCCTGGCCGGCCAGGCCGGGCGGCAGCGCTTGCGATTGAATGGGGGAAGGCTGACTAAAACCGAGATCCTTCACGCCCTGCATCACGCTGGGGTGAAGACCGAACGCTTCGAAAGACATGTACGGGGAACTCCTGCAATCCGAGGGTACTGCAAGGCCGACGTCCGGATAGCTGGGAGCGCCGCCTGTGTCATGCGTTTCCGCCGACACCGGCGCAACGACGCACAACCGCCGCCCGACTTGGCGGCCATGCATGAAATCCATTCATGCTTTGGAGTCTCGTGCGAAGTACGCGGGGCACACTCGGTAGGAGACTTACGCGCAGGACTTTACACGCTTCGGTCCGAAAAGCAACGCTAAAGTGACGGCCTATTTCTCCGCGCGGCAGCGGACGCGTCCCTCATTTCGCCGCCCGTTTTACCCCCTTTTTCCCGGGCTGGCCCTTCCGGACGTTCCCGTCGCTCAGCCGGGCGATAATCTCCTGGTTCGCCCGCGGGAACGGGAACGCTTTCAGCTCGCGCTGAGCCACCCATCGGAACGCCTGGCAGCCCAGCGTCCGAGGCTTTCCGCGCCGGTACACGCACTCGAATACATGCAGCGTGATCGTGAAATGGCTGTACCCGTGCTCGATCGCGTACACTTCCGCGCCTACATCCACCTCGATGCCCAGCTCTTCCTTCACCTCGCGCGCGCAGGTCTCGGCCAGCGGCTCTCCGGACTTCTGCTTGCCGCCGGGGAACTCCCACAGGTCGCCCAACAGGCCGCCGCTCATGCGCTGCGCGATCAGGATCTTCCCGTCGCCGCGGCGGATGATCGCCGCGGCGATCTGCTTGTGCGGGCGCGGCGCCTTGGCTTCGACGATCGGAAAAGCTTCCGGCTGCCCCGCTTTGCGCGCCGCGCAGAACGCTTCCAGCGGGCAGATCAGGCACTGCGGCGCGCGCGGCGAACAGACCGTCGCGCCCAGTTCCATCACCGCCTGGTTCCAATCGCCCGAACGCTCCACCGCCAGCAGCCGGTCGGCCAGCGCCTGAACCTGCTTCTTCCCGGCGCTTCCCGCCGGCGGAATCGCCAGCGCCGTCAGCCGCGCGAAAACGCGGTTCACGTTCCCGTCCACCACGGCCAGCGGAGCGCCCCAGACGATGCTCCCGATCGCCGCTTTCGTATACGGCCCGATCCCCGGGCACGCGTCCAGATCTTCCACGCCAGGCTGGGCGATCGGAGCCAAATGCCGCGCGGCCGCGTGCAGGAACTTTGCGCGCCGGTAATAGCCCAGACCTTCCCACAGCTTCATCACCGCGCCCAGATCCGCCTCGGCCAGCGCGCGCAGGGTGGGGAAGGCCGCGAGGAAGCGGTGGTAGTACGGGAGCGCCTGGTCGACCCGCGTCTGCTGCAGCATGAACTCGCTCAGCAGCACCCGATACAGCGTCGGCTCGCGCCGCCACGGCAGATCTCGGCGGTGCCGTTCGTACCACTCCAGCAAGCGCCGCCGCAGGCGCGCGAGGTCTTTCGGTGCAAGGTCCATAGCGCGCGCATCCTACCGGGCCGCCGCGAGCCGCAAGCCGAGAACGCCTCCACGGGGGGCGGGCCGTATCCCTCCGCTTGGTTCAAGGGAGGGTAAGGGGGGATGATTTTGTTGGTCTTTTTTTCATAAAAATTTATGCATTCCGAACGGTCTGTGCTTTGATTCCGTATGTATAAGCAGGCGGCGATGCACCTATGAGTCGGACGGTATCGACACGCAGCGTATGAACGGCCGTCGGGAAGCTATTGTATCGGGAGTCCAAGCCATGATTTCGTGCCGCCGTTGCCGCAAGTCGATCCAGACTTCCATCCACGAAGAGCTTGAAGACTGTGCGCTCTGCCAACCCGAAAAGTGGCGCATCTACAACATCGTCCCCAACCGCAAGCAACCGCACGCCGTCGAACGCGCGATGCAGTCGGCGCCCTACCGCGTCTTCGGCAACTGCATGCTCACCCCGCGCGGGCACCTCGTTCCCGTCCACATGCTCCGCGAATACCGCCTCTCCCGCATCTTGCCCAAAGTCGCCGGAAACAAGGCCCAATCCGCTGGCGGCGAATCTTGAAGCGCTTGCGCGTGATTTCTCGCTTATCCCCTTGTCGACTCGGACGACAGGCAATCAGCATTACCCTACCTTCTAAAAAGCCACTGGAAGAATCCCCTACGCTTGGCCGGCGGGGCGACCGCTTCCAATAATTCAAAGGGTTCAACTATGTCCTCATCAAGATAAAGTATGTCCTCGTCATGCCTGAATCCTGTGATTGCCCTAGCGAGTTCGATAGGTACGTCGAAAATATAATCAACGCCCATCCCCTGGTAGGTTGAGGTGTCCATATCCTGTTTTTGCAATAAGCTCTCTCGAATTTTGTGATACGCGGCAGGTGGTTCACCTCTCACATGCAGGTGCTTGAGTCCTCGACTGCTATCATGGGTTACATTCCAGACCATGGTTCCGAGGCGCCAATGGCTCGCCTCGCTGTACATGGACCCTTCCATGATTTGGCACAAAAGTACTTCGGCATTCTGGGAGAGCTGGTTCAAGTCACTAAGCGAAGGGTAATAGCCAGTTTCATTCGCAAATATCACATACCACCCGGTGGACAGTAGTACGGCCGAATACTTACCCTCCGGAGATTCCTCAAACTTGCCCGTACCACAAAAGCCCAGCTCGGACAGAACTACATCGTTCGCTTTACCTCGTACGCCCAGCCAATAAATATTGTAACCCATCTGCTGATTCCATTTAGCGGAAGGCATCCTTTGCTTCGCCGGAAGTCGCAGCGGTCTTAAGTAGGATTGGCCGCAAGTACGCCTCATTGACCATATTCGATTGAGAATCTACTTCTTTGTGAAACGGCAATTTCCCTTACCAACTTGGTTTGCAGACTACCGGCTTACGTCTACAGGCGCGATTACTGCCGCACCACTGCCCTTTACCGTTAACCGCCTACTCAATACCTTCCGCCCGTCCCCGCCCGCCTCACCCCACGTTCACCGGCTCCACCTCGCGGCCCAGCTTGCGGGCTTCCTCGAACAACCGCTCCGCCTCCTGCCGCAGCCCCAGCGCCAAGGCCGTCAGCCCCAACTGCTCCGTCAGCCACGCGTTTTGAGGGTCGAGTTGCTTCGCTTTCTGCCAGTGTTCGCGCGAGCGGCTCGGGTTTTCCTGCAGCGCTTCGATCATGCCCAGCCACAGCAGCGGCTCGGCCCATTCCGCGTCTTCGTCCGCCGCGTTCTGGAAGCTGCTCCGCGCCATCGAGAGGTTGTTCGCCTGCATGTACGCCAAGCCCGCGTTGAACATGCACTCCGCGATCGTGGGCAGGTCTTCCAGCGCCGTCTGAATCTCTTCGTAGTTGCGGTGCACGCCCGTCTCGTAGGCTTCGATCGAAGCCAGCCCGCGCGAGGCCGCGGCGGGCACCTTCTCGGGACGCGCTTCTTTGGCCTGATTCCAGAGGTCCTTCGCGCGGGCCAGATTGCCGCGCCGAGCCTGAATCGCGCCCAGCACGCCGGCCGCATCGGCCAGGCTCGGGTCTTGCGCCAGCGCCTTCTCGAGCAACTGTTCGGCTTCGTCCAGCAGCGTCTTGCGCGCCAGGATCATCCCCAGCCGGTACAGCGGCAGGCCGTAGTTGGCCGCCAGCGAAAGCGCCTGCCGGTAAGCCTCTTCGGCCTGATCGACTTCGCCCGACGTCTCCAGGCATTCGCCCAGGCTCGCCCAGACCGGAGCCTGCTTCGAGAACTTGCTCACCGACTGCCGGTAATAGTGAATCGCCTTATCGAGCTTCCCCGCCTTCTGATAGGCGAGCCCCAGGTTCGCCGTCGCGATATGCCAGCCGGGGAAGTGCCGCACCGCCTGAGTCAGCGCCTCGATCGCCTCGTTGTAGCGCTTGGCGTAGATGTGGCACAGGCCCAGGTTGTTGAAGCCTTCGGCGAAGTCCGGCGTCAGCTCGATCGACTTCTTGAACTCCGCGATCGCGTCGTCCCAAAGCTGCTTCTCGACGTACACGAGCCCGCGGTCCTGGTGCTCGTCGGAGAGCCCGTGGGCGCGCACGGGGCGCGCGGGGCCGGCCTGCATCGTCCCGGTAAACGGCCCGCTGATCAGCGTGGCCTGGTCGGTTTCCTTGACCTCGAATTTGATGCCGCGATTCGGGTCGCGGCGAGCGGACGGTCGTCCCATACGGCGTGCCATGCGAAAATCTCCCCGTGAAAGCGCCCGCCAAGGCGGAAAACCTGTCGGCGCTGCGCAATGTACATCCTGTGTTCGACTAGCTCAACGGCTGAACGAGCCTTGCCTTGCATCCAACCGCCGCACTTTCCGCTTGCCTCCGCGCCCCCCTGAGCGCATCTTAAAAGGCCGGCATTGCACCTTGTGTGAGTGACTCGCAACCTTTCGCCGCCGTGTAAAAGAGATGCGCGTCGATCGTTATGTAGACTGTACCTGCATCCGAGGCCAAGCATTTTGACCGAGTCCCACGTCCAACTGATCCATCGTGCCATCCGCGGCGAACGTGCCGCGCTGCGCGGGCTCCTGGAGCGTTACCAAGGCGTCAGCTACGCTTTGGCCTTCCGCGCCACCCACAGCTTCCCGCAAGCCCAGCGGGTCGCGCGAGCCGCTTGGCCGCTGGTCGTGCAGCGCCTCCCTAAGCTGGCCGAAACCGAAGGCTTCGTCGAACTGCTGGCCCAGTGCGTCGAAAAGGCCGCCAGTCTCCAGAAGCCGCAGCCCGGCGAAGACGAACCCGCCGACGGCGGCGGGCACAGCATCCTCAAGACCGAGAAGGTCCTGGCCCGCCGCAGCTTGCGCCAAGGCATGGCGGACTGCCCGCTGCCCGAGACGATCGTCTTCTTCCTGCGCCACGTCGAAGGCTTGGCGGTGAGCGAGATTGCCGGACTCCTCGGCGCCGACGACCAGGAAATCCTCGAATCCCTGCGCCGCGTGGCCGTGGACGTGGGCTATCGCGCGGGTTTCGCCGGGACGCCCGGAGCGCCGCCCGATCCGGCCACGCTCTCGCCCATGCGCCGCGACTCGTTGGGCCTCGCCGTCACGCTGGCCGAAGGCGGCATGAGCTACGCGCGCCGCGCCGAACTCGAGAAGTTCATCCAGAACGATCCCGACGCCCGCCGCGAAGACGAGGCTGTCCGCACCGTCCTGGGGCTCGCCGCGGGAACCTTCTCGGCGCACCGCCTGGGACCGGACTTCGTCCGCGAAGCGCTGCTCCAGATTCCCTACGCCGATCCGCCCAAGCAGGTCGCCGAACTGCCCGTGCCGCTGCGCCGCACCGGAGCCACGCAGGTCCTGCGTACCGAAGTCCGCCACGGCGCGCAACTCGCGCTCTGTCTCGTCGCCGCGCTCGTCGGGCTGATTCTCACCCTGCTGTTGCTCGACCGGGTCGGTTACTCCGGCTTGGGCATGAGCCTCGCCGCGTGGTCGGCCGGGCGTACGCCCAGCTTGACCGCAACCATTCTGGCCTTGGGCATCGGCGTCGTCGCGATGATCCTCGCGCGCCCGCCCTTCACCAGCGCGCTCCCGCGCCTCCCCCATGCGTATTTTCTCACCTACGGCGTCAGCGCCGGTGCGGCCATCGCGATCCTCTGCGTGTTGCTCTTCAATCCCTACAACGCGCCCGGGATGTACACGCTCGCCCTCGAGATCCTCTTGCCTATTTGGGGTGTGACCTCCGTCGCCATGGTCCTCGTGCGCCAGAAGCTCGCCTACCGCGACCTCGAACGCCGCCTCGAAGCGCGGCTGCGCATCATCGAGGACGCCACCGGAATGGACCCCGCCGCCGTGGCCGCCGAACTCCAGCCGCCCGCGCAGGAGGCCCCGCCTGTCGCGACGCCGCTCCCGTCCAAGTCGTAATGCGTTGCGCTCGGCTGCATACCTGGCCGCTTGATGTACCCCACGCCAAGGCGCTCCAGGCGCGCCTTGCCGCTCGCGTCGAAGCCGTCACACCCCGGTCCTTTAAGCCGGGTCTGATCGCCGGCGCAGACATGTCGCATCGCCGCGGCTCGGAATGGCTCTACGGAGCCGTCGTCGTCCTGGCTTGGCCCGGACTGGATGTCGTGGAGACCGTCACGGCGCGCCGGTGTGCGAGCTTCCCCTACGTGCCGGGGTATCTCTCCTTCCGCGAAGGTCCGGTCTTGCTGGATGCGTTTCGGAAGCTCAAGCAGCGCCCCGATCTCGTCTGCTTCGACGGGCACGGCTACGCGCATCCGCGGCGCTTCGGACTCGCGTGCCACCTTGGCCTGTGGCTGGATGTGCCCACGCTGGGCGTCGCCAAGAGCCGCTTGGTGGGGACGCATGCCGAGCCCCAGAACGCGCGCGGTTCCGCCGAGCCGCTCTTCGACGCCGCCGAACGCATCGGGACGGTCCTGCGCACGCGTCCGAACGCGCATCCGCTTTACGTATCCGTCGGCCATCGCATCGGCCTGGAAGCCGCCGCGGAATGGGCGCTCCGCTGTACGCGCCCCGAGTACCGGCTACCCGAACCGACCCGGCAGGCACATGCGGCGGTGAATGCGTATCGTCGGATCTGCGAAAGGGACAAGTGAAGCGCATAAACCCAATCATGCACCATGCGTCTTAAGCGCAAGACATTAAGCTTCTTAGCTGATTTTCATATTGCCCGACCGCCCGGTCAGGTGAGATAATCCGCCTTGTGGGTAGGTATTTGAATCGGGCACGATGCGCAGAAATTGACAGTAGAAACGGTGTATAGATTATGGGGGTTACGGGCACGCTGGAACGGGTGAGCCCTGGGAGCGGGCAGCACATGGCCGAAGTTGGCCGCTTGGTAGGGACGACGGTCCTTCAACGGGACACGGAGTTGTTTCGGCACGCGTTGGCGGAAGCCGAACGGCATAAGTGGATCGAGTCCGAGAAGGCCGGCCGGGACTTGGGTGAAGCCGCGATCCACGACTGGTCGCGGCGGCATTGGTGGCGTTGGTGCCGCGACCGCTGGATCGAACACCTCAGCGGCGAACGCTACTGGAGCGAACTCGACCGCGCCGACTTCGGCATCCTCAAGCGCGACTTCCACCGCAACCTCGAACTGATCGCCTGTATCGTCGAACTCATCAAACACGGCGGCGAGAACCTCGACATCATTCAGTGGATCCTCGACCACAACGCCCCGCTCGACGACGGCCTCGAAATCCTGACCCTTCTCGACATCAACTCCCGCCGCTTCAACTTCTGGCCGTAGTTGTGCCGCGGCCCCGGTTCCGAATGGTCGTTAGCCGATTGGGGTGTTTGCCGCTTGCCGTTTGTGCGGTTCTTGCCGTTTGACGTTTGCCGTTTACAGCCCTAACCCTTCCGCTTCGTCTTCCGCGCGAATGCGGCCTTCAATTCGTCGTACTCGCGGCTCTGCACCCCTTGCGCGGCGAAGACGTAAACCGCCATCCCGGCGATGACCGGAATGATTCCGCGCTGGAAGACCAGCGCGAACGCGTTCCCCGCCGGCGGCAGGCTGTCGCGCACCGCCCATACCGCCAGCCCCATCACGGCGCTCGCGATCGCGATCGTGTACAGCGCGTGGAAGAACGCCAGATCCGTCGGCCAGCGCTCGTCCGGTACTCCGAAGCGCGGCGGCTCATCCGCTTCTGCGTCCTTCGGACGCTCGCGCTCGTACGCTTCGCGCGCCTCTTTCAGCCGCATTTTGAAATACTGGAAGCCCAGGAAAGCCAGCGGGAGCAGCCCCGCGCCCGCGCAGGCGAAGAAGACCATGAAGCCTTCGTAATCCGGATTCGCGCTCATGCGGTGGTACACGTAGGCCGCGGCCATTCCCCCCACGGCCAGCCCGAACGCCATCGTTCCCGCAAAGCCCGCCAGCCGGCCCGCCGCATGCGCTTCGGTGCGCCGGTACAGCACCCGCGTCATCCACAGCGTCTGGAACCCGCCCGAAATCGTGGAAGCCAGCGCCAGCCCCGCTTCCTTCAGGTCGGTCTGCACCAGGATGACGTTCAGGATTACGTTCAGCGCCACCGACCACGCCGCGGCGATGGTCGGCGAACGCATGTCTTTCGTCGCGTACAGCGCGCGTGCGAGGACCGCGTTGAGGCTGTAGAAGGGCAGTCCCAGCGCGAAGCAGAAGACCACTCGGCCGGTGCGCGAGACGGCTTCGCCGTTGTTCGCCAGGAACGCGCCCGTTCCGTAAAAGAGCCGCACCAGTTCGCCGGAGAGCAGCATCAGCCCCACCGCACTGGGCACCGCCAGAAAGAGCGTGTTCCGCACCGCCGCGTTTACCGCCCCGGCGAAGGCCGGCTTGTCTTCCTTGGCCCACCAGTGCGAGAGCATCGGAAGCGCCGCCGTCGCCAGCGCCAGCGAGAAAATCGCCCACGGAAGCTGAATCAGACGGTTCCCGTACGCCAGCATCGTCACCGGACCGTCCTCGGGAATCATGAACCGCGCGATCACCTGGTCGATCAAGATATTGATCTGAAAGAGCGCCACGCCCAGCACCACCGGGCCGAACTTCTGCATCGTCTCGCGGTAGCCCGTGTCCGACTTATTCAGGCTGGGCGTGAACTTGAAGCCGCGCGCCAGCGCCGGAGGAATCATCACCAGCAGTTGCAGCAGCCCGCCGGCCATCACCGACCACGCCACAAGCTTCACGCGCTCGTCCAGCGGAGCTTCGCGGCCTTGATGCAGTCCGTACCAGCACGCCGCGATCATGCACAGATTCAAAAGCACCGGAGCCGCCGCCGGCGCGGCGAAGTGGCGCAGACTGTTCAGCACCCCCATCAGTACCGCGCCCACGTTCGCCAGCACGCAGTAGAAGAGCATGATCGCGGCCAGTTCGAGCGTCAGGCGCAGCGACTCGCGCTCCGCAGGAAGCCCCGAAAGCACGCCCATCGAGACCGCCACCAGCAACCCGCTGCCCAGAAACAGGAACAGCGCCAGCCGCGTCATCAGCACCGAGGCCGTCCGGAACGCTTCCGGCCGCTGCTCTTTCGCCAGTTGCTCCGAGAAGATCGGCACGAAGGCCGAACTGAGCGCCCCCTCGCCGAAGAGCCGCCGCGTCAAGTTCGGCAGGATGAACGCAAGGTTGAACGCGTCGCTGATCCAGGAAGCCCCGAAGAGCGCCGCCAGATAACGGTCGCGCAGGAGCCCCAGCACCCGGCTCACCACCGTCATGAAGCTGACGATCCCCGCCGAACGGAAGAGCGCCCCGTTGCGGGTAGCCGCCGTCTCGGTTCGAGCATGCGCTGCGGGCTCATCGGGTGCGGCGGCGGCTTCGGGCATGTCGTGGCGGGCTTCCGGGAGGCAGACGACGGCTCCCGGCAGGCACGCACCGTGTGCCCGTCAGGCGCCGTTCCAGTCGGTATCGGCTAGATCAAACTAGCGGCCTTCGCCTTCATGAAAAGGCGCGAAAAGGCCGGGGGAGCGTGCCCGCCGGCTCACGCCATCGTGGCCAGCATCTTCTCGGTGACGTTGAACTTCGGCGCCTCCCCGGCCAGCACGCGCCGGATCTCCTCGTACGCCGCCTGCCCCAGTCGCAGCCGGCCGCGACCGACGCTCCCCGCGATGTGCGGCGTCAGGTACAGATTCGGGCAACTGTACAGCGCCGAGCCCGGCGGCGGCGGCTCGGGATCGGTCACATCCAGGATCGCCCACACCCCGCGGCCTTTCTGCAACTCCGCCACCAGCGCCGCTTCGTCGACCATCGTGCCGCGCGACGTGTTGATCAGGCCCGCGTGGTCCTTCATCAAGCCCAGCATCTTCGCGTTGACCATATGCCGCGTGGCCGGAAGCGACGGCGCGTGGATCGTAATCAGATCGCTGCGGCGGAAAAGATCTTCCAACTCCACCTTCTCCGCGCCCATCGCGCGCGCCTGTTCGGCGCTGACGAACGGATCGAACAGCAGCGCCTGGACATCGTAGGCCTGCAGGATGCGCAGCGTATTGCGGCCCACCTGGCTGGCCGAGATGACGCCCACCGTGCTGCCGCGCAGATCGTTCGGCGGGCGCAGGTGTTCGGGGCGCTTCCACCACGCGCCGGCCTTCGTTGCGGGGACCAGTTCCAGCACGTTCTTGATCCCGACGGCCATCAGGCCCACCGTGTACTGCGCGACGTCGATCGCGATCTCCGGTGCGCAGCTCGTGACGGTGATCCCGCGCGACCAGAGTTCGTCGCAAACGAGCCCCTTCACCGTGCCGGCGGAATGCGAGACGACCTTCAGCCCCGGCGCGGCGTCGAGAATCTTCGGCGTGATCTTCTGCGCGCCCCAGCCGGTCATGATCGCGTCGGCGTTTTGGGCGAGCGCCGCGACGGAGTCCTCGGTCAGCTTTTCGTCGGCCGCGTGCCAGCGCGTTTCGAATTCGCGGTCGAGCGTCGCGCGGGTGGCGTCGCTCATGATCTGCTTCAAAGTGCCGGCGGGAATATCGATCGCGACCACGGGCTTGCGGGACATGAAGGTTTAACTCCGTGCGAAAGGGTGAACCTGCGGAACGCCCGGCCGGTGCCGGGCCGCGGCCTCAATCGAACCACTCGTCCGCCGGATCGAAATGCGGAACCACCACGTTCAGGATCTTCATCGGCTTCCCGCCGCTCACCGCGCGGTGCCGCGTGCCGGGGCGGATCAGCACCGATACGCCGGGCTTCACCGGATACAGCTTCCCGTCCAGCTCGATCTGGCCTTCCCCTTCGAGGAAGTAGTACACCTCGGTCAGATACTTGTGGTAATGCGCCACCGCGTCCGACTTGATCTCCACCAGATGCAGCGTGCACGCGCGGTTGTCCGGACGCGTGAACGCGCGGTGGCTCAGCCCGCACGGGCAATTCTTCCCCGGCACGTTCGGCAGATCCACGATCTCGAACGGAACCTGCAGGCCCGTCTCCACCGGATCGCCCTGCGCGCCGGGAATCAGGTCCACGGGCGTATCGAGCGGCAAGGCGAGGCGGCGCGGATCGGCGGCGGCGTGAGCCATGAGTAAACGCTCCGGTGGGTTTGTAACAAATGCTTTCCTTACGTTACCCCACGCCCGGGCCGCCGCAAGATTTTTCGTTACGCTCCGACCCGCGGCGTTGGTGTTTGGCCCCGCGCTCCGTTACAAACAGGCCAGGTATAGGCGCGTTCCATTCCATGCAGACCTATAAGGAGCTTCCACATGCACGTTTTGATCGCCGACGACGACAAGCTCATCCGCATTTTCCTGAGAAAACTGGTCGAAGATGCCGGACACACCGCCGAACTCGTCGAGAACGGGCCCGCGGCCTGGGAAATCCTCCAGCGCGGAGAACCGCCGCAGATTGCGCTCATCGATTGGATGATGCCCGGCCTTTCCGGCGTCGATGTCTGCCAGCGCCTGCGCGCGCAGAGCGACCGGCCTTACACCTACGTCATCATGGCCACCGGCCGCGACAGCGCCTCCGATCTCGTCACCGGACTCGACGCCGGCGCCGACGACTACCTGATCAAGCCCGTCAATCCATCCGAACTCCAGGCCCGCCTGCGCGTCGCCGAACGCATCGTCGGCGTGCAGGACGAACTGCGCAACTACGCCGGACAGCTCGAACAGCTTCTCTTTCGCCACAACCTGCTCGGCGATCTGCTCGTAAAGCATAAGGTCTCGAAGGTCATCGGCCTCGACGCCGCGAAGCCGCATGCGTCCCACGCGGCTCCCGCGCAGGTCGCTTCCGGCGAGGCGGTGCTCATGCGCCAGGAGGAGGCGTGGTCGAACGAGGCCGGTTCGCTGCGTACGCTGCGAAACCTCAGCGAAGTCGTCGGGCGCGTCTGCGAACAATTCGGGTTGGCGCCGGACGCCGCAGCGCCGCAGGCCACCGGGCAGATGGGCGAACCCACGCGTATCGGCGGCACGTCCTTCTATCTTGAGACCCTCGGGCGCTGGATCGACCTGCGCCTCGAGATCGACGGACCCAGCGTCCTCGGCCTCGTCCAGGAAGTCACCCAGTCGCTCGATTTCGACCCCGCCGATTCCGATCCGCTGCTCTCGGAATTCATCAACCTCTTGCAGCGCGCGTTCAAATCCGCACTCGAAGGCGAAGGCCAGCGCGTCATCGCTCCGTTCGTGCCCAAGGTGGCCGATCCCGCGCTCGCGCCCGCCGATGCCGGCGCCGGCGCCGGATGCGCCACCTGCGTCTGGGCCAGCGCCACCGTCGTACTGCGCATGACGCTCGTCGAACGCCCCCAGAAAGAACACAGCACGCCCGTGGCCGCGCTCGCCTCCGGAGATATTCACGCCGAACCGCTGACGGTTAAAAAGGGAGCCCCGCCCGCGCTCGGCCACGTCACCGCCTTTACCGCCATGCAAGTCCGCTCGATTCAACGCTGGGCCGAGGTGCACGACAAGAAACTGAAACTCCGCACCATCGCCCCCAGCCCCTGGGCCAAAACTCTAGGACTCAGCTCGCACCCGGTCTGACGCGCGAGGGTTCGCGGCGGTGCGGTTTTACATCGGCGAGCCGTGAACCTGGTATTTCGAGTTATTCGCCAGGAAGTCCCGCACGCGTTCGCCGACCGCGCGGACGATCGCGTCCGCCGCCTGCTTCCCGAAGGCCGCGCTCGATTCCTGTACGCCGTTGTTGGAGGCGCCCACCAATTCCTGTTTGGGATCGGCCGGCAATACCGACAAATCCACCAGGCCCGGGTCCAGGTACATCTGCAGCGATGTTTCCCACTTGCCGGCGTGGTCCCCGCACGGTTGAAATTGCCCGCGCACCAGTTCGTAGCCGGTCATGGCCCAAGTGATCATCCGCGGGCGCGATTGCTCCTGATGAAACAGCGCCGCCGCCGCGCGCGCATGATCCAGCAACGGATAGTGCCCGCCGCCCACCACCAGCACCTTGAATCCAAGACTCTTGATCTGGTGGAAGATATGCATGAGCAGCGCGTGGTATCGGCGATTCTGGTCGGCGATCGATTCCATCATGTAACCGGCCGCGAAATGGTGAGCCGGCAAGCCCATCTTTGCCGCGATCGGCTCGCGGTGCGCCGGATTCGCTTCCATCAGCGCCTGCTCGCGATTCTCGCCGTAATACAGCGGCGGAAACACGAGTCCGCCGTGCGCTTCCGCGCAGCGCAGCAACAGGGCGTGCATCTTCAGCGCATCCAGGCCCACGGGGTTGTGCTCGCCGTGCCATTCGAGCGTGCCCAGAGGCAGATAGGCCACCGGGCAAGCCTCGCGCCGGGCGACGATCTGCGCCGGGCGAAGCCGCTCGTATTGAACGCCGTTTTCCGCATGCGCCATCGCTCATCGACTCCTTACCGCTTCGAAGCCTGCTTGCGCTTCCGCTCCAGCCACGCCTCCAACCCGCCGCGGTCCAGCGCGTTCAAGACCCGCTCCGCGCTCACGCCGCCTTTGCGCGCCATATCCACCCCGTAACGCATCGGCAATTCGCCGGTCTCGTGCGCGTCCGGATTCACGCTCAGCCATGCGCCCAGTTCCAGCGCACGGCGGTGCCAGCGCCAGTCCAGGTCCAGCCGGTACGGATGCGCGTTGATCTCCACCGCCACGCCGTGCTTTGCGCACGCCGCCAGCACGCGATCCATATCCAGCGCGTACCCTTCGCGCTTCAACAGCAGCCGGCCCGTCGGATGCCCCAGGATCGTGCACGCCGGATGCGCCGCCGCGCGGCAGATCCGTTTCGTCTGCGCTTCAAGATCGAGCTGAAACTGGCTGTGCACGCTCGCGACCACAAAATCGAAACGCGCCAGCAGCGCGTCGTCGTAATCCAGCGAACCGTCCTCGCGGATGTCCGATTCGATGCCTTTGAAAATCCGGAAATCGACGCCGCCGGAAGCGTAGCGGGCGTTGAGTTCGTCGACTTCGGCATGCTGCTGGAGCACGCGCTCCGGCGTCAGGCCCCCCGCGTAGCGCGCGCTTTGCGAATGATCCGCGATCCCGAAGTAGCGCATGCCCAGCGCCCGCGCCGCTTCGGCCATCTGCGCCACGCTTTGCGTGCCGTCCGAATACGTGCTGTGGCAGTGCAGGATGCCTTTCAGGTCGCGTTCTTCCAGCAGCTTCGGGAGTTTCCCCGCTTCGGCCGCTTCGATCTCGCCCAGACCTTCGCGCAGTTCCGGCGCGATCGGCGGCAATTCCAGCAGCGCGTAGACGCTCGCTTCGTCCGGGGTGGGGCAGGGCTTCCCGTCGCGCAGCGCGCCGTCCGGTCCCAGCGTGATCCCGAATTTCGCCGCGCGCCGCCGCAGACCCTCCAGATGCGCCGGCGCGCTCGACGCGCAGACCAGCGCCGCGCCAAACCGCTTCGGATCCGCCGCGATCACGCGCACGCCGCTCAATGCCCGTGCGCGCTCCGCCAGCGCCGCCGGATCGGTCGTCGCGGCCGCCGCCTCCAGCGTACCCACGCTCTCGCAGCGCCGCCGCGCCTCGCCCGCCGCCTCCGCGCGCTCCACGCCCGGCCAAGAACGTATTTTTTCCAGCGCCTGAGCCAGCGCCGCGTCGGCCTCGGGCATCCGCCGTCTGCCCTGAGCGCCACGCGCGAACGGCAGCGCCGCCTTCAAGCTCGCCGCCAGCTTCGGGCCGAACCCCTTCAGCCCCGCCACGCGCCCGTCGTCGATCGCCGCTTCCAGCGCGTCGAGCCCCACGATGCCCGCGTCGCGCAGCGCCAGCACTTTCTTCGCGCCCAGACCCGGCAGCGCGAAGAGTTCCAGAAGCCCGTCGGGCACCTCGGAGCGCAACCGCTCCAGCATCAAGTGCGTGCCGGTCTTGTGGAACGATTGGATCTTTTCGGAGAGCGCCTTGCCGACGCCGGGCAAGCTTTCCAGCCGCCGGTTCGCGATCAAGTCCGCCAGCGGCACATCCAGCGCGCGCAGCGCCTCCGCCCCGTTGTGGTACGCCCGAACCTTGAAGCTCGATTCGCCGGTCAGCTCAAGCCGCCGCCCCAGCTCGTCGAGTAAATTCGCTACGCTTTGAGCATCCAATCGGTCCATGAGAGAAGCGCTCCCGGCACGCATGCCACGCGCGCAAACCGCGTCACCGAACCTTCCCGTTTCCGTCGCTGGCACGGAGCAAGACGAGGGACGCTACTCAACTTCATACCGTTCAGCAGAACCCACATCCCGCCCTTTGCCCGTAACGGGTCTATGCCGTTAACGGGCAACTGGAAACAGAACACCAGCCCTACGTCTCCATCTTGTAGTAATACCGCCACACGCCCAGCCCGCTGAAGATCAAGTGCGGCAGCACCGGCGCCGCGGCGAAGAAAATCCCCACGCGCGCCAGCTCCGCCACGCCCATGTTCAGCCCGATATACGCCACGCCGAACGCGATGCATTTCGAGATGCCCACCAGCGGGCTGGAAACCTCCTGGCGCACCAGCGGCGGGATCGCCAGCAGCAGCAGCACGAATCCGGTCAGGAAATCGAAGAGTCGCCGCCACATCTCGCTGCGGTATTCCGGCTTGTAGCGCAACGCGTTCAGTTCGAAAAAGTTCATCACCGAGGGGCCGTACTTCTCGCTGTCCAAAAACGCCGGCGTCATCAGCCCACCGAAGCGTTCCACTTCCGTCACCTCCAGGCTGAAGCGCGTCCGTCCGTCGGGGCCGGCCTTCGGCACCGGCGTCAGGAGTTTGCCGCCCGGGCGGTAGCGCAGCGTCTTGCCGCGCAGGCTCAGCGCTTCGATCTTGCCCTGCGGGTCCTCGGTTTGCAGAAGCCAGCATTCCTGGCCGTGGTCCCACACCGCGCGGTCGGCCTGCAGGACCGGCGTGCGCCCGTTGACCGCTTCGTTCAGCAGGAAGAAGCGCACGCCTTCGATCGTCTTGCTGTTGCGGCCGTACAGATCCAGTTCGTAGATCACCGGCCGGTCTTGCTCGTCGCGCGTCTGACCCGCCAGGGACGCGCCTTTGGGCGAGCGGTGGTAGACCAGCGGCTTCAGGCGGTCCATCTCCATCACCAGCCGCGGCCACGCCACTTCGCGTAATACCGTCAGGCCCACCGAAAGCAGCATCGCGGCAAGCAGGATCGGGCGGAACGCGCGCTGCAACCGCGTGCCCGAGGATTTGAAGATCAGGTGCTCGTTGTTGCGGACCATGATCGTCACGGCCAGCACCCCGGCGATCAGGAGCAGGACCGGCAGGAGCGTGATGATCATGCCCAGCGCGCGGATCGTGTAATACACCACCAGATCCACCAGCGCTTCCGGCACGCTGCGCGTTTCCAGGCCCGGCAGCGGCTGGTCGGCCAGCGAGACGCTCTTCACCACCTCGCTGCCGTGCTCCACCAGGTCCAGCGCCACATACAGCCCGCCCACCGCGATCATCACCGTCAGGAACGGCGCCAGAAAGGTGGTCGCCACATGCCGGTCGGCGCGCCGCAGGAACGGGAGCAGCCAGGCCGCGCCCGCGCCGCGCAACGGTTCCCAAGCCGCCAGCCCCGCGCGCCGCACCCCGCGTCCGGCCGCCAGCAGCCAGCCCGGCCGCATCCACCCCGGAACCCCGCCGCCGAAGTACCCCCGTTCGTGCCCGCGCCAAAGCAGCAGCCCCGCCAGCGCCAGCAGGATATTCGGCGTCCAAAGGAAGCCCGGCGGCACGATCCGCGAAATCGCCAGTTCCTTGCTCACCACCATCAAGGGGTAATAGACCAGCACGTACGCCAGGATACCCAGGCTGAAGCCCACCAGCCGGTGGCTCTTGCGCACCAGCAGACCCAGCCCCACGCCAAGGAAAACCAGGCTCAGCGGCATCCACGCCAGCGCCAGCTTGCGGTGGAATTCCACCAGCTCGCGGATGATCTTGTCCCGCGTCCCGGCGATCCAGTTTCCCGCCGACTGCGTCTCCATCCAGTCGTACGCCGCGAAGACCGTCTGACCCGGATCCGCCGGCGATCCCGTCTGCATCCGCGCCGCCAGTTCGCCGCCGCGCATCAGAAGGTCGTCGCGGCAGCGTGCGATGCCTTTCTCCAGCGCCTGCGCTTCGTACCAGTTGCGCATGATGCTCACCGTCCCGCGCGTGCGCCCGATCTTCAGCCCTTCCTCCGACATGCCCGGAATCGTCATCACCAAATCGAGCTGTTTGAACTCGCGGTAGGTCAGCGGCGCCTGCCCGCTGCCGCCGCCCTGCGACTGCCCGTCGAAGAGCGACAACGCCAGGCGCAGCGCCTGAGGATCGGACTCGTCCACCGATGGAAGCATCTCCGGACGGTAGTCGCCCGCGTACAGGCTCTCCCGGCGCTTCCCGAAATGCGTGATGTGGATCGGACGGCCCACGCTCGAGGGGTCCGCCGGCGCCGTCTGCTCGCCGGGGCGGTGTTCGAGCATGTTGATGAACCACGAGCCGCTCGCGCCGGTGTGGATCGTCAGCGTCTGGCCCGGCTGCTTCAGCTTGCTCTGCAAGTCCGGGTTGCGCAGCGTCAAGATCTCCGTGCGCAGCGTCCCGAAGCCCCAGTCCACGCCCCATTCGAGGCAGACCACCGCCGCCAGCGATACCAGGAAGCCCGTGAACAGCGCCGGGACGGCCAGCAGCAGCACCGAGGCCCCGCCGCTTTGAGCCGCCTGGATCTCGTTCTCCGCCGCCAGCCGCCCGAAGACCAGGATCGCCGCGATCATCGCCGAGAGCGGCAGCGCGTGCGAAAGCGCGTGCGGCATCAGGTACGGCGCCAGCAGCGCCACCTGGCCCAGCGTGATCCCGAACTCTTCCAGCTCCGTCGCGCTCTTCACGAAGACCGCCAGCAGGAAGATCAGCGAACAGACCGAGAGCGCCAGGACGAGCCCCTTGAGGTACTCGCGCAGGATGTAGCGGTACAGAACCGTGGCGCGGAGAAACTTCAGCATGCGGCCGCTCCGCTGCCCTGAGCCAGCAGTTCGTCGCTCGCGCGCAGCACCTGCTCGGGCGAGACCCGCGTCAGGCACGCCAGATCGCCGCGCTTGCACGTCGTCTTCCAGCACGGCTGGCATTCCGGACCCGCCGCGAGGATGCGGTTGCCGCGCCCGTACGGGCCGTTACGCAGCGGATCGCTCGCCCCGAAAACCGCCACGCACTTCACCCCCAGCGCCACCGCCAGATGCATCGGGCCCGTATCGTTCCCCACGAACAGGGCCGCGCCCGCCGTGAGCGCCGCCAGTTCGCGCAGGTTTGTCGCCGGCGCCAGGAACGCCCGCGCGTGATCGGCCGCTTTGACGATCAGTTCCGCGGCCGCCTTCTCCGCCGCGTCCGCCCACGTCGCCACCACCGCCAGGTTTCCGCGACGCGCCAGCCCGTTCGCCACCGCCCCGAAGTTCTCCGGCGCCCAGCGCTTCGTTTCCCACGTCGCACCCGGATTCACCAGCACGAACGGCGTCCCGAATTTCCCCAAGCCCTGCGCTTTCAGCCAGCCTTCCAGCGACGCCGATTCAGGACCGTAGTCCGGCATCACCCATTCCGGACGCACCGGAGGTTCCGCGCCCAGCGGACGGATCAGCTCCAGGTTCTTCTCGACCACGTGCGTCGCCGTCTCGGGGATACGGATCCGCCGCGTCGCGAAGATCGTGTTCAGCTCGCGGCTCTCTTCGCCCCGGAACGCGATCCTTTGCTTCGCGCCGCTCCACCAGCTCACCAGACCGCTCTTGGTCAGACCCTGAAGATCCAGCGCCGTGTCGTAGCGTTCATCGCGCAGTTCCTTGCGGAACGCCGAAAGCAGCCCCATCCGCGTCAGGATCGTCCCTTCCTTGCGTTTGAAGCTCTGCCGGGGAAAGAGATGAAAGCGGTCCACCAGCGGGTGCTTTTCCAAAAGCTTGTGGGCCGCACCTTCGATCGCCCAGCCGATGAACGCATGCGGGAAATGCTGCCGCAGCGCCACCAGCACCGGCACCGCGTGCAGGCAGTCGCCGATGGCCGAGAGGCGCACCAGCAGGATGCGCGGAGCGTCCGGTTTCGTCACCACGGAGCCGTTCGGCGTTCCATCGACTCAGCGCACTCCTCGAAGCTCGCGGTACAGCGCGAGCGTCCCGTCCACCATCGCTTCCGAACTGAACAGCCGCCGCGCGCGCTCCGACGCGGCGCGGCCCATCCGAGCCCGCTGCGACGCGTCCCCCGCCAGCCGCGCCAACGCCCCCGCGATCCCGGCCACGTCGCCCACTTCGGTTGTGAGCCCCGTCCGCTCGTTTTCCACCACTTCCACCATCCCGCCGGCCCGCGTGATCACCGCCGCCAAGCCCGCGCCTTGCGCCTCGATCAGCGCCGTGCACAAGCCCTCGGCCTCGCTTACGAAAGCCGCCGCGTCCGCCGCCGCCCAAAGCCCGCGCAGGTCCCGGCGAAAGCCCAGCAAGTGTACTCGCTTCCTCAAGTTACGCTCGGAAATCAGCGCCCCCAACGCGCCTTCCAGTTCCCCGCTGCCGGCCAGAGCCAAGTGTATCTCGCTGGACGCCGCGCCCCCAGCCGCCTTCACCCGCTCTTCGGCCAACGCCACCGCCGCGATTAAGTCCGCCTGCCGCTTTTCCGAGGTCAACGCCGCCGCGTGAGCCACCAGAAACGCGCCCGCCGGAACGCCCAGCTCCGCCCGTAACGCCACGGCCTCCGGAGCTTCTCGAGCCAGCGGCTCCGGAAGCTCTAAGCCGCTGTAAATCACGTTCACGGAAGGAGCTGCAAGTCCCGCCTCGAGCAGCTCCGCGCGCACCGCCGCGCTGATCGCCACCACCCGGTCCACGCGCCCCGCGTACTTCCAGCGCCCCCGGATTTTAAATGCCGTCCGACGGTGCGCCAGCACCGCGCAAGCCTCCCGCGGGAGCATCCGGCCCGCCAGTTGCCCCGGCGTAAGCGCATGACTGTCATGGAGATGCAAGATTTCCGGGCGCACCTCGCGCAGCAGCTTCGTCAAGCGCCATAAGCCTGCCGGGTTCAAGCCGCCGCCGAGTTTCATCGCGCGCGTCGCCAGACCCGCTTCGGCCGCGCGAGCGTGCAAGGGCGCGTCCGGCGGAGCCACGATCAGCACCCGCTGCCCGCGCGCCGCCAAGCCCTTGGCTAAAAGGTAGAGTTGATTCTCGCCGCCGCGCCACGTCTTCGCGGTGCTGACGTGAAGAGTCGAGAGGGGCCTGAGTTCCGGCATTCGGGAGGTATACCCCGACCGCCCCGGAAGTCCAACCGCCGCAACGTCTCCCGCAGCCCCGTCCGCAGGGAATAAGCCCCCGGTATCGCGGGCGTCCCGCCCGCAAGGAACCGTCCCTGCCCTTTGCCCTGAACCGGAATCCAGCCCTCTGTTTACCGTTCACCGTTTACCGATTACGCTTGCCCCACGGCCTCCGATCTTTTAAGGAACCCCCATGTCCACCCTCAGCCTCCACGACCGCATCCACGCCGCCGCCGCCGCGATCCGCGCCGCGCTCTTTCCCCAGCCGCCCAAAGCCGCCATCGTCCTCGGCACCGGCCTCGGCGGGCTGGCCGGCAAACTCGCCCAGCGCAAAACCCTCGCCTACGCCGACGTGCCCCACTTTCCGCACAGCACCGTGGCCAGCCACGCCGGCGAAGTCGTCGCCGGAACCCTCGGCGGCGTCCCCGTCGTCGCCTTCAGCGGGCGCTTTCATCTCTACGAAGGCTGGACGCTCGAACAAGTCACGCTCCCCGTGCGCGTCGCCAAGGCGCTGGGCGCGGAGTACCTCTTTCTTTCCGGCGCCTGCGGCGGCATGAACAAGTTCCACCGCAAAGGCGACGTCGTACTCCTCGACGATCACATCAACCTGATGGGCGTCAACCCCCTCGTCGGACCCAACGACGAACGCCTCGGACCGCGCTTTCCCGACATGAGCCGCCCGTACGATCCCGAACTTCTCGCGCGAGCCGAATCCATCTGCACGCAAGAAGGCATCCGCGCGCACCGCGCCGTCTACGTCGCCGTCACCGGACCGTGCCTCGAGACCCGCGCCGAATACCGCATGCTCCAGGCCATGGGCGCCGACGTCGTCGGCATGAGCACCGTGCCGGAGACCATCGTCGCCGTCCATGCCGGACTTAAAGTCTTCGGCGCCAGCATCGTGACCGATTTGTGCCTCCCCGACGCCCTCGAACCCGCCGACATTAAATCGATCATCGCCACCGCCAACGCCGCCGAACCCCACGTCACCCGCCTCGTCGAACGCCTCATCGCCGAACTGTGACGCTCTCCGCGTCCCAGCGGGACGCGATGAAAATAGCCCGGCGATTCATCGCCGGGACTCGCGCCCGCCCCCTTCTTCCCCTGGGAGAAGGGCCGGGGATGAGGGCGGTTGTAATTCCCCTCCTTGCCAAGGAGGGCTTGTCGCGCCGGCTTGTCGCGCCAGCTTGTCGCGCCAGCTTGTCGCGCCATAGCGCAGCGAAGGCGGAAGCGCAGCGAAGGCGGAGTAGGGGAGGTGAACCTAATGCCCGCGCCCCGCGCGAATCAAAACGCCCTTACGC
>BTVV01000030.1:0-60382 GCA_045863855.1 Planctomycetota bacterium | reverse complement strand
GGCGCCGTCGCGCAGCACTTGTTCGACGTGGTCGAGGTTCTTGGCCAGGTCCTTGCGTGTCTCGCGGTAGGGTTCGAAGAACTCGTCGATCTTGGCGAGGAGCTTCTTTTTCGCGTCGCCGTAACCGAGTCCACCGGCGCGGTACTGGGCTTCGAGTTCCTTCGTGTCTTCGGGGCCGGCGACGAGCTTATAGAGCGCGAAAACGTTGCAGGTCTCGGGGTTCTTGGGCCGATCGACGGGCGTGCTGTCCGTCTTGACGCTCATGACGCGCTTCTTGAGTTCGTTGCCTTCCATCTGGAGGTCGATGGTGTTGCCGTAGGACTTGCTCATTTTTTCGCCGTCGACGCCGGGGACCTTGGCGGTCTCGTTGAGCTTCGCTTCGGGGCGGACGAGGACTTCGCAGCCGTAGGTGTTGTTGAAATACTGCGCCATATCCTGAGTCATCTCGACGTGCTGGACCTGATCCTGGCCGACGGGGACGAGTTTGGACTTGTAGATCAGGATGTCGGCGGCCATCAGGACGGGGTAATAGAAGAGCCCGACGCTGGGCTTGAGGCCCTTGGCGGTCTTGTCTTTGTAGCTGTGCGCGCGTTCGAGCAAGCCCATGCCGGTGACGCAACTGAGCATCCAGGCGAGTTCGGCGACTTCGGGGACATCGGACTGGCGGAAGAAGACGGCTTTCTTGGAGTCGAGGCCCAGGGCGAGGTAATCGAGCGCCACGCCGGTGACGAATTCGCGGAGCTTGGCGGCGTCCTGAACGGTGGTCATGGCGTGGAAGTCGGCGATGAAGTAGTAGGGTTCGGCGCCGGGCAGATCCTGGAGTTCGATGTGCTGCTTGATCGCTCCGAAGTAATTCCCGAGGTGAAGCTGTCCGCTGGGTTGGACGCCGGAGAGAATGCGTGTGGCCATGATGGACGGGACTCCTTGCGGTACGGTGCGGGGATCGAGCCCGCGGTTTTAACGCAAACGGCGGTACGGACGACTACTTGGCTACTACGGGTTCGGCCACTCGGAGCACGCGCTTGAGGTATTGACCGGTAAAGCTGCCATCGGTGCGGCAGACGTCTTCGGGCGAGCCTTGGGCGACGATGCGCCCCCCGCCCTCCCCGCCTTCGGGCCCCAGATCGACGATCCAGTCGGCTTGCTTGATCACGTCGAGGTTGTGTTCGATCACGACGACGGTGTTGCCGAGGTTGACGAGGCGCTGCAGGACGTCGAGGAGCTTGGCGATGTCGTGGAAGTGCAGTCCGGTGGTCGGCTCGTCGAGGACGTAAAGCGTGTTGCCGGTGGCGCGCTTGGAGAGTTCGAAGGCGAGCTTGATGCGCTGCGCTTCGCCGCCGGAAAGGGTCGTCGAGGACTGCCCGAGGCGGACGTAGCCGAGGCCGACGTCGAAGAGCGTCTGCATGCCGTCCTTGATCTTGGGGTGATTGGCGAAAAGCTTGAGCGCGGCTTCGACGGACAGGTCGAGGACGTCGGCGATGCTGTGGCCCTTGTAGCGGACTTCGAGCGTTTCGCGGTTGAAGCGCTGGCCTTTGCAGACTTCGCAGGTGACGTAGACGTCGGCGAGGAAGTGCATCTCGATGGCCTTGACGCCCTGCCCCTGGCAGGCCTCGCAGCGCCCGCCTTTGACGTTGAAGCTGAAGCGCCCGGCGTTGTAGCCGCGGATCTTGGCTTCGTTCAGCATGACGAAGAGCTTGCGGATTTCGTCGAAGACGCCGGTGTAAGTCGCAGGGTTGCTGCGCGGCGTGCGGCCGATGGGGCTCTGGTCGATATCGATGATCTTATCGACCGCGGCGCTTCCTTTCAGGAAGACCTTGTCGCAGGCGCCGGGCTTTTCGCGGGTGTTGTGCAACTGGCGCGAGAGGCTCTTGTAGAGCACCTCGTTGACGAGGGAGCTTTTTCCGCTTCCGCTGACGCCGGTGACGCAGACGAAGCAGCCGAGCGGGAGGTCCACGTCGGCATTCTTAAGATTGTTCTCGCGCGCGCCACGGATGGCGATGGCGCGCTGGAGGTCGGCGGCGCGGCGCACGGCGGGGACGCCGATCTCGAGCTTTCCGGTCAGGTACTGGCCGGTCATGGAGCGTTCGCACTTGGAGAGGTCGGCCACGGAGCCGGCGGCGACGACTTCGCCGCCGTGGACGCCGGCGTGCGGTCCCATATCGACGATCCAGTCGGCGCGGCGGATCACGTCTTCGTCGTGCTCGACCACGAGGACGGTATTGCCCAGATCGCGGAGCTTGACGAGCGTGTTGAGCAGCCGGTCGTTGTCGCGCTGTTGCAAGCCGATGGTGGGTTCGTCGAGGACGTAGGTGACGCCGACGAGCTTGCTGCCGACCTGGCTGGCGAGGCGGATGCGCTGCGCTTCGCCGCCGCTGAGCGTGCCGCTGGTGCGGTCGAGGGTGAGGTACGCGAGGCCGACGTCGACGAGGAATCCGAGCCGGTCGCGGATCTCCTTGAGCGCCTGGGCGGCGATCTTGGCCTTTTCGCCGCTGAGCTGGAGCGTATCGAAGAAGGTCATGGCGCGTTCGGTGGTGAGTCCCGTGACTTCGTGGATGCTCTTGCCGCCGACGCGGACGGCCAGGACTTCGGGGCGCAGTCGCGCGCCGCGGCAATCCTGGCAAGGCTGCGCGGTCATGAATTCGTGGATGCGCGCCTTGATCGTCTCGCTCTCGGTGTGCATGAAGCGTTCGGTGAGCGAGGGGACGAGTCCGCGGAATTCGCGCCCGTACTTTTCGGCGGCCTTGCCCGAGATGCCGTGCATCAGCGCCTTGAAGAAGGGCTTGGGCAGATCGGCGAGCGGCGTTTCGAGCTCGACGCCGGCGGCTTTGCAGAAGCGCCGGACGGCCCGGCCGTACCAGATGCCGTAGTTGTAACCGAGCTTGTAGAGGTTCTTGATCAGCCCCGCGTCGATGCTGCGCTTGCGTTCGGGCGCGAGGAGATCGACGTCGACTTCCATCTTGGTGCCCAGCCCCGCGCAGGTGGGGCACGCGCCGTAAGGGCTGTTGAAGCTGAACATGCGCGGCGAGAGTTCTTCGATGCCGACGCCGTGGACCGGGCAGGCGAAGCGTTCGCTGAAGGCGTGGTCCTTGCCGGCGTTCTTGTCGGGTTCCTGGACGTTGGCGATGAGCAGCCCGTCGCCGACCTTGAGCGCCAGTTCGACCGATTCGGTCAGCCGCGCTTCGACGCCGGCTTTGACGAGGATGCGGTCGATGACGACTTCGATGGTGTGCTGGAAGGTCTTGGCGAGGGGCTTGGCTTCGCGCGCGTCGACCTGTTCTCCGTCGACGCGGAGGCGCTGGAAGCCTTCGCGGCGCGCGGCGGCGAAGATTTCGCGGTGTTCGCCCTTCTTGCCGCGGACGAGTGGCGCGAGGAGCATCAGCTTCGTGCCTTCAGGGTAGCTCTTGAGGCGGTCGACGATCTGTTGCGCGGACTGGCCCTGAATCTCGCGGGCGCATTGCGGGCAATGCGGCGTGCCGATGCGCGCGAAGAGGACGCGCAGGAAGTCGTAGATCTCGGTGGTGGTGGCGACGGTGGAGCGCGGCGTGGAGGTGCCGCTGCGCTGTTCGATGGCGATGGTGGGCGTGAGGCCGTCGATGGATTCGACGTCGGGCTTCTGGAGCATCTGGAGGAATTGGCGCGCGTAGGCGCTGAGGCTTTCGACGTAGCGGCGCTGCCCTTCGGCGTAGACGGTGTCGAAGGCGAGCGTGGACTTTCCGGAGCCGGAGAGGCCGGTGATGACGACCAGCCGGTCGCGCGGGAGGTCGACGTTGACGTGCTTGAGGTTGTGCTCGCGCGCCCCGCGGATGCGGATGGCGTGCGTGGGGTCGGGCTTGGGCATGGTGTGCGTCCTGAGTGCGTTCGGTTCCGGCGCAGCGAGCTTATCCGAGGGGCAGGCGGAGGACGAGTGCGTTCACCGCCGAGACGCAGAGGACGCGGAGAAGGGCAAGGCTATGGGAGAACGTCGAGAGGCCAGAACAGGCTCCCTTTTCCCCGGCACTCCGGTCAGAGGGCGAACCGCAGCCTATTCCTTGAGGACTTCGGCTTCTTCTTTCGTGGGCTGGGGTGCGGCGGGCGTTTTGGCGGCGGGCGGGGCGATGAATTTGAAGCTGCCGATGGCTTCGCGGATGGCTTCTTCGTGGGCTTTCCAGTCTTGTTCGGGCGAGGAGGCGGTGACGGCGATCATCTTGTTGCCGACGATGTACGTGTGCTGCAGGACATGGAGGTCGCGGCCGGCGTCGTTCGCCGAGAATTCGATCTCGTGCCCTTTGCGGCCCGCGGATTCGATGAAGCCGCTCTTGTGTTTCTTGAGGTTCTTGAAGCGCATGCCGAGTCCCATTTCGAGGGACATGGGCATCATCTCGATGGGGACGGCCATGGGCATGGTGGCCTGGACGATGCCGACGCGGGCGGCGCCGTCGGCGCTTTCGAGCTGCGCGAGGACCAGTTCTCCGCCTTCTTCGGGCCGGGCGTCGCTGAAGGTCCAGCCCGCGGCCTTGGGCTGCTTGAGTTCGACGCCTTCCTTCTCGTTGCGGTAGACGCCGCCGGCGACGGCGCCTTTGGCGGGCTTGGGCTGGTTGGCGAGCATCTGCTGCGCCATCTTCTCCATCGCCGCCGCGGTATCGGCGTCGTCCGCGCCGCCGCCGCTGAGCAATTTTTCGGCGAGCTTCATGAAGTTCGGATCGTTCATCAGCTTGCCCAGATCCATCCCGCCGCCTTCCTGGCCTTCGCCCTTGAGCATCTGCTCGGCCATCTTCTGCAGGTTCGGATCGTTCATCAGCTTGTTGAGGTCGAGCCCTTCGCCCGGCGCTTCGGCCGTGTCCTTGGCGCCTTCGGCTCCGCCGAGGAGTTTCTGGAGTTCGCCGCCGCCTTCGCCGCCGAGCATGTCCTGCATCATCTTCTGTACGGCCGGATCGTTGAGGAGCTTGAGCATCTCGTCGAAGCCGGCCTGCTTGGGCTTGTCGGTTTCTGCGATGCCGAGTGCGGCGAAGTCGATGTTCTTGGCGGCGGGGCGTTCTGCGGGCGCGGCGAAGAGCGCGGCGGCGAGTTCGGGCTTTTGCGCGGCGCTTCCGGCGACGACGATCACGCGCGCGCCTTGGCGCGCGACGAGCCGGCCGGCGGCGGCTTCGGCGTTGAAGCCCTGGCGCGCGGCGGCCTCGAATTCGCGCGCATCGGGCTCGCCGTCCCATTCGGTGATCCAGGCGAGGAGTTCGTCGCCGTCTTTGACGTAAAGTCCGAACAAGTCCCCGCCCCACCCTTCGGCGGCCTGCTGGCAGCGCGCGCGCGCGGCGGCGCCGAGCTTTTCGACCAGGACAAGCTGCGTGTTGAATTCGCCCCAGGTGCCTTCGCTGAGTTTGGCGTAGCCGGGCAGGACGGCGGCGAGATCGGGCAGTTTGAGCAGGATCGGATCGTCGCGCTTAAAGATCCATTTTTCGGGATGCAGAATCTGTTCGCTGCTGCGCGGGGGATCGGTTTTGAAGGCGTGGTCGAGAAGTTTCTGGCCGCCGGCTTTGCGCACGGCGAGGCAGAAGCCCAGGCCCTGGATGTAGCTGAAGAGGAGGTTGTCGCGGATGACGGCGGGCGCGGAGGACATCTCCTTGGAGCCGGGCATCTCGGGCATCATATCGATCAGCGCCTTGGGGTCCTGGCCCATCGAGCGGATCTGGGATTCGACCATGGGCAGGGTTTCCATGGGCAGCCCGTAGAAGTGGCTGTACATGACGAGCGTGGCGTCGCCTTCGATGAGCGCGAGCTTGGCGGCGGCGGCGTCGGAAAGCGGCGCGTCGTGCCCGAACTTCTGCAGATCGTAGTGCTGGTCCTGAATGGCGTGGGTGATCTCGTGAACCATCACGATGTCGTCCATCTTGGCGCCCATCTCGGCGCCGTAGCGCTTGCCGATCTCGGCGTTGACGCCCGCTCCGCCCTTGACCAAGACGAGGTACTTCTCTTTGGGTTCGTAGAAGCCGCCGATTTGGCTGGTGAGAAGTTCGGGGTAGTAAACGTTCAGGTCCATCGCAGCGGGCACGAGGCCAAAAGCCTTGTAGGTGCGCTGGATGGGTTCCATTTTTTCGGCGGGGAGTTCGTCCTTAAACATCAGGAGGACTTTTTTCTTGAGGGCTTCGGTGTCGAGCTGGCCCATGGCGATGCGTTTGGGCAGCGCGAGGCCGCGGTAGCGTTCGGCCGATTGGACGAGCGCGTCGAGCCGGGCCTGGATGGCGGGATCGAGCTTTTCGATGCCGTCGGGGAGCTTGGGTTCTTCCAAGGCGCAGACACAGGCCGCGGCGAGGGCGCAACCGAGCATCCAGGCCGCGCGGAATCGAGCGAATGGCATGCGAAGTCTCCTGTGCGGCGGAAGGCCGGCCGAACCGCCCTCATCCCCTGACCTTCTCCCAGGGGGAGAAGGGAGCAGTCACGGCCACGAACCGGCTTACGAGGCAAGACGCTCGCCCAAGGGCGGGCGCTTCGATTATTCCTTCTTGTGCGCTTCGGCTTCGGCGTTCAGACCGCGTTCGAGACAGAAGGCGTGCAGCCCGGCGTGATCCTCGGGCGCGGGATTGGCCAGGAACAGCTTGTAAAGCTGATAGAGCTGGGCGGGTTCGAAATCGGCGAACTTTTTGGACATGCCGGGGGCCGCGTTCTTGGGAATGGGGTCCAGATTCACCACATCGTCGCGGGTGCCGGCGATGGCCCAGGTCTTGACGTCGATCTTGGCAAAGACCAGTTCGAACGGGAGCGGTAACGGCGCTCCGTCGCGCTGCAGGATGTTCTTAATGACTTTCTCGTGAAGCTTTTTCTGTTTTTCGAGCTGCGCGTCGCGGCCGGCTTCTTCCTGTTCCCACTTGGTGCCGGATAGCTTTGCGACGAACTTGCGCTGGCGCTGAATGGCGTCCTCGTAACGCGTGGCCGCGGCGAGCTGCTTGACCTCGGCGCGTTCCTGCTGGGCGAAGTTCTGGGCGGTGGCGAGCACGGCGTCGCGGGCTTTCTCGGCTTCGCCGCGGCGCTTGCCGTCCTGTACATCGGCGAGGTAGCGTTCCCAGGTTTCCAGGGCCATGGGCAGCGGCCGCGAGGCGTCCTTGGCCTTGCGTTCGGCGTCGGCGCGGGCTTCGTCGAAGTGGCGCTGCGCTTCGGCTTCCAGTTCGGCCAAGCGCTTCTCGGCTTCGACGCCCTGCGGCGAGCCCTTATGCGCCTGGATGAAGGCTTCGAGGGGCTGGCGCGCGCCGTCGTAATTCTTCTGCGCGGCCGGTCCCTTGGCTTGGGCGAGGGCGTTGTCGAGTTCGCCTTGCAGCGCCTGCTGCGCATGGTTACGGCGTTTCTCTTCGTACTCTTTGAATTTGCGGTCGGCCTCGTCGCGTACGGAAGCGGCTTCGCCGGCCTGTTTGGCCACTTCGGCGAACTGGTCGGCAATGGTTTTGAACTCGCCGGGGTCCTCGCCGTGGGTCTGTTCGTACTTGCGCGCGGCGTCGAGCCGTTCCTGGGCCTGCTTGAGGGCGGCCTGTTTACGCTTCTCGGCGATGCCGGCCTTGAGGCGTTCGGCTTCGTCGCGCAGGGTCAGCGTCGGGTAATTGGCGATCAGCTCGGTGAGGCGCGCTTCGGCTTCGCGCGAGGCGCCGTCCACGTCGAGGAGTTGCTTGGCTTCGGCGAGAAGCTTTTCGGCCTGCTCGTTGGTCTGCGGCGTCTGCGCGGCGCCGGATCCGCTTGAGGACGCGGTCGGGCCGGGCTGCTGAGTCGTGCCGGGGCCGGGCGCGTCGGGGGGCGTCGGGGGGTCGTCTTCGTTGCGCCCGCGCAGGAGCAGGACCACCAGCGCGACGACGGCGAGAAAGACCACGGCCACGCCGCCGTAGAGCAGCAGTCCGCCGACGGGCGTCTGGACGCCGGTCGAGAGTTCTTCGGTGATGTTGCCTTTTTTCTTCGTGACCTGCTGGGCTTCTTCGTCGGTGACGGCGCGCATGATGGTGCTGTCGCCGGCGGCGATCCGTTCGATCCCTTCGTGCGCGCCCTGCTGCGCGCGTTCGAGGTCCTGGATCAGCTTGGTCATGTTCGGATAGCGCTTCTCGGGGAGCTTGGCCATCATGCGCTCGACGATGAAGCAGACCGGATCGGGCACGTCGGTGACGAGGTCCTGGATCGGGGCAAGGCTGTCCTGGATGTGGGCCTTGAGTACTTCGTGGGCCGTGGAGCCGGTGAAGGGAGTGGTGCCGGTGAGCATGTGGTACAGCGTCGCGCCGAGGGAGTAGATGTCGACGCGGTGGTCGATCTCCTTGCCCAGGGCCTGTTCGGGGGCCATGTAGTGCGGCGTGCCCATGACGCGGTTCTGGTGCTGCGAGGACTGCCCGCTGCCGCCTTCGTCGAAGGTCTTGGCGATGCCCAGGTCGGCGATCTTCACGACGCCGTCCTTGGTGAGCATGATGTTGTCGGGCTTGATGTCGCGGTGAACGATCCCGTTTTCGTGTGCGAATTCGAGGGCCTTGCCGGTCTGGATGACGATGTCGAGGGCCTGGTCGAGCTTGACCTTGCGCTGGATGCGCAGGAGTTCCTTGACCGAGTTGCCGTCGACGAACTCCATCGAGAAGTAGTGCCGGCCGTTGGCCTTGGAGACGTCGTGGACGTGGATGACGTTGGGATGGTTGAGCTTGCCGGCGGCGCGGGCTTCGCGGATGAAGCGTTCGACGAACTCGCGGTTCCCGCCGTACTTCTCGTTGAGGACCTTCAGGGCGACGACGCGGTCCATCGAGAGCTGCTTGGCCTTGTAGACGTTGCCCATCCCACCGGCGCCGATTTTTTCGAGGATCTTGTAGCCGGGAATCTCGATCTCGATCTTCTCGGCCTTCTCGTCGACCATCTCGAGAACGGTCTCGCCGATGCGGATTTTGTCGCCGAAGCCGAGGGGCGTGGGGCCCTCGCCGTTCTGGCTGGCGAGCTTCTCGTTGACGTAGGTTCCGTTGCGGCTGAGGTTGTTGACGAAGAATTTGCCGTCCTTGCGGATGATCTCGGCGTGTTCGCGGGAGGCCTTGGCGTCGATGATAGGAATCGGGGACGCGGAGCGCCGGCCACAGACCAGCCGGTCGGCGTTGAGCTTGTACTCCATGCCGACGTTGCGGCCCTTGCGTACCACCAGCTTGGCCACGTTTGAGGCATCTCCTCGGTCTACGCCGGTCGGCCCGGCCCCTGGCGTCCCGGCGCACCGTATACGACGAGCTTAAGATAGCCGTTCTGGCTGGTCTAATTATGGCTTTGCGCAGAAGTTATGTCAATCGTGCAAGGCCGGAACGGCAGGCTCCGGAAAGCTCGCATATAACTATGAACCGTGTGCCCCCGGTTTGCGTCTTAATAAATCGGGGATGGGGATAAATCCGCGTGAATTCCAGCCGCCGGACGCCTAAGGACGAGACGCCAGCTCCCCTGCTGGCTTGGGCCTGCGGGTTTGTGAGCATGCTGGCGCTGGGCGGCGCGGTGCTCTGGACGGCGACGGCACGTTCCGGCGAAGGCGAAGCCGATCCGGTCACGGCGACGCTGGACGAGGTCAAGGCGAAGGTTTACGCGAGCCTCGATCCGCTGGACGTGGAAGGGTTCGAGAAGCTCGGGCCGCCCAAGCCCGGCGAATGGCTCTCGATCTACCCCGAACCCGTCCAACCGCTCGAAACCTACAAGCTGCAGAAGCCGACGCGCGCGACGCCGCAGCGGCGGACGATCGTCCTGAAGCCGTTGGGGACGTTCAGCGCGGAGCGCCGCCCGGTGCTGGAAGCGATGCGCGCGTACGCGGAGGCGTTTTTTCAGCTTCCGGCGCGGATCGATCCCGAGGTGGCGCTGACGGCGCCCGAAGGGAAGCCGGATCTGTTTCGAATCGTCCCCATGGGAAACCGGCACGGGAGCTACGACAAGCAGTACGACGGAGAGCGGATCCTGACGGAGGTGCTGAAGCCGCGGCTGCCGGCTGACGCGGCGGTCTGCCTGGGCATCACGATGGAGGACCTCTGGGCGGACGACCTGACGTACGTCTTCGGGCTGGGGAGCTTCAAGCACCGCGTGGGGGTGTACAGCCTGGCTCGGTATTACCCGGAGTTCTGGGGGCGGCGGCCGCTGCCGGGGGACGACGTGAAGGGGCTGCTGCGCAGTTGCAAGGTGCTGAACCACGAGACGGGGCACATGTTCGGTCTGACGCACTGCGTTTTTTACCGCTGCTCGATGAACGGGAGCAACAGCCTGCCCGAGACGGACGCGGCGCCGATCCACTTCTGCCCGGTCTGCCACCGCAAGCTGGCTTGGAACCTGCGCTTCGACCCGCTCAAGCGCTACGGCGATTTGGAAGCGTTTTACGCCAAGCAGGGGTTAAGCACGGAAGCCGAGTGGATCGGTCAGCGCCGGACGCGCTGGAAAACGCTGGCCGCCCGAGAAGCGCGCACCGCCGACCCCGAGGTGGAGCCGGGCGAGTAAGAGGTTCGTATATGCCCGCGCACCCGTGCGGGGGCGAATTATACTGCGGCCACCATCCCAGGAGCCGCTCATGCCCCGCCGCATCAAGGTCGCCGTCACCGGTCTGGGCGTCTCGCGCAGCATGCTGCACGAGTACCGCGGAATGGGTACCGATAGATGCGCACCGCGCCGGAAGTTTACTAGAACGGCGATGAAAGCCATTGGATTTGGCGCAGAACCGTATATGGTGTGGTGAATAGCTCCACAATAAGTAGCCGGGGCATAATAAAAAGTTCGGCGGCAGGGTTATTTCTGCACAACTAAGCAATGCGAACCCACCGGCTTGGAGACCGCTAACGGTCGTGACCAGCGGGGGGAAGCATGACCATTCAACTGAACCACGAGATCGCGAAACTTCGCCCAGGCGATCACCTCTGCCCGATTCACGACAGCTTGGCGGAACAGACCGCCAGCGCCGTGGCGTTCATCGCCGCGGGGTTGCGGATTGGCGAGCGCTGCCTCTATGTCGCTAACGATTCGCCGCTCGAGGAACTCGTCCGGCGATTTGCCGCCTTGGGCGTGAATGTTGCCCAGGAAACCGAAAAGGGCTCGCTCAAGATCCTGACCAAGCACGACGTCTACCTCCGCGACGGGAAGTTCGATGCCCGCAGCATGCTCGACTATCTGACGGAGTGCGAGTCGGCGGCGATTGCCGACGGCTACGCCGGTTTACGGTTCCAGGGGGAGATGACCTGGGCGCTCGACGCGAACTTGGAAGGCGATCGGTTGATCGAGTATGAGGCGTTACTCAACGAGTTCCTGGCCAAGCACCGGGCGGTGATCGCGTGCCACTACTTGCGGCCGCGGTTTGATGCCGCGCTCATCCATGACCTGCTCGTCACTCACCCATTGGTGGCTATCTCCGATCTGGTCTGTCCCAATCCTTACTACCAACCGGCGGAACTCATCCTCCGGCCCGAACCGATGGCGGTTTCGGAATTCAAACGGCAACGGCTCGATTGGTGGATCGCGCGTCTGCGCGCGGCGATGGCGGGCGAGTTGGAGCGCAAGCAGGCCACGGAAACGGTTCGCGAGCGAGAAGAACTCGTCCAATTATTGCTCGATTCCACGGCCGAGGCCATCTACGGAATCGACCTCCAAGGCAACTGCATGCTGGCGAATCCGACATGCGCCCGGCTCCTCGGCTATGCCGACCCCGAGCAACTGAAGGGTCGGAACATGCACGCCCTGATCCACCACCACCATCCGGATGGCCGTCCGTACCCCGAGGACGAATGCCCGATCGTTCGGGGGATTCACACGCGGCAAGGGACTCACGTCAAGGACGAAGTATTCTGGCGTGCCGACGGGACGAAGTTCGACGCCGAGTATTGGTCTTACCCGATGTGGCGCGGCAAGGAGCTTGTCGGGTTGGTGGTGACGTTCCTCGACATCAGCCGCGAGAAGGAACTCGAAGAGCAATTGCGGCAGGCGCAGAAGATGGAGGCCATCGGGCAATTGGCCGGCGGCGTAGCCCATGACTTCAACAACCTGCTGACCCTCATCACCGGATACAGCGAACTCTTGCTTCGAGCGACACCTGCGGATGATCCCAAGCGGGAAATGCTGCTGGAAATCCGCAAGGCCGTGGGACGGTCGGCATCCTTGACCCGGCAATTGTTGGCTTTCAGCCGGAAGCAGGTTCTGGCCCCGAAGGTGTTGGACCTGAACGAGGTGGTTCGGGACACCGAGAAAATGCTTCGTCGAGTCATCGGCGAGGACATCCACCTTTCTATCGTGTTGGATCCTCAACTCGGAAGCGTGAAAGCCGATCAGGGACAGCTGGAACAAGTTCTTCTGAATCTGGCTGTGAATGCCCGCGACGCCATGCCGCAAGGCGGCAGACTCACCATCGAAACCCACAACGTCGTTCTCGACGAGGACTACGCCCGATCCCATGCAGAGGTGCGGCCCGGTTCGTATGTGATGTTGGCGGTCGCGGACACGGGAACAGGCATGACCGAGGAGGTCAAACGTCGCTTGTTCGAGCCGTTTTTCACCACCAAGGGGACCGGAAAGGGCACTGGTCTGGGACTGGCGGTGGTTCACGGCATCGTCAAGCAGAGCGACGGTACGATTGAAGTTTACAGCGAACCGGGCATGGGGACCTCGTTCAAGATTTACCTCCCACGCCTGGAACAGGCCGCGAAGTCCGGGAAGTCCGGGCCCGGTCTCGGTTCCGCCCCGCGCGGGACGGAAACCTTGCTGCTGGTCGAAGACGAGGACGCCGTTCGCGCGCTGACCCGCTTCACCTTGCAGCAGTGCGGCTACACCGTCCTGGAAGCGAGCCACGGCGAGGAAGCCATACGGGTCGCCACGAACCACCGGGAGAAGATTCACTTGCTCGTTACAGACGTCGTGATGCCCGGTATGGGGGGGCGGGTCCTCGCCGAGCGGTTGCTGAGCCTCCATCCCGAGATGAAGGTGCTTTATCTTTCTGGCTACACCGACGACGCAATCGTCCGGCACGGCATTCTCCACGAGCAAGTGAACTTCTTGCAGAAGCCGTTTTCCCCCAACGCGCTGGCTCACCAGGTCCGGGAAGTACTTGGGAAATGACAAGCAGGTTGCCCACACAATTCCCCGATATGTGCGGGTGAGCTTGCGAACAGGAGGCGCAGTTGGTCGCATAAAAAAGAACCGGCGCGTATACAGGCTTCTTGTTCGCTTTGCGAAACCGGCCATTAAGCTAGACAGGGCCAACTTACCATCGCCTCGAACGCGAGACCTGAAAACCCAGTCCCACACCCAGCCGGCCAAGACAGGCCGAACAGAATCTCTTATCATCCGGCGGATTCCTTATCTTTAAGGAGCCGCTCATGCCCCGCCGCATTCAAGTCGCCGTCACCGGTCTGGGCGTCTCGCGCAGCATGCTGCACTGGTACCGCGAGAGCGCGGATACCGAGCTGGCGCTGCTCCACGACGTGGACGAAGCGCGTTTGAAGGAAGTGGCGGCGAGCCACCCGGGCGTGCGCGCGACGACGGACTTCGCGGAGGTGCTGAAGAGCGACGTGGAGATGGTGGACGTCTCGACGCCCAATCACATCCATCCGCAGCAGGCGATCGCGGCGCTGGAGGCGGGCAAGCACGTGCTTTGCCAGAAGCCGATGGCGCCGACGGTGGCCGAGTGCCAGGCGATGTGCGCGGCCGCGGCGCGGGCGGGCAAGCGCCTGGGCATGCATATGGTCATGCACGGGCTGCCGCTGTACCGGAGCCTGAAAGCGATGTGCGAGCGCGGGCTGTTCGGGAAGATCGCGAGCGTGCATGTCCGCAACGCGCACCGCGGGCCGCTGCAGCGCACCGACCGCGGCCACTGGCGCGCGCAGGCGTCGAACATCGGCGGCGGGAGCTTCATGCAACTGGGCGTCCACAACATGAACCTCGTCCAGTGGCTGCTGGACGACGAGATCGTGCGCGTCTGCGGCTTCGCGGACAACCTGTACTGCAAACACTCGATGGAAGGCGAAGACGTGGTCGCGGCGGCGGGCGAACTGGCGAGCGGCGCGAAGATCACGCTGGAGTCGGGCTATTCGAGCACGGGCAACGTGACGGCGGTGTACGGGACGGAAGGCCATTTCGCGATGACGCGCAACGGGGAGCTGCTGTTGGAGGCGCGCGAGGCGTACCGCGACGAGGTGCTGGAGTATCCGGGTCCGGGCCGTAAGCCCGGCGAGGTGATCGCGGTACCGGGCGAGGAGAGCGTGAAGCGGACGAAGACGCCGGTGGATTACCCGCATATCCAGCAGTTGGCGTTCGCGCGCGCGGTCCGCGACGGGCAGCCGGCGCCGTCGCCGGGCGAGGAAGGTTTGCGTGACGTGGCGATCGTTCAGGCGATTTACCGTGCGGCGAAGGAGAAGCGGGTGGTGGAAGTGGCGGAGGTATTGTGAACGGTAAGCGGTGAACGGCGAACGGAGATGGAAGGGCGACGGCGGTACGGCACATTCAGCGGGGACGCGTACGAGGGCGTGAAGGCTTGGCGGCGGAGCCGCGACGGCGAATCCCATGGTCCACGAGGCACGCATCGTCGAATTGGATCCGAGCGACCTCGCGGAATACGCGAAGGTGCCGATCGCATTCGAGGTAAGCGACGTATTGAATGCGCGGGCGGTCGAAGCGCTGCTGCGCGGGCTTCCCTTCGAGACGGTTAGGCTGGATCCGTCCTGCGTCAAGGATTACGACTCGTATCCGGGGAACCATCCCACCGCGTGGCCGGCGAGGTTCGACTTGGCGGGCTGGACCTTTCTGGGCGCCTTTCGCGGCGCCGTCCGGGAGGGTGGCGCCGCGGTGGTGGCGGGGGCTTCCGCCAGGGAACTGCTCGACGGGACCGCGGACGCCGCGCTGCTCTGGGATCTGCGCGTAGCACCGCACGCGCGGCGCAGCGGGACCGGCTCGGCGCTGCTGGCTCGCGCCGAAGGGTGGGCGCTGGCGAGCGGGGCTCGGCGGTTGTGCGCGGAGACGCAGCAGATCAACGTACCGGCGTGCCGCTTCTACGCTCGTCATGGCTTCGAGCTCGTCCGCGCCGTGCCCAATGCATATCCGGCATTTCCGGAAGAGATTCAGTTGGTTTGGGAGAAAAGGTTGCTACCGCCGCCCATAACGCCAAAGCTTGCCGAACCGCGGTATGCTTAAGGCTCTACCGCGCCGGTAACGACTCGTACGGGAATCTCGTTTGAATTCAGCCATGCGCTCCCCTGCCCCCGTAGTATGCGCCCTCATTCTCTTCTTCTGCTCCGGCGCGGCGGCGTTGGTGTACGAGGTCTCTTGGGCGCGGCAGTTCGGGGACGCGTTCGGGCACACGGTACACAGTTCGGCGCTGGTTCTGTTCAGCTATCTGGGCGGTTTGGCGCTCGGCTACTGGCTGGCGGGACGCCGTGCGAGCCGCCGGCCGCTGGCCGCGTATGGCGCGCTGGAATTGCTCGCGGCGGCGTGGGTCTGCCTCGTGCCGACGCTGTTGGGGTGGCTGGCGGCCAGTCCGCTGGGCTCGCCCGATCCCGGTCCGTGGGGGCTCCGAGCCAGCTTGCGCGCCGCGTGCAGTTTCGCGTTGCTGCTGCCGGCAACGGCGGCGCTGGGCGCGACCTGGCCAGGGATGGCCGCTTATTTGACGCCGCGATGGCTGAGTTGGGGCTATGCGCTCAATACAGCCGGGGCGCTGACGGGGACGCTGCTGGCCACCGTTTATTTGCTGCCCGTCGTTGGGGTGCGTACGTCAAGCTTTCTTGCGGCGGGGGTGTCGGCCGTTTGCGGTCTGGCGGCGCTGGCGCTCTCGCGCGTGACGCGTGAAGCCGCGCCGGTCGCCGAAGAGCCTGCGTTCGATGCAACGAGCGTCCGCGCGACGGGATGGCTGTCGCTGGCGGCGCTTTCCGGCTTCGCGCTCTTGGCGCTGCAGGTGCTTTATCTGCGTCTTTTCTCGCTGGTCTTCCACAACAGCACCTACACCTTCGGAGTGGTGCTGGCGGTATTTCTGCTCGCGCTGGCGGCAGGCACCGCGCTGGTCGCGGCGATCGGCTCCCGCGCCGCGCCCGCGAAGCTGGCCGCGTGGGCGGCGGGCGGCGGCGCGGTCGCGGTGGTGCTCTCGATCGGCCTGTTCATCCGGTTGACGGGCTTCTCGTACGTCCAAACCGGCGGCGGTTCGCTGATGGATTACCTGTGGTCTGCCTCACGGCTGGTGGTGGTCGTGGTGCTGCCGCCCGTGACGCTGCTGGGCATGCTGCTGCCGCTCGTCTGGCGTGCGTGTCCGGGGCAGTTGGGCGGACTGACCGCGGCCAATGCGCTGGCGAGCGCGGCGGGCGCGCTGGCGGCGAGTTTCCTGTTGCTGCCCAGCGTGGGGCTCTGGGGCGCCTTCGCGGTGCTCGCGGGGGCGTACGCGCTCGCATCCGGCATCCTGCTGCTGCGCAGCGGTCGGCGGTGGATATTGCTATTGCTGCTGACCGCCCTGGGTGCTGCGCTCGGATGGGATTGGGCGACGATCCAGCACACCTCGGCCCTCCGGCCCGGCGACACGCTGCTGCGCCGCTGGGAAAGCGCGTACGGCTGGATTGACGTGGTGCGGCAGCCGGACGAGTCGCTGTCGATCCGGCAGAACCTGCATTACTCGTTTGGCTCCAGCAAGCGATCGGTCGCGCGCAACTATCGGCAGGGGCACCTGCCGCTTTTGCTGCACGGCGCGCCGGCCGATGTGGTCTTCCTGGGCTTGGGCACCGGGCAGACCGCCGCCGCCGCGTTGAGCCACGACGCACCGCGCGGCATCGTCGTCGCCGAGCTGATTCCCGAAGTGGTCGAAGCGGCCCGGCTGATGCACGCGACGAACCTGGGACTGGTGGACCATCCCCGGGTGACGCTGGCGGTCGAGGACGGCCGCCGCTTCTTGCACGGCCAGACGAGCCGATTCGATGTCATCGTATCGGACTTGTTCGTGCCTTGGGAGAGCCAGACCGGGTACTTGTACACCGTCGAGCACTATCGCGCGGCTCGCCGCGCCCTGAAGCCTGGGGGGCTGTTCTGCCAATGGCTGGCGCTGTATCAGTTGGGGCCGGACGATTTCGAGACGATCGCCGACAGCTTTGCGTCCGTTTTTCCGCACGTGACGCTCTGGTGGGCCGAGCCGCGGCTGAACGTGGCCGTGCTGGGCTTGGTGGGCAGCGACCGGGCGCCGGATTTGGCGCAGGCGTGCTCCGCGCGCGCCGAACTGGCCGCCCGCGCGAAGAGCGTACGCGACGACCCGCACCTGGGCAGCGACCGTACGCTGCGAGCGCTGTTCATCGGCCGGTGGACGCCGCGCCGGCCGGACCGGCTCAATACCGACGAGCACCCGCGCGTGGAATTCGCCGCTCCGGTGAGCCACGCGGAAGACCGGCAGCTTTACGACGAACAGTTGCGCGCGTACATCGGCGAGGTGCTGTCGAAGCTGCCGAGGCACGCGGGTGAGGAGTAGGCGATGGCGGGATGGGGATGGAAGGGCATCCCGCGCCTTCCGTGACGCCGCGTGCCAGCCTCCGCCTCAGTCCGCGGCGTCGCCCTGTTGCTTCTTCTGGAGCTGTTCGACGCGCTTGCTGACGTCCTTGAAGGAGACGTCGACTTCGTAGATCTGGATGAATATCTCGAGCGCGTCCTTGATCTGGTCGGACTTCTCGAGCGTATCGGCCTTCCAGTACATCAAGTTCTTCCACTTCTCGTCTTTCAGTTCGAGGTGGCCGAGGGTTTCTTCGAAGCGTTTGACGGCGAGTTCGAACTGGCCCTTGGCGGCGAAGCCCTGGCCCATCTTGAGGCCGGATTCGACGCGGTATTTGGGGTCTTTGAAGGTGAGCTGGAAGCGCTTGATCGCTTCGTCGTACATGATGTTGTCGCGCTTGCGCCCCGCGAGGTCGAAGTAAATCATCGCGAGTTCGAACTTGATGCGGCCGTCGGTGCTGTACTGTTTTTCGCGTTCGACGAAGGAGCGGCGCTTGAACTCGAGGAGTTCGAGGAGCTTCTTGGCGTAGATGTCCTTGGCGGCCTGATCGCCCGACTTGAACTTCTGGGCGAGTTCGTTGACCTCGTTGGTGGCCTTCCAGATGTCCAGGTCGTCCATGCGGTAGCGCCACGTATGGTTGGTGGGCTCCTTCTCCATGGCCGTCTGGTAGGCCTTCTTGGCCTCGTCGTAGTTGGCGCCGCGCTTGTACAAATCGCCGAGCTTGGCCCAGGTGCGCGGATCGTCGCCGCGCTTCTGAAGTTCGGCGCGGGTGTCTTCGATGGCCAGCCGCAAATCTTCATCGGTGCGGATGTCCTGCTGGGTGCGTTCCTGCTTTTCGAGGTCGCCTTGGCTGCGCATGATGCCTTTGGTGGCGGCCATCTTGTCGGACCCGGCGGCCTTGGTGCCGGCTTCGACCCGGTTGACCATGGTGCGCGCGGAGAGGTCGCGAATCTTGACGCCGGCGTCGCGGTCTTCGGGCGAGAGGCGTTTGACTTCTTCCCAGACTTCCATCGCTTCCTTGACCTGTCCGGTAGTCTCGTAGGCCATGGCGAGGTGGCGGGAGCCTTCGACGAGGCTCTTGACGTTCCCCCCGCCCTTCCCGGCGCGGATCTCTTCGAAGGTGACGATGGCGGCGTTGTGGTAGCCGGCGGCCATGGCGGACTGGCCCAACGTCATCAGCGCGGCGATGCTGCCCGGATCGATCTTGAGCGCGTCTTCGCAGGCGGTCATCGCGCCGTCGTACTTCTTGGCGGCGTAGAGGCCCTTGGCTTTGCCGATGGAGGCCATCACCTTGGCCTTGCCCATGAACGAAACGCCGCGTTCCTTGGCGACGCGGTGTTCGACCGCGCGCAATTCGCGGCGCGCCTGCGAGTCGTCGGGGCTGAGTTGCAGCGCCTGATTGTAGAGTTCCACCGCGTAGTCGTAATTGCGGCGTTCGGCGGCCTCGCGGGCCTTTTCCAGCAGCTTCGAAATGTCCACCAGCGCAATCCCCCGGTCACGAACAAGCGGCGGCTCACTCACGAGCGCCGCACTACCCCGATTCGGCATGGAATGCCCCCTTTAAGAATAGCGATTCCCACGTTCGTGCGCTACCCGGAAATTAGCCCCCGCTCGATAGGTAACCGCGGCATCGGAAGTTGCGTCACGATGCGCGTTCCGTAGAGTCTCTACGCACACGGGAATCGCTTACGCGCGGCGCGACATTCACTTCCAGCATGCACGGCCGAATCGAGGAGACGTAATCATGTCCGACGAGATTTTGAAGACGCTGATCATCGGCTCCGGACCGGCCGGCCTGACGGCGGCGATCTACACCGCGCGCGCGGGCCTGAAGCCGATGGTGCTCGCCGGTTCCAGCCCGGGCGGCCAATTGACGAAGACCTCGCTGGTCGAGAACTATCCCGGCTTCGCGAAGGGGATCGACGGCCCGAAGCTGATGAACGACATGATCGAGCAGGCCAAGTGGAACGGCGCGGAGATGAAGTGGGAGTCCGCGTCGAAGATCGAAGGCAAGCGAGGCCCGTTCACGGTGACGACGAGCGCGGGGGAAGTCCTGCGCACGCACACGCTGCTGTTCTGCACCGGGGCGTCGCCGCGGCGGCTGGGCGCGAAGGGCGAGTTCGACTACCAGCCCAAGCAATCGGCCGAGCAGGCCGTGTGGGGCGAAGGCGTGACGTACTGCGCCGTCTGCGACGGGAACTTCTACCGTAAAATGCCGGTGATCGTCGTCGGCGGCGGCGACAGCGCGATGGAAGAGGCGAATTACCTCTCGAACATCTGCGGCGAAGTGACGGTAGTGCACCGGCGCGAAGGCTTCCGCGCGAGCCAGGTGATGATCGAGCGCGCGCAGAGCAAGAAGAACATCAAGTGGGAGCTGAACCAGGGCATCGAGGAGATCCTGGGCAACAACGAGAAAGAAGGACACAAGCGCCGCGTGACCGGCGTGCGGCTTAAGAGCACGAAAGACGGGAGCCTCAAAGAGCTGAAGGTGGACGGAGTCTTCATTGCGATCGGGCATATCCCGACGACGCAGGTGCTGCAGGGCGTGGTGGACCTGGACGAGCAAGGCTACATCAAGGTCGACGACCGGCAGCGGACGAGCGCGGTGGGGCTCTTCGCGGCGGGCGATTGCCACGACAGCCGCTACCGGCAAGCGGTGACGGCGGCGGGGATGGGCTGCAAAGCGGCCTTGGAAGCGGAACGCTACTTGGCGGAGCACGGCTTGAGCTAAGGCATACGCGGGCCGTTTGCATACAAAGAGCGTACTCAAAAGCGCATAAAACCTAAAAACCCATGGATATTAATGCTATATTCAATGCATATGTAATTCCTGCAAGTGCATGCTTGCAAAGCGGTTAGATATAGGATAAGGTGTCTTTCGTTACGCAACTTGCGGCGCGTTGAGCCCTCGGCTTCGGCTGAGGGCGTTTTAATGGGGGCCTCATGAACTCCTCACCCAAGCTGGCCCAAAAAGAAGTGAGTATGAACGGCGCTCGCCTGGTGCTGGAGCTGCTGCGCCGCTACGGCGTGAAGTACATTTTCGGCTATCCCGGCGGGGCGACGATCCCGCTGTACGACGAACTCTACGATTTCCCCGATTTGCAGCACATTCTGGTGCGGCACGAGCAGGGCGCCGCGCACATGGCCGACGGGTATTACCGGGCCAGCGGGAAGGTTTCGGTCTGCATGGCGACGTCGGGGCCCGGCGCGACGAACCTGGTTACGGGGCTGGCGACGGCGTTCACCGATTCGATTCCGATGGTGGCGATCACCGGGCAGGTGAAGACGCATCTGATCGGCAACGACGCGTTCCAGGAAGCCGACGTGACGGGCATCACGCGCCCGGTGACGAAGCACAACTATCTGGTCAAGTCGATCAAGGACTTGCCGCGGGTGATGAAAGAGGCGTTTTTCATCGCCACGACCGGCCGCCCGGGTCCGGTGCTGATCGACGTGCCAAAGGACATCCAGGAAGCGACCTACACCGGCCCGCTGGATGTGCCGATGGACCTGCCGGGCTACCATCCGCCGGGCGCGGAAGCTTCGCCGACGCAGAAAGATCAGGTCGAAGCGGCGGCGGCGGCGATCAACAAAGCCGAGCGGCCGGTCTTTTACGTGGGCGGCGGCTGCGTGATCAGCGGGGCGTACAAGGAATTGCGCGCCTGCGCCGAACGCGCGAACGTGCCGGTGGTCACGACCTTGATGGCGCTGGGCGCGTTTCCGGGCAACCATGCGCAGTCGATGGGCATGCTGGGGATGCACGGGACGAGCTACGCGAATTTCGCGGTGAACAACTGCGATCTGCTGGTCTCGATCGGCGCGCGCTTCGACGACCGCATCACGGGGCGGCTGGACAAGTTTTCGGTGGAATCCAAGAAGGTCCACTTCGACATCGATCCGACCTGCATCGGAAAGAACGTGAAGACGCAGTACCCGGTGATGGGCGACGTGCGGACGAGCTTGAAGCTGCTGTACAAGCATCTGGAGCGTGCGGAGCGCAAGCCGTGGTTCGACGAGTTGCGCAAGCAGAAGCGCGAGCATCCGCTGGTCTATCCGGGCGAGGGCTTGCAGGCGCAGTTCGTGATCGACCGGCTGTGCGACCTGACCAAGGGCCGCGCGATCATCACCACCGATGTGGGGCAGCATCAGATGTGGGCGGCGCAGTTCTATACGTTCGTCGAGCCGCGGCATTTCCTGACCAGCGGCGGTTTGGGGACGATGGGCTACGGCTTGCCGGCGGCGATCGGGGCTCAGATGGCCTGCCCCGACGAGGAAGTCTGGTGCGTGAGCGGCGACGGCAGCTTCATCATGAACATCCAGGAACTGGTGACGGGCAAACGCCTGCGCACGCCGGTCAAGGTGGCGATCCTCAATAATTTCCACCTCGGCATGGTGCGGCAGTGGCAGGAGATGTTCTACGAGGAGAAGTACAGCGAGGTGGATCTGTCGGACAACCCGGACTTCGCTAAGGTGGCGGAGGCGTTCGGGTGCGCGGGCCTGACGTGCAAGGACCGTGGCGACGTGGACGACATCTTGAAGGAAGCGCGCAAGATCACGGACCGTCCGACGGTGATCGACTTCCACTGCGTGCCGAGCCAGAACGTGTACCCGATGATCCCGGCGGGGGCGTCCTTGGATCAGATCGTGCATTACCCGAAGGAACCGGAACTGATTTAGGACGGATCTCGGAGACTGGTTTTTCCCGATTCACGCCATACGTTTCATGGCAAACGTCTTCCAAACCACCGCACTTGTCCGCTCACCTTTTCGGTGGCGCAAGCGCCAGCAAAGCCAGGAGAGCCCGATCCCATGCGTACGTTTACCGTCGGCGGCATCAAGGAAACCGTATACGAGCGGAAGGATTTTCCGCCGGCCAAACTGAAGCAGATCCTGGGCCGCGAGACGGTGGCCGTGATCGGCTACGGCGTGCAGGGCCGCGGGCAGTCGCTGAACATGCGCGACAACGGCGTGAACGTGATCGTCGCCGTGCGCAAGGGCCCCAGCTACGACCTGGCTCGCAAGGACGGCTGGAAGCCCGGCAAGACGCTCTTCGATAACGTCGGCGAAGCGGTGCGCCACGCTACGGTGATCCAGTATTTGCTCTCGGATGCGGGCCAGAAGGCGCAGTGGGCCGAAGTGCGCGACAACTTGCAGCCCGGCGCGGCGCTGTACTTCAGCCACGGGTTCTCGATCGTGTACCGCGAGCAGACGGGCGTGATTCCGCCGAAGAACGTGGACGTGATCCTGGTGGCTCCGAAGGGTAGCGGAACAACGGTGCGCCGGTTGTTCCTGGAAGGCCGCGGAATCAACAGTTCGTTCGCGGTGCACCAGGACTTCACCGGCCGGGCGCGTGAGCGCGCGATGGCGCTGGGGATCGCCGTCGGAAGCGGCTACCTGTTCGAGACGACATTCGAGAACGAAGTCTACAGCGATCTGACGGGCGAGCGCGGGGTGCTGATGGGTGCGATTTACGGCCTGATGCGCGCGCAGTACCAGTTGCTGCGCCAGAAGGGCCACAGCCCCAGCGAAGCGTTCAACGAGACGGTGGAAGAGGCGACGCAGTCGCTGTATCCGTTGATCGGCGAGAATGGGATGGACTGGATGTACGCGAACTGCTCCACGACCGCGCAACGCGGCGCACTGGACTGGTACAAGAAGTTCGAAGCGGCGTCGAGGCCGGTCTTCGAGGAACTGTACGACCGGGTGCACACGGGCAAGGAGACCGCGGTGGTGCTGGATGTGAACAGCCGCCCGGACTACCGGCAGGGCCTGGAGAAGGAACTGGCGGCGGTGCGCCAGGACGAGATCTGGCAGATCGGCGCGATCGTGCGCGAACTGCGACCCGAACGGCAGGGCGCGGCGAAGGCCAAACCCAAAGCCGCCGGCAAGCGCGCGGCCAAGGCCCAAGCGAAGCCCAAGGCCAAGCCGGCCACGCGCAAGGCCAAGAAGAAGGGCGGGCGGCGCTGATCCGGCGTCCCCCCTCTCAGGAGCGATTGCATGGCACGCACCCCCTCTTCAGAAGGCGCCGCGGTTCCGCCCTCGGAGATTCCCTCGTACATGACGGCGCCCGAATCGGGATCCGACGAGTTGCCGCGTTCGCGCATCGAGGTGCTTTCGCGCCAGCGGCCCACGCGGCATGTGATCAGCCTGGTGGTGAAGAACGTTTCGGGGCTCCTGGCGCAGGTGGCGAACCTCTTCGCGGCGCGCGGGACGAACATCGAATCGCTGACCGTGGCGGAGACGGAGAACGAACGCTTCAGCCGCATGACCATCGTGGTGCGCGGCGAAGAAGTGGTGATTGACGCGCTCAAGAAGGCGCTTTCGAAGTTCGTGAACGTGATCAAGGTGCTCGATTTTTCGGGCATGGACCACGTGGAGCGCGATCTGGCGCTGATCAAGGTGGCGACGCCGGCCGGTTCGCGGCAGGAGATTTTCCAGCTCGTGGAAGTCTTCGAAGGCCAGGTGGTCGATATCGGACTGAAGGACTGCATGATCGAGATCATCGGCCCCGAAAAGAAGATCGACGCGTTCCTGCGCGTGATGTCGGCCTTCGGCATCAAGGAGATGGCGCGCACGGGTCGCGTGGCGCTGGCGCGCGGCAGCGACATGGCCGGGCAGGTGGACCAGTACCGGATCTGATGCGTTCGCTAACGACCTTCGCATGCTTTCGCAGCGGCGAGGGGAGAGAAGATCATGAACCCTAGCCATGTCATTGGCAGGGTCACGAAGCCGACGATCACAAAGCAGAGCAGGATATTAATGGTCAAGAGTACCCAGTAGCCGAACATGACCAGCAAGCCGACACCTACGCGGCCGGCGTAGATATGTCCCATCCCGAACAGGTTTAAAAACAAACCAGGCAGCACCTCCAGCAATGCTGCGGTGCCGCCCGATCTCCGCGCTTCCGTTGGGGTCATTCCAATTCTCCTTACCCAATCGGGGTAAGCCATCCGGTTCATATTTCTGCCCAGTTGGCGGTTCTGTAGATTCATTTGAAAGTACAGCGGGTGCTGTCAATCCTTTCGCGCGTCTTGCGGAAATCCGGCCGCCGGGCACAATGGCGCGCATGAGCGCAGCGCCCGGCACTTCCTATAACGGCCCGCATCCGGAGTGGCTCGCGCCGCCCGGTTTACCGGCGGCGCCGGACGTCCCCTACCCCGACGAGCATTACGATTGGGCGGCGTTGAACAGCACGCCCCGGATCGACCCGCGCGCCTGGATCGCGCAGGGAGCGACGGTGCTGGGGCGCGTGGAGTTGAAGGCGCTCTCGAGCGTCTGGTACGGCTGCATCCTGCGCGGCGACGACGAGTATATCGAAGTCGGCGAGGAGACGAACGTGCAGGACGGCTCGATCCTGCACGTGGACCGCGGCTATCCGTGCGTGCTGGGCAAGCGTGTGACGCTGGGGCACACGGCGATCGTGCACGGCAGCACGGTCGGGGACGGTGCGCTGATCGCGATCGGCGCGACGGTGCTGAGCCGGTGTACGATCGGCGCGGGCGCGCTGATCGCGGCGGGCGCGCTGGTGCTGGAAGGGACGGACGTGCCGCCGCACACGCTTTGGGCGGGGATCCCCGCCAAGCAGGTCAAAGAACTGGAACCGCGTCAGCGCGAGCGGCTGGCGCGCACCTACAGACACTACGTCAACAACGGTCAGGCCTGCCTGCGCCGCTACGGCCGCGCGCATATCGACGCGCTCACGAAACCCTGAATCGATGAACGAGACCGGCGCGCCCCTTCCGGAAGCCGCCGTGCCGCCCGTCCGACCGCTGCTGCGCTGGGCGGCGTGGGTCGTCATCGTGGCGGTGTACGTCGGCTTGCGCGCGCCGCTGCTCGAAATCCCGCTCGACCGCGACGAAGGAGTCTTTTCGTACATCGCGCTGGGCGTGCTGCGCGGCGAGGTCCCGTACCTGGAAGCGAAGGATTACAAACCGCCGGGCGTGTTCTACATGCTGGCGCTGGGGTTGGCGTTCGTACCACCCACGGCCGCGGGCATCCATTTCTGGCTGCATCTGTGGAATTTCGGCGCGCTCCTGCTGCTGGCCAGTTCGGCCAAGGCGCTGTACGGCGAGCGCGCAGGGCTTTGGACGGGCTTCACGTATGCCTTCCTGAGCGCGAGCGTCGCGGTGCAAGGGTATACGGCTTCGACCGAAATGTTTCTGTTGCTGCCGCTTGCGGCGAGCTTGCGGTTGACGATCGCTGGCGCGGCGCGCACCGGACGGTCGTCTCAGGCGTATTTGGCGGCGGGCGGCGCGAGCGCGGCGCTGGCGTGCTGGACGAAGCAGCCGGCGCTGTTCTCGCTGCTGGCGGTGCCGATCTGGCTCCTATTCAACGGCGCGCGACCCGGTATTCGAGCGGCGTTCCATCGGCTGGGCTTCTGGCTGGGCGGCGGCGTGGCGCTCTCGGTATTGATCGTGGCGTATTTCACGTATCACCTGGGGCTGCGCGAGTTCCTGTACTGGGCATTTCCGGTGAAGCTGTACGGTACGCGCTGGTCGTACTGGTGGGACACGCTGTGGTGGACGCTGAAAGCCGGGCGTTGCGATCATCTCCCGCCTCTGATCTTTGGGGCCCTAGGTTTGCTGATAAGAGTTTTCTCGAACGGTAAGGGACTCTGGTTTCCTTGGGCGTTCATGCTGCTTGCAATTCCCGGCGCATTCACAGGCCCCGTTTTCTTCGGACATTATTTTGCAGTCCTGACGGCGGGTATGGCATTTTTCGCCGGCGTAGGGCTGGCGAGGCTGCACGAATGGCCGTGGATCCTGCGCGACCGCGCGCGCGCGGTCGAGTTCGCGCTGCTGGCCGGCACGATCTGCTTGGGCGGCGCGATCTACGCGCCGCGCCCTTATGCCGGAGTCGCAGGGTGGACAACGAAGGCGCATGAGAAAGTGGCCGAGGTTCTGAAAGAGCACGCCACGCCGGGCGACGGCATTCTCATCCTGACCGGGCGCGCACAAATCGCGGTGATGGCCGACCTGCGCCTACCTAGCATGTTCCCCATGTACGAGTCACTCAATTCGGACCCCGACCGGACCGAGGAATTTCAGTTCGCGGCCATCGGCCGGCTGCGCGACAACCCGCCGCGCTATCTGATTCACAGTCCGCCCTGGGACGAATACGGCTGCGGGTATCCGCCCAAGCACTTCCAACATTACGTGGAGAACCTGCGCGATCACCATTTCGAACCATGGCGCTACATCGTCGTCGATCCGCACCAGGACCCGTATCTGCCCGACCGATTTAGGCGGCATCTGGTCCTGACGCCTGAAGAGTTCAAGGCGTACCAACCGCCGCTCAAACCGGTGTACGTGATCCGGGTTCCCAAAGCCCGGATGCCCGCGGAGGACGGTCCCTGATGCCCAAGCGCGGGTTATTGCTGGCCTGGGCCGGCATCGTGGTGTTGTATGCGGTGTTGCGTGTGCCGCTGCTGGACGTGCCGCTGGACCGCGACGAAGGCGCGTTCGGCGTCGTCGCGCAAGGAATGTGGCGCGGCGAGATGCCGTACCGCGACTTGGCCGATCACAAGCCGCCGGGCATTTTCCTGATCTACGCGCTGGCGGTTGCCGTCTTTCCGCCCACGGCGATGGGGCTGCATCTCTTTCTGGCCCTCTGGAGCTTCGGAACGCTGCTGCTGGTCGCGGCGCTGGCGCGGCGCTGGAGCGGTTCGGAGGCCGCGGGCTGCTGGGCGGGAGCGGCGTTCGCGTACTTAAGCGTTACACCGGCGGTGCAAGGCTTCACGTGCAGCAGCGAAATGCTGATGCTGCTCCCGATTTGCGCTTCGTTGTGGTGCGCCGATGCCGCGCTGGAGCTGGCCGGACGCGGAAGGACGTGGCGGCTGCTGGCCAGCGGAGCCTTCGGTGCGGCGGCGTGCTGGATCAAGCAACCGGCGGCCTTCAGCGTGGCTCCGGCACTGGGGCTTTTGATGTTCTGCGGCGGCGCGGAGCGTAAAGACGGCTTGCGGGCCTGCGGGTGGTGGCTGGCCGGAGGCGTTGGCTTTTCGGCGCTGCTGCTGGCTCCTTTTATAGCGGCGGGCGTTGGCGCGGAGCTTTGGTACTGGTCGTTCGCGCATAACTTGAATTACGGGGGCCTCGCGTCGAGCGGCCTTGGCCGGAAGATCTGGGAGCGCTTCGTCCAGTTGGCGCCGGGGCTGGGGCCGGCGCTTCTGATCGGCGTGCCAGGCTGCATCTGGAGTGCGCGCCAAGGCGGCCGGCCGCGTGCGTGGATGGGTCCGGCGTGCGTGGCCGGCTCGGTCCTGGGCGCCTTCATCAGCCCGCATCTGTACCAGCATTATTTCGCGCAGTTGCTGCCCGCGTTCGCGGTGGCCGCCGGGATCGGATGCGCGGCGCTGCCGGCGATTTACGCCGCATGGCCGCGCACGGTCCAGATCGTTGCGGCGATTCTGCTGGTGCTGCCGGGAGCGCTGGCGCATCCTAATTACTGGTTCGCCAATCCGGCGGCGATTTCGGTCCGGCGACTGGGGCCGCACGGGTTCGAAGCCGGGCCGATGGTGGCGCGGTACCTGAAAGACCGCACGCGGCCTGAGGACGCGATCTTCATTTACGGTTCCGAGCCGCAGGTCGCGTTTCAGGCCGAGCGCCCGCTGGCCAATCCGTTCGTGATGCTGTATCCGCTGACCTTCCCGTTCCCGCGGCAGCGCGAGTTCCAGGAACGCGCGTGGCGGGAACTGGAGCGCCGCACACCCGCGTATATCCTGGTGCAGATCAATAATTCGCGCTCGACGCTGGTGACGCCCGCCACCGACCCGTGGTTCGGGACGCAATTGAACGGGCTGGTCCAGTCGAGCTACGAGTTGGAGTCGGTGCTGCTGATGCATCCGCAGCGCGGGTACAAGTTCGTGACGGGACTCTCGGCGGACGAACTGAACCAGGTGCGCGACTTCACGCATTTCCTGATGTTTCGCCGGAAGAACCTGCCCGCGGCGGCCTCAGTCGCGCCGTAAAGCCCGATCAGCGCGCGACCAGCGCGAAGACGATCACGGCCGCCGCAAGCGCGAAGAGCAGCGCGGCCACGGCCGCGAGGATCATCAGCCGCTGGCTCTCTTTTTTGGCTTGAGGATCGTGGAGCAGCTTGGCGTCGGGGTCGTCGGCCGTGAGCACCGTGCGCTTGGTGCCGCGTTTGGCGGGAATGAGCCCTGGGTTGCTCTGGGTGATGCTGACAATCTGATTGTTGACGCGGTACTCGAATTCGGGGCTGGGATCGACCTTGGTTAAGACGCTGCGCAGCACCTGGATGGACTGGGTGGCGGTCTGGACGCGTTCGCGCAGATCGGGCTCTTGGGCCAGCCGCGCTTCGAAACGCGAAAGCTGCTCGCCTTCGAGCCGGCCGTCCACGTAGTCTTCGATCAGCAGATCGAGATCGTTCGTTCCGCTTGCTGCACTCATGCCCAATCCTTAAAGCCACCCACTGAACGTATGACGTGATCTAGACAACTTTAATGCACCGGCCCGGCCCAATTCCTGCAACTTAGGCTCACTTATCGGGTTCCATGAATTTCTGGAGCCTTTCCCGCAACACTCGATGCGCTCGGCTTAAGCGGCTGGTGACCGTGCCCAAGCTGACCCCCAGCGTCTCGGCGATCTCTTCGCAGCTCAGTCCCTGCACATGCCGCAGCAGCAGCGTGGCGCGGTACTCTTCGCCCAGCTTATCGATGGCTTCCAGCGTGAGGTCGCGGATCTCGCCCTGCGCCACGCTGTCGATGACCGAGCGGTCTTTCTTGTTGACCAGCACGATCTCGCCCTGCGAATCTTTCTCGCTGTGCACTTCGAGCGATACGGTGCGGGATTTGTTGCGCAGGTGATCGATGCAGACGTTATGCGCGATCGAGAGGATCCAGGCGCTGAACGCGGATGGCTTCTTCAGATTGTGGAGGGCCACGAAGGCTCGGACAAAGGTTTCATGCGCCAAATCTTCGGAGAGTTCGCGCTGGTTGACGCGGCTGAAGCAGTAGGTGGTGACGAGGCTCTTGTATTTGCGGACAAGCTGCTCGTAAGCCTTCTGGTCTCCGTCGAGGACGTGAGCGACCCAGGCGGCGTCGGTGACGAGCTTCTCGTTTCGGGTAATCTCGCCTGTGCTCACGCCAATCCTCAGGTCAATCCGGCTGGAGTATCCGCCCACGAGGTCCAAGCGTCAAGACGGCCGGGCGGTGTTCGCTCCGCCGTAGCCGATGCCGGCCGGGGAGTTATAATGATTTTCGGCTCCAGAGGAATCCTTCATGCGCATCAAAACCCGCTGCCCGGCCTGCGGGAAGAAGTTGGGCGGACCTGTCGATATACGCGGGAAAGAAGTGAAGTGCTCGAAATGCAACCACGGCTTCGTGATTCCGACGGATCTGGAGCCGATTCCCGATAACGCGCCGGGGTATTCTCCGACCATGGGCGCGAAGCCATCGACGGCGCCGCCCGCGGCGGCGGCGGCCGAACCTGAAGACGAACTGCAACTGATCTCGGATGCGCCCGCGGCCAGCGGCCCGGTCGCACCGGGCGGGATGGTTCCGCCGCCCGGCGTGCCCATCGGCGGCCCGTCTTTCGGCCCGCGCGCACGAAGCGGTCCGCGCGGCGGCGGAGGGTGGATGCTGCTTGTCGTGGCCGGAGCGCTGGGAGCCGGAGGATATTTCGGCTGGGAATGGTGGCAAACGCAGCAACCGGTGACCGGCTCCTCCCAGAACGAATCGAAGGAAAACAAATCCGACGAGCCCGACGCCGCGCCGGGCAAGTCCGGCGCCAAGTCGCGCAGCGCGGTGGTGGTCGAGAATGGACGCTATCCGATGCTGATCGTCTTCGGGCCACAACGCCTGGGCGAGGTGCCGCGCGGCCAGACCGAGACCTTCGAACTGGAATGGCCGGCCAAAGGCGCGCCGCCCAATATTTCGTTCGAGGTCAAGGGCCTGCCGCGGGGATTCACGCTGACGAAAGTCGAGAGCGCCCAGTTCGACAAAGGTTTGCCGTTCAAAGGGGACACGAACGAGGGCTTGCGCATCGCCTTCCCCGGCCCGCCGTCCGAGATGCTGCCCGCCGCCGACGAAGTGCTTCAAAGCGTCACGCTGCAAGCGGTAGAAGTGGATCGGCGCACGAATAACGGCGCGGTGGAGTCGTTCCTCTATAAGGGCCGCACGCTGCGCGCGCCGGTGAAGGGCCAGAAGCTGCAACTGGCCATGCAGCAGGCGGGCGAGCGTAAAGAGCTGCGCTGGATCGTTCAGGACTGCGTGATCGAACAGGACGGCCAGACGCTCTACAAGCCGCCGGAAGTTCCGTGGACGGCCGCCGGCGTGAAGCTCGCGGCGAAGGACGGAAAACTCGCCCCGGCCGAGTGACCTCCTAATCGAAGCGCTGGCGGAGGCGTCTAACTCGCATGAGATCGCGCCTCGCACCCGCCCTGCTCGCCTGCGCGCTGGCGCTGGGCTTTCGCGCCGCGTGCGGCGAAGCGCCGCCGAAGCAGCTCGCGCTGCCCGTACGCATCGTCGAGACGCACCCTTGGGACGCCGACGGACAGAGCTACCCGATCGTCGTCGACGATCCTGTGCACGGGCGGCTGACGATCACGATGCGCCTGGCCGCGGTGGACGAAAAGACGTACACGCTGCAGGGTGAAGGCACCGACTACCGCGTCACCTGGCCGCTCCCGGCTGAAGACCGCGCTTCCGGATTGCTCACGTTCAAGCGCCGTGAATTGGGCGAACCGCTCGACGCGGCGAAGCGCGAGCGGCTGCTCGCATTCTGCCTCGCGGCGCGCTACTTCCGCTACGGTTTGTCGGAGCTGAACGAACTGCCGCCGGCGTCCCGCGCCGCTTGGCACGCGCGGCTGGCCGAGGCGCGCGCGGCGCTCCTGCTGCGCCACGCCAAGCTGCTCACCGAACGCGGGCTTTATGAGGACGCGGGGCGCGCATCGGCCGAAGCGCTGGCGGTGCTGGCCGAGCCGCCCCTCGAAACGCCCGAGCCGGCGGCGCCTCCGGCCGAACGCAAGGCGCTGGAGGACGCGCTGCGCAACTTCCAGGTGAATCTGACGGCGGCGCGGCAGGCCAGCACCAAATGGTCGGCGGCCGTGGCGCGCCTGAAGTCGGCGCTGGAAGGCGCGCAAGGCGAGGACGCGGCACTGATCGCGCGGCTGAGTCTGGACCTCGACGGCCCGCTGGATGCCGCACGGCGCGAAGCGATCTTGACCGAACATCGCCTGAGCGGCGAGCACGCGATGCCTTACTCGCAGGCGCTCGATGCGCTGAAGAGCTTTAGTTTCGCCGTACGGTACGGAGCGACGCTGGATCGCAAGTCCGTGCCCGATTTGGATCTTTTTTTCACGGCGGAGGAGGCGGTGAATGCGTACTTTCGCGCCGCTCCGAATGCGGTGGACCTGCCGCAGCGCCTGGAAGCGGCCTTGGCCGCGCGTGGCCTGACCGACGACGTTTTCGAAGCGCTGGTGCGGCTGGGGGCGCGCGCGCCGCTGCCGCCACGCCCCGAACCCGGCGCTTCTCCGCAAGGCCCGTACGAACTGAAAGCGCCGACGGGCGACTTGGAAGTCGCCTGCCGCTATTCGGTCTACCTGCCGCTGGATTATCACCCATCGCACCGCCGGCCGCTCTTGCTCGCGCTGCACGGCATGAACGGAACGGCGCTGGATGCGTTGAAACTGTGGGCGCCGCAGGCCGCCGAGCGCGGCTGGATCGTGGCCGCGCCGGAACTGATCGTCGGGCGCGGCAAGGGGTACTTGTCTTCGCCCGAAGAGCGGCGCATGGCGCGGCGCACGCTGGAGGACTGCGCGCGGCATTTCGCGGTCGATCCGTCGCGCGTATACCTGGCCGGACACAGCATGGGCGGCCACATGACCTGGGACGTGGCGCTCACGTGGCCCGACCTCTTCGCCGCGGCGGCTCCGTTCATCGGCTGCGCCAACGGCGTCTCGGCCAATTACCTGCCGAATCTCGCGCACCTTCCAATGCTCTGCATCGACGGCGAGAACGACGGCGAATCGACGAAGGTTAACCGCGCGGCGGCCGAAGAAGCCAAGCGTTTGAGGCTGCCGCTAACGTACAAGGAGTTCCCCGGCCGCGGGCACGAGACCTTCGCCGAAGAGCTGCCGGGCGTGTTGGACTGGCTGGGCGAAGCGCAGCGCCCGCGCGCACCGAAGCAGGTCGATTTCGTAAGCGCCGACGTGGAGACGAGCCAAGTGCACTGGCTGCGCATGATCGAAGCGCAGGCGCCGGCGCGCGCCGGGACGAACGAACCGCGCGAGAATGTGCTGACGGCGCTGCGCGCCGGCGGCGTGGCGCGGCTGACGGCGAGCATCTCAGGCGCGAACGCGGTGAAGCTCACGGCCTTTCGCGTCAAAGCCGCGCGCCTCTTCGTGGCCCGCGAACTCTTCGATCCGCGCCAGCCGCTGAAGGTGACGGTCAACGGGGGCCTCACGCGGACCTTCCCACTGGAGTTTTCGCGCAAGACGCTGCTGGAGACGGCGCATGCAAGCGGCGACCGGGAGCGTTTGTACGGATGCTGGGTGGACGTGCCGGTGGGCCGGTAGCCGAAGGGCGATTCACGGCATAGGTGCGGCGAAGGGCAAACCCAAGGGGCATGGCTTTACGCCGAAAACCTCCACACAGCCCGACACGCAGCTATTCTTTCACGTTTCGAAGAATAATGTTGTCGAAGGCGCAGGAGGCTTCGCGGATGCGGAAGCCGAGGCTGCCGCGGAGTTCGCTGGCGCCGGCGGCGGTGAGCGCGGGTCCGGGTTCCCCGTTGATCGTGACGGAAACTTTATTGTCGCCCAGGATCGCTAGTTCGACGCGGGTGTCGCCGGCCTTCCAACTCCCGCGTTCGGATTTCATCTCGTCCACGTTCGCCTGCACGGTCACGCCTTCGGCGTTGAAGATCAGCGAGACATTGCGCTGTTCGCTGCCGAATTCGAAGGCCACGAACCAGCCTTCGTTGGTCACGGCGGGGCGCGAGAATTCGAAGCTGATACGCGCTCCGCGGCCGGTGAAAGGCCCGCCGATGGCGTCGGCCTTCAGGAAGGTGTCGCCGCCTTCGGGGCTTTCCAGCACGTACTGGTCGTTCTTCGTGGACCACGCGCCGTAGGGGCTTTCCCAGTCGAGCTGGTGCTGCCACTTGGCGAAGTCGTAGACGTGCAGGTTGCTGACGCCGGATAAGCGCGCGGCCAGCTTGGCGGCTTCTTCGGCCTGGTCGCCGGCCTTCAGCGCGCGTTCGGCTTCCTGCCGCGCGAAGTCTTCCTGCCCCAGCACGACGAACAGGTTGGCTTTGCCCAAGTGGTCCTTCTCGAGTCCCAGGCCTTCGACCAACTGGTAGACCTCGTCGGGTTCCAATTTGGTGAACGAATGCGGGAACGAACTGCCGCCCAGTTCGGCCTGCAGCGCCAGCCCGTCGATCTTCCCCACGCGCGCGTTTACCTTCTTGCCGTCGAGCCCCGTCACCTTCATGGACGGCGGCTGTCCGGCGGCGGTACGTTCGGCACGAAGCTGTTCGAGCTTCTTCAGGAACTGGTTGGCGACCACCATCTGGAACTGCCGCGCCGAGACCTGATCGGCCCACTTGGTGCCGCCGAGTTCGGTGAGGCCCGCGCTGAGCACCTTGATCGCTTCGTCGAGGCGGCCCTTGTCGAGCGCCTGGTCGCTGGCGAGCTTGAGCGCGTTGAAACGCGGTTCGCCTTCGGTGTCGATGCGATTCAGGAGTTCTTTCGCTTCGCGCGCGCCGCGCCCGCTGGGATCGGCGGCCAGAAGCTTAGTGCATTTGTAGGCGGCGGCGCGGTAATTTTTGGCCTGCGCGGCGGCTTCGGCATCGATCAAAAGCTGCCCGATGGTTTCTTCGATCGTCTTTTCGGTGTCTCTCAACTCCTTGCGCGCGCGGTCGGCGGCTTCGCCGCCCATGCGGTTGGCCAGGAAGCGCGTGAGCGCCTGGCGCGCGCCGGCGAAGTTCCCCGTCACCAGCGCGCGGTCGCGCGCTTCGAGGGCTTTTTGAAGTTCCTTCAGCGCATCGGCGTCGATTTCCGGCGCGACCGGAACGGGCTCTACGGTCTTCGCGGCTTCCACGGTCTTGGCCGCCTGGGGGCCGGGTACGGGTGTGGGAACCGCCGGGCCGGGGACCGGACCGGGCGCAGGCGTTGAAGTTGAAGAGGGGTCCTGCGTCTCGTTGGGCAGGATACGCGCGGACGGACGCCGGCCCTTGGGCCGCGCCTCGGCGTCGCCGGGCATCAGCTTGAAGGCAAACCAGACCGCAAAGATCAGGATCGTCCCCAGCACCGCCGTGCGCACATGCTGGTGCCATTCCGGCGGGCGTTGCCCGCGCACGGTGGCGCGTCCGGCGGTTTCCTCGCGGCCGTCGTCCTCTTCGGCGTAGTCGTCCACTTCTTCTTCGGTGCGCTCGGTGCGCACGACCGCAGGCGCGGCTTTAGGCGCGGCTTTGGGTTTGTGGAACTGGGCGCGCTTGCGCACCACCGCTCCGCCCTTCTTGCCCGAGACCTTCGCTTCGCCGCTCTGAACCTGCGCCTTGATTTCGCGGAGTTTCTCGAGAACTTCCTTCGGACCGCTGGGCCGATCCTCCATGGAGATCGACATCATCTCCAGGATCAGTTCGGCCAGCGCGTCGGGAATCGTGACGTCGATCTGGCGCGGATCGGGGCGTTCGTGAATCACGTGCTTGGTCAGGATCACCAGCGTGTTGGGGCCTTCGAAGGGCACGCGGCCGGTAAGCATGTGAAAGAGCGTACAGCCGAAGGCGTAGAGATCGGTGCGCGGATCGATCTTGCCTTGCTGGGACTGTTCGGGCGCCATGTAGTGCGGGGTGCCCATCACGCCCTTCTGCTTCTTCGCGCCGTGCTTTTCGCGGCCGGTGATGGTGGCCAATCCCAGGTCCATCAGCTTCACGTTGCCGCGCTTGTCCAGCATGATGTTGTGCGGCTTGATGTCCTGGTGGACAACGCGGTGGTTGGCGGCGTGCACGAGCGCTTCGCAGACGCCGATGCCGATCTCCAGCGCCTGTTCGACCTCGATTTTGCCGTCGCGCTTTAGCTTCGCGTTGACGCTCTCGCCGTCGATGTACTCCATCGAGAAGTACAGCACGCCGCCGCCTTCGCCGAAATCGTGGACTTGGACCAGCGCCGGATGAGTCAATTGTCCCGCGACACGGGCTTCGCGCAGGAAGCCGCGGGCGAATTCGCGGTTCTCGCTCAGTTCGGTCTTCAAGACCTTCAGCGCCACCATGCGGTCCATGCTGACCTGGTTGGCCTTGTAGACGGTGCCCATGCCGCCGGCGCCGAGGCGCGCGACGATTTGATAGCCTCCGATGGTCTTGCCCAGCAGCGGATCGGGCTCGCGCCGCGAGGAGGGCTTGGCTTCGCTTTCCTCGGGTTCCTCGGGAACATCCGCCGTGCGCTTGGACTTCGAACTCTTGGCTTTGACCGGACTGGCCTGGCGGTCGGAATCTTTCGATGAGGTCGATGCGCCGTCCTTGGCTTTGCCTTCGAAGACGAATCGCGTCGCGCCGATGTGGATCGTGTCGCCGTGCGTGAGCGTGACGCGCGTGATCTTGTGTCCGTTGACCTTGGTCCCGTTGGAGCTTTCGAGGTCTTCGAGAAAGTAGGAGCCGTCTTTCTGGAAGACGCGTGCGTGGTTGCGCGAGGCCTTGGGCTCGTCGATGCGGACGTGGTTGCCCTTCTGGCGGCCGATGGTCAGCGCGCCGTTGACGGCGAACTCCTCGGGCTTCCCGTCGCGGTAAAGAATCAGTTTCGCCATCGCCGTCCGCTCATGAACCAAACGCCGCCGTAACGCATCCCATCGACCTGCTTAGCCTTGGCTGCCGTACCAGAGAAAGTACGCGCCGACCTTCACGCCCTGCCCGCCGTCGCCGGGCAACTGGCGCGCCACGCGAGCCAGCGCATCCAGCGTTTCGCTGGGCAGATCGATGCGCAGGCGCAGGAGCCCTTGGTCGGGCAGGCGCTGCGCGCTGCGGAAGAGAATCCCGCCTTCGGAGAGTTCGAGGGCCTGAGTCTCGAAAGTCTCGGACTGCTTGGCCTTCTCGCCCGATTCGCCCAGCACCGTCACTTCCAGCGGGACTTCGTAGTCGTAGCGCGGGTAGCGGCGCTTATCGATTCGGTAAAGCTGGTCTTCGAGGAGTTTGGCGACGACTTCCTTGTCGTAGGCTTTGCCCGCTTCGGCCTGGAGATGCTTGGCGGCTTCCTCGTCGCTCATGCGCTTGCCGTTGCACACCGCCGCGCGGCCGCCGGTCAGGAGATCCCAGGCGTTGGCGACGGCCAGAATGCGCGCCGAGAGCGAAAGATCCGCCTTCTTCAGCTTCTTGGGAAAGCCCGTTCCGTCGGTGCGTTCGTGATGCTGCAGGACCAGTTCGGGAATGCGCTTGAGATACTTCGGCAGTCGCAGATCGCGCAGCACCGCTTCGGTCAGGACCACGTGAAGCTGTTCGCCTTCGACGGCGTACGCCTTGGCGGCGTGCCCCGGGCCGCCGGTCCATTCGAAGGCTTCCGGCGAGAGCGCCAGTCGGCCGATGTCGTGCAGGAGCGCGGCGAATTCCAGTTCGAGCAGGTCGTCGCTCGAGAGTTCGAAGGCCTTGCCCAGCGCCACGGCCACCTGCCGCGTGCGGTCGCTGTGGCCGACGGTGCTGACGTGCTTGTCGTCCACCGCCGAGGCCAGGGCCTGGGCCAGATCGCGGGCCAGGCCCCAGCCGTCCTCGCTGCGCTTCAAGCGCGCGTAGGCCAGCGCCGCGTGATCGGCCATCTGCTGCATGAGGAACGCGTCGTTCTCTTCGAAGCGTCCCTTCTTTTTATTCCAGACCTGCAGGACGCCGACCGGACCTTCTTCGGTCATCATCGCCACTGAGGCCAAGTTGCGGACCTCGACGCCGGGCAGCCCGTCGATGGCTTTCAGAAAGAGCGCGTCGGAGGCCGGATCGTTGCAGAGGTAATAGCCTTCTTCGCCGGCGACCGTACCGGCGATGCCGCGGCCCACGGGCACCGAAACCTGCTCCCGGCCGGCCTTGCGAGTGCCAAGCAGGCGCATCAGCTTGCCTTCGCCTTCGACTCGAAAGCAGAGGGCATGCTCGCAGCGCATCAGCTTCTTGGCCCGGCGTTCCAGCGCCCCGATCAGATCTTCCAGGGAGTTGGCTTGATGCAGGCGGCGGATACAGCGGTCCAAGCGTTCCAACGTCGAGGACTGGTCGTCCGAGGCCGTAGTCTCGAGCGTGGATGGCAAATCGTCGAGTTCCTCGTCGGCCATATTGGGCACCCGCCTAGTTCTAATGTTTGGACCTGAAATAGGTTAGGTGGTATGTTACTCAGGTCAAGCGCAAGGTGCGCGGCAATCCGTGAGCGACCCACCGACGGGGGTTGGACGGTCCATCCGCGCTCCTTACGGCACACCGTGCATGATTTTTGATACGCCAATAAGCTGACAGGCGGCAGCCGATATCGTCCTTGTGAGTAGTTGGGCGCCTGGACTCCTTGCCTATGCTTCAAAGGTTCGTCACGGTCGTTGCGTGTTGCGGATTTGGATTGGCCGGAGCCCTCGGCGCGGGCGAAGCCCCCGAATCGGTTCCCGAAGTAGCGCCCGGATTGGAGATCGGGACGCGTGCGGAGCCTCCCCTCGCGCCGTGCGAGGCCTGTGCGTCCAGCGGTCGGCGGCCGGTGGAGCGCCTGAAACCCTACGCAATTCTAGAAGGTGAAGACATGCCCGGGCCGGAGCAGCGGCTGGGCTGGAGCCCCTGCGGCGCGTGTGCGCGCGGGGCTTCCCAACAAGCCGCCTTCGAAGCCGAGATGAAGCGGCAGGTCGAACGCAAAGCGGCGTACGAGGAGTACGAACGCGCGTTGGATCTGGTCTTCATCGATTTCGAGACGCGCTTCGCGAGCGGGCACTTTCAGGCTTCGGTTCAGGAGACGCGCGAGTGCGCGTACTTGCTCGACCGGCTGGGCCACGCGCTGCGCGAACGCCTAGGCGCGGAGTTCTTCCGTTCGGCCGGCCCCGATTCGCTGCATCTGATCGCCGTCGAGAACGAAAAGGGATTCCTGCGCGGGCTGGAGTACATCCGCGACGTGCGCGGGCATCAGAGCGAAGATCCGAATTGGTTCGAGTTGGCGCGCTCGGCGGGGGCGTTCGGGACGCGCGACACGACGCTGATGCGCCGTGACCTGCTGGTCCCGCCGCGCGGCGCGGGCCTGCCGCACATGACCATCTTCGCCTGGGCGCGAATGTTCGTGCGCCACCGTACGGAGACCAAGGCGCCGGCTTGGTTCGCCGAAGGCTTCGCCTCGCTGTGCGAACACCTTACGCTGGGCAGCCAGTTGTGTTACTCGATCAGCTACGAAGAGAACCGCGTGGCCTTCGCGGGCGATTGGAACAAGAGCGTGGCTCAGGCGCTGCGCGAGGGCAAAACCAAGCGCTGGGAAGTGCTCTTTCAAGCGAGCATGATCGGGATGCCGGCGCTGGATTACATGAGCATCTTCAGCGTCACGCGCTACCTATACAATCGTGACGCGGCGGCCTTCGCGAAGCTGCCGGACTTGTTCCGGCTGGGGCGAACGAGCGTGAAAGCGCTGGAAGAAGCGTACGGAGTGGAGATCGGTAAGCTGGAGGCGGAATGGGGGGTGTGGGCGAAAAGCGGACGGTAATAAAAAAGCCTGCCGCTCGCGCGACAGGCGTTGTAAGGCTGGCCTTGCTTGGAAAACTTACTGCATCGTGTCCACGACGCCGCGGATCTGCTTGGCCAGTTCTTCGGTCGGCGGCTGATCGCAGAAATTCACGAGCTTGCCGGTCTTGTCGAAGATCAGAACCACCGTCTCGTCTTGCGGAACGCGGAAGGCGCGGCGGACTTCGCCGGTGTGATCGAGAAGCAGGACCGGATTCTGGCCGGGCTTGTACTTCTCTTTCATGGCTTCCAGCGCCTTTTCCTTGTGCGCGCTCTGAGCCATGTCTTCCAGAATCACCAGCTTGGGTCCGTTGGCCGGCCATTCTTTCTTGCGCAGCCAGCGGCTCCAACGGCCCTGATGATCCCCGTGCTTGACGTTGGGAATGGTGATGATGAATACCGCGCCGCTGCCGGCGAAACTTTCGTCCGTATGCTTGGCGCCGGCCGGGTCCTCAAGCTGGAAGTCCGGCAAGGATGTGACAAACTGCCCGCCCGCCAATGCCGGACCGCCCACCGCGACCAAGCCCAAGATCAAGACCACCCCCGCCACCGCCGTCCAAGCTCGCTTATCCATGATTCGACTCTCCTAAGGATCCCTACCCTTCCCCCACTTCTTTACAACCAGGATGCCAACACGATTGTAATGCACAGGTGAACCGGTTACACGCCGGGCTTAAATAAATAAAGCCCCGGTTAACCCTTATTGAACAATGCCTTATGCAATCAGGCCCAAGAATCGGGGGCTCCTCGTGTCGAACCTCACCCCCACATTATCGGACGATAGGCCGCTTCGACCTGACTTAAAAATCCGACATGCAACCGAAATTCGCACGCTTAAACGGACGCGCTCTAAGCCGCGGCATTCAGCGAGAAGCTCCAAATGAAGCGGCCCTGCCGGGACTTTCCCGAGCAGGGCCGCCAAGCCGTACGTGTGGCAGGATCAGTTGAACTTGGTGCCTTTGCGCGCCAGTTCGATCACGCGGAGCTGATCGCGGACGGATTCGGGCGTCACGAAGAGCTTCTTCTTGTTGCGGATCGAATCGTAGAGCCGGTCGTAGAAATTGACTTCGAACTTCGGGTCCTTGGCTTTGACGCGGGTCTCCTGCCACTCGAGTTGCTCGCCGCCGATCACCCCGTACTTGCGATCGGGCACGGCCGTGGAGGCGATGGCCTTGAGCTTGGGGAGCTTCTTGGGGTCGAGGTGCTTGATGACGAACTCTTCGCCTTCGCTGCGCAGGCTGCCCAGCGTGCCCATGACCTGCCAGTGCGGCTGCGAGAAGTTGAAGGCGCTGGTGACTTCCATATCGATCACGCGCCCGTTCTTGCCTCGGATGAGCACCTTGACGTGGTCCTCGGCGTCGCCGGCGGTGACACAGGCCTGCAGGTCGCCCCAAACGGATTCGACAGGGCTATCGAGGAGCAGGAGCAACTGGTCGATGGTGTGCGGACAGGTGTTGTTGAGTGTCCCGCCGCCGAATTTGCGCAGGGTCTGCCAGTCGTTGCGGCGCGCGAAGTTGCTGCTGTACTGCTTGATCATGAAGACCTTGCCCAGGATGCCGGACTTGATGATGTGGACGAGGTGGTGCAGGTCGGCGTCGCAGCGGCGATTCTGGTGAATCGTCATGATGCGCTTGGCCTTTTTGGCCGTGGCGATCATCTTATCGGCTTCCTTGACGCTCATGGCCATCGGCTTCTCGGTCATGACGTGGAGGCCGGCCTTCAGCGCGTCCATGCTCATGGGGCCGTGGTCGACCGACTGCGTGGCGATGACGATAAACTCGGCGCCGTTCTTCTCCTTCAGGAAGGTCTGCCAGTCCTTGAAGCCCTTGCAGCCGGGGAAAGTGGTCTCGGCTTCCTTTAGGCGTTCGTCCATGGGATCGATGACGGCGACGACTTCGAAATCGAGCTTGCCCGACTGGCGGCGGTTAAGGATGCCCCGGCCGTGGATGTTCCAACCGGCGCGGCCCAACCCGGCGATGGCGGTTTTGATCGGCTTGACGGACATGTAGGTGCTGCCTCCTAGCGATGCTCTGGCGCAACGCGGCGCGGACCCCCGGCAGGCCACGCGGGACCGCTCGCGCCATTCGACTGAACCTTGGAATACGCGTCTTACCGCGGCCGCTGAAACTTTCCAGGCGCGATTCGTTACAACGCTTCCCGCCTAAAGCTCAGGCCGGCTGCAAGATCTGCAATTCGGCTTTCACCAGCAGGCCCTTGGCCTTGTCGCGGAAGGCGAGCATGTGCGGCGCGGCCAGATGCGCCTTGAGCGCATTCAGGTCCGACCATTTCTCGACTACCGTCACGACGTCCGAGCGGAGCGGAACCTGCCGATCGATGCCCGAATCCACATCGAGCGTGGGACCGTATTCGATGCAGCCGGCCTCGGCGTGAACCGAAGGCACCAAGGCCTTGAACAGCTTAACGAACTCACTCCGCTTGCCTTCGGCAACGGTCAAAGTGGCGACGACGTGAATCATGGAACGCTCCTGGGTTAAGGGGCCGGTTTCAACGTAGCGGAGGGCCGTGGATACGTAAAACGTGAAACGGCGCCAACCGGCGTGGCTGGGGGTCAGTAAGCGTGCACGCGCTTCACGGCGGGTTCGGCGGCTGCGAGCATGCGGTGGAGCATCCTTTCGCGCATTTCGGCCAGCGCGCCGCGGCAGGCCGGATCGGCGGCGCGGTTGGCGTACATCCGGGGATCTTCGCGCAGGTCGAAGAGGACTTCCTGGCCGGGGCCGTAGTTGAGGTAATGGTGTCCGGCCGTACGCAACATACAGGTCAGCCGGCCGGGCTCGCCTCCCGACTGCGCCAAGACGTCTTCGCGTGTCCCGGCGGGGTTTCCGGTACGCAAGCCTTGGGCAAAGGACCGGCCCGAGCATTCGGCCGGAACGGGTGCGCCGGCCAGATCCAGCATCGTGGGCAGAATATCCACGGCTTCCACGAGCCCCGCAGCGCGCTTCCCGCCGGGAATGCCGCGCGGCCAATGGAAGACCAGCGGGACGCGCATCACTTCGGGATACAGGGTGACGTGGCCCTTGGACATCAGGCCGTGATCGCCGGCCATATCGCCGTGGTCGGACTGGAAGACGATCAGCGTATCGGCAAGTTCGCCGCGCTCTTCGAGGAACGCGAGCACGCGGCCCACTTGTTCGTCGAGCGCCGTACACATGGCGTAGAAGTGTGCGCGCCAGTTGCGCAGTTCGGCGGGGCTGCGCCCGGCGCACGCGCGCCGCATCGCGCGTTGCATCGAAGGCGGCATGGCCGTGTCTTCTCCGGCCTGGGCATGCGGGGCGGGAATCTCGACTCCGGCATAACGCTCCAGGATAGCTTTAGGCGGATTGAGCGGCGGGTGCGGCGCGTAAATGCCCATGTGGATGAACTTGGGCGCTTCGGCCGGCTTCATGCGCAGGTAACGCATGGTCTGTTCCGCACAGAATCCGGCATGGCTGACGTCGCTGGGCGCATCGACCGCCGTACATACCCAGGCATCGCGGTTCGGATTGCCGGCGCGGCCCACGCGCATGACTTCGCGGAACTGGGGATGCTCGGAACGCAGCCACGTACCGTAGGCATCTTCGTAGCAGCCGGGTTCTTCGCTGGGCACGAAATATTCGAAGCCGTACGGGTGGCGCGGCTGCAGCCACAGATCGTGATCCAGATGGCATTGGAAATGAAGCTTCCCGATCTGCGCGGTGTGGTATCCGCCCGCCCCAAACAGATGCGCACAGGTCTTATGGTGGTGAGGCAATTCGTGCCCGTTCCAAGTCACGCCGGTTTGGGTCGGGTAGAGACCGGTCATGAAGCTGGCGCGGCTGGGCATGCTGACGGGGTTCTGGACCCAGCAGTCGTCGAAGCTGACGCCGCCTTGGACGAGCCGGTCGAGGTGAGGCGTAAGGATGGCCGGGTTCCCATTTGCGCCGATGCAATCGTGCCGCTGGTGGTCGGTGGTGATCCAAAGGACCTGTTTGGGGCGCGGGGCATCGGGCATGGAGAAGCATCTCCTTGGTCGCTATATGATGTTGCTAAGGCTGTAGGTACTATACTAACTTGGACTTAACGAAGCAGGGAATATTGCCATGGATGCGCTCAAGTCCGACGCCGTTCTGCACGATGCAAAGAGACGAAGCACGGATGCGGGGCATTGGACGCTCAGTCGCGTCGAGTTGGCGGCTTGGCTGGCGCTGTTGGGTGCTTTACTGCTGTGGATGTATGGCGCGCGGCGACCGTACGCGGAAGGAAGCGGGATCGTTCAACCCGGGGTTCGGCTGATCGATTCCGAAGATCTTTCGGCGACCACGGCTTCGGCGCGATTGGATCTAAACCGGGCCAGCGCCGCCGAGTTGGAATTGCTTCCCGGCATCGGCCCCGCACTGGCGCGACGGATCGTCCAGCGGCGCGAAGAGAAAGGCCCGTACCGCTCGCCATGGGACCTCGCCTCGATCCAAGGTCTTTCGCGCACGCAAGTCGAGCGCCTGCTGCCGCTGGTGGAAACCGGCGATCCCCCTCTCCCCGTTCCTTAATCGTAGCGGCCTTTGCTCGCTCGTCCGCCCCTGGAGACGCGCGATGAAGCCGCAAACCACGCTTTCGCCTCTGCACCTGCTGGAATCCGCCGCGCCATACCTGGCTGGGTTGCTGCTGCTGGGCTGTGGTGGCGCGGCGCTGGTGAGAGAATTGGGACTCTGGCGCCTTCCCCCGGGGCCGCTGGGAACGGTCAGCCTGCCGGTGGCGGTCCTGGTGACGGGCGGCGGCTTCGGGATTCTGGTGGCCACGTACGAAGCGGCGCGCCTGCGGCATCGGTTGCGGGCGGCGGAAGCGAAATCGGCGCGGGCCGAAGCCGAACGCGATTTGGCGCTGCGGCAGGCGCGGCGGATGCGCGCGCAGGCCGAAGGGCTGGCCTTGATGCGCGAGATTCATCGCAGCACCTCGATTCCCGAACGCAAGGACCGCCTGCACCGCATCCTTACGCTGGTGGGGGAACTCTTCGAAGCATACGAAGTGACGCTATTCGCCGCGCAGCGCGAAGGGGGCGTGAAGGTGCAGCCCGCCGGCTATCTGCGCACACAGCCCGACAACGAGATCTTCGCAGCCTTCGAGGTCGATAACCTTTTCGACGCGCTGGAGCGGCTTGGACCCAGCGGCCCGCAGGTGGACGAAGCGAACATGGCTTGGGAAGGCTGCCGGCTCTTCGTCGAAGGCCGGATGCGTTCGGGCCAGACGCTCTTAGGCCGCGCGCAGTTGCATCGCACGCTGGCGGCGCACGAGGGCCCCGTCGCACGGCAAAAAGCCGAAGAAGTCCTGGAGAGCGTGCTGTCCTCGCTCGATTTCTCGCTCGCCGCATGCCGCCATGCCGCCCGGGCGCTCGAACAAGGCCGCTCGCTGCGCCAGCGCGAACTGGTCAGCGGCGTGCGCGCCAGCGGCGAACATCCGGTGATGCTGTGCGTGCCGCTGATCGCCGACCAGCGGCATATCGGTGTTTTGCGCATCCGGCGCATGGCCGAGGACGGATTCGACGATCCGGCCGCCGAGGCGCTGGAGGAACTCCTGATCGAGTCGGCCAAACACATCGCTCTGGCCTTGAAGAAGGACGAGGACGACCGGACGGCGATCACCGATCAGCTCACGGGGTTGTTCATCAAGCGGCATTTTCTCGATACGCTGGAGCGGCTGCGCACGGAATCGGCCGGCGGCGGTCCGGGCTTCGCACTTGTGCTGATGGACATCGACCACTTCAAGAAGGTGAACGATACGCACGGGCACCTGAGCGGCGATATGGTGCTCAAGCACGCGGCGAAGGTGCTGCAAAGCGGCTTGCGCAGCGGCGATCTGGCCTTCCGGTACGGCGGCGAGGAACTGGCGCTGCTGATGCCCGGCGCGGGGTCCGAAGCGGCGCAGCAGACGGCCGAACGTTTGCGTACGGCGGTACAAGGCACGACCTTCCGAGGAGATAAAGGGCAGACGATTCCCGTCACCATCAGCCTGGGCGTCGCGTCTCACAAACTGGGACTGACGGCCGAAAACCTCATCTCGCGCGCCGACAAGGCGCTGTACGCAAGCAAACACGGCGGGCGTAACCGCGTGACCTGCTGGAGTTCCACCCTGCCCGATCCGCAGGAAATCAAGCGCGCGGACGCGAAAGCCGCCGCGGCAAGCAACTAAATTCAACTCATTGCAACATCTTCAGGCGGGCCTGCGCGAAGGCGATCTCGGTCTTCGCACCGGGCGGCGCGTGCTGCAGGAAGCGCTTGAAGTATTCGACGGCCTTCACTTGCTTGTAGATCGTCTCCGCCGAAACCGCGGCGTTATAGAGCAACTGCGGCGAGTTCGGCTCGATGGCCAGCCCCGCTTCGCAGGTTTCCAGCGATTGCGGCACGCGCTGGAGGTTCAGCAGCGCCATGCTCTTGTTGATGTAGGCCAAGGTGAAGCGCGGATCGAGCTTCAACGCACCGTCGCTGGCGGCGACGGCTTCTTCGTAGCGTTTGAGCTGCACGAGCGCGAATGCTTTGTTGCTCCAGCCCAATTTGAAGGACGGCTGGTGACGGAGCGCCGTTTCGTGACACGTCAGAGCCTCTTGCCAGCGTCCCAGCATGCCGAGGCGGTTGCCTTTGTTGGTCCAGGCCACGGGATGATCGGGCGCCAGGCGCAGCGCTTCGTCCAATTGAGCCAAAGCTTCCTGATGACGACCTTGCTGCCCCAATTGCGTGGCGGCGTCGAGCAACGCCGCGACATCGGCCGAAGCGCGGATTTCGGTCTTCTGGACAGGCAGATTCGTTCCGTCCAGCAAATGCTTAGGTGGATTTCCGGCGGAAGCGCCGGCGCCGCACCACGCCCCGATCTCGGCGTACGCTTTCGCTTGCTTGCCTTGGCTGAGCTTGGCGAATTCCAACCAATCCGCGGCCGCTTGGTCGGCCTGTCCGGCCGCGGCTTCGGCGAAGCCCTTTTCGAGCCAACCCGCTGCGTAGTTGCGTTCGACCTCGATGGCTTTTTGCGCCGCGGGGAGCGCCTCTGCCGCACGGCCGGAAGCCCGCAGCGCCCGCGCTTTCGCGGCCCAGGCGGTCTGGTCCTTCGGATCGATCGCCAAGGCCTCTTCGGCAAGCGCCAAGGCCTCGGCCGGCCGAGCTTGGTGGGCATGCCACTGACTCAAGCCCACCTTCGCCGACGCATCGCCGGGGTCCAGCGCGAGAGCCTGGGTGAAGGCTCGCTGCGCTTCGTCCCCTTGGTCCAAGAGCAGATGGCCTTGGCCCTTGAGGGTCCACCAGATGGCTTGGTCGGGCTTCTGCTTGAGAAAATGGTCCAGCGTGGGAATCGCCTTGGCCGCGCCCTCGGGGCTCTCGGTGACGAGGTTGATCGCTTCCAGGAGCGAGACCTGGAGCCGCGGTCCCTCTTGCGCAATGCGTTCGAGAAAGTTTTTCGCTTGGACGACGACCTGCGCGTCGGCTTGCGGGTCCGCGCATGCGAGCGCTTGCTGCCATGCCTGTTTCGCGCGCTGAGTCTGGCCTTGGTCGGCGACCAGACATCCGAGGTTGAACCAAGCCCATGCGTATTTCGGACGCAGCGCCACGGCACGCTCGAGAAAACGAACCGCCTCTTCGGCTCGGCCGCTCTGATTCAAGCTCACCGCAAAATCGTTCCAGCCTTGGGCTTCATCGGGCGTGCCGGGCGGAGGCTCACCGGGTTGCGGCCCGCTCGTGCCCTCCGTCACGTCCGGGATGCGTCCGGCCGCCGCAGCCTTACGATGCAGAGCGACCATCCAGCGCATCTGGTCGAACCAGGGCCAAAGCTTTTCGTCTCCGTACTTGAAGCGCTTGAACAAACGCATGAAGACCAGCGCCGTCACGTCGTTCGGCTGAACCACGACACCGGCCGAATACGGAAACGAGTTGGGATTGACCTGCTCGCGCCATTCGCCATCGTACAGGCGGCGGAAACACTCGCCCACGTAGCAGCCCATGCTCCAAATGGTGCCCATCTGCTGCTCGTTGGGCTGGAAGTCGCCCCCGCGGGGATCGGGCGCGGCGCCGGAGGTCATGTCGAGAAGCGCATCCAGCGCCGCAACGCTGGCGGGCGAGAAATCGGCATTAAAGTTCGCCTGAGACCTTAACGCTTGCGCGTACTGTTCGGCGATCTGGGTATAGGGCTGCGTGCCGGGCGTGCCTGCGGGCATACAAGTGACCCTCGCGAAGAGGAACCGTTCTCATATCCCAACGGCGCGTCCGTGGGAAGCTCCGGTTGAACGAGATTACCTTAAGCCAAGGCCGGTCTTTCGCGAATCGAGCATTAATCACGGTGCAGCACCGTGCGAATCTTCACGAATTCAGCGAGCGTATTTTGAGGATGGGCACGAAGGGTCCGCGCTGGCGCACCCATTGCCGGTAGGCGCGAGGCGTCATGTTGAGCTGGCGCTTGAAGAGCGCATGGAAGTGGCCGAAGTGCTTGAAGCCGGCGTCGAGCGCCACGGCGGTAACGGCGCGTTCGGTTGCGGCGAGGAGTTCGCAGGCGCGCTGAATTCTCGCAATCTGGAGATGTTCGACATAGGTGTGTCCGGTCAACTCCTTAAAGACGCGCGCAAATAGCGCGCGGCTCATGCCGGCTTGTTTGGCGGCTTGCGGGAGACTGGGCGGATCGTCGAGGTTGTCGGCGAGGTGGATGGCGAGCTTCTCGATGGCCGAGCGGTACGGATGCGCGCGCGGTTCGCGCAGGTCCAGTCCGCGCTGGTAGATCACGAGGAGTTCGGTGAGGTGGCAGTGTACGAGTTCCTGACGCAGTTCGTGCTCACGCTTGAATTCCTCGGACAAGCGCGCGGCAAGTTCGAGGCAGCGGCGGCGCGCTTCCGGTCCGGGATCGCAGACAAAGCGTTCTTCGCGAATCAGGCGCTGCACGCGTTCTTGCATGCCCGGCGGACCGGCGTGCGCGAAGTGGCGCGTATCGAAGCAGACGTACACCAAGCGCGCCGGATGGCGCGGCGTGCCGGCGACCCAGTGCACCGAGTGCTCCGGCAGCAGAAAGAGCTTTCCAGGCACGAACGGATGCACGCAGCCGGCGATGTGCTGTTCGCCGCGGCCGGAAAGACAAATGACCAACTCGTGCAGGTTGTGCGCGTGCGCCGGATTGGTTCGTTCGGTCTGCGCTTCGGCGCCCAGCAGCATGGCAAAGTCCTCTTTTGTAGACGATTGCGTATAAAGTAAAGACGCTCCCGATTTTCTAGGGGACCCCGACCTGATTTAATCTGGATGAACACGTACACGAGAACCGGGTGAGGAGCAAGTCCATGCTGACGCGCGACCAGATCGAACAGTTCCACCGCGACGGATTCCTAATTCTGCGCGGGGTTTTCCAAGGCCCCGAGTTGAAGTTGCTGCAAGACCGTGCCCATGCCGTGGCCGAGGAAGGAACCGCGAAGCAGGGGCAGTACCACCTGTATCACACTTTCCCCGACGGCACGAAAAAGTACTACCGCAGCGAGCGCATGTGGGACCGCCACGACATCTTTCAGTCCGTCACCGTGAAGCCCGAATTGCTCACAGCGATCGGACAATGCGTGGGCGAACCATTCGCGCCGATCAACGACTCCTTCGTTTGCAAGAGTCCCGGCGGTAACGTGCCGATCGTCTGGCACCAAGATCCGCCGTACGGAAACCCGGCTTGGGAGCGGACGTTTCCTGTGCCCAACTTCGACGTGGATATCTACCTGGACCGGAGCACCGTCGAAAACGGCTGCGTGTGGGGCATTCCGGGGCACCATTTGGTCGGGCACGTCGACCTGAAGCGCTACACGCAGGACGAACTCTTCGAGAACTTCGGCGCGGTTCCGATGGTGATGGAGCCGGGGGACGTGCTTTTCCATTGCTTATCGTCGCCCCACGGTTCGATCGGGAACACGACGAACACCTGGCGGCGGATCTTTTACGTGCATTACATGGCTCGATCGGTCCTCGAGGTCTGTTACGCCGACTGGATCAAGAGCAAGGGTGCGCGCAGTTCGTACGACGCGCGCCGGGCGCGCATCGAAGAATTCCAGGCCGCGCGGGCGCGCCTGGGAGGCTCCAACCTGGCAGGGCATCCCTTAAAGGTGGGGCCGGAAGGCTTCGAGTACACCGGTCCTGTGGGCACCCCCCGAAATTACTGGGGAACGCTGCTCGACGCGATGCCGGCGGACGAATTCGCGCGGCGCAAGAGCTTGCAGCCGCTCGTCGCGCGCTAATTATGCCCGTCGATGTATCGGAATGCCGGAGGACGGCTGGTGCCGCGGCCGACGAACTCCACGGGCAGCACTTGCCGAATGGGCGGCATCGCGCTGCATGCCAGCCTCGAAGCCAGCAGTCGCACGGCGGCGCGACCGACCTGTTCGTAATCGACGCGCACCGCCGAGAGCCGCTCGAACTGCCCTAACGACCAACCGCCTTCGGCACAGGCGATGCTGAGGTCCTCCGGACAACGCAGACCCGACCGATCCAGTTCCGCGACCAGCGCGTTGGCGAACCCGAAGGAGGCGGTGAGGCACGCGGTCGGCTTGTAGCGCTCGTAAAAGGCCGGCCACTCGCGTGCGAGGTAGCGATCGGCGCGACCGACATCGAGGATCAGCGGCTGCGGTTGTGCGCCGGCGCCTTCGGCAACCGCGCGGAGGTACCCGGCCAATCGCTCCTGCCAGGACGGATCGGAACTCTGCCGGCTCACGCCTTCCCCGACCCAAGCGATGCGTCGGTGCCCCAAGCTCATCAGATGCGTCGTCGCCAAGTAGCCCGCCAACTCGTGATCCAGATGCAGCACATCGAACTGATGCCCCTGCCGCCAGAAATCGACCGCGACGACGGGTAATCCGCCGCGAACAAGATCGTTCAATAGGGCATCGTGGTTGGCCTCCAGGGCGATGAGCCCCTGCGAAGAACGCTTCACCGCCTGTACGTCCACCGCGGGCACGTCGTCCACGGTCGTGGAGCGCGCATTGGTGAGGGTGGTCAGGAGGCAGGGCGGTTTGAGCGAATCGCGGATGCCTTGCAGCATTTGGGCCGCGAATAACGCGCCGGCCAGATGCGCTTGCGTGTAGCTCGTCAAAATGGCGATCGAATGCACCCGCGGCAACACCGCGCAGACGGCGGCCGGCAAATCGCCCGAGACGAAGGTTCCGATATGGCGCGTGCGGCGCAGCAGGCCTTCGCGCGCCAAATCGCGCAACGCCTGCTTGACCGCTCGCACGCTGGCTCGAGTTTCGTCCCGTACCTCGGCTTCGACGATCCGCGTGCCTTCGGCCAGTTCGCCGCGGAAGATGCGCGCGCGCAGGTGGTCTTTGACCTGTTGAACGTGCTCGAGTGACCGTTGCGCCATCTGCCTATCTTAGCTTAAAAAACATTAAAGTACGTTTTCTAAGCAGTAGATTTATATTTAGCACTGTAACTACATTATTTATATGTACTTACACATGAATATTTATTGATGCCAAGATTAATGATCATAAAGGACGGTGTATCGATTCACATAGATGTGTCTTGGAAGCACCAGCATTGACGTTTCACGCCGGATTCACTAGGAGGTTGTTCTCATGCGCTTCGCACAACCGCTTGTGGCGATCGTATCGATCCTGACTTTTGCGGCCCTTGCGGCCGAGTCTCCGGCGCCGAACTCGCAGCTTCTGGCCCAAGCAGAGAACACATGGGCCAAGGTAGGCCCCCCGTGCCCTTCGCCCAAGGGCATCTTGGCGTACAGCGGCGGCGCGTTCGATCGTGTGAACGGCCGTTTCCTGATCTTCGGTGGCGGGCACGCCGACTACTGGGGCAACGAAGTCTGCGCGTTCGATCCGGCCACGTTGAGCTGGAAAAAAATGTACGAACCGGATGCGGAATCGCGCTACACGAACGAGAACATCGATAACACGCAGGGCAAGCTGAAGGACAGCGACAAACCCTACACCCGGCACAGCTACAACCAGCTCTGCTTCGCATCCAAGAGCGGCGAACTGTTCATTTACGGCGGCTGCGGTCCGGGCTGGGGCGCGATTAAACCCACCTGCCCCGTGCCACCGGATGCCTGGACGTACACCTTAAAGGAGAATGCCTGGAAGCTGCGGTTCGCGGGCAAGGGCACCCCCGGCGGCTACGCGAAGGCCTGTTGCTACGACAGCAAACGCGACACCGTCTGGGCGTTTGGCGGCGGGGGCCATCTGCACCGCTTCGATCTGCAATCGAATACCTGGAGCACTCATCCCGTGAAAGGTTCGCTCGCTCCACTGGGCGGTTACAATTTTCAAATGGAGTACATCCCAAGCCTGGACCGCGTGATGATCGTCGGCGCCAAGCACACGTGTACGATTGACCTCACGGAACTGGCCGCGGAATTCCACGTGCTGAACGATGCTAACGGAAAGGCGGGGCTCACGTACATGGATGAGTCCAACGCCATGCTCTACTTTAGTTGTCCCGGCGGGGAAACGGGCGGGCAGTATCGCTTGGCCGCCTTCGACTGCGCGTCGAAGACCTGGATCGAGTTGGCGCCCGCGCAAGCCACCACGACGCGTGGCGGCGTCTGGGACCGGTTGCATTACGATCCGGCCAACAAAGTCGCGCTGCTGGTGATGGGCGATGGCGTCTGGGCTTACAAACCGCCTAAGGATCTAAAGACGGCCGCGAAGAAAGAGGAGGCTGCTCAATGAACACGCTGGCCATCGTCCGCTGCACCTTATTGACGTTGCTGAGTCTCTCCACCTTCGGCTTGCTTCGCGCCGAAGAGCCCGCCGCTACGGCGCCGATGGCGCCCGATGCTCAGGTGTTCGTCCTCCCGGCCAATCGCTGGACCAAAATCGCCGAAGTACCGCCCGATCCGCTGGGACGCGAATTGGAACCCGGACGCGGCGCCTACGCGTGCTATCTTCCGGAGCAAGCCGTCTTCATGCGCTACGGGGGCTATACGCCCACCGAATGCAATGCGCTCTGGACCTTCGACCTTCACGCTCGGGCTTGGACGAACCCGCTGAAGGCGGACTATGCCTATCCGCCTCCCGCGGACCGGCCCGGCGCGGGGCCTTGGTGGAGCCTCGCCTACGACGCCAAGCGCAAAGTGGTCTGGATGCTGGGCGGCAACGGAGCCGGCGCACGGACGCATCCCGAACTCTACCGCGAGTTGTGGCAGTACGATCCGGCCAAAGGAACCTTCACCAAGATGGGCGCCCAGGGCGCCAAACCGGGCGGCTCGCCCATCGTCTACGACGCGAAGAACGATCTGCTGGTTCGCGCGCCCGATTACAACGGCGAGTGGTCCTATATGCACAATCGCGATACCACATGGATCTACGATCCGAACACGAACGCCTGGACCGGTAAGCCGACCAAGGGCATGCCCAAGGACTGCGCGCGGCCCGTTTGGGTTTACGACGCCGCTTCGGGCCAATGCGTGTACCACCGCTACGAATCCAAGAACACGACCGGCGAAACCTGGCTCTTCGACGCAGCCAAGGGCTCCTGGGAGGCGCTGGGAGGCGACGCGCCTCAACCGGAAGGGCGCACTTGCGCGGCGGCGGCGTACGATCCGGCGCATCGGCGTGTGCTCGTGTACGGCGGCGTCGGCTCCCCAGGGAAAGATTACGGATATCTGTACCGCGGGGGCGGCAAGCAGCTCGACGATACTTGGGTGCTCGACGTATCCAAGCGCGCATGGACGCGGCTCGACTCGGGCGCGCCGGTCGTGCCTCGCCTGAACGGGCAGGGCAAGCACCCGCGCTTCGAACTCTGTCAAACCGCCGGGTACGACACGAAGCTGAATGCGTTCGTGGTGATGGCGCCGACGCTGGGGGTCTGGGCTTTACGCTACGCGCCAGAAGGTGCGGAAGCCTTGCCCGAGGCGAAGCTGGCGGCGTTGCCGCCCCTGCCCCAGCCGCAACCTTCGCAAGAACCGGTGTACAAACAAGCGCCGCCCAACGAACGCCTGGTCAAATTGAAACCGGGCGAATGGACCGAGCTCAAGGGCGGCTGGGCCGGCGGCGGGGAAGTCCCCGCGACCTACGACGAGGGGACGGGCTTTATCCTTAAGTACGGTGGCTGCAACGACGGCGGGACGACCTTCGCGAGCGGTTACGGGAACGACCTGTGGGCCTACGATCCGGCGACCGAACGCTGGCTGGCGCTGCGCTACACCGACCCGTGCGGCCCGCCGCGCCCAGGCAACGGCTGCACGCGCTACTATGCCTACGACCCGGAAGTGCGGGGTTCGTGGTTTGCCGGCGGCACCGCCGGAAACAACCTGGCGAACAGCTTGCCGCCGGACTGGAAAGGCGGCAACGGGATATGGAAATACGACGGCCTGCGCGACCGCTTCGATCTGGTACCCTCAACCAACAACGCGCGCGTCGGCGCCGGCGTGGTCACGGCCTACGACCGGACACGCAAGCTGTTCATCACGTCGCCCAAGGCCTACAGCGACGAAGTCTTCGGATACTCACCGTCGCAAAGCACCTGGACGCGTCTCGCACCGGGGAACGTCGGCCGCCAATACGCGTACGCCACGTACGTGGACAGTAAGCAGTTCCTGCTCCTGGTTTGCAAAACGACCGGCGCATCGGGCACCTACGCGCTGGACTCTTCGGCCGGCGCGTGGCTGGACCTGCAGCCCGCCGGCGATCTGCCCGACTACATGAAAGACGGCCGTCCCGCTACGGCCTACGATCCCGAACGCGATGCGGTGCTGCTGGTGGGCGGCTCGAACGCAGAAGCCAAGCGCAACGACGAATCCTGGGTGTACCGCGTGGCCGCCAATCGCTGGGAGAAGCTGGAGGTCAAGACGCCGGCCATCGCGGAGCGGCTGGTCTTCGACCGCCGCCACAAGGCTTTCGTAGGTTTTACGAAAGCCGGTCCGGTGGCGTTCCGTTTGGCGCCATGATGCCCGTGAGTTACTTGGATTTCGGTTGGGCCCACGCCGGCAGCGGAGCAAACGTGCCGCCTTCGACGCGCTTGCCCGTATCGACCCAGACGTTTCCCGCCTCGTCGACGCGGACCTGAAATCCCTTGAGCGCCCGGGTGGCCGGACCGGTGACCGGCTTCCCGTCGTAGCCGAACTGGCTTCCGTGCAAAGGGCAAACGATCGCGCCGGCGTCGTCCACGGCCAGAGGCGTATGCTTATGCGTGCAGACGCGTGGATACGCCGCCACACCCGTCTCGGTCCGGACCAGGATCAGGTCCGGATCGTCGAATTCTTTGGCCGACCCGGAAGGCAGGGCCATGATATTGGCCGTTTTCTTTTCGCCGTCACCGGCCCAGGCGGGCGAACAGGCCGAAACGCAGCCCGCCACGGCCGCCGCGCGCCCCAGCCAGGCCAGACATTCGCGCCGCGTCATGCGCGGGTCTTCGGTAGATTCAGTCATGCTTCGACTCTTCGCTCGATGAGTTGCGCCCGGCTTCCTTCGGCGCGCGCGGATCGTGCAGGTAACCGGCGCTTTCCACCAGGAAGTAGGGCATCCAGGCCTGCCACGGCGGCAGGCTCAGGTTCAGCGCTGCGCGCAGCTTCTTCTGCGCACAGCAGTAACAGCAAAAACGCTGCGCCAGTCCCGCCACGTACACTTCGAACTTGCCATCGGTCTGGCGGCACGGCGTTACTAAGCTTACCGTGCCCAGGGTGGGATGCTCGTAGGACATCTGAACCGGCGTACGGCTGCGTTCGAACTGAACCCGGTACTCCGGCCGGCGGCGGTCGTAAGCGCGTATCGCCCAACCTCCGTACGTCTCGATGGTGGCGCGATAGTGGCCACGGTGCAAGTGCGGGGGCTCGGCCGCCGCACCTTCGTTTCCGCTCGGAGTCCACTCGTTCACGGTCATGCTTGGCCGCCGTCTAGAATCCAACCGCCACGCTGAAAAGGAGCGCATCGGTCTCGTCGTTTCCGCCCGTATCGCCAAACTCCGTACCCACGCGGTCGGAGGGGCTGAAGTCCATCTGGTAGTCGAACTTGAAGACCATGCGTTCGATAGGCCGGTACGAGAGGCCCAGCGTGACGCGGCGCAGGTCGCGCTGGTCGAAGTTGTCGGTCGAGAGGTCCACGTAATCGAAGCGAACGGCCCCGACGAGCTTGGGATCCTTATAGACATCCTTGCCGAAGGGGGTTCCGTTCAGGAAGTCGGCCCAGAAAGAGTAGTAGGCCTCGGCATAGAAGCCGAACGCCTGCTGTCCGGGCCCACGGAAGGTACGACCGGGACCGGCGTGCGCCATCGCCGCTTCGCCGCGGAAGCCGAAGTCGCCGCGCTCGAAGGTGAGGTCCGCCGACCAGATCTGGACGGTGCCGTCTTCGGCGTCGTAGTACACTCGGTCCGAATTGGGGTCGCCGTCGTCGTCGAAGAGCCCGTTCACACCGCTAAAACCGCTCAGGTAGCCGCTGATACCGACTTCCAAGTGATCGGCGAGCCACGGAGCCGAGCGGGCCGGTTCGAAGGCCACGCGGAACGCACCTGCCTTGTTGGAATCGTAGATCGGGACGTCGCCGTTAAGGCGCAGGTCGCGGAATCCACCGCCGACGGTCACGCGATCGGCGCGGCCGGGATTGAAAAGGTACGCTTCGTAACTGATGCCCAACCAGTCGGTATCCAGCGCCTGCCCGTGAAAGCCTACGCCTTCCTCCCACCACGTCGTCGGCGTGATGCGGCGGCTGATCAACGGGCGGTCCACCAGATTGTTCGCCCATGCTTCGTGGTAGAGGTTGTAGCGGCCCACCGGCACCAGGATGACACCAGCTCGGAATACGGCTTCGTCCATCAGCTTGAAGTCCACCCAAGCCTGTTCTAGTTCCAGTTCGCCCTCCGTGGTGCCGCTGCCCTTGATCACCGCGCCGTGCTCGTGCTCCAACTCCATATAGAATTGAATGTTTTCGTGAAGCTGTGCGCCCAATTCGAGGACGGTGCGCAACTGGTCGAAGCGGGAGAGCGTATCGCCGCGGTCCACGTAGGTGAATTCGGTATACCCGCCCAGGCTGACACTGGAGGAGGCGCGAACGGAATTCTTGGCGCCGGCGAAGAACTGGCTCGCCATCGCTCGGTCGCCGCTGCCTTCTTCGCCCAGCGCCTTGTCGATGCCGCTTTGAATCTTGCCTTCGCGCACCGCCACATCGCGTTCGCCCTTCAGAACCTTTACTTGGCCTTCAAGCGCTGCGATGCGGCTCTCGTAGGCTTCGCGCATGGCCTGGATTTGCGCCAGCACGTCATTCATGCTCGCTTCGCCGGCAGCCAGCGTACTCGCCAAGCTCAGCACCACGAACGCGATCCACCCACTCCTGAAGCACGACATGCGACCCCCTCCGACCTGAGTACCGGATGCCCCGGACTCCCCATTGAACGGCTCCAATTGCAAATGGATTGCAGAACAAAGAACATTAAGCCTCTAGTCCACCTGTGCGTCAAGCCCATTTAAGAACTAGTCTCATTTGGACTATTGAAAAATCCATTTTGGAAATTATTCGCTACTGCAACTCGATTATAGTCCTGCGCTTGACGTGATTGCATACATATTGTATACAATCACTATGACCACCACCGAATCCGTGTTCTCCCTTGCCGAGCAGATCGAAGAAGAGATTCTCTCGGGCCAATTGGCGCCTGGAAGCCACCTTACCGAGGTGAAGCTCGCCCAACGCTTGGGCGTAAGCCGCACGCCGCTGCGGAATGCGCTGACGCAGCTCGCGGAGATGGGCTGGCTGAAAGTCATCCCCAACGTGGGTGCGTTCGTGCGGGAGATCAGTCCTTTAGAGGTAGCGGAGCTTTTCTTGGTGCGCGAGCAGCTTGAGGGCTTGGCGGCGGAGTTGGTCTGCCGATCGTGGAATCCGACGCTGGCGCTGCGGCTTCGGGAGCTGGCGGATCTGTATCGCGAGCATCGCTTGGCGGCGCGTTATTACGAGACGCGCATGGCGAATTGCCGCTTTCACCGCGCGATCGTGGACGGCAGCGGCTGTGCGGCGCTGGCCGAGACGGTGACGCGGATGAGGTTGATTTTGCGCAGCGAGATGGCGCGGCATCCGTTCGAGGACCAGTTGGGCACCACGCCGCCGGAATCGGCGGTGACGCATTACGACATGCTCGACGCGCTGGCTTCGGGAGATCTGGGGCAGGCGCGGGCGGCGGCGGTGCAGCACTTGGAGCAGGTGCGCGTGCGGTTGCTCGGATTATTGGGCGGCGGCGCCGGCGCGGTGCAGGCGCTGATGCTGAAGAGCATGCGCCGATGAACACCATCTTCATCCTGCTCGATACGCTGCGGCGCGATCATCTGGGCTGCTACGGCAACTCGTGGATCAAGACCCCGCACCTGGATGCGTTCGCGGCCAAGAGCACGGTCTTCGAGAACGCGTATCTGGCTTCGAGTCCGTGCATGCCGGCGCGGCGGGACATCATGACGGGGCGCTACGAGTTTCCGTTCCGGGGCTGGGGGCCGCTGGAGCCCGGCGACCGCGATCTGGCGGGAGCGCTTTCCGATGCCGGCAAGCACACGTACCTCGTCACCGACCACTACCACCTCTTCGAGCACGGCAGTGGGAACTACCACTTCCATTACAACGGCTGGCAGTTCATCCGCGGGCACGAGAACGACGCGTGGGTCAGCGATCCGGGGATCGAGCCGCGCTGGCCGGCGCCGGAGCGGACGAAGTGCCACTTCCGCTGGGCGCAGTACTACCGCAACACCGCGCAGTGGCGCAACGCCGACGGGGTCTGGGCCGACGAGCGCCAGACCTTCACCGCGCAGACCTTCCGCGCCGCCACGCAGTGGCTCGAGCGGAACCGCACGCAGCCGGGCTTCTTCCTGACCATCGACCACTTCGATCCGCACGAACCGTTCGATCCGCCCGCGCCGTACGACACGCTGTACGCCGACGGCAAGCCCCCGGCCGAGCGCGTGCGCTGGCCGATCTACGGCAAGGCCGACCGTTATACCGAGGCCGAACTGCTCGACATCCGCGCGCTGTACGCGGGCAAGGTCTCGCTGGTCGATACGTGGTTCGGATTCTTCATGAACCGGCTCGAGGAACTGGGCCTGCTCGAGAACACGACGGTCGTCGTGACCACCGACCACGGCCACCTCTTCGGCGAACACGGCATGATCGGGAAGCCCGGGAGCGGGCACGGCGACAGCACGCTCTACCAGCCCATGGCGCACATCCCGCTCCTGGTGTACCACCCGGATTTCAAACGCCAGGGGGGGCAGCGCCGCACGCAACTCGTCCAGCCGGTGGATTACTACCCGACGATCCTCGAGACGATGGGCGTCGCTCAAAAGGAGCAGCGCTTGCACGGGCGCTCGCTGCTGCCGTGCCTGCGTTCGAACGCGGAGCCGCTGCGCGAGTACGCGTACTTCGGCAAGTTCGGCGAGGCGGTGCACGTCACCGACGGCGCATGGAGCCTCGCAAAGTGGCCGCCGGACCGCGAGCGCAACGCTCCCCTGCATTGGTACTCCGCCCTGCCCCCCGAGTTCATCAAGCCGCGCGGCGTGGGCGCCTTCGACCGCGCCAAACTGCGCTACCCCGTCGATCACGTGCGGGGGCCGATGTCGGACGCGCTCTGGTTTCTGCCCGAGGATTACGCGCAGGAGCGGAACGTGCTGGCCGAACGTCCTCACGAAGCGGCGCGTCTGGAAGGTGCGCTGGCGCGGTGGCTGCGCGCGATCGATGCGCCGCCGGAACAGGCGGAGCGGTTGGGTTTGCGGGAGACGGTGGCGTGAGCCCATTAAGTAAAAGTGAAAAGTAATAAGGGCAAGGCCGGGCGGGCGTTAGCGGGTTGGTGATTGCAACTTCATTAAAGGATCGACTCCATGGCTAAATCGGGCTTGAATGTGATCGTGATCTGCAACGATACGCTGCGGGCGGACGTGGTGGATCACTCGTGGGAAGACCGGGTCGAGATGCCGAACGTGGACCGCTTGCGCGCGGAGGGGTTCAGCTTCACGCGCGCATACGGCGACGGGTATCCGACGGTGCCCAGCCGGCGCGGGTTCTACACGGGCCGCCGCGCGTACCCGTGGAACCACGACATCGACGACCGCGGGAGCGTCCCGAACCTCGTGGGCTGGCACGCGATCCCCAGCGAGTACACGACGCTGGCGGAGACGCTGAGCGAGCACGGGCGCCTGACGGGACTGGTCGCGGACCTGTACCACCTGTTCAAGCCGACAATGAACTTCACGCGCGGATTCGCTTCGTACGATTACATCCGCGGGCAGGAGAACGACCGGACGCGCAGCGGGCCGTTGAGCGAGATCGACTTGAAGCCGCACGTGCACCCGGACGAGACGGACCTGAAGCGCCACGGCGGGATGGTGCAGTACCTTTTGAACATTAAGGATCGCAAGACCGAAGAAGACTACTTCGCGCCGAAGGTCTTTCGCAGCGCCGCAAAATGGATCGACGACAACGTGAACCAGGGCCCCTGGATGCTCTGGGTGGACAGCTTTACGCCGCACGAGTTCTGGGACCCGCCCAAGGCTTTTGCCGACCGCTACTTCAAGAAGGACGGCGTGGTCGATTACACCTATCCGCAATTCTTCCAAGGGCGCTTCAAGTTCAACGCCGACGAGATCGCGCGGACGAAGGCGCTCTACTACGGCTACTGCACCTTCATGGACAAGTGGGTCGGACACCTGCTCAAGAAGCTGGACGATCACAAGCTGTGGGACGAGACGGTGGTGGTTTTCACGAGCGACCACGGGACCGAGCTGTGGGACCGCGGGCAGTTCGGGAAGAGCGGCTCGCGATTATACGACTACAACAGCCGGATCAATATGATCGTGCGGCATCCGGACAAACGCTTTCACGGCAAGCGCAGCGATGCGTTCGCGATGAACATCGACCTCGCGCCGACGATCTGCAAATGGATGGGCGTGGAAAGCCAGGAGCCGTTCGACGGGCACGACCTGATGCCGGTCCTAAACGGGGCGAAGGACGAAGTGCGCGACCATGTAATCGCGGCGTGGAGCCAGTTCGCGTTTGTGCGGCAAGGGAACTGGCATTACCTCGTCGATACGTTCGATCCGGCCAAACAGACGGAGCTTTACGACCTGAAATCGGACCCGAAATGCCGCGAGAATCTGGCGGCCTCGCGCCCCGAAGTGGTGAAAGAACTGCGCGGGAAGTTGGAACGCTACCTCGGCGCGCCGCTGCCGGCCGTCTACAAACACCAATCCCGCCCCGGCCGCGCCCCGGGCTTGGGGAATTTTTATCAGAAGTGGGAGCAGAGCAATTTGGGGAGTTGAAGGAAAGGTTCAGAGCTGAACCAAGCAACAGAAGAGTGCAGAGCACGCACGCAAGGCGCCTTTAGGCACGGGCTGCGAACGGGCGCAGCGCCGCGGCGGCGGGCGGTTATCACAGCGCTTG
>BTVV01000029.1:0-60709 GCA_045863855.1 Planctomycetota bacterium | reverse complement strand
CCGAGCCGGGATCGTGCTGTTCGTGACCGTCGCGGGCGCATCGACGCTCTCGCGATCGATCTCGATGTACTCGGCCGGGACCGTCACCTTCTTGACTTCGGCCGGCTTGACCAGCTTGCGCACCTTGATCGCCTTCGTCAGCGCAGGAACCGGCACATTGCGCGTCTGCACGTCTGCATCCAGAACTTCCTTGGCGACCGTGACGAACTTCGCCGGCGTTTCGCAGAAGCAGTAGCAGTTGTTGTCCTTGCCCGTCTTCCAGTACTTCTTCGCCGGGCTGATCTCGATCTGCTCCGTCACCGTCTTGTACGAGGCCGGAACCACTTCCAGCGTCTGGCTTTCGGCGCGCACGACGACCTGCTCGTCCACCCAATCCCACTGCGCCGGGATCACTTCGTACGTCTCGTACTCGTCGCGGACCTTGACCTTCACCTTCTCGGTCTTGAAGCGCGCCGGCACCACCGAAGCCACCTTCTTCTCCGGGGCAACCTGGATCGTCTCTTCCTTCGTCTCGTACTTCGCCGGAGCCACCTGGGTGTAGTGCGTCGCCGGCTGGACCGTGACCTGCTCGGTCACCGTCTTGTACTTCGCCGGGATCGTCACCAAGCACCACCCGTCGCCGGGCTTCGCCGGAGGCGGACCCTTGCCTTCTTCGAACGGCACTTCGTTCGGCGTGGCATCCGCTGCCTGTACCCCGCACGCCAGCACCAAGGCCAGCACGCTGAAAACCGCCAACGACCTACGCGTCATGAATCGCATGTCTACCGCCTCCTCCTGGGCTCTCATCCTTCCGGATGTCCCCGCCCAACCATTTTGGAACAACAGAGTATGCTTCCCGAGCACAGCGCCACTCGGCACTGCGCAACCTTTCCTTTTGCGGTACTTCGTTTTCTGCTTCAGCACTCAACAGCCTAATCAGGTTCTGAACGAAGCAAGCGAAAGTCTATTCGGCAGCTACATTTTGTTTCATTAAGCTGGCAATTGCAAGTCGCACTCTTCGTGCCAACGCAAATGGGATTAGGGGTGTTATCGGCATTTCCCGGCTCACTAAAGGAGTAAAATACGAAGAATTAACCCTTATTGGTACCGCTCCTAAGTCTAGGCTGGGCAAATTACAACTCAGCACCCTAATGAACGCCCTAAGCCACCTCATGTTGGCCATCCTGTTGTGATTCTTGCACTATGGGAGTTGTCTCGAAATCGGTCGGTCACTTGATTTTCGATGGCTTAGGCTTGTAGCTCTTTGAGCTGCACGTCGTTGATTTCAAAGCACCGTTTCTCAAAAAATAGTTCCACAAGCTCGGGCAACAGCTTGAAGCGCCCCGCTTCCTCATCCATGAGAATCTTCAACGCGATCTCGTGGGGGATGGCCTTCTTGTATGGGCGGTCGCTGGCGGTCAACGCGTCGTAGATATCGGCCACGCAAAGTACCTGCCCGTCGAAGTGGATCGCGTCTCCTTTTAGCGCGCGCGGGTAGCCCGAACCGTCCCGCTTTTCATGATGCGTGTAGGCGACTTCCGGCACCTCCGACAGTTCGCGCGGCCACGGAATGCGCAGCAGGATTTCGTAGCTCTTGGTCACGTGCGCTTTGATGTCCTCCCATTCCGCCGCTGTCAGGTTTCCGCGGCGGATCGAGAGCACTTCCAATTCTTCGGACGTCAACCAGCCTTGGGCGTGCAACGCCTTCAGCGCCGCCAACTCTTCGTCGTTCACCGGAGCGGGCCGATTCTTGGCTTCAACCAGTTTCCGCGCCGCCACCAGTTGCCCGGCCAGCGGTTCGTACTCTTCGCGCAGCATCGCTTCCGGATCGCTCTGGCTGCGCGCCGCTCGCTCGAGCACCTCGGCCTTACGTTGCAGCGCCAGATTCTCGTAGCGCGCGCGGATCAGGTCCATGCCCAGCGGCGGAAGCTTGTCGGCTTTGCAAAGCACGTATTCGCGCACGCCAATCTTGCCGACATCGTGGAGCAACCCCGCATAACGCAATTGGCGCATACGCTCGCGCGTATAGCGGATCGCGCGGAAGGCCACCGCGTCCGATTCGTGCACAGCCTTGGCGAGGTTCAGCGCGTAAAGCGTCACGCGCCGGCTGTGGCCGCTGGTGCACGGATCGCGGTCGTCGATGCTCCGGCTCATCGCCGATACGAAGGCCGCGAAGAGCCGGTCCATCTGCGCGTAAAGCTGCGCGCTTTCGAGGTAGCTGGCCAGCAGGTTCGCCAGCGCGCCCAGAAAATTCTCGTCTTCCTGCCCGAACGCGACCGCGCCGCCCGGCACGGACTTATTGAGGCACTGCACCACGCCCAGCACGCCGCCTTTGCGGTCGCGCAGCGGCATCGCGAGCACCGAACGCGTGCGATACCCCGTCTGCCGGTCCACTTCGGGATTGAAGCGCGCGTCTTCGTACGCATCGGGAACATTGAGCGTCTCGCCGGTGCGTGCGACGTGTCCGGCCAAGCCCTTGCTGGCCGGAAAGCGGAATTCCTTCGCTTCCAACCCTTCCGCGACCAGCGTGTAGAGTTCCTGCCGCTCGCGGTCGAGCAAAAAGACCGACGAACGCTCGCAGCGCATGATGCGGCTGGTGCGCGCGACGATCTTGGGCACCAGCGTCTCCATGTTCACTTCGCCGCCCAGATCGCGCGCGGACTCCAGCAGCAGGTACAGCTTCTCGATCTCTTCGGCTTGAGCCCGCGCCTGCTCCTGCAGCGGCGCGTTGGGCGTGATGGCCACCAGCCGCAGGGAAGTGCGCTGCGGGCGTAAGATACGGGTCGAAGAACGCGTCGTACGGTTCATGGCGTCACGCGCGATCCTTCGGTTCGCGTCCGCGCAGGAAGGCGCTCAGCCTCGGAGCGGGCTCGGCGCGCGGCGCTTGGCGCAGATCGACGACCTTCGGCTGCGCGGCGGGCGGCAGCGGCCGGCCGTCGCCCGCGGCTTCGCGTTCGCGCCGGATCCGTTCGTTCGCTTCGGCCCACAACGGTTTGGCCCAAGGGCCGCGCGCGCGAATGCGCTCGCGCATCTCGTCGCTTACTTCCAGCAACTCGGCCAGATTGTCGAAGTCGGCCCACTCGCCTTCCCAATCCCAACTGTCGACCGCCGGCCGGTATTCCGCCGGGGCGTACTCTTCGACGTACGGGCAGTCGGAGGGGAACGCGCTGTGCTGCAAACCCTCGCGGATCGCCAGGCAATCGGGGTTTTTCTCGAAACGCTCCTCGTAAACCGTGCAGCGGTTCGTCCCGGTATCGAGAAACTCGCACGGAAAAGGAGTGATGAAGACGGTCCGCCCTACGATGATCTTCTTGTAGCAGCACTTGCCGCAATTCGTGCACAGTGCTTCATGTTTAGCGTGCGCTTCGGGGGAATCCTGGGGGCCGGGGAGCGGCTTGCGCGGCTCGATACGGCGCGATTCCCGTCCGCCGGACGACGATACACGAGCCACGCGCATTCCTCGGGAACGTTTCTGCCGCTTCACGATACCTTTTCAGTCTAGCACGCTCGCGCATGAGGTGCCAGACCCCGCGAGGCTTGAATTAATTGACCGGCCAGCACGCTTCGACGCGTTTTCGAAACGAATAAAACGAAAACCAGTTGAGTCCCCACGTGCTTGGGATACGAATGAGTGGTCGGTATGTGTGGCTTCAGAGGTGCCGCCGTGGGTTTCAGTATCCGCAAAACGTCCAACGAGATCCTGGTTCTCGACCTCTCGGGCGAGTTGGACCGCCATAAAGGTCTCAAGCAACTTCGGGAAACCCTCAAGGCGCTCAGCCCTTCGCGCGAATTGCGCGTGATCCTGAACTTCCGCGATGTGACCTACGTTTGCAGCGAAGCGGTGGGCTTGGTCTGCGCGCTGGCCGACGAAGTTCGGCGCGCGGGCGGTCGGGCGGCGTTCTGCGCGCTGAACGGACTGCCGCGCGATGTATTCGAGATTCTCGGCGTGCCTAAGATCGTTCGCAGCTTTTCGACCGAAACCGAAGCGCTGGCCGGGCTCAATCAAGACAGCTCGCCTTCCGAACGCCGCGCCGGCGCTTGAGCTTGTACCGCTAACCCTCGTCGTCCTCTTTTTCTTCCTCGTCTTCCGCTGCGGCTTCGGCATCCAATTCGTCGTCGTCCGGACCTTCCTCTTCGTCCTCTTCCGCGTCTTCGTCTTCCTCGCCGTCGCCTTCTTCGTAGATCCAGGCTTCGCTGCACCAAGCCACCCCAAGGTGGGCTTCGCGCGTCTCTTCCTGCTGCTCGACGGCGCCGACTTCCAGCGCCCGGCCGCCGCAGCGGCGCTCGAACTCCAGCGCGAAGCGGCCGGCCTGATCGGAATCCTCGGCCCAGACGCGGTAGCTCCGGAAAAAGCGGCAGGCATCGGACTCCACGTCGGCGCGTTCGAACGGATCGTTGCGTTGCTCTTCGTCCATCTCGGGCGGCAATTCGCCTTCCAGGAGCACGTGGAAGTCGCGAGCCTTGGGGCAGCGCGTGCCCTCCAGAGCGCGCAGCGCGCCGAGAATGCTTTCGTCGAAAAGCTGATGTTCGAACAACTGCTCCACGAACGGCTTGGCGTGATCGGCGAGCCGGTTGCGCACGGCGTACCACAGGGCTGCGCAGGCCGCGGCGGGCGCGGGATCGGCGGCGCTCTCGTCGTGCTCGGCGGCCTCGGAAAGTTCGGCCGCGCGTTCGACCGCACGCTGGCAGGCCTCCCAGCCTTGCCACGCCGCGCCTTCCTGTTCGGCCAGGTATGCGCGGGCCAGTTCGCTGCGCCAATCGTCCGGCGCGAGGCGCTCCAGCGCCGTCAGACATGCGGCCGTCTGCGTCCGGTCGCGCTGCCGCGAGGCCGTCGTCGCCCAGTTAAAGTGCAGCGAGATGGAATCCGGATCGAGCGCGTGGGCCTTGCGGTACGCTTCGCCGGCCTGCTCGTAGTGCCCGGCGTCTGAGTGCACGATCGCCAGCGCGATCCATTCGTGAGCGTCCTCGGGCACCAGCACGAGGTACTCCCGATAGGCCGCGACGGCCTCGTTGAGTTTACCCAGCCGAGCGAGGACATGCCCGCGGCGCGCGCGGAACGGCGGGTAATCGGCGTTGCCGTCCTTGGCGATGGCTTCCGCGTACATGTTCACCGCTTCGTCGAAGCGGGCGTCGCGTTCGAGCACCAGGCCCAGGTTGTAAAGCGGCAGCGGATCGTCGGGGAGCTTCTCGCCCAAGCGGCGCAGGACCTTTTCGGCCCACTCGTACGCGCCCAGTTCGGAAAGCTGGATGCCCAGCGCCAGTTGCAGGGCCGCGTCGTCGCCGTGGCGGCGTTGCGCGCGTGTCAGCAGCCGGCGCGCGTCGTCTTCCAGATCCTGGTGCGCGAGGCAGACGATCTCGAACGCCAGCGCGCGGCCCTGGTCTTTGGGACTCAAAGCGGGCTGGTCGAGTTTCTGCAACCAGCCGAGGGCCTGATCGAAACGGTGCTCGTTCAGCAGCTCGATCGCCTGGCGCAGCGGATCGTTCTGCGGTGCGCCGTCCGTCATGCGTGGCCCTCGCCGGCGATTCGATAGCAACTGCGCGCGACTTCGGTCCCTCGTGGCTTAAGCGCTTCCGTTATTCGCCGCAAGAGCAGATGCCCAAACTTGAAGGATCAAAAGCTGCACGTGTTCAGACTCCCCTTCCCCGCGCTTGCCGTCCGGGGCCGCTCGGAACACAATAGGAAGCCATGAGCACGCCCGAGATCGCCCGCATCCTGGAACGCGCCGCCGCCGGCGAACGCCTCACGCCCGAGCAGGGCTTGGCGCTGCTGGAAGGCGCCGAACTGAATGACCTGGGCACCGCCGCGCTGGCCGCGAAGAACCGCCTGCACCCCAAGCCCTTCGCCACCTTCGTGATCGACCGGAACATCAACTACACGAACGTCTGTGTCGCCGATTGCGACTTCTGCGCTTTCTATCGCCGCCCCGGCGATAAGGAGGCGTACGTCATCCCGCGCGAGGAGCTGTACCAGAAGATCCGCGAGCTCGTCGAGATCGGCGGGACGCAGATCCTGATGCAGGGCGGGCACCATCCGCGCCTGGACCTGGCGTGGTACGAGGAGCTGCTCGGCGATTTGCGCGCGAAGTTCCCGAACGTCCACCGCCATGCGTTCAGCCCCAGCGAGATTCATTTCTTCAGCCGCTTATGGAAGCTGCCGGTGCGTGAAGTGATCCGGCGCTTCAAGACCGCCGGCTTGCAATCGATTCCCGGCGGCGGCGGCGAAATCCTGGTGGACCGTGTGCGCCAGCTCGTCGCGCCCAAAAAAGCGATGACGAACGAATGGCTCGACGTATACGTCCAGGCCCACGCCGAAGGCTTGAAGGGCAGCGTGAGCATGGTCATCGGGCACTACGAAACGCTCGCCGAGCGGATCGAGCACCTCGAGCGCGTGCGGCAGGTGCAGGATCAATGCGGCGGGCTCGACGCCGGCCCGTGGACGGCCTTCATCGTCTGGACCATGCAGCCCGACCACACGCTGCTGGAAGGCAAGATTCGCAAAGCCGGCGCCGCGGAATACCTGCGCATCCTGGCCGTCGCTCGGCTGTACCTCGACAACATTCGCAACGTTCAGGCAAGCTGGGTGACGCAGGGCGCGAAAGTCGGGCAGATGAGTTTCCTCTTCGGCTGTAACGATTGGGGCGGGCTGATGATGGAGGAAAATGTCGTCAGCCAGGCTGGAACGGTGCATCACGTCCAGATCGAGCAGATGCGCCGCATGAGCGCCGAGCTGGGGCTCACGCTGCGCCAGCGCAACTTCTTCTACGAGCTGATCGACGCGCCCCCGCAGCCGGTGGCGGCGGGGTAGTCATCTTGCTATTCTCGGACGCGTGCGGGAACCGTTGCCCATGTACGATCCGAGAATCTCGCAGTACCTGCAATTATTGCTTCATTCCGATGCCCAAGCACGCTTGAAGGCTGTGATAGGGCTGGAGCAATTGGTTAGTAGCACAGGAGTGATCGAAGAAGGTGGCGACTTTAATTCTGATCTAGAGAGCCTTGACTCTTATAAGCGAAGAAAGCTTGCGGCTGCAGGACTCACGGATCCACAAGTCGAGGGAGCACTGTGTACCGCTCTCCAAGACCTTGCATGGGAAGTTCGGCTTAGTGCTGCCCAATTGCTTGGCCAGTTTTACCAAGCCACGCCGAGTGCGATCAGAGCATTAAGGTTGGGCTTAAGCGACCACAACCCGAAAGTACGCGAAGAATCGGCCAAGTCGCTGAGTCGCCTACTTGCCGATTTTCAAAACGTGGTGTCCGACCTGCTTATTGTAGCCAGGGATAGTAACCTCGATACCTCATTGGCCGCAATAGATGCGTTGGGCCGTCTGGGTCAAGGTCGAACCGATGTCCTTGAGGATTTGCTAAGTCTACGCTCCAAGAACGGCAACCACAGGCTGCAACAAGCGATTCTAGATGCATTCGGCAACCTGAGCACGGATGACCCAAGGGCCATCCAGTTCGTCATTCAAGAGCTGCGCGAGAACGTTTATCGTGCTTGCGATGCACTGCGGAAGATCGGACCGCCCGCTGTTTCAGCAGTACCGGACCTGCTTAATCTATTGAAGGATAACGATTCCGTAAGTCGAGACAAAGCGGCTAGCGCCTTGGGAAGCATTGCACCCCATTTACCGGAAGTCGTGGACGCGCTGCTTGATTTGCTTAAAGATCCTAGCTCCTGCGTTCGGTCCAGCGCAGCTCGTTCATTGGGTTGCGTTGAAGCTCCAACGCTTAAAATTATTGAAGGACTTCGAGCCATGCTAAGCCATGCGACTGAGCATGGTGATTCTTGGGAGGCTGAAGCTGCAATCGAAGCCCTTGGCATGTTTGGACCATCGGCAAGAGGCGCCGAAGCCGAGATCAAAGAATTCATGAGAGTTATCGGCAATCTTGTACGGGATGATGACATATATGCCTACGAATTGGCGGAGCGTGCGCTGGAAGCCATCCAACTGCCACCAGACCATTCGGCTTGAAATCCCTCACGCCGCCTTCACCGGCTCCGCCGGCGGCTGCTTAAGCGCACTCTCGAAGACGCTCTTGTAGAGCGAGTACTCCAGCATCGCCATCAGCGGCAGCATCAGTGCGCCTAGCACCGGGACGATCTGGAGCACGATCAGCGCCAGGATCAGGATTCGCACCGCCACCCGCAGCAGACAACCCATGCTCCGCGAGACGTAGCGCCGGTACGGCGCGACCAGTTTGATCCGGTAGTAGATCAGCCCCGGGATCAGCCCGACGATCGGCACCAGGCTCAGCGCGAACGAGATGCCCAACACCGTCGGCAGGCGCTCGCCGACGCGCCGTTGGTACTCCTGCGCAAAGGACGGATCGGACAGGATGCGCTTCCCGCAGGCGTGGCAGCTTTGCGTGGGATCGCGCTCCTCCAGATGAGTAGCGCAGTTCGGGCAGCGCTTCTTCTCGGCCAACTCGTACGGATGCGCGGCCAAGTCCTTGGCCTGATAGTTCAGCGTGCTCCCGAAGAAGCCGACCGCGTGCGTCCGCTCGGGCTTCGCCGCGCACTTCGGGCAAGCCAGGGCGCTCAGGTACATCGGCGTCCCGCAGCTCGCGCACGGCTTCTTGGACTGTTCTTCGCGGTGCGCGAGGTAGGCGCGCATCGCCCAGAACCCGCCGGCGATCAGCGCCGCGATTCCCAGCATCACCAACGGGTAGATCACCAGCAGCAGGATGCCGAAGGCGCTCCACAGGTCTTCGAGCCACGCGATCACCTTTTGCAGGCCTAGTTCGTCGGTCTCGTCGGCGTCGAGCAGCACGCTGACGATCGCGCCGCGGATAGTGGTCAGGAACCAGACGCCCGCGCCCACCATCAGCGCGAGGGGCAGGTCGCCGAAACCCTGCTGCGTGATCTCGTGCGCGATCGCCGCGTCGGTGCTGCTCAGCACGCCCAAGGCCGTGACCGTCGCCATCGCCGGCTTGATGAATTGGTCCAGGTCGTTCATGAACGCGCGCACCTCGGCGTTCTTGGTGGAGATCAATTCCAGCAGCGCGAGAATGCCCAGCACCACCAACGTCGCGTCGTGGGTGAACCAAGTGGGGCTTTGAGTGCACAAGTCGAGCAGTCCGGAATTCTTGATCGCCGGAATCTCGTGCCCGAAGCGCAGCAGCATGGCCGTCACCCAGGCCGGAATGAAAGCCCGCGACGGAAAGACGCCCATCGAACCGATCAAGTGAATGAAGGCGGCAACGCTCATGGATTCACGTCTCCTTCCCTCGGCACGGACGCGCCAACCGAGCGCCTCATTCGATACCGAACGCGCGTCCGGCCTTTCAGTTGCAATTCCCGAATGTTCCAGAAACCTTGAAAGGAACGGAGCTAAACGTATCCGCGGCAAGCGGATGAGCCAACCGCCGGAATGCACCCAGGAGCTTCGCGCCATGCCGGCCCCACTCGCGTACTACCGCTTCCAGCCGCATTCGATATCCGACCGCGCCTACTGGAACGCGAAACGCGCCGAGCCGCGTTTTGCACCCGTCTGGGCTGAAATCGAACGCGATGCCGAGTCCGCGCCGGTCCGCCCGCCGCACCCCGAAGCCAGCGACTTCCTCGCCGCGCGCCGCAGCAACGACCGCAATCGGCTGGACAAAGTCTGGTCCGAGCGCCGCTACTTGAGCGCCCTGGCGCTGCGCCGCTGCGCCCTCGGGATCGAAGACGGTCCGCCGGACGAGAAGCTTCTCGATTGGCTCTGGGCGTACCTGACCCATCCCACCTGGGCCGTCTCGGCGCATCTGCCGGAAAAAGACCTGCCCGCTTCCGGCGAGCCGACCCTGGACCTGGCCGCTTGCGAACTCGCCGCCACCTTCGCCGAACTGCTCGAGATCCTGAAGCCCTGGATCGACGCGCAGTCCGGGACTCTCGCCGAAACGATCGTCCGCGAGATCGATGCACGCGTACTCAGACCGTATGCGGACGGCGTCTCGGTCTGGTGGGATCACCGCGGCGGCGGCCTGAACAACTGGTGCGGCGTCTGCGCCGGCAGCATCCTCGCGGCGTGCGAATCCCTCGCGCAGCAGGGCCTCCCCCGCCCTCAGGCGCGCGAACGCGCCCTGGAGGCGCTGGCGCTTTTCGTCGAACAAGGCTTCACGCCGCACGGCGAGTGCGACGAAGGCATCGGGTATTGGAATTACGGGGTCGGCTTTTCGTGCTTGGGCTGGAGCCGGCTGGACCAGTCGGAATTCGAACGCCGGGTCAACCTGCCGCGCGTCAAGCGCATCGCCGACGATCCGCGCCGCGCGCACTTCTTCGGCAACACCTTCTTCAGCGGCAACGACGCCGGGGCGGTCTGCCGGGCCGATCTGAGCTTCGTACCGTGGCTGGCGGCGGCCACCGGCGATACCTGGCTCCCCGCGTGGGGCCGGGCGTATCCCAGCTACGGAAAAGGACACCTCGGCCAGTACTTGCGCGTGCTCGAGACGCCGCCGCTGGACGAAGCCGGCGACCTGGCAAGCAGCTCCGGCGCCGCGCAATTTCTGGACGACCAGCAGGTCGCCATCCTGCGCACGCCTACGCCGCGCGGCGAGATGATCGCCGCCCTGACCGGCGGGCACAACGCCGAACGGCATAACCACAACGATCTCGGGCACTACCAGATCACGCTCGGAGAAGAGATCGTCATCCCGGACCTGGGCGCGCCGCACTACAAGACCGATTTTTTCGGGCCCAAGCGCTACACGTATGTTTCCGCCAGCAGCCGCGGGCATAATTGCCCGCTGATCGACGAGATCGAACAGCGCCAGGGGCGCGATGCCGCGGGCAAGGTGCTGGCGTGGACGCCCGAAGCCGAGATTCCCCGCTTGGTTCTGGATCTCACCGCCGCGTACCCGCCCGAAGCGGGACTCAAAAGCTGGACGCGCAGCCTGGAGCGCTGGACGGGTAAGCCCGAGCAAGGCGTCCCGGCGCGTATGGTCATCACCGACGTCTTCGTCACCGCGAAGCCTAACGCGCGGGTGCTGCTCCCGATGTGGACGCTCTTTCCGTTCACCGAACGGCACCAACGCCCCGAGGGCGGCGGCGTGACCTTGCAAGTCGGACCGCTCTTCGCCGAACTCTCTCCTTCGCCCGTGGCCGTGGGCAAACACGAGTTCGACCCTAAGGAGTTCATCCTGCGCCAATGGGCCGGGCGCAAGCTGTACCGCGTGGACGCCGTCTATCGCACCGACGCGGAAGGCCGCCTGAAGACCGAGACGCGCTTTTTCGCGCTGGCGCCGGGCGAATAAGCACTCCGTGAATCCGTCAAAGCGGCGCTTGCGGTGGCTCAAGGCTTTCGTAAGAAGGTAACAACCGTAGTACCTGGAGGTGCTCCATGCCGACCCGAATGGAATTGAATCGCCACACCTGGTGCGCGGCGCTTGTGCTGAGCTTGCTCGCGCCCGGCTGGGCGCTCGCCGAAGAAGAAACTCTGCCCATGGAGGATTTGCAGGCGGCGAGCCGGCGCTACCTGGACGCCTTTGCGACGCGCACCGAAGAAGCCAAGATGCAAAAAAAACTCGACCGGCGCGTCAAGACCAAGATGTCCGACAACGCTTCGATGACCGAAGACCGCGCCATGCGCGAGATCCTGTTTGACTGGGCCTTCGACAACGAAGGCCCGGTGCGGCGCAAGGAGTCGGCCGCGATCCTGCAGGCGTGCTTCTACTTCCAGATCTTCCGTCAGCGCCGCTTCGAGCTGCCCAACCAGATTCGCAGCCGCCTCACGCGCCATGACTGCGACGAGATGATCAAGTTCCTCGACGAAGAGATCGCCAAGAAGCACGGCGCCGCAAAGCCCTGAAACGGCGCATGGCCGCGGAGGCTTACCGTCCTCCGCGGCCATGCGTTCCCATCGCCGGATCAGTCCTTCAGTGCACCTGCACCTGCATGTATTGTTCGAGCTGCTGGATGATGAAGGTCTGTTCGTCGATGATCGCCTTGACTACGTCGCCCATCGAGACCAGCCCCAGCAACCGGCCCTGCGACAACACCGGCAAGTGACGGAAGCGCCGGTCGGTCATGATGCGCATACAGCGCTTTATGTCCCAATCCGGCTCCGCCGTCACGACCTCCTGCGTCATGATCTCGCGAACCGTGGTATGCGCCGAAGAGCGTCCGCGCAGGATGACTTTTCGGGCATAGTCGCGTTCCGAGATGATACCCACCAGGCGCTCCTGAGCCGTCACGACCAGCGCGCCCACGTTGTATTCGGCCATCTTTCGGATGGCCTCCAATACCGTCGCATCGGGTCCGATTGCCAGCACCTGCGGCCCTTTGCGGCTTAGAATAGCGGAAACCGTACGCATAGCGTGTCTCCAGGCCCTTTCCGGAAGGACGCCGAGCGGCGGCGAGCCTTTGCGAATTAGTGGCGCCGGAGCGTCGTAGAGCTTTAAGATTTATCGGAAATGCCGGGTATCGCGCGAATTGCGACCCGTAGAATTTCGTACGTCTAAATCGAAGAATCGGCGGCCACCGGCTCGAGCACCGCAGCCGCCACATCGCGCAGCGATAAGACACCCAGCAGAATGTTATCTTTCACCACCGGAAGATGCCGGATGCGATGCTCCATCATCGTGCGCAGGCTTTCTTCCACCGTCCAATGCTCTTCCGCGCAGATGACCGGAGTGGTCATGATCTCGCCCACCAGCGTCTCGTCGCTGTGGCGTCCCAGCAGCACGATCTTGCGCGCGTAGTCGCGTTCCGAAAAGATGCCCACTACGCGGTCGTTCTCTTCGGCCACCACCAAGGCGCCGCAGTCGCGCGAAGCCATCTCGCGCAAAGCCTGGATCACCGTTTCGTCCGGCGCGATGCTCCAGCGCTCGACCCCCTTGCGCTTCACCAACTCCGAAACAAGCGTGTTCACGATGCGGTCTCCCCGATGCCCTGCTGTCCTTATTGCATACCCTGTACCGGTTGCGTGTGTGATCCTGATTAAGGCCGTGTGGAAAAAGAGCCCGGATGTGAGCCCAACGCCACTAAACAAGCTAAGGCCGATGCGCACAACAGGTTCCCAAGTGCTGCACATGAAAACCAGCCGGCCCGAGGTGCACTCGGGCCGGAAAAATTAGTCGGCGTTGTTTCGGAACCGCGCATTCAGCGGGTTGCTGCCTTTTGAGCGATCTGCACCAGATTGAGAAACTCGCGCCGGTAGCCCAGTCCATCGTCCGACGCGGCGGTGGCGGCTACTTCCTTAATGAGCGCCCAATCGGTAGCGCCTTTGTACTGCGACGCGCGCAGTTCCAGGCCGAACATCGTCACTGCCGCCGCCCAGCGGAAGTTCTCGCTGGCCGCGCGCCAGTCTCGCGCCCCGGCGTCCCGCACCGGCACGTTGAACTCGCTGGCCCAATCGGCCTTGGGCTGCTTCCAGCGCAGATAAACCGTAAAGAGTTCGTCGGCCATCGCGGCCGCGCCTTCGGGGGAAGGCGTATCGCTCTCGGCGGGCACGATCTCGTACAGCGCCGTGACGCAGTGCCCCGCGCCGATCTCGCCGGCATCCTTCTTGTCATCGCGGAATTCTTCGGTCTTCAGCAGACGGTTCTCGTAGCCGATCAGCCGGTACTCGGCCACCGTCGCGGGATTGAATTCCACTTGGATCTTCACATCCTTCGCGATCGTCACCAGCGTCCCGCAGACCTGATTGACCAACACCTTTCGCGCTTCCCGCTCGTGGTCGATGTAGGCGTAATTCCCGTTGCCCTTGTCGGCCAGCGCCTCCAATCGGCCGTCCTTATAGTTGCCCATCCCGAATCCCAGAACGGTGAGGAAGACGTTCTGCTTTGCTTCTTGGCGGACCAGTTCCACCAGCGCGTCGTTGTCCGAGACGCCCACGTTGAAGTCCCCGTCGGTGCAGAGGATCACGCGGTTCAAGCCGTCGGAGAGCAGATTCGCGTGCGCGGTCCGATAGGCCAGTTGGATGCCCGCCGCGCCGTTGGTGCCTCCGCCGGCCTGCATGTTCTCGATGGCCCGGACGATCTTTTCCTTATCCGAGACCGGCGTGCTTTCGAGGGCCAAGCCCGACGCGCCGGCGTAAACCGCGATGGCGATACGGTCGCGGCCGTCGAGTTTATCCACCAGCATGCGCAGCGCTTTCTTGACCAGCGGGAGCCTATTCTCGCACGACATGCTGCCGCTGACGTCCACAAGGAAGACCAAGTTCGCCGCAGGGCGCTTTTCCCATTCGAGTTCCTTCCCCTTCAGACCGATCAAGGCCAAGCGGTGCTTGGCGTTCCAAGGGCAGTCCGCGACTTCGGCGTGGACGGCGAACGGCCGCTCGCCTTTGGGCTGCGCGTAGTTGTAGCCAAAATAATTGACGAACTCCTCGATGCGCACCGCGTCGGCGGGCGGGAGGTGGCCTTCGTTGAGCATGCGCCGCGCATTGGAATAGCTGGCCGTATCGACATCGACCGCGAAGGTGCTCAGCGTCTCCAGATCGCTCGTGCGCTTGAACGCTTGCTCCTGGTACTTGCCGTACTCTTCGGCCGCAATGACCGCTTCCGCTTCTTCGTGCGGCGGCTTCGTTGCATCCGTCTCCGGGCTCGTTCCCTCGCCCAGCGCGCCGACTGCGCTTCCGTTTTTCCAGTAGAACGGAAGGTAACGATACGGTTGCCCGCCGTAACGCTTGGGCATTTCCTCAACGGCTCGGACTCCCCCACTCCGCATGGTCATGCGCCGCTGGCCGCCTCCGCTGCGGTAGCCAAATGCACCAACGCCTCCGCCGCCGATTCCCAAGGGCGGTTGAGGCCCGCCGCCCAGGGCTACGATTGAGTCTCCAGACGCCGTTTCCAGGTAATCGCTTACATCCGCGGTTTGGGTCGCTTCTTCGTGCATCACGATGGGCGTGTCGGAGGGCAGAGACACGGAGTCGACGGGTACAGGATTTTTGAAGACATCCCGAACGTTCTGATACGGCGAGACGGGATTGGCCGATGAAGTCCGCATCGTCACGGCCTCCCCGTCGCCCCAATCGAAAATGCGCTGCGGGCCCAGCACCGCCACCAAGGTAAGCGCCAGCAGCAGCAGGGCATGCAAGAGCATCGAGATCGACCACCACGGCGCCGTGCGTAGCCAAGGCGGCAGGATGCGGCGCAAGCGCGCGGAAAAGTCTTTGCAGGGAGGCGTGGGCGTCGACATGGGCCTAACTCCTGATTTGGGTTTCCAAGTACGCCAGCCTCAAACGGCGAAGTCCTCGCCAGGTTCACGCGAATTCGGAGCATGGGATTAGAATCACGCGTGCACCGGCCCTCGCTCGTTGCAACCTCTTTCGCCCCCGCTAGGCTTTCCCGCATGCTTGCTCAAGTGCTCAGCGCCGCCGCGCAAGGCGTGGAGGCGGCTCCCGTCGAGGTCGAAGTCGATGTCGCGCCGGGCATGCCGCGCGAACACATCGTCGGACTCCCCGATGCGGCGGTGAAGGAATCGCTCCACCGCGTCCGCGCGGCGCTCGCGCATACCGGCTTCACGTGGCCGATCAACAAGCGCGTCACCGTCAACCTCGCGCCCGCCGATATGCGCAAGGAAGGCCCGCTGTACGACCTGCCCATGGCGCTGGGGCTCATGGCCGCTGCCGAACAGCTCGAACCCGAACGCCTCACGCCCTACCTGATGGTGGGCGAACTGGCGCTCGACGGCCGGTTGCGCCCGGTCCGCGGCGCGCTCCTGTATGCATTGCTCGCGCGCGCCCAGGGCAAGCGCGGCGTGCTCTGCCCTCCCGAGAACGCCGAAGAAGCCGCGGTCGTCGAAGGCATCGATGTCTTCGCGCCCGCGACGCTCGGTGAGGCCGTCGGCTTCCTGAACGGAAACCACGAACTGCAGCCCGTGCGCGTGAACATCCAGGAGCTCTTCGACCGGGAGACGCTCGACTTCGGATTCGATCTGGCCGACGTGAAAGGCCAGGAGAGCGCCAAGCGCGCGCTCACCGTCGCCGCCGCCGGCGGGCATAACATCCTGATGATCGGCCCCCCGGGCAGCGGGAAATCGATGCTCGCCAAGCGCGTCCCGACGGTGCTCCCGCCGCTGACGCTGCCCGAAGCGCTGGAGACGACGAAGATCTGGTCGGTAGCGGGCAAGCTCAAGGCACACGAGCCGCTTGTGCGCCGCCGGCCCGTGCGCGATCCGCACCACACGCTCAGCTATCCGGCGCTTGTCGGCGGCGGCGTGGACCCGCAGCCCGGCGAGATCAGCCTCGCGCATCACGGCGTGCTCTTTCTTGACGAACTGCCCGAGTTCGACCGCAAGGCGCTGGAAGCGCTGCGCCAACCGCTCGAAGACCGCGTGATCACCGTCTCGCGCGTGGCCGGTCGCGCGCGCTTCCCGGCGAACATCATGCTGATCGCCGCCATGAATCCGTGCCCCTGCGGGCACCACGGCGACCCCAAGCGCGCCTGCTCATGCAACCCGATGCAGATCCAGCGCTATTTCGGGCGCATCAGCGGGCCGGTGCTGGACCGCATCGACCTGCATATCGAAGTCCCGCATGTGCCGTACGAGGAACTTTCCAGCGAACGTGCGGGCCCGACCAGCGCCGAGATCCGCGCGACGGTTGTCGCGGCGCGCAAGCTGCAACTCGAACGCCTGAAGGGCAGCGATGCGCACTGCAACGCTTCCATGAGCGAGAAACAGGTCCAGGAGATCTGCAAGCCCGACAAAGAGGCCAAAGCGCTGCTCAAGAACGCCGTGGACGCGCTGGGCTTCAGCGCGCGCGCGTACGCCCGCATCCTGAAAGTCTCGCGCACCATCGCGGACCTGGAGGCCGTGGAGCAGATCGGCGCCGCTCACGTGAGCGAGGCGCTGCAATACCGTTCGCTGGACCGGGAGAAGAAGGGCTGAGTTCAAGGTTTTGGAGCCCCACGCATGAAAATCACCTCCGTCCAACCCTTCCCCATCACCTACGGCCATCGCACGATGCTGCTCGTCAAAGTCGAGACCGATGCCGGCTTGCACGGTTGGGGCGAGGGCGGCATCACGGGGCGCGAACAGGCCATGGCCGGCGTCGTCGAGTCCTTCGCGCCGCTCCTGGTTGGGGCGGACCCGCGGCGCATCGATCACCTCTGGCAACTCATGTTTCGCGGCGGGTTCTTCGAAGGCGGCACGGTTATGGGCGGCGCGATCAGCGCCGTGGACTTGGCGCTCTGGGACATCCTCGGCAAACACCTCAACGTCCCGTGCTGGCAGTTGCTCGGCGGGCGCAGCCGCGACCGGATCGAGTGCTACCTCGGCTGCGGACTCAAGAACGCGAAGGACCTTGTCGCCGCCGGCTGGCGCTACCTGCGGCTGGCCGTGGGCCCGGCGCACCAGTCGTCCGGTGTCTTCGATCCGGATACCGAAGTCCGCGGCGTGGGCGATCTTTTCCGCCAAGCCCGTGAACTGCTCGGCGAAGATGTCCGCCTCTGCATCGACTTTCATACGCGCTTCAATCCGCCCGCCGCCGCGCAGGCATGCAAGCTGATCGAACCGTACCGGCCCTTCTTCGTCGAAGATCCGCTGCGCAGCCCCAGCGCCGCCAATTACGCCGCGTTTCGGTCGCGCACGTCGGTACCCATCGCTTCGGGCGAAGAGTGCAGCAGCAAGTGGGAGTTCCAGAATCTGATCGAGCACGACGCGATCGATTATGCGCGCATCGACCTGTGCAACATCGGCGGCTTGACCGAAGCGAAGAAAGTCGCCGCAATGGCCGAGACGCATTACATCGACGTGATCCCGCACAACCCGCTGGGGCCCATCAGCGCCGCCGCGTGCGTGCATCTGGCCGTGGCAATCCCGAATTTCATGGTGCTCGAATACGGCCCCGGCCCCGACCACGCGCCCGACCTGTTCGATTTCAAACTCGCGTTCAAGGCCCCGCATTACGCGGTGCCTGAAGTCCCCGGACTGGGCGTCGACGTGCGCGAAGACGCGCTGAAGGATCATCCGTTCAAGCCCTGGCAGGCGCCGCTCATGCAGCGCCCCGACGGCGGCTTCAACAACTGGTGAACGTCACTTCTTGAGCACGTGCAGCAGGCTGCCGTAATCGTCGGTCCAGACGAGGGGTTTGCTTGCTTCCGTCAGCTTGCTCGCGTGCACCGCGATCTCTTCGAGATCCAGAAACGCGCGGTTGCGCGTCACCAGCATCCAGCTCGACTCGTCCGCGCCCGGCGCGTCGATCTGGTCGTAATCGACATATACGCATTTGAAGCCGCGCGCATGCGCCATGGTGAAAACAAGCGGCTTCAGATCCAGATAGCGGTTCGAGACGTGGACCGCCAGCACGCCGTCGGGCTCGAGGTGCTTCCAGTACAGATCGAAGCACTCCTGCGTCAACAGATGCATGGGGATCGCGTCGCTGGTGAAGGCATCGACGGCGAGCGCGTCCAGGCGCTGCGGGCGGCCTTCGAGGAGTTCCTGTTCCATCATCACGCGCGCGTCGCCCAGCACGAATTCCACGTCGGCCTTCGTATCGGCGCAGTACGTGAAGCGCGCTTGAGCAAGGCGGATCACTTCGGGATTGATCTCGTAAAAGCGCAGCGTGTCGCCGGGCTGCGCGTACGTCGCCAGCGTCCCCGTGCCCAGGCCGATCACCGCGAAGCGCAACGATCCGTCGCCGCCGCCCAGCGCCTGGCGCTTGGGATGCCGCTTCAAGGTCAGGCCCGCGCCGGCGCGTTCCACGTAGTACGTCGTCGGCTGCTCGCGCAGCAGTTCGTCCTGATATTGCATGCCGTGATTGATCCGGCCGTGGCGCAGCGAAAGGTACGCACCGTTTTCGTCGGACTCCTGAAGCACCTTCAGCACGCCGTAGAAATTCCGCGTGGACTCGACGACCGACGCATGCTCACGCGTATTCAGCACCAGGATGGCCGCCAGCGGCCCGCAGAACAGCAGCGGCGGCGCCCAGACGATCCACAACGTCGGGCGCTTCGCGCCGGGCGGTCGCCATTCGCTCAGGCAGGCCAGAAACGTAAGGATCGCGCAGCCCAGCACGCCGATGGACAATTCGGTGTAAGAGTGAAACAAGCGCGGCGCGGCCAGCGCCACGAACGCTCCGCCCATCGCACCGCCCGCGGAGACCGCGAGATAAAAGAGCGTCAAATGCCGTGCGGGCGGGCGCGAACGTACCAGTTCGCCGTGGCAGCATAACGCGCCGAAAAAAAGCAGCGCGCTGTACGACGCGACTTGCCACGGCAGCGAGAGATTCACGCCTTGGGAAAGCGCGAAGCAAGTACCCAGAACGGCGGCCAGCAACAATCCCGCGCTGGGACCGCGCAGATACCAGCTCGGGCGGTCGAACGCGATCACGAACGTCAACAGGTACAGACACAGCGGCAGCACCCACAGGAACGGCACCGGCGCGACTTCCTGCGTGATCTGGTTCGTCACCGCCAGCAGCAGCAGCGACGGAAACCCCGAGAGCCCCAGCCACAGCAGCACCGTGCGGTAACTGGGCCGTGGTGCTTCGGTTTCCGCGGTTACGGCGGCTTTTGCCGATTCGAGCTTGTAGACCGACCACGCGCAAGCCGCCGCGCCCAGCGCGTATGCACCGAAGCCCAGCGACCAGACCCAAGCCTGATCGCGCAGCCGCAGGTGCGGTTCGACGGCCAGCGGGTAACTCAGCAGCGCCAGCAGCGACCCGGCGTTGGAAAGCGCGTAGAGCCGGTACGGACTCGCCGAAGGATGCGCGAGGCTGAACCAGCGCTGCACCAGCGGCGCGGTCGCCGAGAGCGCGAAGTAGGGCAGCCCCAGCGTCGCCAGCAGCAGCAGCAGGATCTGCCCTTCCGGCGTCTGGCCCGCCGTCGGCTTCCAGGTTTCCGACGGCACGATCGGCAGCCAGAAGGCCGCCGCGGTCAGCACCAGCAGATGCAGCAGCGCTTGCCGGCGCGGGGTCAGCCGCGCGCAGAGCAAATGCGCGTAGGCGTATCCGGCCAGCAACAGAAGTTGAAAGAAGAGCATGCAAGTCGTCCAGACCGCCGGCCCTCCGCCGAACCACGGCAGGATGTACTTTCCGATCAGCGGCTGAACCTGGAAGAGCAGGAACGCGCTCAGGAAAATCGTCAGAGCATAACGCCACATGATCGCGCGCCTGGGATACCCGGCAGATAGAGGTCAGCGAAGCCGGATCAGGCTAGAGGCAGGCTGCGATTTCGGCAACTGGCGGCGCTCTCGCTTTACGCGCGCGGGCTCATCGGCTATCCCATCGTCATCGGCTCCACGGGAGAAAGTGCCATGGCCAGCACCTTGCTGCTGCAGAAGCTCGGCGCGCAGATCGCGACCGAAGGCGATCGCCTGATCAAGCTTCTCGAAGCGCTGACGCCGGAGCAACTCTGGGCGCCCGGTCCCGGCGGTTCGAATCCCATCGGCAATCTGGCGCTGCATTTGGCCGGAAACCTGCGCCACTTTCTGGGCGCGGGGCTGCTGAAGGACGGTTATGTCCGCGACCGCCCGGCCGAGTTCGCGGCACGCGGCGTGGCCAAGGAAACCGTCCTCGCCAATCTCCGCGCCGGGATCGAGGTCGCCCAGCGCGCCTACGCGGCCGTGCAACCCGAAGCGCTCGACGACGCTCAGACCGAGCTTCTGGCGCGTCTACCCGCCCACTTTGCGTATCACGCCGGCCAAGCCAGCTACGCCGCGCGCGCCTTGGGAGTCAAACCGTGAGCGACCTGCGTAAGCCCTGCATCGTGGCCCTCGGCGGAGGCGGCTGGGCCGCCGATACCGATCCGCCCAAGTTGGAGCAGTACGTCCTCGACCTTGCCGACCAGACGCGCCCGCGCGTCTGCTACGTCCCCACGGCCCAAGCCGATAACGACGGAGCGATCCTGCGCTTTTACGTCGCGATGAGCCGCGTCAACTGCCGCCCATCGCATCTGATGCTCTTCAGCCGCCAGATCGAAGACCTGCGCGCTTTCGTGCTCGATCAGGATGTGATCTGGGTCGCCGGAGGCAACACCGCGAACCTGCTTGCCATCTGGCGCGCGCACGGATTGCATGAAATCTTCCGCGAAGCCTGGCAACAGGGCGTGGTCCTGGCCGGCGGCAGCGCCGGTTCGCTGTGCTGGTACGAAGGCGGCACCACCGATTCGTTCGGCCGGATCCTCAAACCGATCTACGACGGGCTGGGCTTCCTCCCCGGCAGCCACTGCCCGCACTACGCCTTCGAAGGCCAGCGCCGGACGCTGTACCACAGCTTGATTCAAGAAGGCAAACTGGCCGCGGGGCTCGCTCTGGCCGACGACGTAGCCGCGCGTTACGAAGGCCCGCATTTGAAAGAGATCGTCGGACGCAAGCCCGAGGCGCGCGCGTATAAAGTCAGCCGCACCGCCGAGGGAAACGTGCTTGAAGAAGAACTGATACCCCGGCAGCTGTAAGGAGTTTTCCGTGCGCTATCGCGAACTCGCCGGTCTTGAGCCCACGCCTTCACAGCTCGTGCTGGGCACCGGCGTTTTCGGTTCGCAGCTTCCCGAAAACGAGGCCTTCGCGCTGCTGGATGCCTTCGCCGCCGGCGGCGGAAACTTCCTCGATACCGCGCACGTCTACGCCGCGTGGCTGCCCAACGGAGCGGGCGCCAGCGAACGCACCATCGGCAAGTGGCTCAAACGAACCGGCGCGCGAGAGCGCATCGTCGTCGGCACCAAAGGCGCGCACATCGACATGAAGACCGGCGCCAGCCGCATGCGCGCCGATTGCCTCGCGCAGGATTTGAAGGAAAGCCTCGACCGGCTCCAGTCACCCTACATCGATCTGTACTGGCTGCACCGCGACGATCCGGCCGTGCCCGTCGGCGAAATCATGAGCTGGCTGAACGAGCACCTTAGCGCCGGCAAGCTCCGCGCGCTGGGTTGCAGCAACTGGGCCCCCGCGCGGATCGAAGAGGCCAACCGCTACGCCGCTTCGAACGGCCTGAACGGCTTTTGCGCCAGCCAGATCGGATGGGCGCTCGCATGGCCGCAGCCGGCCTTCGATCCCAAGAGCCTCACCCGCTACGTCGATGCGGAGACCGAGGCGTTCCATCGCCGCACAGGCTTCACTCAGGTCGCGTACAGTTCGCAAGCCAATGGGTTCTTCAGCGGGCGCTACGGGCCGGGGCTGCCGCCCGAAGCACAGAAGCCAGGGGTGCTCAAGAAATACGGGTCGCCCCGCAACTACAAGCGCTTGGCCGCGGCAACCGCACTGGCTGTCCGGCGCGGCGCTTCGGCCAATCAGGTGGCTCTCGCCAGCCTGCTTGAGCTGCCCTTCCCCTTCTTCGCTATCGTCGGGCCGAAAAACGTCGAACAGCTTCGCGACTCTCTCGCCGCGGCCGATCTCCGGCTCAGCGCCGGCGAGCTCGCCGGCCTTGAGTGCGATGGGTAGGCGAAGAAACGTTTGCCGGGCGCTACGCGCCGGTCCAGCGGTATTCCACGGCCTGGAGGAAGGCGCGCGCGATCACGGCGTGCCCCGTCAGGCCCGGATGCACGCGGTCCCATGCCAGCGCGGATGAGTGCTCGTGCTTCAATACCGCGTTGAACGCGGCCTGCACGTCCACGCAGAGCGCCCCGTGCTTGGCTGCAAGCTTCTTCACCACCGCGCCGTAAGCGTCCATGCGCGCGCGCATCGCGTCGGCAGCGTTGGACTCGATGTAGAACGGCGTCAGCAGTACGAGGCCCTTCAGCACCGGCTTGGTCTTCGCGCAGAGTTCGTCCAGTGTCGCTTCGTATTCTTCCAGCGGCACGCCACGGTCGGGCTGGCGCGGCAGATCGAACTGCCGCCAAACGTCGTTGATCCCGATCATGATCGAGAGCCAATCGGGCTTCAGGTCCAGCACGTCCGTCTGCCAGCGCGCTTTCAGGTCGCGGACGGTATGCCCGCTGATGCCGACGTTCGCCACGCGGATGCGGTGGCCCGGGTACGTGCTGCCCAGCAGCGCATCGACCAACGCCACGTAGCCCTTGCCGGTGGCTTCGCCCAATCCTTCGCCGACGGGGCGAGCGCGCCCGCAGTCGGTGATGGAATCGCCGATCATCACGAGTTTCTGGCCGGGTTGAAGCAGCATGGAAACCTCTGGATTCGCATGAATCGAAAAAGACACGACCGCGGCGCTAGGGCGTCTTCGACGCTTCCGGCGCGGCTGGACTCTTGGCCCCTTCCGCCTCGGGCGGCTTGGGAATCGAACTTGCCGGGACCGGATACACGGGCTTCCCGGTCGCGGCATCGACCAGGTCGAAGACGCGAACGTAGTCGACGAGGAACTCGTCGGGCATCTCTTCCTTGCGGATATCCCCGGCCCAGCCCTTGAACTGAATCTCGTCGCTGAACTTCAAGTAGAGCGGAACCTGGCAGACGCCGCCATCCTTGGAACGCCATGTCTCCTTCCCGTCCACATAGAAGATGTATTCGTCGGGCAGCCACAGCACCGCGAACTCGTGCCAGCCGTCCAACACCCCCGGCACGGCGACGCTGGTGCCCTTCGACTTATGGTCCTTGCCGTAGCCGTCCCAGTGAATCGCGTGATGAACCTTCTCGTCGAGTTTCGGCTTTTCCATGATATCGATCTCGGAGCCGTCGCGACCGTCGTTGCCCACCTTGCCTACCGCGCTGTTGAAGAGCCAGAACGCCGTCCAGTGCCCGGCTTTCTTCTGAAGCTTCATGCGCGCGACGTAATAACCGAAGGCGTGTTCGAAACGTCCTTTGCTCCGCACGCAGCCGTTGAAATACGTTTCGCCTTCCTTGAAGGTTCTCATGGCAAGGTGGCCCTTGCCTTCCAGAACCGCCGCACGCTTGCTCCACTGAGCGTCATGGCGTTTGTACTCCGGCGTCTCCCATTTCGCGGCATCGAGTTGCTCGCCGTCGAACTCGTCGCTCCAGACCAGCTTCCAGGCTTGGCCTTCCTTCAGCTCGGGGAGTTTGGGCGCAGGCGTCTCTTCGCCGCCATGCACCAAGCAGTTGCCGAAAGAGCAAGCCAGGAGGACGAGGACGGACCGAACGTTTAGCACAAAGAGACTCCCTTCCCGATGCGGCGCCGACACAGATGCACGAAAGGGAGTACACCGCTCGCCGCTGGACGAACGGTGCATTCGGACCGCTGCAGCCTTCGGTACGGGACGTTACTCGCGCACGCCCAGGATGATCTCCTGGAGCAATTGGTCGAGCCGTTCGTAGCGCAGCGGCCGCTTGGCCAGTTCGTCGGGATTGAGCTTGGCGCGCTTGAGCTTCTCGAAGCCGTCCGTATCGTGCGCTTCGATCAGCGACTGGTACTGCTCGTCGTCGTTGCGGATCTCCTTGAGCAGCGCCCGGATCTCGGCGTCGTCGTCGATCTGCCGCGCCTTCTCCTTCAAGATCAGGTAGGTGCGCATGCAGCCGCGCGCGAAGTCCCAGACTCCGTCGGAATCCTCGGTGCGGTACGCGTGCGCATCGAAATGCCGCGGACCGGTATAGCTGCGGTTCTCGAGCAACCGGACGAGCAGCAGGTTGCCCTTCAGGTCTTCGCTGCCGAAGCGCAGGTCCTGGTCGAAGCGGCCCATCTTCTGGCCGTTCAAGTCGACGTGGAAGAGCTTCCCGCACTCGATCGCCTGGGCGACGTGGTGGCTGAAATTCAGCCCCGCCATCGTTTCGTGCGCGTACTCGGGGTTCACGCCGACCATTTCTTTGTGGTCCAGCGTTTCGATGAAGGCCAGCATGTTGCCGGTGGTGGCGAGGTAAATATCGCCGCGCGGCTCGTTGGGTTTGGCTTCCAGCGCGAACTTGAGGTCGTAGCCCTGGTCCTTTACGTAATGCGTGAGGAAGTTCATGGCCTCGCGCATCCGCTTCATGGACTCGACCGGATCCTTGGCCAGATCCACTTCCGCGCCTTCGCGCCCGCCCCAGAAGACATAGATCTTCGCGCCCATCTCGACGCCCAGATCGATGGCGTGCATCGTCTTTTGGATCGCGTACGCCCGCACGCGCGTGTCGTTGCTGGTAAACGCGCCGTCCTTGAAGACCGGATGACCGAACAGATTCGTGGTCGCCATCGAGCAGACGATGCCCGTGTCCTTCATCACTTTCTTCGCGTCCTTCACGATCCGGTCGCGTTCCTTCGCGCTCGCGCCGAAGGGAATCAGGTCGTTGTCGTGGAAGTTGAACCCGTACGCGCCGACCTCCGCCATCTTGCGGATGTTCTCAACCGGATCCAACGCCGGGCGTGTCGGCTCGCCGAACGGATCGCGGCCGGGGTTGGCGGTGGTCCAGAGCCCGAACGTGAACTTATGCTCCGGTTTGGGGGTATACGCGTCGGACATGAGGGTGCTCCGTGCCAAAGCAAGGCCGCAAGCTCGCCGCCCACCCGTCACCCACGGGTTGGGGAACAGCATTGCCGGCCCAAGCAGACTGTAAAGGTTCCAAGTGAAGCCCCTAAATGATTGAGCGCATAGCGGCTAGGTCAACCGCAAATCCGGCTTTCATGCACCGTGCAATCGACCCAATGTAAGCTTTCAGGGTTATCCACGCTTTTTCCAGCGCCTGTGGATAAGTGTATGGAAAACTTGTAATCCATTATATCAATTATAGTTATAGGTGTGTAAAAACGGTGCGAAAGTGCCATTAAGGTTGATGAACGGGGAATGGCGCGTCGCGGTGTTCCACTAAACGCACCTCGCAGGGGCCAATCGGTAGTTCAACCTCCAGCTTGATCAGTATGCGTGTCGCTTCGTGCAGCCACAAGGTCATCTCGCCACGCCGTTCGAACAAGCCGTTGAAGCCGCAGCCGGGCACGAACTCGTTTCCGACCTGCGTCTCCAGCTTGAGCATCAGGCAGGACTCGGCCGGACCGACCCCCGCCACGCTGAGTTTCTCCTTGCGCAGCAATCGGGGCCGGAGGTTCCAGATCTGCTTGTCGGTGCAAATGGGCAGAACGGTGACGCCTTCGGGCTTCTCGGCTTCAAGCACCACCGCTTTCGAACGCAGGTAGTAGAGCGCCGCCAGTGGATCGAGCACGTTGTCGGTGAGTGGAAGGTCGGTCTTGGCCCAAGTGAGATTGTGGCGCTTCCAGCGGTACTCGGCCTTTTTCTCGCCCAACGTGTAATCGAACTCGATCCGCTCTTCGGCCCAGAAGCCGTCGCGGTGAGCGTTGTAGCGATACTCGCCTTCTTTCCGCTCCAGATGAAACGACCGGCTGAAGCCGCCCTTCCCATCGATGACCGAGGACGATTTGGTGCGCACGCGGTAGAAGGCCGAGAGCGCGCGGCTGGAGCGAACTTCCAGCTTCACGTTCCAGCTCAAAGGCCCGTCCGGCGCCGGAAACGGTTCGTAGCGCTTGACCTGCATCCGCGCCTTACCGGCGGGCAGCCCGTTCCAGAGGATATCGTAGATCAGTTGCTCACCCGACTCGGAATCTTCAGGCGTAGACGGTGGGCGCAGATTCAGATCGCCGGCGGGCACGAAACGCGCTTGCGGCGTGGGCGTCGCCGGGACTGCCGCGGGTAGCGCCGGCTTGGGCTCGATGGTGGCCGGCCGGACCTCCTGCGCGCGAGCGCGGAAGAGAGCCGGTCCCGCCAGCGCCGCAGCCACCAGCAGGCCCAGAGCGCCCAAGATCAGGTTACGCGTTTCGTACATGCGAAGCCGCCTGGAATCCCGGATCTACTATAAGGACCGCTCAATAAGGTCCCGCTTCGAAGCGTCCGCATATTAACCGGAGCCCGCGTTTTGCACCGGGATCGAATTCCGGCTGGGGACACGGTTCGTCGCTGCTCCTGTAACTCGCGTCCAACTCTAGAGTTGAGCCGAGCGCGCGGTGCCGGTAGGCTGGTTTAAGGAACGCGCTTGTACGATCAGGCAGCATCGCCGGTGGTTCCGCGTCATACGTGGGACTCGAAACGGCGCGATTTCGCGCGGCCTGCGATTCGGGTTGAGGCGTCCAAAGGACATGCGGTACGACGACGCGCTCCGCGGCGGGCGCGAGGGGGAGAGGGCCATTCGATGGGTTACGCGTACACGGGCCGGAAGCGCCTGCGATTCGAGCTGCTCGCCGGAGCGGTCATGGCGGCGGTGCTGAGCGGGCCGGGCGCCGTGCGGGCCCAGGATGCGGAACCCGCGGCCGCGACCGAAGTAAAGGATGTGACCATCGTCGTCGGCGGCGAACCGTACACCGGATCGCTGCTGCTTCCCGCCGATGACGCCGGATTCAAATTCCGCCTCACCGAGACCGGCGACGTGCTGCGCTTCCGCTGGAGCAGTCTGGACCAGAGCGAACGCCGCCGCGTGCAGAAGCTCCTCAGCATCGAAGTCGAAGACGGCCGCCTCCAATTCGGCAAAGAGATCGAATGCGTGCGCTTCAAATTGAAGAGCGGCAAGAGCGTCGAAGGCCTGGAGATGCCCGACCGCGCGCTCCCCGGTTACCGCTGCATCAAAACATCCACGCAGGTGCTGCAGCTTCCCAAGAGCGACGTGGAAGCCGAAGAAAAGATCCAGAAGCGCGAGAGCGACGTCTTCTCGGCCGAAGAGGTCTATGATCGCATGCTATTGGAGCGCCCCCCGGCGAAGGACCAAGCCAAGGACCACCTCGACTACGCCCGCCAATGCGCCAACATGGGCCTTTTCGACCGCGGCATCGACCATCTCGAAATGGCCAAAGCCGTCGACCCGCGCGTCGAGGAACGCACCCAGGAATTCCGCGAGGAACTCGTCGCCAAGTTCGCCGACCAGCAGGCCGAGAAGCTGTACCTCCAGATCATCACCAGCCTCAACGCGGGCGATAACGCCAGCGCGCTCGAAAAGATCACCCGCCTGAAAGATAACTTCCCCAACAGCGAGTATTACACCAAGGTCGACAGCCTCCAGCCCAAGGTAGAGGCCGACAGCCAGACCGACTTCCAGAAGCAGGTCATTTTCATGTACTACCATTTGTTCCAGGAGTTGATACAGGAGCGGATGGTCAAGCGCACGCGGGTGGACGACAAGGGCCGGCCCGTACCGTCGATCCCCGGCAAGCAGGTCACCACGCGGCAGGGGCATATATTCCGCGGCCAGCTCGTCAGCGATTCCGCCGAGAAACTCACTCTGCGCCAGGGCGACATGACCATCGACATCCCCGGCAAGGACGTGATGACCAAGCAAGACATCGACATGAGCAAATCGTTCCGCGAGATCTCGCCCACCTTCGCCGAGTTGAAGCAGTACGTCACCGACGCGCAGGGCGGGATCGGCAAGGATCTGATCGCCCGCGTCGCGCTGCGCCTGCACGTCGACGAAGCAAAGGTCCGCGACGCCTGGCAAGGCCGCTTTAACCAGGTCGCCGAGTACAAGGACGGGCAGCTCGAGAAGAGCAAAGTCTGGACCTCGCTCCACGAAGCCCCTTACGGCAAAGGCGCCTGGCTGCGCGACGGCGTCCAGCCCGTGCAGGCCAATCAGGGTCAGGGGCAAGGCCAAGGGCAGGGCCGCAGGCCCGGCGGGCGCAACCAGAACCAAGGCAACAACGCCGGCGGTTCGAACCTCGTCATGGATCCCGAAGCCGTGAACCCCGACGACTCCGACGATCCGGAGATCTGGTGGACCGGCCAGAGCACTCAGGTGAAGTTCAACGTGCTCCGCGCGCTGGCCTCCGAAAAGCTCTTCCGCGTCAAGCAGGTCGCTGGCGACCGCTGCTCGCAGTGCGCGACCAAGGGCTACATCGAAACCTGGGACGGCTTCGGCTCCCTCAAGATCTACCGCTGCCCGACCTGCCGCGGCTTACAGTATCTGTTCCGCGTATTTTACGAGTAAGGGCGGCCGGATGCGCGCGATTCGTTTCTTCCTGCCGGTGCTCGCGCTCTGTGGGACCCTCGTAAGCGCCGGGGAAGCCGCGCCGCCCGGCGCGTCCGAAGTCCCCGACGAAACGGTGGTTGTGGGGGGCGAACCCTACAGCGGCACGCTCCTGCAGCCGCCTACCGACGCCACCTTTCGATTCAAGCTCAAAGAGACCGGCGACATCCTGACGCTGCGGTGGAGCAGCCTCGCGCCCGATGAAGCGCGGCGCATCCGCAAGCTGTACGGACTCCCCGAGGAAGGCCCCGTCGAGCGCCCGCGTTCGGGCGATAAGGTGACCGGCGTGCGCTTCAAGCTGAACACGGGGCGCTCGATCGAAGGGCTCGAACTGCCCGACCGCGCCCGGCCCGGTTTCCGCGCGCTCAAGACCCCCAGCCAGCTCATGCAGATCCCCGCGCCCGGCATCGAAGCCGAGGAAGCCGTGGAGCTGGACGCCTCCGACGTCTACAGCGCGCGCGAACTCTACGACCGCCGCATGCTCGAACGCCCGCCGGCCAAGGACGCGGCGAAGGACCACCTCGACTTCGCCCGCTGGTGCGGCCAGATGAAGCTTCACGAACAGGCGCTCGACCACCTCAACATGGCCGAATCCATCGACCCGCGCCTCGTGGAACGCAGCGCCGAATTCCGCGCCGAACAAGCCGAGAAGTTCGCCGACCAGCAGGCTGAAGCGCTCTATCGCGGCATCCTCACCGACATGGACCGCCAGCTTTATGCCGCGGCCGTCGAAAAGATCGAACGCCTCAAGCAGCACTTTCCCAACAGCGAGTACTACACCAAGTGCGACGCGCTCCAGCCCAAGGCCGAGAAGCTCCGCGCCGAGAACTACCAGAAGCAGGTGGTGCTGCTGTATTACACCTACTTCAGCGAACTGATCCAGGCCAAGGTGGCCGAACGCACCCGCGTGGACGACAAGGGCCGGCCCGTGCCCTCGGTGCCCGGCAAGCAAGTCACCACCAAGCACGGCCACGTCTTCCGCGGCACGCTGGGCGGCGACGGAACCGAGAAAGTCACGATCCAGCAGCTCGACGGCACGACGGTGGAAATCCCGCGCGCCGAGATCGTCTCGACGCTGGACATCGATCTCAGCGCAGCCCACCACACGGTGGCCAAGACGTACGACGAATTGAAGCAGTACGTCACAGACGCGCAGGGCGGATTGGGCAATGACGTGATCGTACGCATCGCCAAGGTGCTGGGCAGCGACGAAGCCAAGGTCCGCGACGCGTGGCAGGGGCGCTTCAACCAGACCGCCGCGTACGAAAACGGGCAGCTCGTGAAAAGCAAGGTCTGGGCCAGCGTCCACGAGACCAGCTACGGGCTGGGCGGATGGCTGCGCGACGGCTCGACCTACCTCCAGGAAAAACAGGCGCAGCAAGCCCTCACGCAGGCCCAGAATCCGCAGCGCCCGCGCACGACCGGCGGCACACCCAACAACGCCTCCAATTTGATCGATGCCGAAACGAAGGAAGACCCCGCCGAGTCCGACGACCCTAACGTATGGTGGACCGCGCAGCGTTCGGAGACGCAGGTCGAGATTCTGCGCGCCATGGCCGCGGAAAAACTCTTCCGCGTCAAGCAGGTCCACACCGTCAAACGCGCCGAATACCGGGGTAAGCTCGAGTACAAAATAGTTTACGAATGATGAACGGAAGGCCCGCGCCGCCCGTTAAACTCAGCGTAAGATGTTCTGTGTTCTCGCATTCGGGTTTTGTTCGCACTCTGTCTTGGAGGTTCATCATGAGCGTAAACCTTGACCATCGAAAAGCTTGGAAGCGCGGCGCGGCTCTTTCACTGCTCACGTGCACGATCTTAGGCTTGGGCGGTTGCGGCGGGGGCGGCGGCGGAGCGCCTGCAAAGCCGGGGGCGAAAAAGGAAATCGCGGCGGCCGAAGAGTCCCTCACGCGCGCTCAGACGTGGCGTTCGCAGGGCGACTTCGATACGGCGCTGGCGGCGCTGCGGGAAGGGCTGGAATCCGCGCAGCAGGGCCGTCGCAAGGCGCTCCAGCGCGAAAAACCGGCGCTGGAGGACCTGGAGACGCGCATCGCCCAGGAACTCTCGAAGATGGAGATCGAGAAGGAGAAGCAGAAGGCGATCAAGGAAGAAGCCAAGCGCAAGGAAGAAGAAGAGAAGCGTCTGGCCGAACTGCGCAAGAAAGAAGGCATCAAGACCACGGCCGTGGCGGCGGCGGTCGATCCGTTGGTCGCCGAACGAGAGAAGAAAGAAGCCGAACGCAAGAAGGCCGAAGAGCAGCAGAAGGCGATGGCCGCGCTGATGGTCAAGAAAGACGCCAAGACCGAAGACGCAGCCGATGCCGAAGACGCTCCGGGCGTTGCGGCCGCGGGCGGCGGAGCGGAAGGCGAAGAGGGCGATAAGCCGAAGGCAAAACCGAAATCCGACGGGCCGTTCCGCGATTGGGGCGACAAAGCGCCGCCGATCTCGGTGGACCGCATTCGCGTGAAGGACAAGTTCGTCTTCGTCTACTTTCAGCTTTACAACAAGGGCGAAGCCGGCAAACGCATCGGCCGCATCACCGCGATGCTGAAAGACGGCGGCAACGGCGATCTGAGCGAAGCGCACGGGATCTTCGAGTACGCCAAGATGGACCCCAACGCCGCCGACCCGCTCACCCAGCCCGACGGCTGCGGCTTGACCGCCGAATCGCACCAGGTCTTGGGCGGGCAGAGCCTCCAACTGGTCGCCATCACCGACATGGACAACAACAACCGTGCCGCCAAGGCCATCAAAGCCATGGTCAACGTCGACTTCACCGACGGCTCCCGCGCCAGCGAATCCGGCCCCAACAAAGCCAGCGACGCCGGGGATCCCGCGAAAGCGATCGTTCCCGGCCTGTAAGGCTTGGCGATACTCGAGGGAAGCGACACGGCCCGGATGCCTCCGGGCCGTGTGCATTTAAAACGAAGCGCTGCGCGACAGCGGGATCGGCCGTCCGGCCCGGACCGCGGCTACGGCGTCCAGGCGTCCTTGTTTTTCGCCCACCATTGCTCCCAGAGCTGGATGCCCTGTTCGCGCTCTTCCTCGGTGCCTTTGGCCTTGAAGGCGATCACTTGCCGGGTCATGACCATCAGCGCGTTGGCGGCCAGGCCGCGAACGCGAGCGTCGGGATCGCGCAGCAAAGCGATGAAGGACGGGACGGCTTCGCGCGCCTTCAGGTTCGCCAGACTTTCGATCACCGGACCGTAAGAACCGAAATGGGTGTTGCTGAGGAGCTTGAGCAGCGCCGGAATGGAACTGCGGTCGCCCAGCTTGCCCAGCGACTCGACGGCCGCGTAGCGCACGGCCCCCACTCCGTCGTTGAGCATGCGCTGCAGGTGCGGCACCGCGCGCGTATCGGCGCGCAAGCCCAGCTCTTCGCAGGCGTCGCGGCGCACTTCCCAAATGCGGTGGTTCAGTTCCTTGATCAGCGTATCGAAATCGGAGGTATTCCCCGATGTTTCGGCCGGAACGGTAGCCAAGGTCGCTCTCCACCGGCGGCCGGCCTGCTCGAACCGGTCCGCTCGCGTCTCTCTATACCCGCTTGCGCCGGGGATTCAAGAATACCGGGCAAACGCGTTACGGCCGTTTACGGAAGCAGAGCCTCGGCGACCAGCAGGTCCGTCTCGCTTCCGCGCGCGAAGCGCAACGTCAGGCGGTTCCCGGCCGGACGCTGCGCCAGCGCGACCCGCGCCTGCGGCCAGTCGCGCACCGCATGCCAGCTCCCGATCCAATGCAACCGGTCTCCGGCGCGCAACCCCGCCCGCGCCGCCGGACTGCCCGGCCGTACGTCGCTCACCGGCAGCCCCGCACTGCCCGGCTCGGGCAATTCCATCTTGAGGCCCAGCGCGCGCGCCTCGCCCGGCGGCGCGCTCGGCTCCAGCCGCGGCAGCGCCAGGTTCAAGGTCCAAAGCGTCTCGCCGCGCCGGATGCCCAGCGCCACCCGCGTGCCTTCGGGCCGGGATTGGAGCATGCTCAGGAGCCGCCACGGCGTCGCCACGCGCTCGCCGTCCGCCGTCTCGATGCGGTCCCGCACGCGAATGCCGTAGGCTTCCGCGGCGCTGCCGGGTTCCACCGCTTCCACCACGGCGCCTCCCGGTGTGCGAGCATCGGGCTCCAACACCAGCCGCAGGCCCGCCGGCAGCGTGCCGTGGTACACCGAGCCGCCTCCGGCATTTTTGAGTTTGGGCAGGAAGCGCGCCAATTGATCCGCGGGAACCGCGTACGCCACGCCCGAATTCGCGCGCCCGTTGAAGCGCGCCATGATCTGCCCGGTCAGGCCCAGCAGTTCGCCCGACAGGCTCACCAGCGGCCCGCCGCTGTTCCCTGGGTTCACCGCCGCGTCGGTCTGCAACGCATCGGCGTAAAAGGTATCCAGAAAGGGATTGTTCGGATCGCCTTGGTAGCGGTGCCGCGCGCATAACGTGCCAAGGCTTACGCTGGGTGCGCCGTCCAAATCGCCGAGTTTGAACGGATCGCCGAAGGCCAGCACCGGATCGCCGACGCGCGCGCGGGACAGATCGGCCAGCGGAAGCCACGGCAGATCGCGAGCGTCCTCGAGCTTCAGCAGCGCCACGTCGCCCACGGGATCGCGGCCTTCCACGCGCGCGCGGTACAGCCGTTCGCGCCCGTAGATGCGCACTGTCCAGTCCGCTTTGCGCGCCACCACGTGGTGGTTGGTCAGAACGTAGCCGTTGGCCGAAATGCAGACGCCCGAACCGCCGCCGACGAAGACAAAGGCCGCCTGCGCCTGGCGGATCGAAGCGGACAGCTCCGCCTCCAGCCGCGCGGCGGACGAATCGTCCTGCGCGCGCGCGGCGGACGGCGCCAGACCGCACAGCAACAGCAGCACGGTTCGGTGCGGGAGCCGTACACGCGATCGGATCACTCGGCGGCGCCCATCGTCACCGCCGCGCGCAGCAGCCGCCCCTCGCGCAGGAAGCGCACCGCCACCGCCGCGCCCGGCGCGCAGCGCTTCAAGCGCGCCACCAGCGACGGCCAGCTCCGCACGCTCTCGCCGTCCAGCGCCGTGATCGTATCCCCCGCGCGCAGCCCCGCTTCCCAGGCCGGCGAAGCCGGTTGCACGCCGGCCAGCCGCACGCCTTCGTAAAGCGTCTCGCCCACCGCGGGCGAAACACCTAGGTAAGCCTGCGTGGCCGCGGCCACGTCGCGCCCCGCGCGCAAGCCCTCCAGTTCGGCCGCGATCCGCTCCGACGGCGCGCAGAAGCCCACCCCCGAGTTCGGCGCCCAGACCTTTTTCAAACCCAGGTGCGCGACGATCCCCACCAGCCGCCCGCTTAGATCCAGCACCGCGCCCCCGGCGTTCCCGTGGTTCAAGCGCGCGTCGAGTTGCAGCGCCTGCCCTTCCATCCGGTTCGAAGCGCTGACGATCCCGCGCACGCGCGTCGGCGGCGACTCGGCGTCGGGGGCCGCGCCCAAAACCGCCACGAAGCGGCCCGCCTCCGGCGGACCGGCGGCGCTTAAGTGCAGCGTGGAAACCGGCTCGTCGTCCCGAAGCTCCAGCAAAAGCACCGCCAGATCGAGACCGCGGTGCCGTCCGGCGCGGCGCGCCGCGCGCACCCGCCCGTCGGAGAGCCGAACTTCGAAACGTTCGGGCTCTTCGGGCAGCGCGGACGCCGCCGTCAGCAGCGTTCCGCGCGGTTCGACCAGCACGCCCGTCAGCACCGCGCCGTCCTCGCCCGGACCACGCGCCGCCGGCGCCGGCATCTCGTACGGCTGGCTCACCGGCCGCGGCGCGGCCGGCTCGGCCTGCGCCTGGAGCGCCGGCGTCCCCGTGCGTCCCGGCAGCAGAATGCACGCCAGCGCAGGTTCCGCGCGCTGCGCAGCCGCGGCCAGCGCGCGTTCCAGCGCGGCGTTCGGATCGTTCGATGCGCCCTGCACGGGTTCGTCCAAGGCGTCGTAGCGTTTCATCGGTGCGAGCGCGTCCGGCAGCGCCGCGCGGATGCGGTCGAGCGGGATCGCCAGACCCAGGCCGCGTTCGCGCGCGTAGGCGAGACTCAGCAGGCCCAGCAGCCGTCCGTCGGCATCGGCCAGCACGCCGCCGTCGCTCCCGAAGTTGACCACTTGGTCCAATTCCAGCGCCGGCCCCGCGTAGCGGCTGCGTTCGTCGTCGCTGGCCACCCGGTAACGTCCGGAGAGCGTCAGGGCGCGGAAGTAGACTTCGCCGTCGCGCTCCAGCGTTCGATGCGGATTGCCCGCCGCGTAGACGCGCGCGCCAACGGCGACCGTTTCCGGCCGCCCGGGCTTCAAGAAAGGAAGCGGTGCGCCTCCCGGATCGGCGAGACGCAAGACTACCGCCTCGGTCGCGGCGTCGGAACCCGCCCATTCGGCGCGGAAGCGCCGGCCGTCTTTCAGGATCACGGAAATCGCTTCGGCGTGCGGAGGTACGACGGTAGCGGCGGTCAGGACCAGGCCTTCGGGAGCCACCAGCACGCCGGCGCCGTAGTAGCGTTCGCGGCGCGGTCCGGCCTGGCATTCGATGGCCGCCACCGCCGGCGCGATGCGCTCGCAGACCTCGCTTTGCCGCCGGGCAAATTCCGCAAGGGGGCTGGGACCGTCCGCGCCGTACGCGCAGACCGCGCCCAAGACGGCCAGCAGAAAGCCACGAGATAAAGCGGGGACCGTACGAAATGCCACGGTTGCCGCGCTCCGGCCGGGTTCCCCCCCAGCCAGAAAGACGAGTGGAAGCTACGGGGATGGTTTCGGCCAGATCGCGGCGGGGCTTGAGCGCGGAAGTGCGGGTTCCGGCGGGTCCGGCGGTCAGTTACCGCCGGCTTCCGGAACCGGTGCGCGCTCCAGTTCCTGTCCGGATCCCTCCAGTTCGGGCAGGCCGGCCAGGCGCACCTTAAAGGCGGCCCAGTCCACCTCCAGCGTGCGGTAGGCTGGGCACTCTTCCTGCACCGCTTCACGAATCATCGCGATGCGTTCGGGGTGCGAGGGATGGCTGCTCAGGAAGGTCATCGCAATCTCGCCGCCGCTGAGGACGCCGTCCTCGTCGTGGTCGTGGCGCGCGAAAAAGGCCATCAAGCCCCGCGGATCGATCTCCGCGCGAGCCAGCGTCTCGAGCGCCACGGCATCCGCCTCGCGCTCGTGCGCCCGGCTGAATTCCAGTTCGCCGGCGATCAGCATCAGGCCGCCGCCGATCTCATCCAACGTGGAGTCCGAATCGCCGAAGCAGGCGCAGTAGAGCAAGCGCAAACCCATCGACTCGACCAGGCGCTGCAAGCCGTGGCGGCGCGTCACATGGGCGAATTCGTGCGCCAGCACCCCCGCGATCTCCTCCGGGTTCTCGGATTCCAGCAAGAGCCCCGCGTTCAGCACCACGTAACCGCCCGGCAGCGCAAACGCGTTGGCGGAGGAGTCCGCCGATACGTAGACGCGCAACGGATACTTGCGGTCCTGCTCCGGGATGCCGGCCTGCACGGCCGCGGAAAGCTTCGCGATCTCCGCCCGAATGCCGGGATCCGCGATCAACCGGAGCTTCGAACGCATCCCTTCGAATGCGCTCTTGCCCAAGTCCGCTTCCTGGGCGGGACTCACGCGCTCGACCACGCGCGCGACCAGCGCTCCGCGCACGCCGGGAAAGAGCCACAGCAGGCCCACGACGGCGGCGAAGATCGCGAGCCGCCAGCGCCGCCGCGGCCGCGCCCTGTCGGTTTCGCGGCTCCGGCGAAGCGCCGTAGGGTGCGATCGTCGGAAGAACAGGCCAGCGTTCAATGCGATCTCTCCGTTTCCGGCATGGAAATGGGGGAATCGCACGATCTCTTTTAAAATGACGGGAAAAATCGGCCGCGCTTACTTGACCGGTGGTCCGCTGGGAAATTCGAGGCTGAACGTGGCGCCCTGCCCGGGGCTCGATTCGACGCGCACGCGGCCGTCGTTCTGTTCGGCCAGTGTCTTGACGATCGCCAGACCCAGCCCGGTGCCGGGCAGCGTGTGGACGTCGCTGTCGAGGCGGTAAAACTTGTTGAAGATGCGGACGTGTTCCTGCGCCGGAATGCCCGGACCTTGGTCGCGCACCCACAACCGCGTCTGCGGAGCGGCGCCGCTTCCGGGCAACGCCTCCGCACCCAGTTCGATCGGCTTTCCGCCTCCGAACTTCGCCGCGTTGTCCAGCAGATGCCGCAGGATATCCTTCAGTGCTTCTTCGTTGGCGAACACCTGCGGCCCCGGCGCGGCGGGACGCAGCACCACCTGGATGTGCTGGGCGGCTTCCGTGCCGTGGCGTTTTCCGAAGGTCGCTCGCACCGCGGCAAAAAGCGCCTCCGCCGGAAGCGCCTGCCGGTCCTCGTTGAGCGGATTTTCTTCGATCTCGTTCAGATCCAGCACGTCCTCGATCAGCTCGCTGAGCCGGCGCGACTCTTTGTAAATGATCTCGATGAAGCGCTGGCGCATCTCGGCCGGCATCTCGCCCGCCCCGCCCTCGACGTCGCGCAAAAGCGCCATCGCGAAGCCTTCGATGGAGGCCAGCGGCGTGCGCAATTCATGGGAAACGCTGCGCAGGAAACGCGCCTTCAAGCCCTCGAAGCGGCCGGTGGCGGTGACAGGGCCGGCATCGGGAACGATCATGTAGCGGCGTTCGCAGCGCGCGAGAAGCGTATCGAGCTGTTCGCCCAGCGCTTGAGCATCCGCCGTCGGCACGGGCACTTCACGAGATCCCGCCAACTGCGCCAGGCGCGGCAGCGTACGGGCCAGCACCGCGGCCAGCGCCGCGGACGATTCGGAAGGCCGGAGCGCCTTGGCCGGTTCGTTCAACGCCCGCCCCCGTTCGCCTGCGCCCGTATCGCACCGCTTACGCAGGCGCACCCGGCGCGTCGACCACCTGATACGTCAGCAGGTGGAAAAGCTGCGCCCCGTCGAAGAACTTACCCAGCTCGGGACTCAGCAGAATCTCGACGTCCTTACCGCTCTCGCGGGCGCGTATCACGCCATCCACCAGATGGCCGATGAACAGGGAACTGAGATACGGGCAGCGGGTGAAATCGAAGACCACCCGCTTTTGCGGACAGGTAGCCATTTCATCCATCGTCCGGCAGAACAGTCCCAGGTCCATGCGCAAGATGACGCCCTGCACTTCCATCCGGCCATCCACGAACCGGCACAAGTGCCTACGATTCGCGGATCGCCCAGAGCCAGGACGCGGTTTCGGATCGTTCACGAATTCAACCCCTCGCCGTTTGCCGCAGACACATTACACTATGTGCATGCTTTGTCACAAACGGCAACGCTATACTGCCGCAGTTCGCTCCGCAAGTAGCACACCTGCGCCGTGCAACGACGCATAGTGCAACCCTTCCGCTTAAACGCCAAGCGGAACGCTCTGCGTATCTACTCATCGGCAATGGCGATGCCATGGCCAGCATCTTCTTTCGCTTCTGTTTCACCCACCTGTGCAACAGCGGCGGAACGCCTTGCAATATAGACTTGAACTGGTTGCCGATTGAGGTATGAAATGCCCCTTCACCGGTGCAGCGTCTAACGCGTCGGTGGCCTTACGAGCGTCCCGGTGCGGGACGTGGGAGCCTTTTTTCCTGGAAGCAATACATGCCAACGATCAATCAACTGGTGCGCTCGGCGCGCAGGGTTCAGCGCACGAAGTCGAAGAGCCCGGTGCTGGAGTCGAATCCCTTTAAGAAGGGCGTTTGCCTCGCGGTCCGCACGATGACGCCCAAGAAGCCGAACTCGGCGCTGCGGAAGATCGCGCGCGTGCGGCTGAGCAACGGGAAGGAAGTGACGGTCTACATTCCCGGCGAAGGCCACAATCTGCAGGAACACTCCATCGTTCTGGTGCGCGGCGGCCGTGTGCGCGACTTGCCCGGCGTGCGCTACCACATCGTCCGCGGCGTCTACGACTGCCAGGGCGTGCAGGACCGCAAGCAGAGTCGTTCGAAGTACGGCACCAAGCGCCCGAAGGCGGGCTAAGCCGGAACGAAACCCAGGACCATACCGTAGGGAGCAGCAAACAAGATGGCTTTCATGAGGAAGAAACGCGAAGAGCGGAAAGAAGTTCCGGCGCTGCCGGAGCATATCCGGGTTACGGGCCGCGGCCTGAAGCCCGATCCGCGCTTCAACGACCTGCTGGTGACCAAGTTCATCAATTGCATGATGTACAGCGGCCAGCGCGGGAAGAGCCAGAACCTCTTCTACGAAGCGATGGACATCGTCCAGAAGCGCACGAACGGGAGCCCGCTGGAAGTCTTCCACGCGGCGCTGGACAACGTGAAGCCGATGGTCGAGGTCAAGTCGCGGCGCGTCGGCGGCGCGACGTGGCAGGTCCCGATCGAAGTGAGTCGCAAGCGCGCGCAGAGCCTGGCGATCCGCTGGATTCTCGAAGCCACCCGCGGCAAGAAGGGCCGCCCGATGGCCGAGCGGCTGGCCGGCGAATTCATGGACGCTCAGAAGAAGGAAGGCGCGGCCATCACCAAGCGCGAGAATACGCACAAGATGGCCGAAGCGAACAAGGCCTTCTCGCACTTCGCGTTCTAAGCCGTCCTCGCGAACCGAATCGACCGCCCTCGCCCTGCGAGGGCGTTTTTTTTGAGTTCCGCCGCGGCAAGATTAGGGTTGCCTTTAAGTTAGGCGTCGGTATATTTTTTGGCCTTGCTTGGACGGCACCGGGACCGTCCGGCGTGGGAGGTTTGGAACCTACGATGAGCGCATAAGTTTCCTCGTCAGCCCCTTCCTTCACGCATCCCATTCCCGGATCTAGGTCACCGCACGAGCGGCAGCCGTATCCCGAGTCGAGGACGAGAGGCAGCGGGCAACGGCCCCTGGCCGGTTCGCCAGGGCGCCCGTGGGCATGTTCGTGAACGCCCGCGGGGAAGGTCACGAAATGCGCCGCATCGGTGTCGATCCCGGGATTCAGGCACTCGCAACAGGAGCACGTTAACCATGGCGGCCCCCCAGACGACTTCGGCGCCCGAGCTTTCGAAGGCCGAGCAGGCGATCATGCTGCTGCGCAACATCGGCATCATCGCGCACATCGACGCGGGCAAGACGACGCTGACCGAGCGCGTCCTGTACTACACGGGCAAGCAGCACAAGATGGGCGAGGTCCACGAAGGGACCACGACCACCGACTACATGCCCGAAGAGCGCGCGCGCGGCATCACGATCACGTCGGCCGCGGTGAGCTGCCACTGGAAGGGCTACAACATCAACATCATCGACACGCCCGGCCACATCGACTTCACGGCCGAGGTGCAGCGTTCGCTGCGCGTGCTCGACGGCGCGGTCGTCGTCTTCAGCGGCGTGGACGGCGTCGAAGCGCAGTCCGAAACCGTCTGGCGCCAGGCCGACCGCTACAACGTCCCGCGGCTGTGCTTCATCAACAAGATGGACCGCGTCGGCGCGGACATGTGGAATGTCGTCGAGCAGATCAAGACGCGCCTGGGCGGCAAGGCCCTGCCCATCCAAATGCCCATCGGCAAGGAGCACAGCTTTACCGGCGTGATCAACCTCGTCCAGATGCGCCAGTTCGTCTTCGACAAGGATTCCAAGGGCCAGAAGGTCGAGGAGATGGACGTCGCGCCCGAGTTCCTCGAAGAGGCCAACATGCGCCGCGACGAACTCTTCACGCTCCTGGCCGACGACGACGAGAAGATGGGCGAGATGTTCCTCGCCGACGAGAAACCCGACAACGACCAGCTCGCGGCCGCGTTGCGTCGCGTCGTCTGCTCCGGCAAGGCCGTCCCGGTCCTCTGCGGCAGCGCCTACCACTACATCGGCGTGCAGCGCCTGCTCGACGCCGTGGTGGCGTACCTGCCCTCTCCGCTGGAAGCCAAGCCCACGATCGGACTCGATCCGGAAGACCATTCGAAGGAAATCGAACGCAAGCCCTACCCCGACCAGCCGCTCACCGCGCTGGCCTTCAAGACCATCTACGACAAATTCGGCGACCTGACTTTCCTGCGCATTTACTCCGGCACGCTGAACAAGGGCGACAAGCTCTTCAACGCGACGCAGGACAAGAAAGAGCGCGTGGACCGGCTCTTCCTGATGCATGCCGACGCACGCGAGCCGCTCGATAAGGCCGTGGCGGGCGACATCGTCGCCGCCGGCGGGCTCAAGTACACCTACACCGGCGACACGATCTGCAGCGAAGACAAGCCGGTCCTTTTGGAACCGCCCAAGTTCCCCGACACCGTCATCTCGATGGCTATCGAGCCCAAGACGAACAGCGACAAGGACAAGCTGGCCATCGGCCTGTCCAAGCTGGCCAAGGAAGATCCGACGTTCACGCATAAGTTCAACAACGAGACCGGCCAGCTCATCATTTCGGGCATGGGCGAACTGCACCTGGAAATCATCAAGTCGAAGCTGATGCGCGAGCACGGCGTCGACGCCAACGTCGGTTCGCCGCGCGTCAGTTACCGCGAGACGCTCACCGCCGAAGCCGAGGCCGAAGGCAAGTTCGTGCAGCAGTCGGGCGGCCGCGGCCAGTACGGCGTCTGTTACCTAAAGCTCGAACCGTTCCCGAACGACGAGCCCGATCGCGTGCTCTTCGAGTCCGAGATCGTCGGCGGTTCGATTCCCCGCGAATTCATCCCGTCCGTCGAACGCGGCGCGCGTGGCGCGGCCTTCACCGGCATCATCGGCGGTTACCCGACCATCAACATCAAGATCACGCTGCTCGACGGCAAATACCACGAAGTGGACAGCTCGGATCTCGCCTTCGAAATGGCCGGCAGCATCGGCTACAAGGAAGCCGCGCGCAAAGCCGGCGCGATCCTGCTCGAGCCGATCATGAACGTCGAAGTCGTCACGCCCGAGGAATACATGGGCAGCATCATCGGCGACTTGCAGAGCCGCCGCGCGGTGATCACCGAACTGGGCGACCGCGGCCACCTCAAGGTCGTCCGCGCCAAGTGTCCGCTGGCCGAAATGTTCAGCTACTCCAACGCCTGCCGCAGCTTGTCCAGCGGGCGCGCGAGCTACAGCATGGAGCCGTTCGGCTACGAGCCCGTGCCGCGCAGCAAGTACAAGGAAATCGTCGGCGACGGCGAAAAGGAAGGCGGCCGCCGCTAAGCCGGATTTCTTTCGCGAAGGTCTTCGAGCCCGCGCCGATCGATTCGGCGCGGGCTTTTTTTCACGCTTCAGACCGCCCGCGAACTGTCCCCCGCTTCGAAATCGACCGGCAGGATCGCGCGCACGGGCGGCGCGTCTTTGCAGGCCAGCCGGGCGTTGAGCAGGCGGACCGCGTTCTCGCCCAGATCCTCGTAATCGACGCGCAGGCGCGAAAGGCGCAGGCGGCCGGGGGCTTCGACGAGCGTCCCGTCGGCGCAGGCCAGGCTGATGTCGTGCGGGCAGCGCAGGCCCAGCGTACCCAGTGCTTCGAGCACGAAGGGCGCGGAGCGGCTGGAGCAGAGTACGTAAGCGCTCGGCGTCTGCGCGCGGTGCCATGCGGGCAGCTCAGCCGGGATATGCCGGTGCGTGCGAAAGCGGATGTCGAAGACCAGCGGCTGCGCGTGCAGGTGCCCCGATTCGGCCATGGCGCGCAGGTAGCCCATCAGGCGATCCTGCCAGGTGGGATCGCTGCTGCCCGCGCGCGGGCCTTCGCCGGCAAAGGCGATACGGCGGTGGCCGAGGCGCAGCAAATGCGCCGCCGCCGCGTACCCCGCGCCTTGATGGTCGACGGCCGAGACATCGAACGCCCCGGCCGGATCGTAGTAATCGACGGCCACCACCGGCAGCCCCGCGGCAACCAACTGGTTCAGCGACGGCGTATGGTTGGCCTCCAGTGCGATCACGCCTTGCACGCGGCGCTTGGTCTCGTCGGGCACCAGGCGCGGCGGATCGTCCACGCCGCCGGTGCTGGCGGAGTTTTGCGCAAAGATCGTGACTTGGCGCGGCGCCAGCAGCGATTTTTCGATGCCGTAGGCCACGCGAGCCATGAACAGATCGGTCTTCAGCGCGCGCTCGCGGTACCCCGTCAGGATGCCGACCGACCGCATGCGCGGAAGCAGCCGTCCGGCGCTGGCCGCGCCACCCACGACCGTACCCACGCGCGGCTTGCGAATCAGGAACCCTTCGCGCGCCAGTTCCCGCAGCGCTTGGCGGACCACCCGGACCGACTCGCCCAGCTCGCGGCGCAAATCGTCCTCGCGGATGACCGTGCCTTCCGGCAGCTCGCCCCGGAAAACCAGGCCCCGCATGCGCTCTTTAGCAGCCTGCACTTGGCTGGCGAAGGCGTTCATGAAGCGAGTTCCGAATTAATGACTTTAATGACACTCATTTTTATTGATTACGCATAAAGTTCAACCATAAACTATTGTTAAAGCGAAATTTATGAAACTAAACGTCGTCCATATAAGCTCGAGAACTGAAATTAATGACATTTACGCCGGGGTATTGATGACGTGCAGGCACGGAGGAAGCAAAACATGACTCGATTGGGAATCGCTCTGATCTTGGCCACTTTCTGCGGATTCGCGCAGGCTCAAGCAGCCGCTTCCGCCGCGACGGCACAGACCGCGTTGGACCCCGCCCTGCCGCCCGATCCGCAAATCGTCGCGACGCTGGAGGCGCTGGGCGATCGAAGCTCCGCGGTGCTGGCGCCCTTAAAGGTGGTCGGCCCGATCAATGCGCTCTGCAAAGAGCATTACATGGATAAACGCGGGCCCAACGGGCGCGACTACACGAACAAAGCCGTCTGGATGCCCGAACGCCGCCGCGCGCTCTTCTGCGGCGCGAATCACGGCAGCCCGCACCGCGTCAACGACGCGTGGGAGTACGACCTGCTCTCCAACACCTGGGCGCTGCTCTTCGCGCCCGACCCGCACAACGCCGCCGGCGTGATGGAGATCAAGGAGGGCGAGATCCCGGGCACGAGCGAGAAGGTGAAGTTCGTCCAGACTCAGCGCGGCGGACCCACGCATTACGGGCATACGTGGTGGGCCTTCTGCTACCATCCGCAGATGAAAGCCGGCCTGTGGATGAACGTGCCCATCGGTTCCTCGCCCGGAGCGTACATCGAAAAGACGACCGGCAGCAAGGAAGGGATCTACCGCGGTCCGCCGATGTGGGCCTTTTATCCGGCGGAGAAACAGTGGAAGCTGGTCCTTTCGCCCGGTCCTTACCCGCGCATCGGGTACGCCAAGCAAATGGAATACGTGCCTGACTTGGGCGGAGCGCTCTTTCTCAGCGGAAGCTGGGACGCCGCCGGCGCGTGGCTCTACGACCACGGCAAGAACGCCTGGACGCAGCTCGCCAAACCCGACAAGGAAGCGCCCGACAACGAGTCGCTCACCTGCTACGACCCCAGCCGGAAAATCGTCATCGCGCAGTCGCACCACCGCTCCACCCACCACTACGACCTCGCCACGCATAAGTGGACCAAGGTGCTCGATCCCGGCAAGGAGAGCGCCGAGGCGCCGCTGGGGCACGACGCGCGGAGCGTGATGTACTTCGATACGGTCTCGAAGCAGGCGCTGCTTTTCGAGAGCAAGAACCTGGACACGGTCTGGGCCTACGATCCGGACGCCAAGAAATGGACCTCGGTCAAGCCCTCGGGGCCGGTCTGCCCGGAAGGCGGCCGCACGATCGGCTACTTCGACGAAGCGCGCAACGTACTGGTCATCAGCCGCGGCGCGAACACCTGGGTATATCGCCACCAGCGCGCGGGCAAGTAAGAGCCATTCACCAAAGCAGCATCGGTCGTCTGCTTGCGGCGGTGCTTCGCGGGACGTCAGCAGGTTCAGGCGCCGGATGCTCGTCCCGATCCGGCTTCTGCGCCTTCTTGGTCCCGCTTGACCGGCGCGGCGCAGCCGCCTCGACGCTGGCTTTGCGAGCGGATCTAAGACCCCAAAGTCCGCAAGAATCGGGTGGTTCGAGGGCGGGCTCCGGCGGTATCGTGCCGGACATGGAACAGGCCGCCGCCGATTACGCGCGCATCGAACGCGCGCTGCACTTCTTGGAAGCGAACGCGACTCGGCAGCCCGCGCTGGCCGAAGCCGCCCAGCACCTCCACTTGAGCCCCTTTCACTTCCAGCGTCTCTTTCGGCGCTGGGCCGGGATCTCGCCCAAGCGCTTCCTCCAGATCGTGACGCTCGAACTGGCCAAGACGCGCCTGGACGCACGGGCCAGCCTGCTGGATGCGGCCTGGGACGCGGGCCTGAGCGGCCCCGGTCGCTTGCACGATCTGTTCGTCACGCTGGAGGCGGTCACCCCGGGCGAATTCAAAGCCGGCGGCGCGGGGTTGGAGATTCGCTGCGGCCTGCACCCGACCCCTTTCGGGACGGCTCTACTGGGCGTCACCGAGCGCGGGATCTGCCATTTGAGTTTCATCGAGCCCGAGTACGCCGCCGCGGAACGCGAGGCGCTGCAAACGGCTTGGCCGCGCGCGAAGCTGGTCCAGGCGCCGCAGGAGACCGCGTCGTTCATCGAGCGCATCTTCGCGCGTGAGCCCTCCGGCGAGCCGCTGCGCGTCTTCGCGGCGGGCACCAACTTCCAAGCGCGCGTCTGGCAGGCGCTCCTGCGCATCCCCGCGGGCCGTACGGCCACGTATCGCGATCTGGCCGAGCAGTTGGGGGCGCCCGCGGCGGCGCGCGCCGTAGGCCAGGCGCTGGCCCGCAATCGGGTGGCGTACCTGATTCCCTGCCACCGCGTCCTGGCTCAGATGGGTGTCTGCGGCGGATACCGCTGGGGCCCGTTACGCAAGAAGGCCATGCTGGCTTGGGAACGGGGATAAGGCCGGGCAACCGCCCAGGCGATAAGCGCTGAGACGGCTAGCGCGCTCGCGCCTTGAGCAGCCCCAGGCCGCCGCACCGGCCCATAAAAAAAACCCCGGCCGAAGCCGGGGTTGGAAAAGCGTTGCGACGCCAAGCCTGCGGCTTAGTCGCCCGAAGCGGCCTGCGCGGCAACGGCCGGCAGGACGTGCACGCGGCGCTGCGCCGTGCGATCGAAAGTCACGATGCCGTCGGCCAGCGCGAAGAGCGTAAAATCGCGGCCCATGCCCACGTTGCGCCCCGGCTTGAACTTGGTCCCGACCTGGCGCACGATGATGTTCCCGGCCTTGGCCACCTGCCCGCCGTACACCTTTACGCCACGATACTTCGGATTGCTGTCGCGTCCGTTTTTGGAACTGCCCTGCCCTTGCTTGTGTGCCATGACTGCTCACTCCCTAGATTCGGCGCCCGTCTACTCGAGCGGCGCGACACCTTACCACAAGAATGCCCCGGTGCAAGTCCCCTGCTGCGTCTCACGTACTTCGTTTCAGGAATGAAAACGGGCGGCCTTGCGGGCCGCCCGTTTCTTCAAGCTGTCGGACTGGAACTTACCAAGCCACCTGGAAGTTAACGACCAGGTTGTTGTTGCGGACTTCGCGGAGCTGGCGTTCGTTGATCTGGTCTTCGCCGGCTTCGAGCACCCAGTTGTAGTTGACCTGGATCTTCGCGTTGTGGCCCTTGATGTAGTAGTTGACACCGGCCGTGAAGACCTGGGTCTTGAAGACATCCAGTTCGCGGTCCGGATTGTCCATGTCCTGGAAGAACAGGTTATCCATCACATCGTAGCGGAAGGTGAACTCCATCGGCTTCAGGATATGCGCACCCCATCCGTCATCCAGGCCATCGGCCCAGACGCTTTCGGACATCTTGTAGCCGGTGGCCACGTACCAGCCGTCGATGTTGAATTCGGCGGGCGACGCGATACCGTTGGCGAACGCGGTGCTGCTGGCGACTTCGCCGTTGGGGGCGAAGCGGTCGCGGTACTGACCCCACTCGCCGCGAATCCACCAGCCGGATACCGGGCTCTCTTCGCCGGCCTTCCAGCTCAAGTAGGCGTACTGCAGGCTGTGGACGGTGTTGGTGCGGCGCAGGCCATCGACCGGACCGCCGGCATGGGAGCCGGTCAGGTTTTCCGCATCGCGCCCGCCGCTTTCGCCGCCGATGCCGTACATGATGCTGTAACCCAGTTCGATGCTGCCCCAGGTCTCGTTGTTCCAGAGCGGGCGGATCAGGATCGAGGCCACCCAGTCCTTGTTATCGTTGTCGTCGCCGCGGTTGGCATGCGCCTGGAAAGCCGTGCCCGCGCCGTTGAACGCACCGACCCAGTACTGCAGGCGGTCGTCCCACCAGAAGCCGTGAATCTGGCTGCCCAGATCGCGGTTGTTGGCGAGCTGCGTGATCATCGCACGTTCGACGAAATCGAGCTGGCCCGAATCGCGGACGCCTTCTTCGCCCAAGCGGCGGCGGAACTGGCCGGTCGTCATGTCGTGGTGCGGCAGGATGCCGTGCACATTAATGTAAGCGTCCTGCAGCGTGAAGTTCGGGCTGCCCGCACCGCTCTGCACGACGGCGTTGTTGAAGTTGCCGTTCGCGCCGCCCGTGGGAGTCACGCCCGCGTTGTAGAACGCGGTGCCGTCGCCGGCCTTCACTTGACTCTGGTTCTGCGGCAGGTTCGGGAAGGACGAGGCCTCGCGGCTGTTATCGAACTGCACGAAGGCCGTCACGTTCTCGTGAACGTCCATCGTAAAGCGCAACTGCGCGCGGCGCACGCGGAAGCCGTCGTTGTCGCTGACTTCGTTGGAGCCGAAGCCGACATCGGTGTCATCCGCCGAAGCGTCCGGATCGACCCAACCGCGCTGGTCGTTCTGGATGCTGTAGTACCACACCTGCACCAAGCCACCGATCTTCAGGTTGCCTTGGCGGGTGATGACGGTTTCGTTGGGACCGAAGCCGCCCTCGCCGTACTTGTCGCCGACGGTCGCGGCAGCCTGACCCACCGGACCGCTACCGACCGGCCGCTGCGTCTCGATCTGCTCGCGAAGCTTCTTCAAGTCGTCCTTGAGCTTCTGGAATTCCTCTTTGGAGGCCGCTTGTACGGACGGCGCACAAAGGCCCGCCAAAACGCCGAGGCTGAGCACCCAAACGATGGCACGCTTCATGTACGTTTGCCCCCTCCGGTCAACGCATGCTGAGATGCGTCTACGCTTATCTACGTTTCAGAATCCGCTGCGCAACCGCGCTCAGACTCTGGTCCTGCTCTGGTGCAACCTTGATTGGACGCCGAATGGTAGCGTCCCCCTGCTTGGCTGTCCATACCAAAAGGGCGTCAATCGAGGCCCAATGATATTTTTTAGCGTTTCGCATCCCGGTCAGCCCCTTCGGGATCGGCTATCCTTCACTCAACCTTCACAAAATCAACCCTTTATATGAAGCAAGGCAAAACCCATTCATTTACCGAAAATGGTTGGAAATTGAGCAGTCGCACCGGCTGGATTCGCAATAATTTCGCTCGCCAGGCCCAAGCGGAGGGTCGCCGGACGCTCACAAGCGCGCTCGTTGCACGCCTGTACGTCCACCTCCACGATCAGATCCACGGGGCCTTCCGGCGGCGCGGACCATTCCAAGGTTGCGCGCAGGAGCACTTCGCCGCTGTACACCTGGAGCGCGTCGCCCCAGCCCAGTTTGGCGTCTACCTTTAGCTGCTGCGCGTCGGGGTAGCTCACGTCGACTAGCTTGGCGCCGGCGGGCGCTTCGAGGCGGAGTCTGGTGGGCGAGAGGTTCGCCGGATTGGGCTGCGCGGCCTGGATATGCCAACCTTGATCCACTTGAAGCTTTACGGCAATGGGAAGGCGCTTGCCCACGGGCCACTTGTCGAGGCTCGTGAAGAGCGCGGCCAGGACCGGCCCGGCTTGCGCGGTGCGGCGGAGCGCAGGTTTTTGAGCTACCTCAAAAGTACCGCCCGCGGCCAGATATTGCTCCAAAGCCAGCAGCAGCGACTCGGCGGCAAAGGGGCGTTCGTCGATCAGGCCCGCGAAAGCGGCGAGCACCTTGCCCGCGCGCGCCAAGTAATGGGCTTCGCCGGTGACCACGCTCATGCGTACGAGCACCTGCGCGGCGTAGCCGTTGCCTGAGGGCGTAGCGTTGTCGGACGGGTTCTTCATGCGCACGAGCAGTTCTTCGTGGTCGTCGGCCACGAAGAAGTATCCGCCGCCTTGGGCATCCCAGAAGTGTTTATCGAGGAGTTCGACGAGCAAGCGCGCTTCGTTCAGCCAGCGCGCGTCGCCGGTGGTCTCGTGGAGATCCAGGCACGCGCGGGCGAGATAGGCGTGATCGTCGAGGTAGGCCGGAAGCTTGGCCTGCCCGCGGTTGTAGGTGGCCAGCCAGCGGCCTTTGGGGGTCTTGAGCTTCGCGAGGAGCCCTTCGGCGGCGCGTACGGCGGCCTGCGCGTAGCGCTCCTCTTTAAGGTAGCGCCCGCCGCGGGCAAAGGCGCCGATGGCGAGCGCGTTCCAGCTCGTCAGGACCTTATCGTCCAGGCCCGGCCAGACGCGCTTGGCGCGGGCCTCGAGGAGCGTTCGCTTCCAGGCGTCGACCTGCGCGCGCAGTTCGGCCTCCGGTACGGCGAGGCGCTTGGCGGCGGCGGCGAGCGGCTCGAGCAAGTGCGGGATGTTCAGGCCCGTGGGCTGGCCGGTGGCTTCTTCCTGGCAGTTGCCGCCGGGCCGGGTCTGGAAAAGCGCCGAGAAGCGCGCGGCGTCGGCGCCCAGGAGCGCTTCGATCTCGCGTTGATCCCAGAGGTAAAACTTGCCTTCCTCGCCTTCGCTGTCAGCGTCGTAGGCGGAGTAGAAGAGTCCTTCGGGGGAGCGAAGTTCGCGCAAGAGCCATTCGAAGATGCCGCGGGCGGTGCGGGCGTAGTCTTCGTCTCCGAATACCGCAGCAGCGCGGCTGTAGTTCGCGGCGAGCTGGGCGTTGTCGTAGAGCATCTTCTCGAAATGCGGGAGGAACCAATGCGGATCGGTGGCGTAGCGGTGGAAGCCGCCGCCGATGTGGTCATGGATCCCGCCGAGCTGCATTTTGTCGAGGGTCAGGACGGCCATCTCGCGGGCGTGAGGTACGCCGGCCTTGCGTGCTTCGAGGTCGATAAGGAGTTCGAGCAGGGGATGCGGCGGAAACTTCATGCGCGCCTGGAGCCCGCCTTCGCGGACGTCGAAGTGTTCGTGCAGAAGCGCGACGCCGCGGCCGGCAGTCTCCTTGCCGATGGGGCGCTGTGCGCGGCTGAAATCGGACTGCGCTTCCTCGCGCAGCAGCGCAGCGACCTTGGCGCTGACTTCGTCCACCTGCGCGCGCTGCTTCGTCCAAGCCTCGTGCAAGCGGCCCATGAGCTGCAGGAAGGCTTCGCGCGGAAAGTAGGTGCCGCCGAAGAACGGGACGCCGTCGGGGCGCATCACCACCGACATGGGCCAGCCGCCGCGGCCTTGGGTCAGGTGAACGTAACGCATGTAGATGTCGTCTACGTCGGGACGCTCTTCGCGGTCCACTTTGACGCAGACGTAGCGTTCGTTCAGCAGCGCCGCGACTTCGTCGCGCTCGAAACATTCGCGCTCCATCACATGGCACCAGTGGCAGGCGCTGTAACCGACGGAGAGGAAGATGGGCTTGTCTTCGGCGCGCGCCTTGGCGAAGGCTTCCGGGCCCCATGGGTACCAGTCCACGGGATTGTGCGCGTGCTGGAGCAGATACGGGCTGGTCTCGTGCGCGAGCCGATTGGGGGGTCGATCCTTGGGCGTGGCGTGCGACACAGGCGGCTCCTTTGCAGGGGCTACGGCCGACTTGAGCGACCGTACAGGGTGCTCGGCCGGAAGCCGAGCGGCGGCGAACAGAAGCACACTCACGAGGGCCAACGCCCCGACGGCTGCGGTCAGACCGGCCTGGAGCGCCAGCGTGGCAGGGTCGGTCCGAGAGCTCATGCACGTGTGTCCAAACGACCTGCAAAAACAGGCTTGGGCATCTTCTCAGACTAGGCTTGGGTTTACAATATGGCTTCGCCGAGTCTTGTATAACAATCACCTTGTTAATTAGGTTTATATACGGATCTTTTTGTATGCGCATGTATTAGCTTAAGTCAATATATATAAACGTCTTATAATATCTAAAGAGCGCGCGAATTAAGACTCAAAATTCCGTCGGATCACATTGTGCTTTCAATAATCATGGCCTATGATTTGGTTAAGCACGGGCGGGTGGAGGGGCCGCTTGGAGCCCCCGTGAGGAAAAGGAGTCGTAGGAGCACACCCCGCCATGCGAACGAGAACATTTCAGATCGGAGAACGAGTCATTTTGCGCCGGCGCCGCAAGCGCGTAGGCGCCAGAGTGACTCAAGTGGACCGTTGGATGCGCCGGGTCGTCACCGACTTGGGCGAGCGGCGGTTGGTGCACGCACGGACGCTGGGCTATCCCGATAACGAAATTTTCCTGATGCTCGAAGCGCGGCTGGACCGGAGCCTGCGGTCGTCGCGGGGGCAGGGCCCGTTCATTCAGGAATTGCTCGCCGGCTACGACGCTCGGTTGCTCTACGAGCGTGTGCACACGCGGGAGGATCTGCGCCGCTTCTTGCGCCACGAGGGGCGGTTGCCGAACGTGCGCATGATTCACTTCTGCGGACACGGGCACCGGGAAGGCACGTTCTCGCTCACGTTCGAAGACATCCGGCTGGAAGAGAACTTCGATCTCTTCGAGGGCTTGGCGGGCAAGGTAGTGCTCTTCAGCAGTTGCGAGATCGGCAGCCTGAGCGAGACGCTTCAGCGGCTGGTGGACGCGACGGGGTTGGCGGCGGTGATCGCGTATCGCACCGAGGTTCAAGATACGTACGCCAATCTGGCGGATGCCATGATCTACGACCGGCTGCTTACGTCGGGGGCCACGCCGCGGCAGATTGTGAAACACGTCAACGCGGCGCTGAAATCCTTGGGCGCGCGCCCGCTGCGCCGTTCGCGAGTGCGGGAACCGGTGCTGCGCTGCTTCGACTAACCGAGTTCAAGTCTTGAGATGCGCCGCGACGTATAGCCGCAGACCGCTCCGGTCCAACTGCTTCCATTCAGGTCCGAATCGCCTGCTTAGATGCCCGAACCCGATCCGCTCGGGCTTTTGGCAGGGCGGATTGCGCGCCGCAGGTCCATCTCACCCTATCCGTCCCGGACCGCTTTCGAGTATGGTGCCGTGCGCTTCGCGACCCCTGGAGCCCGCTGATGCCCGCCAAGAAGATTCTTCTGCTCGCCGGAGATTTTGTCGAAGATTACGAGATCATGGTCCCTTTCCAGGCTTTGCTGGCGGTGGGCCATACGGTGCATGCCGTCTGCCCCGGCAAGCGCGCGGGCGAGACGGTCAAAACGGCCGTGCACGATTTCGAAGGCGACCAGACGTACCTCGAACGCCCCGGCCACAACTTCACGCTCAATGCGAGCTTCGAGGAAATCCAGCCCGAGGCGTACGACGCGCTGCTGCTGCCCGGCGGTCGCGCTCCGGAATACCTGCGCCTGAATCCCCGCGTGCGCGAGATCGTGAGGCATTTCGCCGATGCCGGCAAACCGATCGCGGCGATCTGCCATGCGCTGCAAATCCTGGCGGCCTCCGGTGTGCTGAAGGGTCGGCGCTGCACGGCGTACCCGGCGGTGGGCCCGGACGTCACGCTGGCGGGCGGCACCTATATGGAAATACCCATCGACGGCGCGTACACCGACGGGAACCTAGTGACCGCGCCGGCTTGGCCGGCGCACCCGGCGTGGCTGGCGGCGTTTCTGAAGGTGCTGGGGACGCGCATTTCGCCGTGACGCGGCCGACGCGGCGAAGAAGCCGCTATCCGACTTGTTCGGTGCGCCAGACGCCGCGATCGGGCTGCCCGCGGCAAGCGTGAAGCGTGCGCGTCTGGGGGCTCATGATCACGCACGCATTGGTGCTCACGTCGCCGGTCTCGTACCGGCAGAGGCAGTTCGCTCCGCCGGTGCGGTCGGAGAGCATGCGCTTCAGGTCGGCGACGCCGACGGGGCCGGCGTGCTGCGCCAGCAGTTCGGTCAATCGATTCTGGCGGAAGAGCGTCGAGGGCTGGGTCGGATCGGGGTGCAGCGCGGCGATACCGGCGTCGAGCGCGTGGTTGCAGTGCACGAAATCTCGAGCGCCGGGTTCGAACCGCGCCGCCTGGCGCGCGCTGCATTCCAGGCCCACGAAGCGCCCGTCGGGCCCGCCGACATAGTAATAGTGCGCTCCGGCGCGCGGCGCCGAGACGATCGCCTCAATGGCTTCGTCCGTGCTGGCCGCTCGGATCGCCCGATGCAATACGCTCAGGTACTGCACCCCCAGTCGGACATCGCGGGTTTGAATGTTGGTATTGCCGACGGCGATGCCCGCTTCGTTCATGCCGATCAGGGTCAGGCAGCCGGTCAAGGTGACAGAGAGCGTCGCGGGTCCGCGGTCGGGCCGGCGGCGGACCAGCCGTACGAAAGGCATGTTGTCGGTCTGCAGATCCCAGGTCTGTCCCAGCAGGAGGTTCCCATTCTCGCCGCGCGCGGGCGCGACGGCGAAACTGCTGCAACCCATGCCGTCGGGCAACGGTCCCCAAGCCAGGACGTCGCGCAGGTCGGTCAGGCCCATCAGTACGTAGGCTTGCTCGGGAGACAATCTCGCGCCGCGGGCGATGCCGGAAAACTCCTCGAATCCTTCGGGGTCGTAGCTTGCGGTGGCGGGGAGGCATCGCCGCGCGGTATCCAGAATCTGCTCGTGGCTGAAGCTGCGTCCGTGTTCGGCGGCAAAGCGTTGCGCCCAGCCGATGCGGATCTCGTACAACGCGCGCGCGTCCTCGCGGCAGGCTTCGCCGAAGGATTCGCCCATGCGCCGGAGCGAGCCCGAAAGTTCAATTCGTGGCAGATCCATACGAAGGGAAGATGGTAATACATGCCCGGGCGGCGCGCACGTCGCTTCGGCCGTCTCAGCGCATCTCGACGGGTGCTTCGCCGATGTTGCCCAGGCGCAGGGCGGCTTCGAATTCCTTGAGGCGGCTCGTGTACTCTTTCCTGGCCTCGGCGGTGGTTTCGGCCGGCAGGAGGTCGATGGCTTTCTTCTGCGTATCCACCGCTTCCTTGAGGCTCCCCGAACGGAAGAGCGCCAAAGCGTAGGTATCGAGAATCGCGGGATTCTTGTGGGCGCTCAGATCGGCGGCCTTGCGCGCGGGGTCCAGCGCGCCGCGCGGATCGCGCAACGTCTCGTCCTTGCAGGTGAGCAGTTCCCAAGCGTAGCCGTTGGCGGCTTCGGCGTTCTCCGGAGCGGCCTGATACCAACGACGCATGTAACCGATTTTCTTGGGGTAGTCAGGGATCCGCTCGGCGGCCTGAGCCATGGCATGGTAGACGCCCTTGGCGGCCAGGGCGGTATCGCGTTCGACGGCCTGCTCGAAGTCCGCAATCGCCTCCGTCCAGCGTTTCTGTGCCAGCCGGAACTGGGCGCGCTGCATGAACTGCTCCGCGGTCTGCGGTTCCGCGTTCTCGAACTGCTTTCCGGCGCGGTGCAGGAGCGCGCGTTGCACTTCGGAGTCGATGGAAGCGCCCATCTCGGGCCGGTCGGCCATCAGTTTAACGGCCCGTTCCCGGGCCTGCTTGAACTCTTCGTCGCGCCCCAGCCCGCCCAGGATCACGGCCTTGACGGCCCAGGCGTTGCCGAAATCGGGGCTGCGCTTAAGCGCCATCTCGACCTCTTTCAGGCCGCCTTCCAGGTCGCCTTGCATGCGCTTAAGGTTGCCCATGTTGGAGCGGACGACGTGGTTGCGCCCGTCGATCTTGATTGCGCGCTCGTATAGGGCCAGCGCTTCTTCGACGGCGCCGCGCTTTTCGGCTTCGAGGGCTTTGGAGACCAATTGATCGATCGACAAGCGTTCGGGAGGCGCCGAACCGCCGCCCATGGTCTCCACGGGCTTCTGCGCGGCCCCAGGCGCCTTATCGGCGGCGGGAGCCTCGGTGAGCCGCTGGAGCATCACGCGCGCGCGCGCCGCCTCGAAACTCGAACCGTGCTTATCCAGGTACTCGCGCGCCAAGGCAATGCGTTCGTCCTTACGGTCGTCGCCCAGATCCTGCCAGAGCGCTTCGAAAGCATCGAATGCGGACTTACCCTCGTCCAAGGCGGGTGCCGCAGGCGCGGCGGGATCGTCCACGCGCTGAGCGGCGCCGGTCGCGGTGCGTTGCGCGAAGCGCGCTTCCGACTTGGCGGCTTCCGGCGCTTTCTGAGCAGCCGGAGGCTGAGATGCGGCGACCGGCCGGGACTCTGCCGGGTCGACCGTTACGGTTGAATGCGACTTGCCGCCGAAGAGCAGCAATCCGCCCCCGACCAAAGCCACCAACCCACCCACGATCAGCACGCCCATGGCCACGGGCGTCTGGCTCAACGAACTTTCGCCCGGCGTGCCCGGACGCATGTTGCGACCGGTGCTGAGGCGCCCCGCGGGGCGTCGGCCGGACATTCGAGTGGAGCCGGGAACCGGAACGACGCCGGTCTCATGGATCGGATCGGATTGTTTCTTGGCCGGCCGCAAGGCCGTGCTGGAAGGGCGCGCCTGAATGCCGGAAATGGGCTTCGCGGGCGTCGCGCCCGGGGACTCTTCTTTCAAGACGCCGCGCGCCTGCTCTTCGGTCAGCGCCTCGGTCTCCAAGGTCATCACGCTGCCGGCGCAAGCCTCGCAGTACATCCCACGCATTTTCTTGTCCCGAGCTTGGCCGCTGGCCAAGTCCACCTCGGTGACGCGTTTGCCGCAGGTTTCGCAAAAGTAGAACTTCATAGGTCCGATCCCACCCGGATACAGTCTACCCTATTCTTGTGTGAACCGATCCTTGCGTGCGTTATACGATTCTGGGCTGAAGGCAGGACGCCGATACCTGCCCTGGTGCTGCACCAACCCATTTGGAGATTTGGAACTGCCTCCCGAATCGTCCCGCACGACACCGGTCTTGCTCCTGCACGGCTGGCTGGGTGGCGCGCACACCTTCGCAGCTTTGCCCACCTTGCTCAATTCCATTAAGCACGTGGTGCTTCCCAGCTTCCTACCCTACCCGACGCAAGGACGACGGATCACGTTAGAGCAACTGGCGGACCGGCTGGAGCAGACGCTTCGGGCGGAAGCGGCGTGGAACGGCGCCCCTCTCACGGTGCTTGCGCACAGTATGGGGACACTGGTGGCCCGGGTCTGGATGCGCCGCCATTACCTCGACCGGAACCTTGCGCCTCCGGTGCGCCTGTTCATCGAGTGCGGCGCCCCACGGCACGGCGTGTACCTGAAACGCGCCGCGCGGGCCATGGTGCGTTGGGGCCTGGTCCCCGGCGCCGGGCTGGCTCAGGCGATGCTGGCTCCGCAGCCGTGGCTCTGGGATCTGACCTGGGCCGAACGCGCGCACGAAGCGCTGCTCCCGCCTATGTATGCCCTGACGAGCGTGCTGCGGCGTTCGAACTGGCTGGCGCCGATCGTCGGCGGCCGCGACAGCGACGGGATCGTGCCGCTGGCGTGCAGCCAGCCGAATCCGTGGTTCGCTCGGCCCGGTGCACCGGCCGGTCGGTTGCGCGAGCGTCCTTATCGAGTGCTGCCGGATTACGCGCATAGTTCGCACCGAGGCTTGCTGCAACACTTGCGCGCCGACGGCTCGGGCCATCCGATTCCTCCGGACGATCCGGTCTGGGCGCTGCTGCGTGCGGCGCTGCGCGGCGAAGCTTGGCACGAGGTTCCCGAGCACGCGCCGGAAGCCCATGCCAATCACGCGCTCTGGATCGTCCGGCACGGCGCAGACGACCTGCGCCTGGAGGCGGGCCGAATCTGGGCGCCGAAAGGGCGGCATCCGAGCGGCTTGGCGCTCTTTGCGGTTCCCGTGGCCGCCGGTACGGAGGCGGTGTTGCGCGGGGGCGGGAAGGCGTGGTCGGCGGCGGAGTTGGGTTTAACGGACGCGTGGCGCGCGGGCGCGGTGGCGTATGTGGATTTGGCGTGAAGGGTGGCAACACCAAAGGATTCACCCCAAAGTCCATGGAGGAAGCGAAGGAAAGTCATGGCTTCAAAGCATGCTTACGACCCAACAGGCCCACAGATCAATCCGGCGGCATCTGACGTAAGCACCACAACAGTCCCAAACACCATAGGGCCACTACCGGTCCTTCGCCCAGGATCCACCAGAGCGGAAGTCCCACGAGCCAGTCGATCCAGGTTATCGCAGCGGCAAAGCCGATGCCCGCCCAGGCCAAGAAGGCGATGGCCGGCGCGTAGCGGCGTACGTCGGTGCTGAATAACCCAAGCAGTCCTCCGAGCAGGGCGTAGAAAAGCGAGAGCGAGCGGGCCAGGTATTCGGGGACGGGGCCTTCGGGAAATGCGCCCAAGCCCATGGCGGCGTGGATCTCGGCCAGCCACGCGCGCGGCAGGAAGGCGAAGGGCAATGCCGCGAGCGTCACGGCGCTGAGCGCGCGCAGCAGATAAACCAGCCTTCGTTCGGGTCGGTTCATGGCACGGTCTCGTTCAAACCCGGCGCATCATAGCGCGCGGCGGCGGCGGTAGGCCAGCGGCGAGCGGCCCAGGCGCTTCTTGAAAAGCTTCGAGAAGTGGTACACGTCGGGCATGCCGACGGCGCGGGCGATTTCGCCGACACGCAGGCGGCTGGAAGCGAGCAGGCGTCGGGCGTGGGCGAGGCGCACGTCGATCAGGTAGTCGATAGGCGAGCGGCCGGTGACGGCGCGGAACGCGGCTGCGAGCGTCGATTCGCTGACCCCGGCGCGTTCGGCCAGACCGGCGCGCGTATGCGTTCGCGCGTACGACAGTTCCATGAACGAGATGATCTCGCGGACCCGTCCGGCCTGAAGATGCGGCGCACCTCCCGCGCTACGCCGCAGGCAGGCGCGGAATTCGAGCAAGAAGGTCAGCGCCGCCGCGCGCAGGCGCGCATCGCGGTCCGGCGCGTCGCGTTCGTCGAGGCCGCGCTCGTAGGCCGTGGCGACCGCGGCGGCATACTCGAGCAGGTTCGAGTCCGGCGGGACGGATACGACAAACGGCTCGGCGTACGGCTGCCGCGCGGGCGGGCGCTCGAAGGCCTCGTCGCGCATGGTGATATTCCGGTACGCGTGGTGCGGACGCGGGCCGGCTTGGTCCTGCCAAGGCGCATACGCCAAGTGCACGCCGATGAGCACGAAGGGTTCGCGCGCGTCGGCTTCGTACTGCAGCGCGGTGGCCCACGGCACGTGCAGCACCTGCCCGGCGCTCAACGCGAAGCGCCTCGTGCCGACCTGGACGATCCCGCGCCCGGCGGTGCAGGGGAGAAACAGGTTGCTGCGGCTCCAGCGCGGCGGAGCGAATTCGCCGGGGGCGAAGGGGTAGAAATTGGCCAGAAGCACCCGCGGCGGCGTGCTCAGGGGGTCGAACGGAGTCTCGGCGCGCGGCACGGCCATTGACGAATAGTACAAAAGATTGCCGTCCGCGCCATGGCGGTTTCAAGCCCAAAGAGGTTCAATCGGAGCGTACCGAGACTCGAGGAGCTAACCGATGACCGCCACCGCCGCACCCGCCCCGCGCCTGGCCGAACGCATCCGGCCCACCGGCGAGTACGAAGCGTCGAACGCGCTGTTGAAGGATCCGCCCGCGCTGCGGGCGCGGCTGGCCGAGAGCGGCTACCTGTTCTTCCGCGGCGCGCTGAACCGGGAGCGGCTGCTGGACGCGCGGCTGGATATTTTGAAGCTCTGCCGCGCGCACGGCTGGATTAGGCCGGGCAGCGACCTGCAGGACGGGGTCTACAGCGGGATCCCGTTCCCCGATCATCCCGCTTACAACAAGCTATACCGCGAGCTGCTGGAGCTCGATTCGTTCAACGGCTTCGCAGTTTCGCCGGAGATTCTGCGCATCTGCGAAGCGGTGCTGGACGGTCCGGTGCAATCGCACCGGCGCACGATCGCGCGGGTCTCGTTTCCGCGGCACTACGAAAACACGACGCAGCCGCACCAGGACTTCTTCTACATCCGCGGCACGCCGCAAACCTATACGGCGTGGATTCCCTGCGGCGACTGCCCGAACGAGCTGGGCGGCCTGGCGCTGCTGGAAGGTTCGCACCTTCAGGGGTTCCTCCCGCACGTCCCGGCCATCGGCGCGGGCAACCACGGGATTCCCACCGCCGGCTGGCCCAACCGCTGGCTGACCACGGATTACCGCGCCGGAGATTTCGTGCTCTTCCACAGCCACACGATTCACGGCGCGCTGGACAATCACACGCCCGACCGGCTGCGGCTGAGCTTCGATTTCCGCTACCAACGCCAAGGCGAAGCGATCGATCCGGGATCGCTGCGTTCGCATCTGGGGTTGCTGGAGCGGGAGGCGGAAAAGCGTGACGCGTGAATCGTGAATCGTAACAAGGGATAGCGCCGCGCCGTGCTTGGGAGACCGAGTCCGGCGCGGTTTCATTTTCTGCCCTCCTTATGCTAAACTGCACGCTCATTTTCGGATCGAGGCGGCGCAGGCTCATGGATCGACTCTTCGTCATCATCGGCGCTTTGCTGGCGTGCGCTTCGGTAGCTACCGGCGCGTTCGGCGCGCACGGGCTCAAGGGCTTTTTCGAGACACGCTACGAGCCCGATCAGGCGGCGAAGATGCTGGGGCATTGGGAGACGGCGGCGCGGTACCAGATGTATCACGCGCTGGCGCTCTTCGCGGTGGCCTGGGCGTGCGCGCGCTGGCCGGGCGGCATCGCGCCGTGGGCGGGCTGGCTGTTCATCGCGGGCACGCTGTTCTTCTCGGGCAGCTTGTACGTCCTCTGCTTAAGCGGTCTGAAATGGCTTGGCGCGGTCACGCCGCTTGGCGGGACCGCGTATCTGGCCGGCTGGGTGTGCCTGGCGTGGGCGGCCTGGAAGAGCGCCGACTGAAGCACGCCATTCCTACGAGTAAGGAGACGAACCGCATGGACCAGCCCTCGCGCGCCCCGAACATCCTGGTGATTCTGGACGACCAGCACCGTTTCGACTGGCTGGGCAGCGCGGGTGCGGACTGGTTGCGCACGCCGAACCTGGACAAATTGGCCGCTCGCGGAGTGCGCTTCACGCATTGCTGCACGAACGCTCCGGTCTGCGTGCCGGCTCGGATCGCGCTTTCGGCCGGCGTGCAGCCGCATCGCCTGGGCGCCTTGGGCAACACCGCGTACCTGCCGCACCGGACGACCACCTTCTACCAGCGCTTGCGCGACGCCGGATACTACGTCGGCTGCGCGGGGAAGCTCGACCTGGCCAAGCCCGATTCCTACAACGGCCGGCACGGCAACCGTCCGGCCGCGTACATGTGGGGCTTCACGCATCCGATCGAATGCGAAGGCAAGATGCACGCCGGGAATTATTCGTCGCCGCAAGGCCCGTACGGCTTCTGGCTGCAGGAACAGGGCCTATACGAGCGCTTCCATAAGGACTACCGGAAGCGCGCGGAAGAAGGCTGGCCAACGTCGGCGTGGGATTCGATACTGCCCGCGGAAGCATTCGAAGACACGTACATCGGGCGGCGCAGCGCGGAGTGGCTGCGGACGATTCCCGGGGATTACCCATGGCACCTTTTCGTAAGCTTCGTCGGCCCGCACGATCCGTACGATCCGCCGACCGCGTACGCCGAGCGCTACCGGAACGCGGCGATGCCGGAGGCGATCCCGTTTTCCGCCGAGGACAAACCGGCCTGGTTCGCCAAACGCGCGAAGCCAATCCCGCAGGAGAAAATTCTCGAGACGCGGCGCCAGTACGCCGCGGCGATCGAAGCGATCGACGACGCGGTAGGCGAGATCCTCGCCGTGCTGGACGCGCGCGGCTGGACCGAAAACACGTACGTGATATTCAGCAGCGACCACGGCGAGATGCTGGGCGATCACGGCAAATACGCCAAGAGCGTGCCGTACGAGGCGGCGCTGCGCGTACCGCTGATCGCCGCCGGGCCGGGCATTTCTGGCGGGCGGACGAGCGACGCGTTGGTGGAGCTGATCGACGTGAACGCGACGGTCTGCGATCTGGCGGGCCTGCCGCCTCAAGCGGATATCGACGCGCGGAGCTTCGCGTCGATTCTGCGCGGAGAGCGAACCGAACATCGCGAGGACTGCTTGAGCGCGCTCGAAAACTTCAGGCTGTTGCGCACCGACCGCTTCAAACTCATACAAAGCATCAACGACCGGACCGAATTGTACGATCTCGAGGAAGATCCGCAGGAGCGGCGCAACATCGCCGCCGCACGGCCGGAAGTCGTGCGAGCGCTGAATGCGCGAATGCAAGCGCGGCTCATGGAGGG
>BTVV01000028.1:0-64306 GCA_045863855.1 Planctomycetota bacterium | reverse complement strand
CCAAGCAGGAAGCCGAGGCTAAGGCCAAGCGCGAAGCAGACGAACGCGCCAAGCATGAAGCCGAGGCTAAGGCCAAGCGCGAAGCAGACGAACGCGCCAAGCAGGAAGCCGAGGCTAAGGCCAAGCGCGAGGCCGATGAACGCGCCAAGCAGGAAGCTGAGGCCAAGACCAAGCGCGAAGCGGACGAACGCGCCAAGCAAGAGGCCGCGGCTAAGGCGAAACGCGAGGCCGACGAACGCGCCAAGCAGGAAGCCGAGGCCAAGACCAAGCGCGAAGCGGACGAACGCGCCAAGCAAGAAGCCGAGGCTGACGCCAAGCGAAACGCAGAAGAACGTGCCCTGCAGGAAGCGCTTGTCCGAAAACAACAAGCCGTGGCCGCGCGCGCGAAGCAAGAGACCACGGCCGAAGCGGTCAACCGGGTGGAAGTAATTCCCGTCGATGAAGTTGCGCTACCCCCCGATCCGGAAGCTCAAAAGAAGGCGGCAATCCGAGATGGGTTAGCGGCCGAATTGCTTCCGCTGCCCTCCACGATCGCCGTACCGGCTCCCCATGCCGAAGAGCCGGCCGCGACTATGCTCAACGCAAACTCCACCGCGTCGGCAGCCGGCAAGAAGGGCAGCGCGGACGCCGATGGCGAGATGGCCGCCACCATGCTGGCCGTGAACTCCGCGAGGCCCGCACCGGGGTCCGGCCCCGCAGCCAAGATCAATGGAGCAGATGAGCCGGCCACCACGCAGGTAGGTCCGATGAATCCGCGGGCCGAAACCAATCTGGTGCCACCGACTGAAATGGGCCTGCTGCCCACGGTGCAAGCACCGGTAGACGGTGCGAAGGCAAATGCCGCCGGAGATCCGGCACTGCGCAAACTTCCGGCCGGAAGCATCCCGACGACCGTGGTGGGATCGGCCGAACGCGCGGCACCCAAGCCGCTGCCGCGTTACGACACGCCCGCCACGCCAGCGCCCGATTCCGCTCCGCGCACGCCCGACACCATTTTCCGATCCGACTTGCGCCGCGACGACGAAGCCAAACCGGCCAAGAAGAAAGCCGATCTCGGTCAGCCGCCGGCCGAGTCCAACGCGCTCGAACCGGTCACGAACGTACGCCCGGTCGAGCCCATGGGTACGGAAGACTTCCCCGCCGTGCAGGGCTACACCTTCCACAGCAAAATCGGCATCGGCCCGCTGGGCTCCGTCTACCGGGTGCGCCACAACGTCCTCAAGCGGCCCATGGCCCTCAAATTGGTGCTCGCGGACACCGACTTCAAAGGCTTCACCGAAAGCGATCGCCTGCGCTTCAAGGCCGATATTGAATCGGCGGCGTACCTGGAGCATCCGCACATCGTCCAGGTCTTCGCGGTGGGTCAGTACAACGGTAACCCGCAGGTAGCGATGGAGTATCTGCCCGGCGGCGACTTGGGCATGCGCCTCGCCGCGCAGCCCCAGGACCCCAAGTGGTCCGCCGAACTGATCGTAAAACTCGCCTCGGCCCTGCACGCCGGCCACAAGCAAAGCATCTTCCACCGGGCGATGAAGCCGGCCAATGTGCTCTTCAACGACGAGGGTGAACCGCGCATCACCGACTACGGCATCTCGCGCCTGATGGAAATCAAAGCCGAAGTGACCAAGAAGGGGATGCCGCTGGGCGAACTGTGCTACATGTCGCCCGAAAATATCCGCGGCGACGAAAGCCGCCTGCGGCCCACCTGCGACGTCTACAGCCTGGGCGCGATCCTGTACGAATGCCTCACCGGCTACCCGCCCTTCCCGCGGCTCTATACGGGGGTCCTCACCGGCGACATCATGAAACTGGTGGTCGAACAGGATCCGGCGCCGCCCTCGCAGGTAAAGGCCGATATCCCAAAGCCGCTCGAATACATCGTCATGCAATGCCTGCGCAAGGACCCGGCGGCGCGCTACGCCACCACCGACGACCTCGCCCAGGATCTGCAACGGTTCCTGAAAGGCGAGCGCGTCCTTGCCCAAGGTAAAAGCTTCTTCAAGCGCTTGCTGGGGCGCTGATCAGCGCTCCGGCGCCGTGCCCCAATCCGGAACGTTCAGCCATTCGCCGTCCCGCTGCGCCGATTGGTGCGCCACGCACCCCGCCGCCATATACCGCGAGGCTTCCCACGCATTCGTCAGCGGCGGACGGTTCTCTGCGACGGCCGATACGAATTCATGGACCAAGTACGCGTGCGATCCACGGTGCCCGCCATACACCCGCTGGTCGGCTTTCTTCGCTTCGAAGTCGTCGTCCTTGTAGCCCAGGCGATCCTTGGGGGGATCCTTGCGATTCATCGCCGTATAGAAGGCGTCGTACACTTCCGGCGGCAGCGGATCGCGCATCTCCTCCACGCTCAGCTTTGTACCACGCTGCTTATCGATCCAGTGATCGTGCCGGAAACTGCCCAGCGTTCCGTACACATTAAACGCTTCCTCCCCGTGCATGCCGATGTGGCGGTACTCGTTGATCCGCATCGTGGCGCCGTTCGCCAGCTTGAAGAAGCCCGTCTCATTACCGAACTCGCCGGAAAAGAACGTATCGTCCTGCGGAGCCTCGAAGCCCACGCAACTCGCCTTCAACGCGTGCGTGCGCATCACATGCAGCGGCCCGCTCGTCGAATGCGTCGGGTAGTGCATCGGTCCGCCCTTGATGCCGCGTGCGTCGTACGCCTTCTTCAACTCGATCCACTCGCGCCCCGCCGCGCTGTTCAGGCGGTGCTCCTGAACTTTGCGCAGGTTGCAGCCCGGGCTGTCCACGTCGTGGTAATACTGCCCTTCGGCGAAGACGAACGCGCCGAACGCGCCGGCCTGCGCCTGCCGCCGGCAGTACATCGTCTCGGGATGAAAGACCGTCGTCTCGCCCAGCATGTAATGCTTGCCCGTTCGCCGGCACGTCTGCACCAGCTTGTCACACCAGTCGAGAATCTCTGAAGCGTCGGGGAGCGACACGATCGGCACGGCGCTGTACACGTCCTTCCCATGCTCCAGCGCCCGAATGCACTGCTCCGCATGCAGCCACGGTTGCGTGATCACCACCAGCGCGTCGAACTTCGCCTTAAGAATCGCATCCAGGCTCGGATACGCGTCGCCCTCCGAGAACTTGTCTTTATAGAACGGGTCTTCCGCAAAACGCTTGATTCGCTCGGGCTCGCGGTCGCAAAAGCCGATCCGGCTTACCAGCGGATGCGCTTTAAAGAGCGCCGCGAAAGACGATCCGAATGCGCCCAGTCCCACCAATCCGATCGAAAGTCCCATGGCTCCCCCTTAGTCCTTTAGAATCGCGCGCACGCGCTCGGCGCATGCCGCCGTCAGTTTTTCCAGACTGCCCGCCGCGTACGGCGTCTGCCAGACCGGGTACACGTCGCGCGCGTACAGTTCGCGCGGCGGCAGGTACCCCATGCTTCCGTTGACCACGTTCATCGGAGCCAGTGCCACGCCGGGCGCCGCGGCGCGCAGCGAACGCTGAAAGTCCGAGTACGTTTCGTTGATCTGCCCCAGCAGCACGGCGTCCCCGACACGCCAAAGCCACACGGGCACGCGATGCGTACGTCCTTCACCAAGCCGCTCGCGCAGCGAGATCTTCCGACGCAGTCGCTCGCGCAACGCGCGGTCGCGCTCGGACTCCTGCCGCGCTTGCAGTTCGACAAGCCCCGGGAGATCTTCCTTGAGCGCCAGCTCCACCTCGAAACGCTCGGCCCGCAGCTCCGCCGAAGGCGGATACGCCGCACGCCGCCAAGTCGCCAGCGGCGCGCCCGATTCCACGACGCCGGCGTACTCCAAGCGGGTCGCCGGCGGCAACATGTCCTCCAAGGCCGTAAGCGCCGCGTAGCCGGCTTGCCGCCCGTTCTTATCCACGATGCTCGGATCGCCGGTGTACTGTTCGCGCGGCGCAAGTTCGCCCGAAGCGCCTTGCAGATACAGGCACGGCGCGCCCTCTGTCGCGCCTTCGACGATCTCGCGCATCGCGCCCGGCCAGTCGGGCGAAAGCAGTTTGTTCTGCCACGCGAACGTCGTCGGATGGCACGCGTAGTGGACCAGTGTCGCCGTTACCCGCCCGCTTGCGTTGGTGACTCGCCCTGCCAGCAGCGTGTCGTCGGCGCTCGCGCCAGGATGAAACCCGGTGACGAGCCGCTCCGCATCGGGGTCCGGCAGATCGCGCACCGCCGCCAGCGCGCAGCGTCCGTACCGCCACGTCAGCACCGCCGGCTCCGCGCGAGCCAAGGCTTCCCGCGCCGCCTCGCGAAGCTCTTGCTCCAACCGCGCGCCGTACGCCGGAACCAGACTCATACCCGGGAGATCTTCGCGCGAGGCCTCCCAACGCGGGCACGCATGCGTGTGCGTAAACGCAAGCATCACGCGCGAGGGGTCGAGCTTCATTTCGTCTCGCACCGCGCGGACCAACGCGTTCTCCGGATCGCCGCCGTGGATCAGATCGATGGAAACCAGCGCCAGCGTTTCCCCGCCGCTCCCGTTCTGCAGCACCAGCACCGTGGCCGTCAGCGGCCGGTGCACGCCCTCGCACGCGTCGTGCGCCGCCGCGCCCCAATTGCGCGCATAGATGCCCACCGGCGCGGTGATGTCGCGCCGCGCCACGCCAATGCGGCCGGCGAAGCCTGCGTGCAAGAACGGCTGTGGCCGTGCGCTCATCTCAGATCGCCCTCAACGGTAACGTCACACGCGGACCGGACAGGATCGACTCGAAGCGTTCCACCGCGCCCAGTTGTTCCAGAATCGAAGGCCAGCGCGTGCGATGGCTTTCATCGTCCACCACCGGCACGAAACCCAGCGCGAGATACACTTTGATCGCCGCGAGCCGGAAGTCGTCGGTGTGCAGCACCACCTGCGTCCGGCCTTCTCCGCGCATGTGCCACATCGCCGCGACAGTCACCCAATGCCCCAGCTTCTTGCCGCGGTGCTCCGGATGCGAGCCGACCCAGTGCACGTACCCCACGTGCGAGCCAAAAATCGGGCGATGCCAAGCCGAGGCCGTCGCTACTGCTGACCCGCCGCAAACGATCAGCTTCACACGCTCGGGGCGAAACTCCGGATCGCTGCGCATCAGTTTCGTGAAATCGTTGTGCCCAGGCTTGCAGCCGTATGCGAGATCCTGGAGCGCATTCCAAGCCGGCTCGTCGGCGTCCGAGAAATCGCGCAGCATGTAGCCGGCCGGCAACGCCAGCACCGGAAGATCGTTCAAGTTTGCGCGATGCATCAGCAACTGCACCGGCTTCGCTTGCTTCTCGGCCATGTCCGGTTTCCCTTTGGGCTTTGCCGCGCCTACCAGTCCGTGACACTGCCATCGGGATTGAAGCTCCGCTGCAGAACTTCCTGCTGGAACGGATGTTTGCGCACCTCGGACTCGTCGATCTCGATGCCCAGCCCCGGCCGCACGTTCGGGCGCACAAGACGGCCTTTCGTTTCCACAACGAAGCCTTCTTTCACCACGTCCTGCCGCCACGGCACGTCGTTATGCACGCTCTCGCAGATGGCGTATGCCGGCGTCGCGAAGCCGAACTCCAGCGACGCCGCGGTGCTTACCGGGCCCTGCGGATTGTGCGGCGCCAGCGCCACGCGGTAGGCCTCGGCCAGCGCCGCGATCCGCCGCGCCTGTGTGAGCCCTCCGCAATGCGTGATATCCGGCTGTAAGACGCGGCAGGCGCGCTTGGCCAGCGCATCGCGGAACGATTCCAGGCCCACCAGCCGCTCGCCGGTGGCGATGGGCGTCGCAACCGCTTGCTGAATCGCCGCCAAATCGTCGAGCTGCTCCGGCCAGCATGGCTCTTCGAAAAAGTATAGCCCGTACGGCTCCAGTGCTTTAGCGAACTGCATCCCCATCGCCGGACTCGGCCGCGCGTGGCAGTCCACCATGATGTCGATCCCATCGCCCACTGCTTCGCGCATGGCCCGCACGCAGCTTTCCGCGTAGCGGATCGGCTTGAGACCCTCCAGCGGCATGGTTTCCGGAACGGCCATCGACTTGAACGCCGTGAAGCCCTCCTCGATGGCCTTCCGCGCCAGCTCCGCAAAGCGCTTCGCGTCGCCGGGCTTCGTCTCGTAAAAATCTTCCATCTTGCCGCCGCCGAGGTGGCAGTAGAGCCGCACGTAGTCGCGCACCGCGCCGCCCCAAAGCGCGTGGCACGGCACGCCGTGAACCTTGCCCACGATATCCCACAGCGCCAAGTCGATCCCGCTGATCGCCGTCCCGCGCACGATCCCGTTTCCGTGCCAGAAATGCTGCCGGTACATCGATTGCCACAGGTGTTCGATGCGCGTCGGATCCTCGCCGATCAGCAGGCCGTTCAGGTCTTCCAGCGCGCCTACCACTCCGCGCGTGTGCCATTCCAACGTCGCTTCGCCCCAGCCGTACAGGCCCGCTTGATCGGTGTGGACCTTCACGAAGATCCAGTTCCGCATCCGCGCATGGCAAACCAGTGGCTCGATTCGCGTGATTTTCATGGTCAAGCCAGCCCCCGCAGCGCTTCGCGCGTCGCATCCAGCGTTCGGTCGATCTCCGCTTCCGAATGTGCGGCGCTGACCGAGCCCTGCTTGCACGGCATCGGGAAATGGAAGACGCCTCGCTCCAAGAGCGCCAAGCGCAGCAGCCGGTCGCGCTCGAAGTCGTGGTGATCCAAAATATCGTGCCAGTCGCGGGGCGCGTGATCCATGAAATACACGCAGAACGCCGAAGCGTTCCGCACCATCGTCGCCGTCGCGCCGCGCTCGCGGAAGATCGCTTCCAGGCCGCGTTGCAGCCGCGCGCTCAACGCCTCAAGCTTCGCATAGACCTCGCCCCCGTGGGCCGCCAGCCGATCCAGCGTCGCCAGAGCCGCGGCGCATGCCAGCGGGTGCGCGTTGTACGTCCCCGCGATCAGCACGCGCTTCCCGGTATCGGGCGACGCGAACAGATCCATCAGCTCGCGCTTTCCGCCGATCACACCCAGCGGATGCCCATTCGCCACCGCCTTGCCGAAGACCGACAAATCCGGCGTCACGCCGCAGACGCTCTGGTACCCGCCCAAGGCCGAACGGAACCCCGTCTTCACTTCGTCGAAGACCAGCACCGCGCCGTAACGGTCGCACAGCTCGCGCAACCCGCGCAGATAGCCAGACTGCGGGAGCACCACCCCCACATTCTGCAGGACCGGTTCGGTCAGCACGCATGCGATGGAGTGCTTGCGAAGCGCGCATTCGACCGACTCCAAATCGTTGAAGTTGACCGCGTGCAGCTTGCGCTGCGTGGCTTCGGGCACGCCGGCGCTCAGGGGCAGCCAAGGGTATTCGCCTTGAGAGACCCGCGGGCCGATCTGCGCTCGCGTGGGCATCACCGTCCGCGCCACTTCGTTATGCCAGCCGTTGTAGCCGCCCAGCGTGAGCAGCACGTCCTCGCGGCCGGTATGCGCCCGGGCGAGTCGAATCGCGTGCGCCGTCGCTTCGCTGCCGGTATTGGTAAGCTGCACGCTTTCCAGCGTCGGCACCGCTTCGCACAACTTCGCCGCCAGTTCGGCTTCCCACGGCGTCGTGCCCGCGCCCATCAGCGACCAGCCCTGATTCATCGCCCGCGCGATTGCCGCGTTAATCTCCGGATCGTTGTGCCCCAGCAGATGCGGCGCGAAAGCCGCGTGGTAATCGAGGTACTCGCGTCCCTCCGCATCCCAGATCCGGCTGCCCTGTGCGCGCACGAAGACCAGCGCCGGATCGATCTTCCGGTTCAGCGAGACCACGCCGCCGGCCAGGTGCCGAGCGCTCAAGCGATTCCACGTCTCGCTGCGCGTCATGGATTCCGTTCCCGGCATCGCAGACTCCTATCCCACGGGCGCCGCGGCGGGCGCTTCCCGGTAACCCAGTGCGACGGAAAGAGCCCGCGCATGCGCCAACAGCAACTCGATATGCTCCCGGTCCAGCTTGAACGGCGTCCCGCGCAACGGCCCAGAAATCGAAAGCGCCGCAATCCAGCGCCCGCCCGCATCGCGCACCGGCGCACCGATGCAACCCACTCCCAAATGTTCCTCGCCGGCTTCCAGCGCGTACCCACGCCGCTCGATCGACTCGAACTCGTCCGCCAGCGCCGCGCGATCCACGATCGTCTTCTCGGTGAACCGCTGCAGCGGTTCCTGAAGCCAGCGCGTCCGCAAGGCTGGCTTCATCCCGGCCAGGAGCACCTTGCCCAACGCCGAAGCGTGCGGCACGCAGCCTCCGCCCACCGCACTCGCCACTTGGATTAACTCCGGGCTGGCCTCCTTCGCGACCACCAGGAACTGCGAACCCACTTCACGCGCCAGATGCGCGCTCGCCCGCGCTTCGCGCGCCAAGCGCTCCAACACCGGCCGCGCCTCGCGGATCAAGCGGTTGGCATCCAAATACCGGTCGGCCAAGAACAGTACGCGCGGGCCGAGCTGGTAGGCGCCGCGCTTTTCCGGCTGAACCGCATAACCCAAGCCCGCCAGAGTCTTTAGCATCCGGCTGACGGTGCTCTTCTCGAGGCCCAATTCGCCGGCCAGTTCCGTCACGCCGCGCGGACCGCCGGCCAAGGCCTCCAGCAGTTCGAACGCCCGCTCGACGGTCTGGTAGCCGTCTCCGTTTTCGAATCGCTCTTGTTGCATTAGCATCAACACCGTTGTTTATGAAGGAACAATACCCCACATCGACCCGCGTTGGCAAGCCCGCTGGCGTTCAACCTCACAAGTGATTCTCACCCACACACTTAAAGGAAGGACGAAAACCGGCTTCGCGGCGAACGGTTGCTGTCGCCATGCCACCAATTCGGGAAAATCATGTCCCCCCGCGGCCCCCAGAATGGAAATAGGAATGGGCCGCCCAAGAGCCCGGAGTGCTGCCCATGTCCGACCGTCGCGCCTTCCTCGAATTGTTCCTCCGACAACAGCAGGATCTTCACGCCTTCGTGGGCTTGATCGTACGTGATTGGCATCGCAGCGAGGACGTGGTCCAGGAACTGGCTTTGATCCTGTGGGAGAAATTCGAGAGCTACGATCCGCAGCGCCCGTTCGGAGCTTGGGCGCGTGGAGTGGCCGCCAACTTGATCCTCCGCGACCTCGAACGCCACCGCCGAGCGTTGCCGCTGCTTTCGCCGGAATCCATCGCGGCCGTGCAGCGCGCCTACGACGAAGTCGAAGCTTCCGACCCCGGCGCCGAACTGGAAGCGCTGCGCGCCTGCGTCGCGTCGCTCGACGAGCCCGCGCGGCATATGCTCGAACTGCGCTATACCGAAGCGCTGGGGCTCGATGCCTTGGCGCAACGCCTCAGCCGTTCGGTGGCCGCGGTGAAAAAGGCGCTCACGCGCCTGCGCGCGCGTTTGCAGGAATGCGTCGCGCGCAAGCTTGCCGCGAGTGGGGAGGCGCCCGGCGCATGAGCGACTCCACCGCTTTGGACGACCTGATCGGCGCGTATCTCGACGGAGTCGCCGAGCCTGCCGGCTTTTCCGAACTCGAGGCACGCCTGCGCTCCGACCGCACGGCCGCGCACGCCTTCGTCCGCGCCGCGCGCTTCGACCAGACTCTCTACCGCCTCCACGCATTGCAAAAGCAGGGCCGCGCCGCGGGAGCCGTAAGTCCCGCCGGCCGATTCACGACACCCGTGCCGCGCCGCGCAGTCGCACCCAAGAATCCTTTATTTACCCTTCGCGCCGCCATCGCATGCGCCGCAGCGGTATTGCTTGCCTTCACCGTTTGGCGATTCGGCTCGCAATTGGATCGCCGCGCCCAGCAGTTCGGAAAGAACCCTTCCCTTTCGCCCGTCCCAGCGGCGCTGGATGACCTCAGCGTCGCGCACCTCGTACGTCTGCATGGAAATCAATCCGTGCGCATCACAGATGCGGCCGGTTCCGTACGCAACGCCGAGCTTGACGCACCACTTCATACGGGCGATACGCTGCGCCTCGCGGACGATGCGGAGACGTTGGAGATTCGATTTCTTGACGGCACGCGGATGCAGATTTCCAATGCCGCGGAGTTTCGGATCGTCCAAGCGCCGCGCAACGGCGAGCGGGCAGCCAAGCGCCTGCTGCTTTCCGCCGGACGCCTGGAAGCCGACGTACCCCAGCAACCTGCCGCCGCCCCGCTCACGATCGATACGCCGCTGGCCCGCGCCACGGTGCTCGGCACGCGCTTTACTTTAGCCGCCATGAACGAAGCCACGCGCCTGGAAGTCGCGGCCGGACGCGTCAAGCTGGAACGCAACCTCGACGCCGCGCGCATCGAAGTCAACGCCGGGCACTACACCGAAGCCCGCGAAACCGCGCGCCTGGCGGCGGTTCCACTGGGCCAGCCGCTGCCGCCCGGCCGCGATTATTACCTGAACCCCAACGGCATGCCCGGCTCCCCGGCCAGCGCCGCACGGCCCGCACGCGAAGTCCAAGAATTGGCCGCAAGCCTTAAGCCCGGCGATACCGTCCACCTGGCGCCCGGCGTGTACCAAGCCTTCCTGCTTAAGGAAGTGCAGGGGTCGGCCGAGTACCCCATCCTGCTCTGCGCCGAAGGTGGCGCGGCCCGCATCGTGGGCAGTTTGCGCGACGACGCCCGCGGCATGCGCGTACGCCTCGACGAATGCAGGCACCTCACCTTGCAGGGCCTCGAGATCGAAGCATCCGAGCGGCTGGCGCTGCAGATTGTCGGTGGCTCGCATATCACGCTGCGCGACAGTGCCTTTCGGCACAGCGCGAAAGCCCTGCTCAGCGCCGTCGGCTGCGACGATCTGAAAATCGAACGCTGCGAATTTTCGGACGTACGCAGTTCCTCCGGCGCGTGCTCGCTCGAAGACTGCCAGCGCCCGGTCATCGCCGATTCGCGCTTCTTCCGCAACCCCGGCGCGGCCCTGCAGCTCGCGGGCGGCGACGAACCCGGCATGCGCGGGGCAATCCGCGGAGCTCGCATCGAGCGCAACATTCTGGCCGAGAACGGACGCAGCGGAGGCGCGGCGTTGAACCTCGACGGCATCCACGAGGCGCTCGTACGCAACAATCTGCTCTATGCCAACCATGCGTCCGGCATTGCCGTCTACCGCGATGGCAGCCGCCATGGCCCGCGCGAGGTCCGCGTGCTGAACAATACCGTCGTATCCGCACCCGGCGGGCGCTATGCGCTCCGCCTCGCAGACCTCGAAGGGCCGGTATTTCTGCGCAACAACCTCCTCGTCGGGGGCAACGATTCGATTCCCGCGCTGGGATTCCTGCGCGAAGCCGACCTGAAGCATCTCGACAGCGACGCCAATCTCTTCGCCGGCCCGCGTCTAGTGGCCATCGACGACATCGAGCCCGCCGCGTGGACTCTGGTTGAATGGCAGCGCAAAGGCCACGACGCGCGCTCGCGCTCCGCCGATCCCAGTACTCTCTTTTCGAATGCACCGGCACACGATTACCGGCTCGCGCCGCAATCGCCCGCGCGGGATGCCGGCGACGATGCCCAAGTCACCGCGAACGACTCCGATCTCGACGGCCGCCCGCGTAATCAGGGCGCCGCCGTCGATCTCGGATGCTACGAAGCCGCACCGTAACGGCGGAACCGCAGGCCGCCGACGTCCGATGAGGAGCCGCACCCATGTACGCGCCCCGATTTACCGGCCTGCTCGTTTGCGTAAGCCTTGCCGCCTGCGCGTGCTCGGCCACGGACTGGTACGTCTCCCCCAGCGGAACCGCCGGCGGTACCGGCACGTCCGGCAGCCCCTTCCGACAGATCCGGCAGGCCCTGCCCGTTGTCGGACCCGGCGACACCGTGCACGTGGCCGACGGCTCCTACCTTGGCTTCACCATGGAAGACATCGACGGCGGCAACGGCGCTCCCATTACCATCAAAGCCACCGGGTCTAACGCCGTCGTCGTCAAAACCACCGACCGCAGCGACAACCGCGACACGATCTTCATCACCTTCTGCACGTACATCGTGATCGACGGTTTACGCAGCTTCGACGCCAACCGCGCCGCGATCCGCATCGACGCAGGACACCACATCACGATCCGCAACTGTGTCCTCGGCGACAACGAACGCTGGGGCATCCTCACCGGATTCAGCGACGACCTGCTGATCGAAAACAACACGGCCTACGGCAGCCGCGTCGAGCACGGCATCTACGTCGCCAATAGCGGCGATCGCCCCGTCGTGCGCGGCAACGTAATCTACGGCAATAACGCCAACGGACTGCACATGAACGGCGACCTGGAACAAGGCGGCGACGGGATCATCAGCAACGCGCTCGTTGAAGACAACGTGATCTACAACAACGGCTTGGGCGGCGGCGGCTCGGGCATCAACTGCGACGGGGTCACCGATTCGGTCATCCGCAACAACCTCATCTACAACGCGCACCACGCCGGCATCTCGCTGTACCAGATCGACGGAGGCTCCCCTTCGCATCGCAATACCGTCGTGAACAACACCCTCGATCTGGCCGACAACGGGAAGTGGTGCCTGCAGATTCACGACGGGAGCACCAATACCGTGGTCTTCAACAACGTTTTCGTCACGCGCCACGCCACGCGCGGCAGCATTCACTTCAACGGCGCCGGAAACCTGACGGGACTCGTCTGCGATTACAACATCCTCCGGACCGGATCGCGCGCGGTCACCACCAACGACGACAGCACCTATCTCAGCCTCTCCCAATGGCAGGCGCTGGGCTACGACACGCACAGCACGGCCGGCACCGCGGCCGGCCTCTTCGTCGATCCCGACAACGGCAACTACGCGCTGCTCACCGACAGCGCCGCGAAAGACACCGGCGTGGCCTCGCTGGGCGGAAAGAACGCGCCCGCCGACGACCGCCTCGGCGCCGCGCGTCCCCAGGGCAGCGGCTACGACCTCGGTTCGCTCGAAGCAGCCGGAACGCCGCCGGTCAATACGCCGCCCACCATCTCCGCGATCGCCGACCGCAACATCAACGAGGATGCGTCCACCGGCTCGATCGCCTTCACCATCGGCGACGCGCAGACCGCCGCCGCCGCGCTGACCGTCACACGCGCGAGCTCCAATACGACGCTTCTCCCGCTGTCCGCAATCGTTTTCGGCGGCAGCGGCGCCAACCGCACCGTCACGCTCACGCCCGCCGCCAACCGCAGCGGAGCATCCACCGTCACGCTCACCGTCAGCGACGGAGCGCTCACCGCGCAGTCCGTCTTTGTGCTCACCGTGAACGCCGTCAACGATCCGCCCACGGTCAGCATCGTGCTGCCATCCGAACAGCCGCACTACGCCGATCCCGGCGACCCCGTATCCTTCAGCTCCACTGGCAGCGACCTCGAAGGCGCCGTCACGTACCTATGGGATTTCGGCGACGGCACCGGCTCCACCAGCGCCGCGCCGGCGCACGCCTTTGCCGAACCCGGCGTCTACTCCGTCCGCGTCACCGTCACCGACTCCGGCAGCCTGACCGCCTTCGACACCGTCACCGTAATCGTCGGCGGCGGCAACCTCGGCTCGTTCAAGGTCGTGCAACTCCAGTACTCGCTAGCCTTCTCGAAAAAAGCCCGCTTCGGCGCGGACGTGGACACCTTGACGCTCTCGGCACTGCTGGACCCCGGTGCGCTGTGGGACGCCGGACTCGCCTCTGCGGTCTTGAACGGCGCGGTGCTGCGCTTGCGTTGCGGCGGATTGGAATTCGAATCCGGCTTGCCCTCGAGTGTAAGCAGCAAAAAAATCGCCTGGACCGTCCCCAAAACCGCACGGCCCGCCTTCGGCGCCACCTATCAACCGGTCACCGGAGCGCTCACCGTCCAGCTCAAGAACGCCGACCTCGCCGCGGCGTTTGCGGCCTTGGGCGCCGTCGATGGTAACGCCATCAAGCAAGCGCTCGTGCTGCTCGATCTGGAAATCGAACTGGAAGCAGGCGCTTCGATCTGGACGGGGGTGTCGCAACTCGGCACGCGCTACGATTGCGCCCGCGCCGGAAGCACCGGAATCGGGCGCTATCGGTTCGGTCAAAGCGCCTACACCTTGCCGCAGGGATATCTGGGCCTCGACTCGGCGCAGTTCTCGTACAAAGCCACCGGCGCAGCCGGCCCGCAGGAACGCTTCGTCTGCTCGCTCGCTTTCGTTTCCGCCGCAGGTGTGGACTTCGATCCCACCGCCGACGGCCTCGCACTGACGCTGGGCGATTACGAACCCGTATGGGCGCCTGGGGCATTCACGCGCGGACCCGACGGCCTTTCGTTCAGCTACCGCCGCTCGCGCGAAGCGCCCCCTGGCCTCGCCCAAGTCTCCATCCTCGGCGCGCGCGGATCGATCAAGCTCACCAGCGATTGGCTGCCGGCCGGAACCTTCGGACTGCCCGCGCCGCTGCCCGGTGCTCCCGCCGGGGTGCCGATCGTACTAGGCCTGCAAAGCGGGGCGACGGATGCCACGATCCTTACCCGGCTGTTCCTCACGGGCAAAGTCTATAAACGCTGATACCGGCTCGGCTTCGCGCGCCAGACATAACGCGATCCGCTACTTCAAATACGAGAGGACCGATTCGACCCGTCGCGTGGCTTCGGGCTTGGGTTCCTGCACCACCACGAGCCCCGTGCCGGCGTCATCAAACACCCAAGCCAGCTTGGCTTCCTTGAGCATCTCCTGCAACGCCAGCGCCAGCGGCTGCTTGGTCGCGCGCACGTTCAAGATCACTTCGGCGCCGCCTTTCGGCACGTCGATCCGGATACGCGTGTTGGTCAGCAGCGCCAGCATCTCCACCGCTTCGCTCAGCCCCGTCTCTTCGAAGTTGAACGTCACCGGCTTGCGCACCAGCGCCAAAAGCTTCTGCGTTTCGGGACTGGCCAGCACGTCCACGCCCCACACTTCCAGCGACGTCTCCGGATCGCGTGAGGTCCGGTACAGCACGCGCCCGAAGAGCCGCACTTGATCGTCCTTCTTCAGTTCGGCGATCTGCTTGGAAAGCGATTCGTAACCGTATAACGAGGCCAGCAGCTTGACGTGTGGATTGGCCGCGGCGTCCGCGGCTCCGGCCGCATGCGCCTTCTTGGCTTCCGGGAGGTACACGAACGGATGCAGATTATGCGCCTGAGGCGTGGTGAGTTGAAACGAGGTCTTCTGATCGCCGCTCCAGTCCGCGTCGGGCGCGGCATACACCGCTTCGACCCAGACCCAACGCCCCGACCACTCGTCCGGCAGCGCCGAAAGCAGCGTGGCGCTCGTCACAGGCGCCGTGCGCCGCAGTTCCGCCAAGTCCGCGTTGCCTTCTTCCTGAGCTTCCTCGCCAGCCGGCTGAGCCACGGCTTCGGCCAGCGCGCTCATCGAGACTTCGAACGCATACTGGCACAGGAAGTTGCCGCGGTCCTGCTGCGGCAGCTTGCGCCAGCTATCTAAGAAGGTCTTGTAGGCAGGACTGGCGGCGAAATCGTCGGGCGGCGGCACCGAAGGAATCAGCGCGCGCAGATTCGCCGTCGTGGGGTAATCGGCCGCGAAGCCTTCGGGCATGCGCAGGTTCTTGGCCAGCGCTTGCCCGGCCGCATCTTTCATCGCACGCAGCGGATCGTCGTTCTTACGCGTCCATGCGTTGTCGGAGATCGACTTCACCGTCCAGCGCTGCCGAGCGTCGATCTGCTTCTGCTCCACGCCCGTACCCACGCACTCCGGGCAGCGCGACTTCTTCCCGCCTCCGCACGTCGGACACGTAACCTGAATCTTGCGCTCTGGGATCACCCCCGTCATCGTGATCCGCGCAGGGATGATCTGCTCGACCGTACCGCGCCCTTTGCAGTTTACGCATGTGCCCCACCCCGAATGCTGGTCGCACGCTTTGCAGGCTGTAAAGCCCGCTCCAGCGCCCGGCTTCTCCTTGGCCCGGCTGCGCGCCTGCGCCTCCAGATCCTTCCGAATCGAGGCCAGCTTCGCCAATATCTCGTCAGGACTCACCGCCGCCGCGGCCCCTTCGGCCGGCGGACCCTGGTACGCCTGCGAGTACGCATAACGCAGCGTCTCGATCGCCGTCGCGAACTGCTTCTCGTCCAGCGACTTCAACGCCTGTGTGTACGCCTCTTGGCGCTTGCGGTCCAATTCGCGCTTCAGTTCGCGCGACTTGACCTTCGCCTCCAAGTCTTCCGTCTTCGCCACCAGTTCGTCGTACAGTTCCACTGCCAGCTTCGGATACTTCGGCGCGTACAGGTCGGCGAGTTTGCGGGTCGCCTGCATGTAAAAGGGGCTCGCCATCGCGCGCAGTTCGGTCAGCAGCTTTTCCGCTTCGGTTTTCAGGTCGGCGGACAAGCAATACTGCGCCAATTCCCAATGCCCTTTGGCATCGTCGGCCGCGAGCTTGCCGCGCCGCGTTCTAAATACCTTCAGCGGCGATTCTTTGTACTCGACCGTCTTCACTTCATGCCGCGGCAGCGTGACCGTCCCCTGCGGCGTGCGAATGCGCACGCTTTGCGCGTTTTCTTCAAGCACCTCGCCGTCGAAGACGCGCCCGTCGTGGCACGTCACCGTGTCCGCGAAAACCGCGCCCGCCGCGAACAGCACAAGCGCTCCAAGCCAGCCCGCCCGTACCATATCCTGCGCCTCGGCCGCTCTATGAAATACGTACGGACACCGCCGCATTCACGAACGCGCGCATCTTTGCCGCGTCCTTGATGCCCGGCGCCGATTCCACGCCGCTGGCCGTATCCACCCAGGCCGGCCGCACACGCGCTACGGCTTCGGCCACGTTGGCCGGCGTAAGCCCTCCCGCGAGCACCACCGGATGCGCGCGTGTCCAGCCATCCAGAATCGACCAGTCGAACGTCCGGCCCGTACCGCCCAGCGCTCCGGCCACCCGGGCATCCAACAACAGCGCCTCGCACGAATACGCCTCGCGCTCGACGCGCGCCAGATCCTCTACCGTAGAGACGCGATAGACCTTCCAAAGCTGCACGCCATTCGGAAGCGCCTGCCGCAGCCGTGCGCCAAAGGCCGGCGTCTCGCCCCCATGAAGCTGCACCACGTTCAGCCGAGCCGCTTGCACCGCGCGCTCGATCGCCGTCACATCGGCATCCGCAAAGACGCCCACGCGCAGCGCCTGGCCCGCTGCACCGGAAAGCTCGTGTGCGCGTTCCAAATCGGCCAGATAGCGCGGTCCTCCGGGCACGAAATTGAACCCCAGAGCTTGCGCACCCGCCGCCACCGCGGCTTGCACGTCTTCGACGCGAGTCAGCCCGCATATCTTCACACGCACATTCATGGGATCAAAGGATACGCGAGGTCGCGGCCTGGTGCCACATTCGGCCGGGTACGCGCGCTATGCCGTTTGTTCGATCTTTGTAAGGCGCTACGCGCGGTATGCCGTCGGAAGCAGCGCAACGGGTTTCCCCGTATCCGCCGCCTGCTGCGCCTTCAACGCCCACTCCGTGACGCGAAACGCTTCCCACGTCTGCGTCGGCGATTCGGATTCGCCGCGCAAAGATCGGGCGAACGTCACCACCGGATCGGCCGGAGCTTCCGGCAGCTCAAGTGAGCGTGGCGCAGCATCGGCCGTCACCAGCGTGCAGCGACCTTCGGCCTCGTACGCCTCCACCACGCCCAGCGAACCGGCAATGCGCAACCGTTCGTCGCCGTGCGTTGGCGCGGACTTGGGCCGCAGATAATCCAGGCTCACCGTCGCGAAGCCGCCGTTCGCCTGCCGGAAGACCAGCCCCGCCTGAGTCGCGCAGCCGGGAACCTCCGGATGCAGTGCGTACCCGTCCCAGCCCGCCACCTCGGTGAATACGTCGCCCAGGATCCACTCCATCCAACCGAACGCATGAATGCCCACCCACGGAATGAAGCCCGGAAACGTGCGCCGGTCCTGCCACGAAGCCGGACGCGCGGCCCATCGATAGGACTTCTGGTGGTGGCTTGCGTACACCTCTCCAACCGCGCCCGAAGCCACCGCCGATTTCGCCGCTTCAAATACCGCCCAGCCCTGTGTGCCCTGCATCGCATATACGGGCGTGCCCGTGCTCGAAACGACATCCCACGTCCGCGCCAGATCCGCGAGATCGAACGCCAGCGGCTTCTCGACCGTCACCGGCACGCCGCGCTGCGCCGCTTCGCGCACCCAACCGCCCATAGCGGTGAACTCCGTCGAGACCTGCACCAGATCCAGCTCAGACTTATCGAGCAGTTCCCGAGCGTCGGCAAAGCGCCGCGTTTCTTCCGTGATTCCCGCAGCCTTGGCGAACGCTTCCGGTTTCTCCTGCGCGCAACCCGGCGCCACCGCCGCGACGCGCGCTTCGGGCAACGCCTCCAAGAGCGCCTTGTAGCTGCCCCAGTGGTAACTGCATCCGATCAAGCCGATGCGCATTCGCGAAGTCCTTGGTTAAGGAGCAGGCAGGAGATGTTTCTCGACCGCCTGTCGCTCCGCGTCCGGCAGCGCTCGCTCGTACAACAGCACTTCGCTGACATCCCCGTGCAGCGTGTTGCCGCCGTCGTATCCGCCCAGCCGAAACCCGTCCCACGCCGCCACATCCAGGCGCTTCTTTGCCAGTTCCTTGCCGTTCTTGAAAAAGCGCGCCTCGCCATCCGCGAAGACGTACGCAAACTGCTGCCAAGTCTCCAGCTGTACCGTATCCGGGCCGGGGCCCTCGCCGGGACTGATCCGCGCGGAAACGCTGGTCCCCACGTAGACGCCGCCTTCTGAAGTCGTGTGAAAGACAAACTGCCCCCAACTCCCGCCCGCCGATAGGGATTGGTTCCAATTTTTGCGCGACAGCGGCCGCAGCGTCCACAGCAGCGTGAACGACTTCATCGGTCCGCGCACCTGCGGGATCATCAGGCAATCGTCCACGCCGTCGAAGCGCAGCGCCGGTAGTTCCCCCAGCGCTTTCGGTACGAATTGCGGACGTCCGCGCGCCTCAGGCTGCACCCCATGCCAGCCGCGCCCCGACTGGTCGGTCCATTGCGTGACGCCGTCGGCTTCGGCCACGACGCCCTCGTCCGCGCGCAGCCATGCCATCAGGCCCTCGCGCGGTACGTCCGCGCCGCGCCCGATCGCTTGCTTGCGCAGCGCAGCGCGTTCAGCCGCGTGCGCCGCCGCGAAGGCCGTCGTACCGTGCCGCGCCTCGAATTCGTCCAGCGCCGTCCGCACGCGTTCGCGCTGATCCTTGGGCCACTCCGCCCCCTTGGCGACTTCCAGCAGCGCCGGCCACGCCGCGGCAGCCGCCTGTTCGCGCAGCGCCCCTTCGCGCCGGGCCAATGCCGCGCGCACATACGCCGCGTCATTCGCCGCCGCGCCGGCCTGTTCCGCCTGCGCCAGCCGGTTCCGGATCGCCTCCGGCGCATCGGCCGACTCCGCCTGCAGCAGCGCCACGAACGCGAGGATCACCTGCCCCGCGCCTGTCGCTTTCAATTCCGGTTCCGCCAGCGCCTGCTGCGTTTCGGCATGCAGCCGGTCCAGCGGCACCGGCATGCTCAACCCTTTCCCGCCCACTTGAATCGCGCCGTCCTTGACCGAGAGAACCTTGAAGTTTTCCTTCTTGCCCGCGCGAATCGGCGCGCCCTTGCGCAGTTTCAGTTCGATCGATTCCGCCTCGGTGAGTTTCAACGCGCCGGCCGCCACCGCTTCGCGGTGCGCATCCGGCCAAGCCAGCGCGCGCCGGTCCAGGGCCAGATCCGCCTTCAGCGCCTTCAGCACCGCGTCGCGCTCGGCACGTTGTAACTCGCGCTCGGCCGCCGCACGGTCGCCCTGCTTGAGAGCGTCGAAAAAGGCATCCTGAAATTTCGCATACGCCGCTCGCGCCGTGGCTTCGTCAACCGCCGGAACCGGCGCAGGCGCCGCCGGAACAGGTTCGGGAACCGCTGGAGCCACCGGAATAGGAGGCGGCGGTGCTTGCGGCTCGGACGCCACGGCAGGCGGCGGCGCCTCCGCCACAGGCGCGGGCGCTAGGGGCTCGGTCGGCGGAACCGCCTTCGGTTCCGGAGCCGGTTCGGGCGCATGCACCACCGCCACCGGCGCGGCCTGCGGTATCGGCTTCGGAGCGTCGACGCTCGGCGGTTTCGCGGGAATCTCCGGCTTCTTCGCGTTGCCGGGCCAGAAGCCGATCGCCAGCACCACCAGCGCGAAGACCACCCCCGCCACCAGAACGGTCGAAATAGGTTGAGCGGAGGGGCGCGGCGCGGCGCCGGCGCCATCGACCCGCTTCGAAACGGCGGCGCGCGGCCCGGTCGTCTGACCCTTCAGCGGCACGCGTCCGGTAATCGCCCCGTGCACCGCCGTGCGCGGCCCTGTCGTTCCGCGCACACCCGGCCGCCGGCTCGTCGCACCCGGATCGTCCACCAGAATCTCGACGCGCTCCGCCAACTCCCGCGCCGATTGGTACCGCTGAGCCGGCTCCTTCTCCAACAGCTTCGCGATCAGTGCATTGATCCCTTCGCTCAGCTTCGGATTGAGCGATTTCGCGCGCGGCGCGGGCTCTTTCAGGTGCAGCGCCAGAATTGCCGCTCCGCTCGCTCCATGGAAAGGCGGCCGGCCCGTTACGAGATGAAAGAGCGTCGCGCCGAGCGCGTACAAGTCGGTGCGTTGATCGATCTTTTGCTGCTCGCCGCGGATCTGTTCCGGCGCCATGTAGTACGGCGTCCCCACCGTCTTGCCGGTCTGCGTCAGCGCCGCATTTTCCGAATCGATCCGCTTTGCCAAGCCCAGATCGGCGAGTTTCACCACTTCGCCCTTGGCCAGCATCACGTTGTCGGGCTTGATATCGCGGTGGACGATGTTCTGCTTCGCCGCGCACTCCAGCGCCCGCGCTACTTGCAGCACGATCCGCAGCGCACGGCCTTCGGGCAGCGTCCCGTCGCGCGCCAGCACGTCCTTCAGCGACGGACCGTCCACGTACTCCATCGCGAAGTACCACAGCCCGCTCGCCTCGTCCTGCCCTACATCGATTCCGCGCACGATATTCGGATGATTTAGCTGAGCGCTCGAACGCGCCTCGCGCTGGAAGCGCTCGAGAAACGTCGCGTCCTTGGCCACCTCGGGCTTGACGACCTTCAGCGCTACCTCGCGGTCCAGCGAAACCTGCCGCGCTTTGAAGACGACACCCATCGCGCCCTCGCCGATCTTCTCGACGATCTCGTAGCCGCCGATGCGGCGCGGACCGGAAACGGGTGAGGAGGAAGCCGGAGGCATGGGTGCAAGCATAGCGCCACCCGCCGTCCCGTCCACAATCGCGGGCAGGCCAAATCCGCTCTAAATGGAAGGGGGTATCTTTTTTGGGCGTGTGGCGTGAACCGCCAGTCTGCTCGCTCTTCAGGGAGAAAAAGGAGTTACCGGCCCGCCGCCTGCCTCGCGCGAGCCTCTTCGATAAATCTCGCCCAGCGCCGCGGATCGCGAAGCACGTCCGGCCCCGCGCCCGCGCCGCGCAATAACTCGACGATGTACTCGGTGATCTCGATCCCCAGCACCCGGCTGTCCAGCACCACCCCGGTCATGAAACTCTTGATCACCGGATCGAAGACCGCGCCGCTCACGTCGTAATCGGCGATATAACTGCGCTGCGTGGCCACGAGGATGTGGTTCCGCGCGCCGGCGCCCCAGCGCCGCTCGATGCGCGTGACCAGCACCTCCGCCACGCCCAAGCCCCCGGCCGCCTGCAGCGCCTGGAATGCGCGGCGCTGCTCCATCGCATTCGGGCGATCCAGTGCGCCGGCCATCTCCTCCAGCGCCGGCTTCCCGTCCTGACGCGCCTGCTCGGCCCAAGCTTCCCGTGCGCCGTCGCGCATCTCGTCGACCGGCTCACGCACCGCCGCACACGCCAGCGCATGCCGAGCCGCCGTGCGCGCCGCTTCGTCGTCCAGCCCGGTCAGATTCGCTGCCCGCAACTCGGCCAACGCACGCCGTCGCAAGCCTTCCGCGCCGCCCTTCATCGACCGCGCCAGCGCATGCACCCGCACCGCCTCCGGCAACGCGCGCCAGTTCCGCTCCTCCGCCTCACCGCCCGCCACCGCACGGCGAAACAGATCCAGCGCGTCCAGTTTCTCGCGCTCCGCGCCCGCTTCGGCAGCCGAGGGAGCCTGGGAGATTCGCAGATCCGCTTCAGGAGCAACGGTCGGCGCCGGCGGAGCGTGCTCGCTCGTCGCGGCGCTCGGCGCGATCGAAAGCTCTTCCCCGGCGTGCACGCCGCAGGCCGCCAGCACCGCGAGCCACCCCAAGCGCATCACTTTTGGGCCTCCGGCGCCTTCGCCGCCTGCTGGTCCTGCCACCAGCGCCGCCAAGCGCCCACATCCGCGCCACGATCTTCGCCGGTCATCTCGCGCATTAATTTTACGATGTATATGTCCGCCCAAGCCATCAACGGTTTCACGTCCAGCACCACGCCCGCAAGAAACGTCCGCACCACCGGATCGTAGCTGTCCCCGCTGATCTCGTAATCGGCCACGTACGCGCGTTGCTGAGCGACGAACATATGCGCGCGCGGGCCGGCGCCCCACGTCTCGCGCCAATGCTCGATCACCGCCTCGAATACTCGCGGTCCCTTCAAAGCCTCCAGCATCTTCACCGCCCGCGCCCGTCCTTCCGGATCCTTCGCGCGCAGGTGCTTCACCACCGCCTTCTCGACTCCCGCCGGTCGCTGCGCCAGCACCTCCGCGCCCGCCGCTTCGCGCACCTTCGCGTCGGTGTCCCGCAGCGCCGCGTTCACCAGCGCGCCCAACGCCTCTTGCACCGGATCGCCGTCGCCCGTCAGCTCGCTCAGCGCCTTCACCGCCTGCAGCCGCAGATCCTCCTTCGCGTACGACATCACCTGCCCCAGCGCCCGGGCGCGCGTCTTTTCGTCCAGCGCGCCCCACTCCTTCTGCGCTTCCGCCTCCTCGCGCGTCACACGCCGAAACAGGTCCGTATGCCGCAGCAACGTCTGCTCGGCATTCAACGCGATCTTTAAATCGTCGGGAGGTCCTTCAGCAGTCGCGGGAGGTTCCGCGGCGAAGGCAGAGCCAAGCACTAGCAGCAGGCCAAGCGAACCGGATAAGCTTTTCATCGCCCGGCCCCCTCGCCTACCTTATATACTATTGAAAGACGCCCCCCGAGCGACCATTATTAGAGCATGACAGCGGTCAGCGCCCGGACAGCGCCAGATAGCGGACGCCCCGCTCGCCGGAATTTTTGATCGCAGACCTCTAGGCCGCACAGAAAGAGAAAAGCGCCGCGCATCATGGCTCACGAAACCGCCAATAACCCCGACAGCGTGCCGCCCATCGGACTTCCGCCCGCCGGCGAAGATTTCGTGCATCCCTGGATCGTCAGCGCCATCGTCACCACGCTGATGTTCGTGCTCGGCTTTGGCGTGCTCTGGCTCACCGGCCTCTGGGCCAAGATTCACCAGTGGGCCGATGCGCCGTTCATGTTCTACTTCGCCGTCTTGATGCCCGTGATCGTCGGCTTCAGCATCTACGCGCTCTGCCTGCTCGTCTATCGCGCCCTCGGCAAGACCCCGCCGCACCGGCGAGTCAACGAACCCGTCCGGCCCGAAGACGAAATGGTGTAGTGGCGCTCGGCGCTTAAGCGCCCTTGATCCCAAACGCCTCCCGCAGCGCCTCCAAGTACCCGAAGCCATACTCCGTATCCGGTTCCAGATAACTTCCTTCGGTCCACTCGTTCCACGCGTTGATCGTCACGATCCGCCGCTCCGCCGGACCGTTCAGCACGAACGCCCGCGCCGCGCGGCACGCCTCGCCGAACGCCGCCGGCGTGTTGCCCTTCAGCATCGCCATCCACGGATAACCCAGGTTCTCGAACGCGTCGCTCTGCACCGTCCGCGGGCTCGCATCCCAGCCCATCGTCACGTTCGGGTAATACGGCAGCGGATACTGCTCGCGAAAGCGCGTCCAGACCTGGGCCGAAGCCGCGGCGATCTCCGTATACGGCGTCTGCGGAAATTGCTTCAACGGCTGGTGGTGAATCCAGACGTACGACGTCACGCTGTCGATGCCCAGCCGCCCCAGCAATTCCACGGGGTTCTGGATCGAACGCTCGTTCGGCAGGATCTTCACGCCCCAAACGACCGCGTTGAGATGCAATTCGCCCAAGCCGGCTTTCGCCGTCCGCTCGCGGAAACCGTCCAGCGCGCGGCGCGTTTCGTCCAAACCGCCCAGTCCGTCCATCAGCGTCATCAGTTCGTAAATCGAAAAATACGGCCGCCCGCCGATACGCCAATAATTCTCGCGCGAAAAATACGAACGGATCACGTGCTCCGTCGCCGCCTCGAAACCCTTCAGCGAGATTCGGCCCGGCAGCAACTGCTTGAACGGGCGCGGACGCGTCGCCGGATGAATATCGACCCAATCGTGGTTCGCCCACATCAGTGCGAACTTCATCCGCGCGCCGTTGCCCGCGTGCAAAAATCCGTCTTCCAGCCCGCGCTGCAGGTACGGGCCGTCTTCGTACCAGTACCAGTCGAAGATGAACGCATCGAGCCCATGGTCGGCCGCCGCGTCGATTTTCCGCCCCATCGCCGCCGGATCGGATTCGTCTTCGTAGCCCCACAGCGGAACGCGCGGCTGAGCGTGCCCCGCGAAGCGCGGTTCCGCGCGCTTGACCAATTCCCACTCCGTCCACCCCGGACCGTGCCACTTCACGTTCCGCGCATCGACGTGGTAATTCGGAAAGTAGTACGCCGCGACCTCGACCTCGCGTCCCATATTGCCTTTCGCTCCCTCGCTTGGACCTGCTCGTCCACCAACAACCCCGCCGTCCAACCCCAATCATGCCTCAAACCGTTCGCCGATCGCTCGTTTACGCTATGCTGCCTATAGTCACTTTTCGCCCCGTCTCCGCCGCTTCATACACGGCATCGATCGCTTCCAGCGTCCGCACCCCATCCTCGCCCGTCGCCGCCAGCGGTACGTGCGCCGGGTCCAGCAGCGCCCGCGAAATATCCTCGATCTGGAGCAGGTAAATATCCCGCCTCTCCAGAGGCACGGCTTCGATTTGAGGCGGCTGCGGATCGCTCGAAATCTTCCACAACTGTACGTGCGGGTTCTCGATCAGCGAAAGCGTGTAATCCGCGCGTAGCGTCCCCTGAGGAAAGGAAACTTCCACCGTGTTCCGAAACGCCGCGGCGAACGAAACCTCCAACGTCGCCCACGCGCCGCCCGAGAGTTTCAAAAGCGCCCGCGCGCGGTTCTCGCTGGCCCCCGAGCGCCAGTCGCGGGCAGGCTCCACGAATGCCGCCACCTCCGCCACTTCCTGCCCGCTCACGAAGCGAAAGAAATCGATCACGTGCGGAGCCAAGTCCATCAGCGGCCCCCCGCCCGAAATCCGGCAATCCCGCCGCCATGCGTCGGGCGCGCAGCGAAAGCTGTACAACCCGCGCAAACCCAGCAGCGGACCCAGCGCGCCTTCGCACACCGCCGCGCGCGCGCACTCCACCGCGTTCGCGTAGCGAAAGCAATGCCCCACGAACAGTTTCACACCCGCCCCGGCGCACGCCTCGGCCATCTCGCGGCATTCCGCGGCGTTGACGCCCATCGGCTTCTCGACCAGCACATGTTTACCCGCCGCCGCGCAGGCCAGCACATCCGCGCAATGATTCGCGTTCGGAGTGCCGATGAAGACGGCCTGCACGTCCCGGTCGGCCAGCAGCGCCTCCCGGGTCGCATGAGCGCGCGGCACGCCGTGCTCCTTCGCGCTCGCTTCGGCCGCCGCGAGATCCCGGCGCTGCAACGCCGCCGCCCGCGCATGCTTCGTCTGCCGAAAGACCGGCAGCACGCGCCGCTGCATGAAGCGCCCGCAGCCCAGGATGCCCCAGCCGATCGTCCCGCTCATATCTGGCTCCCGCGTTAGTCGTCCCACGCTACCGGCCACGCCAAGTGCGCACAACTGCTACGCTTGAAGCCCGGAGCGGCTCTAAGTCCCGCCGTCCTGGCATCGTCACTTCTGCATGGATGCGGTATACCCTTCCGCGGAGGCTCGCATGGCCCAGCCCGAACCGACGCGCGACGAACTGCTATCCCTCCTGGCTTCGCTGCGCAGCGACGTCAACGCCCTGCTCGACGAGATCGCCCGCGAGATCATCGGCCAGGAGAGTGTCTTGAAGCTGATGCTCGCCGCCGCCTTCGCGCGCGGGCATTGCCTGCTCGTAGGCGTCCCGGGCTTGGCCAAGACCAGCATGGTCAAAGCCCTCGCACGCTCTTTCGACCTGCCCTTCAAGCGCATTCAGTTCACCCCCGACCTGATGCCCAGCGACATCACCGGCACCGACGTCCTGTTCGAAGAGAACGGCGCGCGCGGTTTCCGCTTCATGCCCGGACCGCTCTTCGCCAGCGTCATCCTCGCCGACGAAATCAACCGCACGCCGCCCAAGACACAGGCCGCGCTTCTCGAAGCCATGCAGGAACGCCAAGTCACCGTCGCCAACCAGACTCACGCGCTGCCCGATCCGTTTCTCGTCATCGCCACGCAAAACCCCATCGAACAGGAAGGAACCTACGAACTGCCCGAAGCGCAGCTCGACCGCTTCATGCTCCAGATCGAAATCAACTATCCAAGCCTGCAGGAAGAAGAACAGATCCTCACGCGCACCAGTTCCGGCCTGCTCAACGCCCGGCCCGTCCTCGGCAGCGATCGCATCCGCGAGATCCAGCGCGCAATTCATCACGTTCACTGCAGCAACTACATGGTCAGTTACATCGCGCGGCTGATCCGTGCCACGCGCCCGGGCGACGACTTCGCGCCCGAGTTCGTCAACGAACGCGTCGAATGGGGCGCCGGCCCGCGCGCCGGGCAGTTCCTGGTCCTCGGCGGCAAAGCCCTCGCCGCGATGGACGGACGGCCCACCGTCAGCCCCGCCGACATCCAGGCGCTCGCCGTGCCCGTCCTGCGCCACCGCGTCGCGCCCAATTTCCAGGCCCAAGCCGACGGCGCCACCAGCGTCGATCTGATCCGCCGCGTGCTCGAAGCGACACCGATTCCTAAAGGGTAGTTCGGTTCAAGGTGAACAGTGAACGGTAAGGGTTGCGGCTCAACGGCATACGGGCCCGCGCAAGCGCGGTCGGCCGTACCGCGTCGTTACCGTTCACCGTTCACCGTTCACCGCTTGCTCATCCTCTTTTGGTTTCTTTCCTCCAGCCTCTGGGCCTCCTGCCCCTGTAACCAAGGCGACGTCGAACTCGCCTTCCTTCTCGATTGCAGCGGCAGCATGACCCACACGCTCGGCACCCTGCAGGAACAGATCAAGCGCATCGGCGAAGCGTTGCACGGGCAACTCCGCAGCCTCCGCGTCGCTGTCGTCGCTTACCGCACCAAGGAATACAAAGGCGGCCAGGAGAAGTTCGCGGTCCTCGACTTCACCGGCGACCGCAACGAACTGGCCGATTTCCTCCAGCGCCAGCGTGCCGAAGGCGGCGGCGAGGAGATGATCGAAGAAGCGCTACACGCGGCATTGACGCGCCTGCGCTGGACCGCCGGCGCACGCAAAGTCGCCGTCCTCATGGGCGACGAACAGCCCAAGCCCGTAGAACAGCCCCGCAGCCGAGAATGGGCCAAGGCCCTCGCTCAGCGCGGCATCGTGCTGCATACCGTCACCGCCAGCCAGACCGCCTGGATCTATTACATCCCCAATCAGGGCGGCGAATGGAAGCAGCAGCTCCAGGGACTCCCCGAGGCACAGAAGCGCGTATTTAAGCTCCCGTTTTACGTCGAATTATCGGACTTGGGCGGCGGTATTTCGGTCAGCAGCTGGGAGAGCAAAGAGCTGATCCTGTGGCTGCTCGCCTTCGGCCTGGGCCTGAACGAACAGCAAGCCAAAGCGCAGGTCGACGTGAACCGTTTCTTCGAATGGTCCAAGCAGCGCGACCAGGAAGACGCCGCCGAGCCGGCTCGCAAGCCGCCCGTAAGCGGCCCACCCGTCTTCGCCTGGCTGCGCGAAAATTCCGACTGGAAATCGCCGCACCATTTCGAGGGTCTTCTCGAACACCTCGGGCGGCGCCTCCAACTCTCCGGTCCGTTGCGCGCTCAAGAACTCGCGCTCACCGACTCCGGCCTCGAACGCTTCCCCGTGCTCTACCTTTCCGGCCGCAAGGCGCTCAAGTGGACGCACACACAACGCCAGCGCCTGAAAGCCCATCTCGAGAATGGCGGTTTTCTGATTGCCGACGCCTGCTGCGCCGACCCCGAATTCGACCAGAGCCTCCGCGCGCTTTGCGCCGAACTCTTTCCCGCCGCTCCGCTCACGCGCCTCCCGCCCGCGCACCCCATCTTCTCGATCGGGCACCGCATCGATAAAGTCCGCCGCAGCGCCAAACCGTGCACCGGAACCTTGGCCGCGGTCGAGCCCGAATTGTACGGCCTCGAACTGCCCGATCCGCACGGACCGCGTTCGCGGCTGGCGCTGATTTATTCGCCCCACGATCTCGGCGGCGCGTGGCGGGCCGGTCCCTTGGGCCTGCCCGTGATGCACGCGCCCGAAGACGGGCTCGCGCTGAGCGCCAACCTCTTTCTATGGGCGTTGACTCAATGATCCCGCACGCGCGCAACCGCGCCCTTACGCCGCACGCAGCGGCACACCTATAGGGGAGCCGCACGGCCCGATCCCATGCATCGACTCGATATCCCCTCCTCGCTGAAGGGCGTGCGCAAGCGCCTCCAGGTGGCGTTTGCGGAACCCGAAGAGGCCGACCGGCCGCCGCGCGAAGTGTTGCGGCCGGAGTTTCTCGCCGGCCTCAAACGGCTCGACCTGCGCGCGCGCGCCGTGGTCCAGGGCTTCCTGCAAGGCTTGCACAAGAGTCCGCGCCGCGGATTCAGCGTGGAATTCAGCGACTACCGCAACTTCGTCCGCGGCGACGATCCGCGCTGGATCGACTGGCGCGTCTTCGCGCGTACCGACCGCTTGTTCGTGAAGCGCTTCGAAGCCGAAAGCGCCCTGCGCGCGACGCTGGTCCTCGACGCCTCCGCCAGCATGGGCTACCGCAGCTTGCAACGCGGCAGCTTTGCCGCGCCGGTCTTCACCAAGCTCGGTTACGCCGTCACGCTCGCCGCGGCATTCGCCTATCTGCTCCAGCATCAGCGCGACCGCGTCGGGCTCCTGAACGTGGGCGGCGCCGCCGGCGCAGGGCGCTATTTCCCGCCGCGCAGCAGCCGCCAGCACGTCCGCCGCGTGCTGGAAGAACTGAGCGCGCTGGAAGCCGGCGGGCAAGCCGATATCGCCGCGGGGCTGGAGACCTTCGCCCGCCAGGAGCGCCGCCGCGGACTGGTGATTATCTTCACCGATGCGCTCACCGGACGCGCGAGACTGCTCGATGCGCTCAAGCGCCTCCGCCACCGCGGCCACGAGATCGTCCTTTTCATGCTCTGGGATCCCGCCGAACTCGACCCGCCCGTCGCCGAAGGGGTCGGCTTCCGCGACCCCGAAACCGGCGTGCGTCTCGCCCCGCTCCCGCAGGCCGAGTACGTCGCCCGCGCACGCGCGCACCTCGGCGAAGTCCGCCGCGGCTGTCTGGCCACGCCGGCGGACTTCCAATTCCTGCTCAACACCAGCCCCTTCGACCGCGCGCTCTACAAATTCCTGCGCCTGCGGCGGCGCAAACACTGAAGCCCCGCGCACCCATTAAGCCGTCTGAAAGCAAGAGAAAAGAAGGTTCAAACGGCGCGCGGTTCGGCTCGCTTGAGGTAAGATTCTTTCGAATCCTTCAGCGCCTGAATTCACAAGGAGCTTCCGCGTGAGCGAACCGCGTCCGAATATCCTCTGGATCTGCACCGACTCGCAGCGCTGGGACACGCTGGGATGCTACGGCAACCGATTCGTCCGCACGCCCAACGTCGACCGTCTCGCCGAGGACGGCGTGCTCTTCGAAAACACCTTCGCGCAAAACCCGCTCTGCCAGCCCAGCCGCGCCTGCATGCTCACCGGCCGCTACCCCGTCACCACCCGACTGCGCCAGAACGGCCAGGACATTCCGGAAGACACCGTCCTCGTCACCAAGCTCCTCGCCGACGCCGGGTACGTCGGCGGCCTCTCCGGAAAACTGCACCTCAGCGCCTGCGACCGGCGCATCGAACGCTGCGGCCCCGAATGGTGGAACCACGACGCGAGCCTCTATTTCTCCGGCAGCGAACGCCGCATCGCCGACGGTTACGCCGAGTTCCAGTGGGATCACGCGCCCGGCGGCACGCACCGCAGCAGCGCCTATACGCGCTGGCTCCTCGAACGCGGGCACGCCGCGCGGACGCCGCCGCGCGAGGACTGCGGCCTGATTCACCACGGTATGCCCGAAGCCTTGCACCAGACCAAATGGTGCGCCGACCGCGCCATCGACTTCCTCACCGCCTACGCATCCGCGCCGCATCCTTGGTTCTACAGCGTCAATATCTTCGACCCGCACTTCAGCTTTAATCCGCCCGACGAATACCTGGAGCCTTACCTCAAGCGCCTCGACGAACTGCCCTTGCCCGCTTACCACGAAGGCGAACTGGACGAAAAGCCGCCATATCAGAAGCAGTTCAGCGAACACGGCAAACTCGACCGCCGCAAACTCACCCCCAGCGACCACCGCTATCTTAAAGCCGCTTACTGGGCCATGTGCGACCTCATCGATGTGCACGTCGGCCGCATGCTCGACGCCCTGGACCGCACCGGACAGCGCCAGCGCACCCTCGTCCTATTTACCTCCGACCACGGCGAACTCCTCGGCGACCACGGCTTGTACCACAAGGGCCCTTTCCTCTACGAAGGCGCGCTGCGCGTCCCGCTGATCGCCTCCATGCCCGGCACGATTCCCGCCGGACGCCACTCCGCCACACTCGTCGAACTCGGCGACCTCGCGCCCACGCTTCTCGACGCCGCCGGACTCCCGCGCCATCCGGGCATGCAAACCAAGAGCCTCTGGCCGCTGCTCACTTCCTCGTCCGCACCCGGCGAACATCGCGAGGACGTCTACTGCGAGTATTACAACTCGAACAACAACAAGCCGCCGCAGTACTGTACGATGCTCCGCACCGCCACCCACAAGCTCGTCGCCTGGCACGGACAGCCCTTGGGCGAACTCTACGACCTTCAGGCCGATCCGACGGAACTCCACAACCTCTGGGACCGTGCCGAACACGCCGCACTCAAAACCCAGCTCCTCCAGCGCCTGTGCGCCCGCATGGCCTTCACCTGCGACCCCCTCCCGCCGCGCGTCGGCATCTACTGATCCGCACCTTCTGGTTCGATTTGGTCTAGCTTTTCGACTGCTTTGGAATCGACGGCGTTCTGCTTGCGGCACCTTGGGAGACCGGGGTACGCTATGCATGTTGCCATCATTCAGGTCTGTTTTTTGCCCTTCCGCCAGACCCATCACCCTGAGGCCACGCATTCATGCCCGCCGCCGTCCGCAGTTACGAGACTACCTTTTCGATTCCCGGATACGCGCCCGAACCCGCCGAGAAAGTCCCGCTGTATCAGGTCGAGAGCTACACTCGCATCTATCCGTATCCCTTGCGCGATCACCTCAGCTTCAAAAAGGAAACCCTCCAGGTCCGCGCGCGGTGCCTGGAGAACGAACACCTTAAACTTACCGTGACGCCCTGCTACGGCGGGCACATCTGGAGCCTCTACGACAAGGCGCGCAAGCGCGAAGTTTTCTACACGCCCGACGTCTTCAAGCCCGGCTTGATTCGCTTGCCCGGCGCGTGGATGCCGCTGGGACTGGAATTCAACTTTCCCAATGGCCATACCCCGATGTCGCTCTCGCCCGTCGCCAGCACCGCCCGCACGCACGCCGACGGATCGGCCAGCATCGTCGTCGGCGACTTGGAACTCATCTCGCGCATGCGCTGGCAGGTCGAACTGATCCTGCGTCCCGGCGTCGCGGCGCTCGATGTCCGCACCCGTCTGGCCAACCCCACCCCGCTTGCCCACCGCTGGTACTTCTGGGCCAACGCCGGCGTGGACACCAGCGACGGCTGGCAGTTCTCGATCCCCGCCAAATGCGGCCGCATTCCCTGGACGGGCGAGAAGCGCGACTATCCGATGCACAACGGCCGCGACCAGAGCCGCTACACCAGCTACCGCGGGCCCGACGAGTTCTTCGGCGCGGGCGTCGCCGAGGATTTCTTCGGCTGTTACAACCACGACACCGGAGCGGGCATCGTCCACGTCGCCGACTGGCGCAAGATGAAAGGTAAAAAGTTCTTCACCTGGGGTTCGGCGCCCGAAGGCAAGGTATGGGGGCGCATGTTCTGCGACAAGCCAGTGCGCCACTACGTCGAGATTCAATGCGGGCCGCTCGAAACGCAAGCCGACCGCGAATGGTTCCCGCCCTTCGGCGAACGCCACTGGAACGAACGCTGGTACCCCGTCGACCGCACGGGCCTCTTCTTCTACGCCAACCACGATCTCGCCTTCGGCCTCGCGGGCGAAGCCCGGCGCCGCGCGCTTACCGTATTCCCTTGCGAAGACTTGGGCGCCTGCGTCGTGGAAATCAAACAAGGCGCCAAGCGCACCCGCAAAGAAGCGAACCTCAAAGCCGGCCGCCTCTTCAAGCTCCCCGCGCCCGGAGCCGAACCCTTCGAAGCCTCCGTCCGCAACGCCGCAGGACGAGTCGTCGCGCAAGCCCGCTATCCGTACGTCCCGAGACAGGAACCCGGCACGCTCGCGCGCCTCAAGCGCCAGCAGGCGCGCACCAAACGCTTCGAAGAAGCGCCGGCCACCTTCGAAGACCGCCTCGAACGCATCGACCATCACCTGCTTAACGGCGAACGCACCCGCGCGCGGCGCTTGATCGAAGAAGCCGTCCGCGAACGCAGCCAGGATCCACAAGCGCGGCTCCTCCGCGGCCGCTACTTCCTCGATCAAGGGCTCTGGGGCCGCGCCGAAGTCGATCTCAAGGCCGTCGTCTCCGGCTCCAGCCGAGCGCATGCCGCGCAGGCCTATGACCTCCTGGGCGTCGTCGCGCGCTATCGCGAAGCGCTCGATCTGGCCTCCGAATCCTTCAAGCACGCGGCCGCATTCGCCGCCGCCGGCTCCGCCGAATGGGCGCGCGCCGAACAGGCCCTCGCCGAGATCGAACTCGCGCAAAATCTCGCGCCGCGCGCACGCACGCGCCTGGCGCTGCTTTGCGAAGATCCCGCCCACGCCACCGCGCAGCGCCGCACGCTCCTGGCGCTCGCGCGGCGCATGCAAGGCGACTACTGGGGCGCCCTCAGCTCCGTAGAAGCCGCGCTGCGCACCGATCCGCTCTACCTGCCCGCCCGCTGGGAACGCTGGGCCGCGCACCACTTCGGCAAGCTCGCCGCCATGCCCGCGCAGCTCGACGAAATCCACGCGCTCCACGAATCCGGCGACTACCCGTCCGCCGATCGCGAAATGGAAGTCGCGTGGTGGTACCTCGGAATGGGGCAGCACGGTATGGCGCTCACCGTCCTGAGCGCCTCCAAGTTGCAGGATCCGCGCGCCGATTACCTTGCCGCCTACATCACCGCACACAGCCCCGCTGCACCCAAAGCGTGGGTGGCCAAGCACCTCGACCGCGCCGCCGCGCTGCGCGCCGATTACGCCTTCCCCTTCCGCCTCGAAGAACTCGCCCTCTTCAACTGGGCCACTCGTGAACGTCCCCGCGACGCGCAGGCTTGGCGCCTGCGCGGCACCCTGATGGGCAGCCTTTTCCGCCACGAAGAAGCGCTCAGCGATTTCCAAAAAGCCGTCAAGCTCGAACCCGGCGACGCGCTCGCGTGGCGCAACATCAGCCTCTCGCTCACGCTGCTCAAGCGCCCCCTGCGCCAGGCCGCCGCGGCCTGCGAACGCGCCTACGCCGCCGCGCCCGGCGATCCGGACATCGCCTGCGAACTTCTCGGCCTCTACGAGCGCATGGGCGACACCGCCAAGCGCGTGGCGCTCTACCGCGGCGCGAACGCCGCGCTCAAAGCCAACCACCGCTTCCTCAAGCGCGGCATCGGCATTTTCGTCGAAGCCGGACGCTTCGCCGACGCCGTGAAGCTCGTCGAAAGCCGGCCCTTCGTGCGCTGGGAAGGCGAAGTCAGCCCGCACGAATCCTACGCCTTCTCGTGCCTGCAGTTGGGGCGCGATGCGCTCGCCCGCCGCCGCTTTGCCGAAGCGGTCCAATGGTTCGAACGCGCAGGCACCTATCCGCCGACCACTTTCTCCGTCCGCCCCAGCCGCCCCACCGACAGCGCGTGGCGCTACTGGAAAGGCGTGGCGCTGGAAGCCTCCGGCGACGAAAAGAAAGCGCGCGCCGAGTACCGCAAGGCCGCCGACGAACAGGACTGGGACAACTGGTACTGGATCTCCACCGAAGCGCCGCTCTGGCGCGCGCTGGCCCGCCGCCGCCTCGGACGCGAGGACGAAGCACGAGCCGATCTCGAAAAAGTGATCGAACTGTGCAAGCGCAAGGAGCTATTCTACGGGCAGAGTCCTACCATCGCCGTCTACGCCACCGCGCTCGCGAATCTGGCGCTGGGACGCAAGGACGACGCGATTAAGGGTCTCGAACGGGTGCTTCAAGAGGGCGGTCTGCGCTTCCGCGCGCGCCCTTGGATCGCCGACCTGAAAGCCGTGCGCAAGGGCCAGCCGTTCCGCTGGCCGCACGAGCGCTGCGTCTGAACGCGATCGCGCCGAGAGGAAGCCCATGGCTCGGTGGACCGGTCCGGCGAACGCGGAAGAACTCTACGGCGTCACGCTGCCCGCCCTGATCCGCGCGCTCACCCCCGAACGGCTCCACTGCGACCGCACCCGCCGCGGCCGCAGGCTCACCCATCCCCCGGCGCGCTGGTCTTCGCCGCCTAAAGGATTCCCGCCCGCGCATCGCCACGAAAGTTTCGAATTCTGCTACGCGCTGCACGGGCGCTGCCCGTTCCTACTCGGCGACGAACGAATCCTGCTCCGCGCCGGCGACCTCGCGCTTCTGGCGCCGCGCGTCTTCCACCGCGAACACGCCGCCGAACGCGCCGGACCCTACGTCCTGCTCTGGTCGGCCTGCCACCCGGGCTGGATGGGCGCGAACACCATCGAGCACCTCGGCGGCGGCCGTTTCCGAACCGGCTCCTTTCGCCAAGGACTCGAACGCTTTCCCGAAGGCCACCGCGTCGCCGAAGCGCTGGATCTGGAATTGTACGAAGCCCGCCCCGGCGCTTTCCTGCGCGCTCAGGGGATGCTGCTGAGTCTCTGCGGCGCGGCCCTGAAGCACCTCGCCGCGCAAAGCAAATCGGCCGCCGCCGCGCGCCGCCCCGACGATCTTCAGGAACGCCGCGTCAAACTCGCCGTGAACTACGTCCGCGACCGCTTCGCCGAACCGCTCGATCTCGCCGCCGTCGCCGCCCACGTCGGCATCGGGCCCGGCTACCTCAGTGCGCTCTTCACCCGCGAACTCGGCCGAACCTTCACCGACTTCCTCGCCGCCTGCCGCCTCGAAGAGGCCGAACGCCTCCTGCGCGACCCGGCCCTCTCGATCAAAGAGATCGCCCACCGCGTCGGACTCGATAATCCGTTCTACTTCACCCGCCTCTTCAAGAAGCGCACCGGACGCTCCCCCAAAGCTTGGCGCACCGAGCACGGGCTGTAGCCTCCGTCGATGCCGTGCAGGTCTTCGAAATCCCGTGCATGGCGCCCGTATCCCGAGAAGTGGTATTCATCTTCAGGCACCCCAGACGGAGGCGTTTCTCATGTCCGAACTCGCACTGCAGGGCGGCAAACCGGTCTACGACGGCGCGTGGCCCGCGTGGCCCGTGCGCGATCAGCGCGAGGTCGAACGCCTCGTCCGCGTTGCGCGGCGCGGCAATTGGGGCTTCAACGGCCCCGAAGACGCCGAATTTCGCGCGGCCTTCGGCAACTTCCTGGGCGTGCGTTACGGCTTCTGCGTCACCAACGGCACCCACGCGCTGCAGCTCGCGCTCGAAGCCCTCGACGTCGGCGCCGGCGACGAAGTGATCGTCCCGGGCCTCACTTGGCAGGCCACCGCCGCCTGCGCCCTCGACGTCAACGCCGTCCCGATCCTCGTCGATATCGACCCGCAAACCCTCACCATGGATCCCGCCGCCCTCCGCGCCGCCATTACCCCGCGCACCAAGGCGATCATCCCTGTCCATCTGTACGGCTGCATGGCCAACCTCGACGAAATCCTCGCCGTCGCCAACGAATTCGGCATCCCCGTGATCGAAGATGGCAGCCACCAGCACGGCAGCGAGTGGCGCGGCCGTAAGGCCGGGACGTGGGGCAAACTCGCCGCCTTCAGCCTCCAGGCCAGCAAAGTGCTCAACGCCGGCGAAGGCGGCTACGTATGTACCGGAGACGAAAAGCTCGCGCGCAGGCTCGACGCCCTGCGCCACTGCGGGCGCGCCCCGGCCGGCTGCGAAAACGCGCCACCCGGTGAAGTCCCGCAAAGCGGCAACTTCCGCATCTCCGAATTTCAAGCCGCCGTCCTCAACGCGCAGCTCTCCCGCCTGCCCGAACAGACCGAACGGCGCGACGAGAACGCGCAGTACCTTTCCAAGCTGCTCCGCGAGATTCCCGGCCTCGATCCGCTCGCGCGGCTGCCCCAGGTCACGCGCCAGGCCTACTACGCCTACGGGCTGCGCTACCGCGCCGACGCCTTCGGCGGATTGCCGCGCAAACGCGTCCAGGAAGCGCTCAAGGCCGAACTCGGCATCGAACCCGGGTACACCTACCAGCCGCTCAACCACAGCCCTCTCTACAAGCCGCAGACCAAGCGCCGCCACCGGCTCAGCGAGGAATACTGGCGCGCCATCGATCCCCAGCGCTTCGAACTGCCCCAATGCACCCGCGCGGCCGAAGAAATCATGCTCTTCTCGCACACGGTCCTCCTGGCCGAACGCGAACACATGGCCCGCATCGCCGAAGCCTTCGCGAAGGTCCGCGCGCACGCGGAAGCGCTTCGCGCCACGGCCGCCGTGGGGTAGGATCGAGCCTTCGGTTCGATTCGCTCTTCCGCGGGGGATGGCGTGTGAAAGTCTGCATCGTCGGCGGCACGGGAAACATCAGCACCAGTACGGTCAGGCTGCTCCTGAAGCTGGGCCACGAAGTCACCTGCTACAACCGCGGGCAGAGCGGCGAACTGCCCGACGGCGCGCGCAGGATCGTCGGCGACCGCAAGGACCGCGATGCCTTCGAGCGCGCCATGCGGCAGGAAGCCTTCGACGCTGCCATCGACATGATCTGCTTCAACCGCGAAGACGCGCTCAGCAGCATCCGCGCGTTCCAGGGCGTGAAGCATTTTGTGCAGTGCTCCACCGTCTGCACCTACGGCATCGCCTACGATTGGTTCCCCACCACCGAAGATCATCCGCTCCGGCCCATCACGCCCTACGGCCAGAACAAAGTCGCCGCCGACCACGCCTTTCTCGAAGCCTTCCACGGCCAGAACTTCCCGGCCACCATCATCAAGCCTTCGACCACCTACGGGCCCAAGCAAGGCATGCTCCGCCAGATCGGGCGCGGCTTCGGCTGGATCGACCGTATCCGCCGCGGCAAGCCGGTACTTGTCTGCGGCGACGGCAACGCCCTGCACCAGCATCTCCACGTCGACGACGCGGCGCTCTGCTTCGCCCACATCGTCGGCAAACCGCAATGCGTGGGACAGACCTACAACATGGTCGACCGCGGCTTCGTCACCTGGGCCGATCATCACCGCATCGCCATGAAGGTGCTGGGACGCGAGGTCGAACTTGTCGGCATCCCGCTCGCCGATCTCGTCGCGCTGAATCAGCCCGAGACGAACATCTGCCGCGACATCTTCGCGCACCACACCTACTACAGCAATGCGAAGCTCTGCCGCGACGTACCCGAGTTCCGGCCCGTCGTCTCGCTCGAAGCAGGCATGACCCGCGTCATCGAAGCCATGGACCGCGACGGGCGCATCCCCAGCGCCGAAGCCGACGACTGGGAAGACCGGGTGATTGCCGCGCTGCGTAAGGTTCGCACCTGTCTGGCCTGATATCGAGGACCGCCCATGCCCAATTCAGCCTATGCCTGGCCCAACGGCCGCGAAGCCGCCATCTCGCTCACCTTCGACGACGGCACGAAGTCGCAGCTCGAGCGCGCCATCCCGTACATGAACAAGCTCGGCTTGCGCGGAAGTTTTTACCTTAACCCCAAGGACGGCGAATGGGAGGAACGCCTCCAGCCGTGGCGCGCCGTCGCCGCGGCCGGGCACGAGATCGGCAACCACACCTGCTCGCATCCCTGCTCGCGCGCGCTGTGGGGCCAGGACCACGGCCTCGAAAGCATGACCCTCGCCGAACTGGAAGCCGACATCCTCAAGGCCGAAGAACGCCTGCGGAAGATCATCCCCGAACAGACCGAGCGGACCTTCTGCTACCCGTGCTATTACCATCACGTCGGATCGGGCCTGACGCGCCAGAGCTACGTGCCGCTCATCGCCAAGCATTTCGTCGCCGGACGCGGCGGCACCTGCAACTTGGGTTTCGCCGTCGCGCCGCAAGCCTGCGACCTCGCCTATCTCGAAGGGCATCCCGCCGAACGCCTCGCCGGCTACGAGATGATCGGCCTCTGCGAACGCGCCGCCGCGCGTGGGCACTGGCTCCTCCTCGTCTTCCACGGCATTCAGGACGGCGGCCTGGCCGTCGCCGACGGCGACTTCCGCGAACTCTGCGACCACCTCAAGCGCCACGAAAACCGCTTCTGGACCGACACGACGCTCAATGTCGCCAAACACGTGAAAACGCAGCGCAAGTAAACCGTACCCTTCAAGGAGCCCCGCCATGGCCGGATGGACCCTCGGATATGCGCAGCGCGACGTGACCCCGCCGATGGGCGTGGCGCTCGCCGGATACGGCTTGCAGCCCGATCGGACCGCCCAAGCCGTCCTCGACGAACTTTACGCCCGCGCCATCGTCCTCGGAGACGGAACCCGCCGCGTGGTCCTCTGCAGCGTCGATGTCATCGGCATCGCCGGCGATCTGGCGCTGGGCGTGCGCAAGCGCGTCGAGAAAGAGACCGGCATCCCGCCCGAATGCGTCCTCATCTCGGCCGTGCACAGCCACTCCACGCCCACCACCTCGCCGCTGCGGCACTGGGGCGCGTTGAACGCCGGCTACGTCCGGTCGGTCCTGCAAGCCATCGGCGACGCCATCGTCGAAGCCGCACGCGGCGAACGCCCCGTAGAACTGGGCTTCGCCGAAACCGAAGTCCGCGGCGTCGCTATGAACCGCGTCCGCAAAGACGGCCCCGTCGATCACACCCTGCGCGTAATGGCCGCGCGCGAACCCGGCGCCGCGCGCCCCACCTTCGTCGCCGCGCACTTCGGCTGCCACCCCGTCTGCATGAACAGCCATAGCCGCTTCGTCAGCGCCGATTACCCCGGCCGCCTGCTGCGCGACCTCAAGCGCGCGTTCCCCGATGCCCGTAGCGCTTTCTTCCAAGGCTGCCTCGGCGACATCAACCCCGAACACACCCACGGCGGCGTGGACGCCGCGCAGAATCACGGCCGCACGCTCGCCGAAGCCACCGTCCGCGTGCTCGCCGAATTGCGCTACGACGCGCCCGCCTTCGTCTCCGGCGCGCGCGTGGACCTGGACCTCCCGCTCGACGCCGAACGCTACCGCCGCGACGCCGAGGCCTACCTCTATCGAGGCGTGATTCCCAAGCTCCACGATTGGATTGCCGTCGGAGGCTTCATGCGCGATTGGGCCGTCGAAGCGCTCGCCCTCAGCGCCGCCGGCATCCCGCCCACCGTGCGCGGCGAAGCCCAGGCGCTGCGCATCGGACCGGCCGCCGTCGTCGGTCTGCCTGGCGAGATCTACACGCTCATCGGCGACGGCATCCGCGCCCAGTCGCCCTTCCCGAACACCTGGATCGCCAATTTCGCCAACGGGAATCTGGGCTACCTATGCGATCCGCGGGATTATCCGGAAGAGTCTTACGCCGCTCTGATGGGCCCGAAGATTTACGGCTATCCGCCCTTCCAGCCGCAAGCCTGGGAAACCGCCGTCGCCGCCGGACTGGAGGCGCTGAATAGATTGCCGAGGGGGGGCTAACCCATAGGTTGTTGCACCGCCTTGTTCAGCAGCCCGCTGTCCTTACGCAGCGTCCACTGCGGCGTAGACTTTGCCCCTCTTAGTCAACCAAGCCAAGTCACCCTGGTCGGCGTGCTCCTTGATCTCCCACAGGAGCTGAATCGTCTCGGCTTCGTAGCACGGCTCGCTCGGGTCATCGGCCGGTATGACCATCTCAACCTCGACAGCAACCACGTACTTCTCGGCTTGAATGAGCCGTGCCTGCTTGATTCGCTGTCCGGAAATACGCATGGCTCTAGCCCCTATCGAAGAAATGAACGGTCACCATTTTGGCGACACTACTCTGTCGCAAGTGGGACCAAACTTCGCCTCCGTGAAGTACAGGCAAGGCGCCGCTTCGTCCGGTAAAAGCACTTCACCCCAACGGATAAAGTGAATGGGCCTGGTGCCAACTTAGTTACACTTGCGCAGCCGCATCTCCCAGCGTTGCTCAAAAGACAGTGCTTCCTTAGCTTAATCCGCCCAAAGCCATTGAATTGTTAGGACCACTTGGGATGGACAATCAATTAGGGTCGCCGAAGGAACTTGCTTTTCTCGAAGACCCTGAGGATGTCATTCAGGATTGCCTCTGTAGCAGGTACTTCCGGATCTCCTATTGCCCATTCATCGGCCGCTTTGCGAAGTAAGCGGTGTGCGGTCTCCATACATTCCTCAAAGCGAGAACCTGGATCGGTTGTTAATCGAGAACGAAATTGTGCCATATTGCATCTCCTTAATCCGCAATGGCCAACTTCCAAATATCCCAATCGCGTACTTGCCCCCTAACGCACCGCCCGCCCCTGCGCATCGATCCCCTTCACCGCCTTGCGCCCCGGAATCGCGCACGCCAAAAACCGAGCCTCGATCCGGCCGCGCGCGGGAATCGTGAGCAACTTCTCGCCGCGGTCCGCCGCCCCCGGCATGTGGCTGAACGGCTCCACCGCCATTGCATACGCCTCGCCGAAATGCGGAGCGCCCTCGATCTTACCCGTCTCCTGCCAGATCCAGACGATCGGGAAGCGCTTGTGATCCCAGCGCATCCCGAAACCCACCTCTAGCTTCGGATTCACCAGCGCGTACCAGCCCGCGTCGAGCTTGTCCCAGTACAGCATCCCTTCGTGTCCGCTGTGAGGCGGGAGCATCTTCGAGAAATCGCGGCGCTTGTCCTTAAACGTACCCACCGGAAACGGCTGCTCGTCCTTCCCGCCTACGTTCACCGTCTGCGTCGGCGCGTACAGCGTGCAATCGGGGCTCAAAAACGGAGCGCCGAAGGCCGGATGATGCCCCCACATCACACCCTGCGCTTTGCGGCTCAGGTTGTAGGCGGTCTCGTCGAGTTCCAATACCGGCGAACCGCTGCGCAGCGTCATGCGCCGCTCCAGCACGAACGGGCTCTTGCGCGTACGCACCCGCAGGCAGACCGTCACGCGGCTCGGCGAATCTTCTTCGACCGCCACGTCCCACGGCAGCCCAAAGACCTCGCCGTGGAAGTACATCTCCGTCCCGTATACCTTCGCCTGCACCCGCGAACCGTACGGAAAAAGCTCCTGCCAGCCGCCGGGATAATGCTCCCCGAAGCTCATGATCGGGTCCGTCGGCGCGCTCACCGACTGCCCCGCGCGGATCACGTTGGTGTTGCGCCACATGAAGTCCACGTCGAGCGGCTTGTAGAGGAATTCGACGATGTCCGCGCCCTTCCCCGCCAGCACGGTGATGCGCAGCAACTCGTTTTCCAGCGTCACCGAGCGGTAACCCCAGAGCGTCTGTTCGGTCTCGGCGCGGCAGCCGAAGTTGCGCCGCGCGAGCAGCGCGGGCGCCGGAAATGCGCGGACGGGCATAGGCGATCCTCGATGAGTAGACCCGTGAGCCTAGAGATTGTCCCAGCTTCCGCCAAGCACGAATGCGATGCGCCGGACTACGGCTCCCGACGGTCGAACGCGCGGTACGTCTCCTGAAACCCCGCGCGCATGCTCGAACGCCACCAGAAGCCCCACGCGATGCCCGCGGCCAGCAGCCCCAGCCCGCCCAGCGCCGCCCAGCCGCAGACCGCGCAGCCCAGCGCCGCGCCCGCGCCGCCGCCCAGCGCCAAGCCCAGCCCCAGCCACAACAGCACGCGCTGCAGCGTTCCCGCCGAACGCCGAAACCCCGCGCGGAAGTCGAACACTGGGTTCCCGGTCGCGCCGGGCTCAGACGGTAAAGGTGCGCTCAAGTCGGCCTCGTTTCCTTGCTGCCAGCCGTATCGCAGCTACGCTAATGCCTTGCTTGCAGACCCAACCATTCTAGCAGGGAGACCGAACATGGCTATCCGCCGGCTTCAGGACGTGAACGTCAAAGGCAAGCGCGTGCTCTGCCGCGTGGACTTCAACGTGACCCTCGACAAGCAGACCGGGGAAGTCGACGACGACACGCGCGTCGTCGCCGTACTGCCCACGCTGCGCGATCTGGCCGCCCGTGGCGCGCGGATCGTCGTCTGCAGCCACTTCCAGCGCCCCAAAGGCAAGCGCGTCCCCGAAATGAGCCTCAAGCCCGTCGTCGCCAACCTGTCCAAGCATCTCGGCAAGCCCATCGCCTTCGCCGACGACTGCATCGGACCGGCCGTCGAAGCCGCCGTCGCCAAACTCAAGGACGGCGACGTCCTCCTGCTCGAGAACCTGCGCTATCACGCGGGCGAAGAGAAGGACGATCCGGAACTGGCTAAACAGCTCGCCGCGCTGGCCGACATCTACGTCAACGACGCCTTCGGCGCCGCGCACCGCGCCCACGCCAGCGTACACGCCATCGCCAAGCTGATGCCCGCGCGCTGCGCGGGGCTCCTGATGCAGAAGGAGATCGATTCGCTCTCCCCGCTGCTCGGCCAGCCCGCGCGGCCCTTCGTCGCCATTCTGGGCGGCGCGAAGATCTCCGGCAAGCTCCAGGTCATCGTCAACTTGCTTCCCAAGTGCGACAGCATGCTCATCGGCGGCGGCATGGCCTACACCTTCCTCAAGGCCCAGGGCATGCCCATCGGCAAATCGCTCGTCGAAGCCGACCTCGTCGCCAAAGCCGGCGAGATCCTCGCCGAAGCCAAGCGCCTCGGAAAAACCTTCCTGCTCCCGCTCGACCACGTCGTCGCCGAGAAGTTCGAAGCGAACGCGCCTTCCAAGGTCGTCCCCGCAGACGGAATACCCGAGGGCTCCATGGCCCTGGACATCGGACCGCGGACCGTCGCCCGCTACAGCCAGGAGATTGCCAAAGCCAAGACGGTCATCTGGAACGGTCCGCAGGGCGTCTTCGAACTGGAACCTTTCAATAAAGGCACCTTCGCCATCGCGCAGGCCGTCGCGTCCTGCGGAGCGCATACCGTCGTCGGCGGCGGCGAATCCGTGGCCGCCGTCAACGCCGCCGGCGTCGCCGACCGGATCACCCATATCTCCACCGGCGGCGGGGCCAGTCTGGAGTTCCTGGAAGGTCAGACCTTGCCTGGCGTCGCAGCGCTGGAATCCTGATCCGATTCGGCCGATCCCTACATAAGGAGGCGCGCATCCAGCGAAGGCGTTAGGGCAATCCAAGGGTAGGTCGGTATTCGGTCATGCACACTGTGTCGAACCTGCCTGCGATGGGATAAAATCTTCTAGTGGAAGGCGTAGTACGGCCGCACTAGCCCTTGCGCGGATTTGGGGAATGCTGGCCTAACACCCGTTCGGAGATGCATCGGCATGGCAGGCCGTAGGGCGGCAAAGTCCTCAAGTCCGAAAGGCGCTTGTGCCGAAGGGAGTAAGCACAAGTCGCCTGCGGAAACGCCGTTACGGCCTTCGGGTTCAACCCCCTTGGCTTCCGGCGCTGAAGTTCCGCCGGAGCAGGATGAACCAGGGGGAACCCCTTCCGTGAGCCACGCCGCCATGCCGGCCCGCAAGACCTCCGCCCGACGCACCGCCCGCGCCCGCACCAAAGCCCATTCCTCGCGCCGCGCGGACATCCACCCCCTCGACCGCGCCATCGCCGAACTCCGCAACGAACTCGCACGCTCGCCCAACGACGCCACGCTCCATGCCAGACTCGGCGCGCTGCATTACCGCCGCGACGATCTGCGCGAAGCCGAACGCTGCTTCCGCCTCGCCGTCAATTTACAGCCCGGACGCGCCAGCCTTCACAACAACCTCGGCAACGTCCTCGCCGATCTCGGCGATCTGAAGGAAGGCATCGCCTGCTACGAGCGCGCGCTCGCCGTCGAACGCGCCGCCGGCGGCGGGGAGCCGTCCACCGAAATCGCCACCAACCTGGAACTCGCGCGCCTCGAATACCGCGTCGTGCACGAACGCATCGAGTACCTCGAACGCGCCGCGCGTCTGGACGTGGCCAGCGCCGAAACCTTCAACGCGCTGGGCGGCGGCTACCTGCTACGCGGCGAACGCGAACGCGCGCTCGGCGCCTTCCGCAAAGCCGGCGAACGGGACCCCAACAACGCCGACGCAGCCCTCAACATCGCCTTCGCCCACAGCCTCGAACTCAACGGACCCAGCGACCTCAACGGCGCGCTCTCCGAACTCGAACAACTCGCCATCCGCTTCCCGCAGCTCGGCCGCTTGCACGTACACCAAGCCGAACTCTTCGAATCGGCCGGACTCCTGGAAGACGCCGAAGAACGCTACGTCCGCGCCATCCGCGCAGAACCGCGCCTGCTCGAAGCGTACGACCTGCTCGGACGGCTGCGCGAACTCCTCGGCACCGCCGGAACGAAGGACGCGACCGCGCGTTCGGCCCGCTTGGCCCTCGAACGGCTGGAACAGGAAGCCCAAGCGGCCGGCGGCGCCTCTGGATTGGTCGACGGCGTGCGCGCCGAACTGGCCCGCGCGCGCTTCGAACAGACACCGCCGCGCGCTGCCGCGGCCCTCGACGAACGCCTCCGCGAGGCCCTGCGCCAGGCCGGCGACGATGCGGACATCGCCGTACCCGCCGCCGTGCTGCGCGCCCAGCTCCTCGCCGGCGACGGACGTCCCGACGAAGCCGCCTTGGTCCTCGACCAAGCCTGCGAACGCCATCCCCAGGCCGCACGGCCCTGGTTCGAACGCGGCACGCTGGCCTTCCGACGCGGCGAAATCGCGCTCGCCGTCGACGCCTTCGAACGCGCCACCCTCGCCGCGCCGCAGCAAGCCGTGGCCTACCAGTCCCTGCGCTTCGCGCTCGAAGGGTACCGCCGCTACCGCACCGAACGCGTCCGTTTCGAGTCCGCCGTGAAAAAAAATCCGCACGACGCGCCGGCGCATCATCACCTCGCCCTCGCCGCCTACTCCGTGCTCAAAGACGAAGAAGCGCTCTTCCACTTCACGCGCGCGCTGGAACTCGATCCGCGACTCACCGAAGCCGCGTGCGGACGCGCGCGCGCCCTCCAGCGACAGGGGCATCTCGCCGAAGCGGCCGATGCGTATCGGATGGCGTTGAAGGTCGATGCGGAGTGCGCCGAAGCGCTGCGCGCGCTCGCGTTACTCGATCGAATCGCGCCGTAATCGGAGTCCGCGATGCGCCTCCTTTTCCATTTTCGATGCACGCTCGAAAAAAATTTTTCGGCTTAGGTCTTGACGAAAAGTATCAAAGTAAGGTAACAACCTCTCCACAACCTTCGATGTAGGCACTCAAAATGCGGTGGCAAGGTTGTTCTTGCCGCGATCGAAGGCGGAAAGTTGGAGAAGGGAAAGCGTGTTCGCAACGACTCCTCGCTTCGCGACGACGCAGCTTCGCTTCTCCACAGCACCTTGCGCCCGTCTGCACGCTCCGTCCCCCTACCTTCATGCTTATCATCCGCGTGCGTTGCGCGGATCGGTTTCCTCGTTCGAGTCTGTGCCTTCTGTGGGCGCAGTCGTTCGTGCGACACGGTGGTCCGGCTGCGCCGTTCGGGAGTTCGCCCGCACCTTCCCGAAGACGGTGTCCATGCCGCTGGCCCCAAAGGACCGTTCGCGGTCCTGGCGCTCGAACATGTCTGCCCTGAACGTGGGCTCGAACAGGAAGGCAGGACCGCTGGCCGGTGCCAAGTGGGATTTGGCGCCCGCTACTATCAAGTGTTGAGCCGGCGGTGGTCTGGGTTCGAGCCCAACAAGAAGGGCTGCCCGTAAAACGGGAAAGGAGATGTCAAGATGGCCAAGAAGAAAGCCAAGAAGAAGGCTGCCAAGAAGAAGACGAAGAAGAAGAGCAAGAAGAAGTAAATTCTGCTCTCGTCCTTCCGTGTAGTGCGGGCATACGCGGGCGGCGCTCAGCGCCGCCCGCAACTTTTTTTTACGACCCACCGCACAGCACGCTCCAAGGCCTCAACGCAAGCATCCCGGAACGCCCGCGCCACGGGCCAGCCGTTACGGATCCCCTGGACGATTGAAGGCCGCACGTTGAAGTTGGTTGGGGTCTTGTCGTTCGATGTCTGCCGTTCGCCAACCGCCGCCGCTACTTGTGCCGTCCCAGCTTCCCTTCCAATTCCCCGATCCGCTGCACCGACAGCGGCTGCGTCTGACCGGTTTGCGTGATCTTGTTGTTCGAATGATTCGGATAGTGCTTTTTGAACTCCTGGTAATGCGCCACAGCCTGCTGCCAGTACGGAATCGCCTTGTTGTACGACTGCAGCGAATAACCGTAGTCGCGCAGATCCTCCGCACGCGTCCACGTGGCGTCCCCGTTCTTCACCCAGCTATGCTCGGGATACTGCTGCAGCATCAGCAAACCCTCTTCCGCCGCCGCGTCCTGAACCTGCAGCGGCCAGTGCAGCCGCGACGTGATCCGCTGCTGCACTTCGCCCTTCTTGACCTTCTCGAATTCCGGGAACCACTCGCGCAGCTTGTACCCCGCCCGCACGATGCCCAGCGGATTGGCCGGACGCTCGTCCTCGAAGCGCCGGATCAGTTCCCACAGCGGCTCGGGACGCTCGTCGCCCTGAAACTCCTGCGCCTTCAGTTCGTCGATCAGCTTGCGCCCAAGCTTGTACATGTCCTCCTGCTCTTTGACGTACTCGTTGAACTCCTTCGCGTCCGGCGGCGGCCGCAATCCCGAGCGCCATTTCTGATACGCCCCGTCGATATGCGCCTGCGGGATGGGCGTCGGATGCAGGATCGCCGCGCGCCAGAACTGCCCCGAGATCCGGTTCACCCGGTCCTCGTTCGCCGCCACCTTCGGATCGCCGATCTGCTCCGCGATCGCTTGCAGCGCCAGATCGTAACGTTCGAGATTGAAGTAGAGTTCGTACAGCCGGTCGAACTCCCCGTTGCGGCGAAGATCCTTGGGGCGTTCCAGCAGCAACGGCGGGAGCTTCGGCTGCAACTCCTGCCACGCTTTCGGGTCCGGACGCCGCGATGTCGGCGAAGGGCGCTTCCACAACGCCACGGCTTCCGGCGGCGGCTCCTTGCGCGCCGGATCCTCTGGCGGAGCTTCCTTGGGCGGCCCGGGCGCCTTTTGCGGCTGGCCTTCGGCCGGCTTCGGTGCAGGCTTTTCGGACTTGGCCTCCGGGCCGGACTTGCCCAGCGCCCAAGCCTCCACGTCGTCCCACGAGACCGGCGGCGGCGCTTCGCCCGCGGCGGCGCCCGACGCCGCGCATAGCGCCACGGCGCAGACCGCGCGCAGCCAGCCTGAGCGGCTAGCGCTTGCTCTTGGCCTTCTCGTCACGATACGCCCTCGTCGTCGCATACTCGCTTAACAGCCGCTGCACCGCATCCTTCGCCTGCTTCTGGCGCTCGCCGCGCTGAGCCTCAGGAAGCTTCGCATCCTGCGCTTCCCGGTGCAGCCGGTACACCTCGGCAATCAGAGCGCTCGCCGCGCCGTCCATCTGCCCAAGGTAGAAATCCGCCCGGTCCTTGCGGTACTCCTGCTGCTTGATCCCGTCCAGTTGCGGATACGCCCGGCGCGTCTCCCCCTGCCACCAAAGCCACGTGCCGATCCGGTAATGCTCCTCCGGATTCTTGCCGCGCAGCCCCGCCCAGTGCGCCAGGTCCTCGCCGTCGATCGTATCGAAGTACAGCGTTTGCTCCTTGCCCTGCTTGTCCTTCAGCACGAACCCCGCGTCCCGGTTGTCCTGCGACTCCCGGAGCAACTGGCCCTCGTGCGTCTTGCCCTCGTGGCGCAGCTTGACCGTATCGGGCTTGCCCACCTTTCCGCGCAGCGCCTGCACCCCTTTGTCCTTCAGCGCCTGGATCGCCTGCACGTCCGCGATGAGCAGATTCAGCTCCTTGCCGAATTCGCGGCTTAATCCGCGCTGCTGCGCTTCCTTCAACGCCCCGTACGTGCCGTTGTAGCTGCCCTTCGAGAAGTGCTCGCGCGCCTTCGCCAGCGTCTCGTCGAACTGCTTCTTCCGCTCGGCCTGCCCCGCCGTATCGATCGCCTTCGCCTTCTGCTCCACTTTCGGCCAGAACGACTTGAACCACGCCACGCCGTCCGGCGACGTGTAAACCGGCTGCATCGTCTTCAGCTTTTCGCGCAGAGCGGCGAATTGCCCCGGATTCACGGCCGCCTGTAGATCCTTCTCCGCTTCACCGCGCAGCACCGCCAACGCCGCGGCCGGCGGACCGCCGAAATCCTTGGCCGCTTCCAGAATCCGCTTCCGCGTCTCCGGTGTCTGCAGCGATTCGGGGAACGCGTACGCGTTGAACAGTTCGCGCGCGCCTTCCTGATCCCCGCTTTGAAGCTTAAGCTGCGCTTCGCGCTTGCGTCCTTCGAGCAGTTCCCCGATCCGGTCGTCCAGAGCCTTGCGGATCGTCTGTGCTTCCGCCCGCACTTCGTTCTGCCGGGGATTCGGCAGCCCCCGCTCCGCCTGTTCGTACATCCGCAGCAGATTCGCGTAATCGCCCGGATTCGCGCGCCAAGCGTCCCGCGCGGCATCCCAGGCGGCGACGCCCGTCTTGCCCTCGGGCGGCGCGTTCGCGGACGGCGGTTTCGGGGCCGGCACGGGTGCGGCAGGGGCCGGGTTCGGCGCGGGCGCCGGAACGACCGCCTGTCCCGAAGCCGGAAGCGCCGGAGGCGCCTCCTTCTCCGCCGGAACCGAGGGCGCGGACGGTGAGTTCTTCGCGGTTCGCGTGCCCGGCGGCCCGTCCGATGAGAAGAAGACGATTCCCGCCACTGCGCCCAGCACCGCCACCACCACCGCCGCCAGCACGATCTTCGGCGTCTCCACCGCGCGCTTGGGACCCGTCTGCTGATCCGGACGGTCCACCGGCGCGCGCTGGCCCGTAGGAATCCGGTCCACCGGCTTGCGCGGACCCGTCGTACCGCGCACCGGCGCCAGCGCACCCGTCGTGCCACGCTGCACCGTCTGGGCTCCGGTCGTGCGCCCTTTCCCGCGACGGCCCGCATCGCGCGGGGTCGGCTCCATGCTGCTCGCCGTCCCCGCCGGCAACCCCGCTTCGGGCGATTCGCCGTTCGCGAGCTGCGTCAGATCTTTCAGCAACTCCGCCGGCGTCTGGTAGCGGTCGGCCGCCTGCTTCGCCAGCATCTTCTCCAGCACCCGCGCGAAGTCTTCGCTGATCTCCGAACGCAACTGCCGCACGTTCGGCGCCGAAGAGGTCAAATGGCTCGTCATGATCGCCGTGCTGTTCTCGCCCTTGAAGAGCGTCCGGCCCGTGACCATGTGGTACAGCGAACCGCCCAGCGCGTAGATGTCCGCCGTGATCGCCACATTGTCCAGACCGCGCGCTTGCTCCGGAGCGATGTAGTGCGGCGTCCCCACGGCCGCACCCGTCGACGTCCCGCTCGCATCCTGCTCGATCTTCTTCGCCAGCCCCAAATCGCACAGCTTGGCCTCGCCGCGCGCCGGAAGCATGATGTTGTCCGGCTTGATGTCCCGGTGCACCAACCCGTGCTTATGCGCATGGTCCAGCGCGTGCGTGATCTGAATCGCCACCGTCAGCGCTTCGGACTCCTCGAACGGGCCGCGGTCGCGCAGACGCGTCAGCGCCGTTTCGCCGTCCACGTACTCCATCGCGAAGTAGTAGTATTTGCCGTACTTGCCTACGTCGATGCCGACGATGATGTTGGGGTGATTCAGCTTCGCGACCGCGCGCGCCTCTTTGACGAAACGCTCGCAAAACGTCGAGTCCTCGGCCAGCTTGGGGGAAAGAATCTTCAACGCCACCACGCGGTCCAGCGAAATCTGCCGCGCCTTGAAGACCGATCCCATCCCCCCCTGCCCGACCTTCTCCAGAATCTCGTACCCCGCGATCTTGATCTTCGACTTCTGCGCCTGAACCTTCAAGAGCTCGTGAACCTGCTCCCGCGTCAAGATCTTCTTCTTGACCAGGATGCTCCCCAACTGCTCGTTCAAACCCAGTTTGCGGACTTCCTCCAGCGTCGCCATCCCCGCCAACACCTGCTCCGACGTGCAGAAGCCGCGTGCCACCGCGAGCTGACCGAAGGTCTCATCGTTGTTTTCTTCGGCCATAGCGAACCGCCACACCGGATCTCGAACGCACGAAGTTCCTAATGCTATCTAGACCGCCCCGCTGTGCAACCGTCATGCACCTTGAAGCCTGGTTCTAAAGATTGGACGCACCAACCTGCCCTCAAACTGCCGCTACTCGGCTCAGCGCTTAATCTGTAACCTTAAACTCAGACGTGCGTTGCATAGAATTCGAAGAAACAGGTTTAGACCACTGGGCTCCATTTCCCCATCCAAACAAAATACTAATTAAACTTCCAGCTATACACGGAACCCATTTGCTGGTGAACCGAACGTTCCAGCAGCACGTTGAGTCTCTTGCGCGTTCGGTCAAGCGCACCGGGTCGGCCGGTCACAGACGGGAGCACACGAATGCGTCACTCACCTCGACCCCAAGCGGCGGCTCGCCCCAAAAAGCCGGCCTCCAACGTCCCGCCGCGCGGAACGTCATCCTCCAGCCGCTTGCGCGCGCAACGCCTCATGCCGTCCGATTGGAAAGAAGAAGTCCGCCGCCGGCTGGGCGCCTGCGGAGCGCAACACTTCGACGTCTAACTAAGCTCCGTCCCGAATCGCTTCGAAAGCGTATGCGATGCGCGGACCGAGCAGGGCGAGGCGGACGAAGCGCTGCGCAACTCCCCGCAAGCAGACGCCGAAGAAGGGTTTCGGGACAGAGCCTAAACGAAGCACGCCATCGCGATCGCCGTGCAGATCGTCAGCGCCAGCACCGGGCCGAAGCGCTGCCACAGCCGTCGGCTGGGCTGCGCGGCCGGGCGCAGCGCCGCCCAGCAGAAGCCCACCAGTTGATACAGAATCGCCAGCACCGTCAGCGCCAGCGCGCCGATCCAAGCCCGGGTCGCCAGCTCCGGATCGGCCTCGCCGGCCGCCATCCCGCCCAGCGCCGGCGTCAATCCCACCGCCAGCACCGCCAGCATCAGATCGCTTAAGGAGAATTGGACGCCCAGGCGCGTGAGGTACACCATGCCGCCTGCGGCCAGACTCACGCAGACCAGTCCGCCGATCAGCGCCGCCGTCACCATGCGCGGAAGTCCAGGTTACTGGGGCGCCGCGGGAGCCGTCACCGGCGCGGGGGCGGGCGCCGGAACGGGCGGCGTTTCGCCGCCCTTGTTGCCGCCAAAGACGCCCGCGGCGAAGAGCACCACCAACACGATCAGCACCAGCACCACCGCCACCAGCACGATCACCAGCATCTTGATCGACTTGATCTGATCGCCGCCCTGCTGCGGGACATCCAGCGCCTTGGCGTAATCCTTGGCCGTCGGAGCCGCTCCGCCTCCGCCGCCGGCCGCGGGCTGAGCCGGAGCTTCTTCGCCCTGGCCCGCGCGCATCTTCGCCAACTGCTCCTGAATCTTCGCGCCGTCCATCACGTACGTGTTCAGCGTGTCAGGAACACCCACGTTTTCCTTCTTCGGCGCGGCCTTGGCCTGCTCTTCGTTGCGGAAACGCAGGATGTACTTCCCGATCACCACCTCGTCGCCGTCGTTCAGATAATGCTCGACGATCCGCTTACCGTTCACGAACGTCCCGTTCGCCGAACCCAGATCCTGAACGACGTACGCGCCGCCCTTGATCGCAAACGCGCAGTGCTGCCGCGATATGCCCAGGTTGTCGATCGGAATCTCGCAGGTAGGCTCGCGCCCGACGACCACCTTTTCGGCGGTCAGCTCGTGGCTGCCCTGCTCCTGCCCCCCAAACACCACCGTTACGGAAGCCGTCATGGCCTATGGGCTCCTACCGACTTAAAGGTTCTCTGGTGGGCCGAGCCTACGCGTGCATGCCTACCGTTTGGCTCCACCCTTGTCAAGACGCACGCGCCGCCTTGCCTTATCCGGCAAGAGGTTAACGAGACTCATCCCGCGAACGGACGGAACGATCGTCGGCGCTTGGAACAGCGCATACCCTACCCGATGCCCGCCCCCTCGCCAAGCACCGGAGACACCATTCCGAACGGGCGATTTTAGAGTGCGTCCTATCACCGGATCGTAAGTCGCCTTGGGAGCGCCGGGCAAGCGAGACAAGGCGGTCGCACGAGCCCTATCGGGACACGCATACGGCAAGAAGACCGACGACGCATCGCGCAGCGCACCGCCCCAAGACGGCCGTGAGACATTGGGGGAGGCACTCTTAGCCGCCCAAAGCACAAAGTTTCCTTGACGTTTGGAGCCCGTCGCCTACTGATATAGGGCCTTCAACGGCGCGCTCGTTGCCCCGTCGTCCAATGGTAGGACGCCTGACTCTGGATCAGGTAATCTACGTTCGAATCGTAGCGGGGCAACCAACTTGCATGAGCGAGCGCAGCGCGTATGCTCTGCGCCTTCGTACGTCGAAGCGGTACGGACAATCGAGTGCAGGCGTCCCCATCGTCTAGCCCGGCCTAGGACGTCAGGTTCTCAGCCTGAAGACCAGGGTTCAAATCCCTGTGGGGATGCCAAACTTTCCGGTTCCATAAGTAAGTGCGCGTGTGCTTGAGGCTCGTGGCCTCGCAATATCCTGCTCAAGCCCGCCCGCTCGCCGCGCCCATGCGCTCCAGCGCCGCGCTCACGATCTCGCGCGCCTGGCCCAGCACCCGTGGATCGGCGTCCGCCGTGACCAGCTCCAGATGCAGCGGGCCGGTGTAGTCGGCTTCCGCGAACGTCCTTAGCACACGCTCCAGATCGAACCCCGACAGCGTCCCGCCTTCGATTCCAAACACCTTCAGATGCGCGTTCGTCGCCTTGGGGGCCAGCCGCTCCAGATTGGCGTACATCCGCTCCAACTCCCCCGCCTTCCCCTCCGCGATCGCGAACCCGTTCGTGGGATCGGGGCACGTCGTCAGCCGCGGCGATTCCACCGCGCGCAGCAGCCGCTCGATATCTTCCGCGTACAGGAAGATCGTGCTGTGGTTCTCGAACGCCAGATTCACGCCCTCGCGCTCCGCCAGCTCGCAGCAGCCGCGCACCTCGTCGATCACGAGCCGCTCCAGTTCCTCGTGCGCGCGGTCCTTCGCCCAATACCCCGAGAGCAGCCGCAGATTCGGCACGCCGCATCCGGCGGCCTTGCGGATCCAGTCCCGGATGTAGCGCACGTTCTCCTGCCGCCACGCCTCGTTCCCGACGAACGCGAAATCGTTGTACGTGGAAAAACAATGCACCGCCGCGCCACGCTCGGCCGCGTACGCGCAGACGCGCTTCAAATGCTCCGGCGAATCCCCGCCGATGTCCGCCGGAGGCTTCCCCGCGGCGCCCGTCATGATCTCCACCGACTCGAAGCCCCACGCGCCGGCCTCGTCGAGAAAGGCGAAGACGTCGTAGCCCGGGTTCTTGAACGCCTCCCGGCGGCTGAAGCTGTGCAGGCCGATACGCATGAATGTCATTCTCCGAACCGTTGCCGCTGATGCTAAAAGAGTACCCCACGGCGATTCGGACCTGGAATGATCATACTTGACTTCCACATGTTAATTTACGACTCTATTTCCATGCCGACCCCCCGCTGGTTCCAGGCCGGTCCCCTCCGCGTCCTCGTGCTCCGCGCCTCCGCGCAGCCCATCCAACTCGGCGCAGGCGAGCTTGTCCTCCAGCGCGTCGCGCGTGAACGCTGGGCCAGCGAAACAGGCATCGGCTTCGGCATCGCCCGAACCTGCGTCTTCCTTTACGTGCACGAAGGAACCTGCCATCTGGAGCACGGCGTCGAAGGCGAGGAGACGCTCGAAGCCGCGGGCGCCGCGAAGCTTCTGGCCGTGCCGCCCGGAGCGCGTTACCGCTTCTGGGTCCCGCCCGGGCGCGACCTGGAACTGACCATCGCCAACGCCACCGGTCCGGCCTGCGAACGCTGGTGGAACGCCATCGGCGGACCCCGCGCGCTGAACCTGAACGTGCGCCGGAGACGCGAGGCCGAACGCGACCTCGAAAGCCTCGTCCAACACGCCCCCGCGCGGAACCTGCACGACCAGACCGCCGCGCTCCACTACCTCCAGACCTTCTTGTGGATCGTCGCCGGCGATCAGGCTCACGCCGCCCCGGCCCGCTCCAAAGGCGACGTCCACGCCGACCACTGCCGCGAACTCATCGAAGAACGCTTCGACCGCTACACCTGCCTCAACGAGCTGGCCGCCGCCCTGAGCCTGAATCCCGATTACCTCACCCGCGTCTACCGCGAACGCTTCGACCTCAGCCCCGCCGAACATCTGCGCCGGCGCAAGATGGAACAAGCCAGCGCCTGGCTCCGCGACGGCGAACGGACCCATGCCGAGATTGCCAAGGCCCTGGGCTTTTCCGACGCCTTCTCCTTTTCCAAATGCTTCAAAGCCTACGCCGGACTCTCGCCGCGATTCTGGCGCGAACAGTTCAAGGCCTGACCGCATGAGAGCCCTTGCCGGCGCCCGTGAAGGGAACGTCTCCCCTCCTTGCCAAGGAGGGGCCTGGGAAGGTGACCGCGAAAGCCCGCGCCCAGCGCGCACTTCCCCAAGCCCTGCGCCGTGAGCCACCCTTTGCCGTTTAGACCTTTGAAGTTTGTTCGGTTCGTGCCGTTTGATGTTTGCAGTTCGACGCGCCCAAAGGGTCGGAAATGAACATGTATTAGTCAGGAATGGCTATCGCCGCCCATTTCCCATACGGTGTAATGCCTTACGAGAGCACAATCCGATCGGAGAATGACATGAACGCACGCCGCCCCCTCCCCCGCCCGGCCGCACTCCTGCTCCTGGCGCTCCTCGCGCCGGTCCTGGCCGCCGCCGACTTCGTGGAAGTCACGCCGGTCACCGACTCGATCCTGATGCTCCATTTCGACGAAGGGCACATCGACCAGGGCATCGACGAGAAGGAGGCGCGCCCCTACATCATCAAGCTCGACACCGCCGCCGCCGCGAAGGCCGAGAACTACAGCGTCCTCAGCGAAGACGACAGCCGCTACCAGACCGCGCAGCAGCCGACGCAGGTCCGCCGCAAAGCCAAAGCCGCCGACACGCTCTCCAAGTTCCGCCCCGAGCAGTTCGTCCTCGACCACTTCATTTACCTCACCCTGCCTCAGCCGCTCAAGTCCGGCTGCACCTACACCGTCCGCGTCCAGAACCTCGCCCACAACGGCCCCGCGCGGACCTTTCTCTTCCACGAATTCCGCCAGCGCTCCGACACCATCCACGTCAGCCAGGTCGGATTCGTCCCCGGCGCGCCCAAGTACGCCTACCTCTCGCACTGGATGGGCGACGGCGGCGGCGCGAACCTCGATGCCTACGCCGGCAAGCCCTTCCATGTCGTGAACGCCGAAACCCAGGCCGCGGCCTTCAGCGGAAAAGTGGCCAAGCGCAAGGACACCAAGACCGGAGCGCCGCAGACCTCCACGAAGATCGACGGCAATCCCTGGAACATGGCCAAGAAGGTCAACGCGCAGAAGAATTACACCGAAGCCGATGTCTTCGAATGCGACTTCTCCGCCTTCCAGACGCCCGGCGTCTACCGCGTGGTCGTCGAAGGCTTGGGCTGCTCCTTCCCCTTCGAGATCGGCGAGGACGTCTATCGCAAAGCGTACTACCTCGCCAGCCGCGGACTCTTCTTTCAGCGCGCGGGCATCGAGAAAGAGATCGAACCGGGCTTCAAGTACCCGCGCTCCCATCATCCCGACGACGGACGCAATGCGTTCCAGTACGACAAAAACTGGCGCTTCATCGACAAACCCAACCACGACGAGAAGATTACGCCCACCGGCGAACTGAAAATCTGGGGCTGGTACCACGACGCCGGCGACTGGGACGGATACCCCGGTCACGTCAGCGTGCCCCTCACGCTCCTGCTGCTCCACGAACTGGCCGGCGAGAAGTTCGCCGACGGACAAGTGAGCAACCGCTACACCTCCAACGCCGACGGCTCCACCGTCGAAGAAGGAAAGAACGGCATCCCCGACCTTCTCGACGAAGCCGCCTGGCTGATCGAATTTTACCGCCGCGCGCGAACCGAAGGCTTGAAGGCCGGACTCACCACCGGCGGCGTCCCCGGCAGCTACGCCGGCGTCGATTCCTGCGCCGGCGGAGCGTCCTGGAAGGACACGCGAGCGCTCAAGTTCTCGGCCGAAGATCCGGCGGCCACCTACATCTACGCCGCTTGCGCCGCTTGGCTCGCCGCACGCCTCGACGACGCCGCGAAGGGCACGCACCCCGACAGCGCCGCGTGGATTAAAGAAGCCCGCGCCGCCTGGGATTGGGCCGGCGCCAACCTGCGCGACGGCGACGAAGCCAAGGTCAAAGGCGCCCGCATGCTCGCCGCCCTCTGCCTCTACCGCATCACCAAGGAACTCGCTTTCCACGAACGCTTCGCCGCGGACCTCAACGCCGACCCCCATTTCCAGAAGTCCGAAGAAGGCTGGTTCGCCGCCAACAACTGGGAACTCGCCGCCGGCATCTACGGGCTCCTCCCCGACGGCTTCCCCGGGCTCGATCCCGCTCTGCGAACGGCGCTGCGCGAACGCATTCTCGCCGTCGCCGACAAGGAGTACCTCAAGACCGCCGCCGAACGCGGCTACCGTCTCGGCTTCGAGTGGGGCAAAATGCACTTCCTCGGTACCCTCAGCACCCCCATGCTCGTCCCGCCCGCCATCGCTTACAAGATTTCAGGCGAACGGAAGCATCTCGACGTCATGCACACCACCGCCGCCTACTACCTCGGCGGCAACCCCATGAACATGGTCTGGATGACCGGACTCGGACAGCGCACCGTCAAATACCCCTTCCACCCCGATTCCTGGGCGCTCATCGACTACAACAGCATGGTCTACGAGAACGAGATCCTGCCCGGCTATATCCCCTACGGCAGTTGCGAAAGCGTCGACTTCTTCGGGCCCGGATTCCACTTCAGCGGCGACGAAGATTTCAGCCGATCCTCCGCCTACCCCGACGTCGAAACCTGGCCGATCGGCGAAACGCGATTCGAAAACAGATACAGCATCTCGGGCGGCGAATTCACCATCGTCCAGAACAACGCCCCGGCCCTCTTCGCCTACGGCTTTCTCTGCGGCCCGGCCTCCAAGCAGCCCGCCGCCAACGAACGCCCCGGCGTCGCCATCGCCTACCCCGCCGAAGGCGCGGCCGTCAAAGCCGGCGGCGACCTCGCCATCCAAGTCAAAACCACCCCCGACGTACGGCGCGTGGAGTTCTACAGCAACGCACGCTACCTCGGCGTCGCCGACGCGCCGCCCTACACCTTCACCTGGCGCGGCGTCCCCGCCGGCGAATGGCTCGTCACCGCCAAAGCCTTCGACGACCAGGGTCTCGTCTCCAAGCCCAACGATCCCAAGTTCGACGTGGATGTGAAGGTGCTCGCCAAACCCGACGCGCCCGAAGTGCCCGTCGAAAAAATCGAACTGGCCAACCGCCCGGCGCAAGCCCTAAGCGCACGGCGCACCTGGACGCTCACCGCCGCCGTCGCCCCCGCCAACGCCAGCACCCAAGAAATCGTCTGGACCTCCAGCGATCCCCGCGTCGCCACCGTCAACAGCCAGGGCGTGATCGTCACCCTCGCCCCCGGTAAAACCACCGTCACCGCCACCTCGAAGAAGGACAACCGCAGCGCCACTTGCACCATCGAAGTCGCCGCCGAAAAAGCCCCCTGATCCCCGCGCCCAAGCACGCCACCAAAAAGGTTCCACGGGCCCCTGGCCCGTGGAACCTTTCGCATTCCAAACCGGTCTTTGCGCTTTGACGTTTGCCGCTTGAAGTTTGTTTGGTTCTTGCCGTTTGAAGTTTGCTTTTCACCCGCGCCACGAAACCGCCTGACCCCTACGGCGCCCGCTCCAGCCGGATGTTATCCAGCCACATATCCGGGAACTCCGGACCCTGATTGATGCTGAAAATGATCTCCGTCACCGTCGCGCCCGCCGCCAGTTCGGCCTCGTTGCTCCCGGCGTACGCGCCGTCCAGCGCCAGCTCCGCCGTCTTCCAGCCGCCGCCCCCTTCCAGCGCCACCTGCTTCGTGAACAACGCCCCGCCCGGCCCGCAAATCCGCGACTCCATCTGCGTCTTGGCCGCCACGAAATAATCGAACTTGAGCGTGCACTTGCGGTACACCTTCACGTCGCCCAGCCGCCACAACTGCGCATACACTTTGTGCCACGGCTGCCCCAGATCGCGCCGCGCGCGCAACACCGCGCCCTCGCGCCCTTGCGCGCCGCGCTCGATCGTCCCCGTCCCGTGCCCGGACCAGTTCTCGTCGTCGAACTTGTAGATCACCTCGGCCTTCGCATCCGTCGCTGCCCCAACCGCCACAGGCGCGGGCGGCGCTACCGGAACGGGCGCCGGCGCCGGACTCGTTTCCGCCACCGCCGGGACCTCAGGCGCGGCCGGCTTCGGAGCTGGCGCGGCTTGAACCGGCTCGTCCGGAACGGGCGCTGCGGGCGCGGCCGGCGGGACACTCGGCGCCACCGCCGGCGCTTCCTCGGGCGGCGGCAACGCCGGCTCTGCCGGAACGGCCGGAACCTCGCGTACCACCGGCGCGGCCGGCGGCGCGGCGGACGCCGGCGGCTGAACCTTCGGCGCAGCATGCGCGGGCGGCGGCGCACTCTTCGCCGCGCCCGGCGCTTCGCGCTGGACCACTTCGAGATTTCCGCGCTTCGCGGTTTGATGCGCCGCGCTCTGCGCAGGCGCTTTGCCCCCGCCCGAAAAGAGCACCACCAGCACGATCAGCGCAGCCGCGCCGGCTCCCGCCCCGATCAACACCATCTGATGACCGCCCCCGGCGACCTTCGGCCGAGCTTCGCGGCGCGGAGCGCGCGAGATCGTCCGGCTCGACGCCGGACTCCGGCCCGCCGCCGGCAACTGCTTGTCGCTCTTGCGTTCCAGCACCGCGCGCGCCTGGTCTTCGGTCAGCGGCAAATTCTCCATCGTCAGAATACCGGCCGAACAATCCGCGCAAAAAACGCCGCGCAATCGCTTGTCCTTCGCCGCGCCGCGCGCCACGTCCACTTCCGTCAGGCGCTTATCGCACTTCTCGCAGAAGTAGAATTTCATCCCGGACACTCCATCGTCGCGCGCGCCTGGCGTAAACTCGATACCGAGGGGAACAAGTCTTATATCAAACTCGCGCCACCCTGTTGCATGTATTTTAGATCGAAAACCGAACGCAATATACTGCCCTGAATACTCATTGCACCTGTTCGCCCATTTTCCCGGCTGAGCGGCCCGAGCGCCGCACCACCATAAAGGAACCGCAACCGCTTTCCTCCTCCGCCTCCACCCTCAGCGGTACAATTCTCTTTGCGCGGCTTTCACCCCACAGCCGCCGCGCCGCGCACGTGAGCACCGTCGAAACGGCCGATCTATTTTCCCGGCATATTTTTTAGACCCTCGCTCCCGTATTTTTTCGCCAAACCGCACGGAAATTCCCATTTCCCGCGCAATACAGGGCTACCTTTTGGCGTATATGAAAGGACCGCGGTGAACGCGTGCAAGCCTCCGGAAACGAACTCGGTACTTCGGCTCGGAAAATTAGTTTATCCCGGCAAATAAGGAAGCCCGACCATGAAACCCGCTCGCTCCAGAACCTCGACGCTCCTCGGGCTCCTGTGCTGCGCCGGTGCGTGGACGATCGCCGGCAGCCATGCCGGCGAAGCCGCGCCCGCCGCCGCCGCCGCCCCCAAGATCGCGCCCGCGCTGATCCCCGCCGATCGCCTCGCCGACTGGCGTCCCGGAATTACCGTCGGCGTTCCGGGCGGAATTCCCGCGCGCACCAACATCATCGACGTCACCAAGCCGCCCTTCAATGCCGACGCCACCGGCGCGGCCGACGCGCATGCGGCCATTCAGCAAGCCGTCGCGCAAGCCAAGGATAACGACGTCGTCTTCCTGCCCGCCGGCACCTACAAGCTCGACCGCGGCATCAGCCTCAAAAGCCGCATCACGCTGCGCGGAGCGGGCCCCGATAAGACTTTCCTTATGGGCCACCAGCCTTCGGGCTCTATCGTCGGCATCGTCCCGGGCGACGGCGGCGACTGGTGGTATCCGCACCGCCTGCGCTTCGACCTGCAAGGCAGCCACGCGCGCGGCGCCGCCGTACTGAACGTCGGCGACACCAAAAAGCTCGACGAATACCCCAACGGAGGCATCGGACAGATCTGCCAGATCGCGCTCAAAAACGATCCCAACCTTCCCGTCATCGCGCCCGCTAACTTCGACTACTTGCGCAAGCAGATGACGCGCATCGTCGCCAAGACCGCCACCACCGTCACGATCTCCCCGCCGCTCCTGTTCGATCTGCCTGCCGAACTCGCCCCGCAGCTCCGCCCCGGCGGGCGCTACGCCGAATCCGCCGGCATCGAAGACCTCACCGTCGACGGCGCCAACTCCACCACGCCCCACGGGCTCATCGGCATCGACGTAAGCTGGGGCTGCTGGGTCAAGAACGTCGCCGCGCTGCGCGCACCCAACTACAACCTCGGCATCAGCGGTTCGGTCCAGTGCGAAGTCCGCCACTGCCGCATCGCCATGCGCAAGGGCGCCGGCTCCAACGGCGCCGGGCTCCTCATCGGCCAGGTCTCGCACTCGCTCTTCGAAGACAACATCGTCGCCGAACAGTTCCCGCACTTCGAAGTCAACGGCTCCTCCGGCAACGTTATCGCCTACAACTACTGCCACGACAGCGTCATCAACGGCATCGTCGGCTGCTCCATCTGCACCAATCACGGCGCGCACAGCAGCTTCAACCTCTACGAGGGCAACGTCTCGCCCAAGCTCCAAAGCGACGGGTACCACGGCAGCGCTTCCCACGACACCATCTTCCGCAACCGCCTCCACGGAACGTCCGACAAGACCGACAAGTTCTGGATCTGCGTCAACCTCAACCGCTTCACCCGCCACTACAGCCTCGTCGGCAACATCCTGGGCGCGAAGGGCCACACCTGGCTCCTCGACAACGCCGACCAGGGCTTCGGCTACGACCAGCATTTCATTTACGTCCTGGGCATGCCCAACATGGGCAACGGCGGCTTCTCGGGCGCCGCCCAGCCCAGCAAAAACAAACCCTGGGCCGACGGGGAAAAGCACCGCGCCGCCGCGCCCGGAAAAGGCCCAGGACCCGGAGGCTTTCAGGAACTCGACCTCGACGTCCGCGCCACCACGATCCTGAAGGGCAACTACAACTACAAAGACAACGCCGTCCCCGAAAGCGAAGCGCTCGGCGAGGAAAAACTGCCCGCGAGCCTCTACCTCGCCGCCAAGCCCGCGTGGTTCGGGGATCTCGCCTGGCCGGCCTTCGGACCCGACGCCGAATTCGAACGCAACCGCATCCCCGCGCAGGCGCGCTTCGAAGCACTCGCCGCGCCGGCGCAAAAGTAAAAGGAGCGAACCGTGCAACGCACGCCCCATGGAGTCCTGATCATGAGCGCCTTACTCTGCGCCTCGCTCGCGGCCTTCGACGAACCGCGCGTCCCCAGCAGCGCCGATAAACTTCCGCGCAAGGTCATCGTCGCCAGCGCGCACATCAAACCCTTCTGGTGGCAGTGGCCGGGCCTCGAAAAACGCCTCCAACAGATCGAGGCCGTCCTCGATGCTCAGGCCGAACTCTCCAAAAAGAAATACGGCCGCACGCCCGACCTGCTCACGCTCCCCGAGTGCAACGTCACCGCCGGACTCGAAGGCGACGCGCTCGCCATCTCGCTCCCGCTCGAAGGCCCCATCCAGGAGTTCTTCGCGCGCAAGGCCCGCCAGTACAACACGTACATCGTCATCTCGATGAACCTGCTCGAGGACCGCGAGAAGAAGATCGCCTCCAACGCCGCCATCCTGATGGACCGCAAAGGCGCCGTCGCCGGCCTCTACCGCAAGATGCACCTCGCCTGCGCGCCCGATCCCAGCACCCTCGAATTCGGACTCCAGCCCGGCAAGGACGTTCCCGTCTTCGAATGCGACTTCGGCAAGCTCGGATTGCAGATCTGCCTCGACATTTCCTTCGATTACGGCTGGCGCGAACTCGCCAAGAAGGGCGCCGAAATCGTCATCTGGCCGACCTGGCGCCACGGCTGCGCCGCCGCCTGCGCACGCAGCAGACAGCATCGCTACTACATCGTCTCCAGCGTCTGGGGCGAGAACTGCATGATCCTCGATCCCATCGGCAAGATCACCGCCTCCGCCCAGCAGCCCGAAGGACTCCTCGTTCACGAACTCGACCTCAGCTACGCCATCCTGCCCTCCTGGGGCGGACGCTTGGGCGAAGAAGGCGGCAAGATGAAAGAAAAGTTCGGCGATCAAGTGGGCTTCCGCTGCTACGGCGACGAAGGACTCCACCTCTTCTGGTCCAACGATCCCAAGACCTCCATCCGCGAGATGGCCCGCTCCATCGGCGTCACCGAATACGAGGATCTGATGAAGCAGATGCGCGAAACCTACCGCCAGGCCGGCGTGCCCGGACAAACCGTAGTCACCCAAGCCGAGTCCAAATAACGCCGCCGCCGTGAGCCGTCGCCCCGCCTTGCCACGGAAGCGCAGGGTGGTGAACAAAAGAAACCCGCGCGCTGCGCGCCCTAAAAGGACTCAACCATGAGCGAAGTCGAAACCCTCACCGGCGACGAACTGGCCTCCAAACTCAAGAACAACGTCGTCTTCAACCGCCGCCTCGGCGTCAAAGGCGACGGCCTGCGCCTCACGCCCGAAGAGATGGCTTGGTGGCAGGATGCCAAGTTCGGCATGTTCATCCACTGGGGGCTTTACGCGATCCCCGCCGACGGCGAGTGGTACATGCACTTCAGCAAGATGCCCGCCGAGCAATACGCCAAGTACGCCGATGAGTTCAAGCCCGCGCGCTACGACGCCCGCGAATGGGTCCGCACCGCCCAAAGCGCCGGCATGAAGTACATGGTCCTCACCGCGCGCCATCACGACGGCTACGCGCTCTGGGACAGCCCTTCGTCGTACGGGAACTACTGCAGCACCCAAACCGCCGCGAAGCGCGACTTCGTCGCCGAGTACACCCAGGCCTGCCACGAGGCCGGCATGCGCGCTGGGCTCTACTATTCGCCCATGGACTGGCGCTTCCCCGGCTACTTCAAGCCCGACGAGTTCCCCGAGAACGCGCAGCTCATGAAAAAGCAGTGCTGGGGCCAGGTCGAAGAACTGATGCGCAACTACGGGCAGATCGACGTGCTCTGGTACGACGGCGCTTGGCTCGCGCACAAAGGCACCGACGCCGACGCCGCGTGGCTCTGGGAACCCGTCAAGCTCAACGCCATGGCCCGCTCGCACCAGCCCAAGGTCGTGATCAGCCCGCGCAGCGGCTGGGAAGGCGACTTCGGCACCGACGAAGGCGGGCACAGCGCCGCCGGCCCCATCATCGACTGGCCCTGGGAAAAATGCCTCAACCTCAACCGCCCGAGCTGGGGCTTCAACCACGAACAGGATCTCATGACCCGCGACGAAGTGATCGTCATGCTCGTCAACGTCGTCGGCCGCGGCGGAAACGTGCTCCTAAACGTCGGCCCCGACCGCGAAGGCGAGATTCCCCCCGCGCACGTCGAACGCCTGCGCGAAGTCGGCGCCTGGATGGAAAAGTTCGGGACGAGCATCTACGGCACGCGCGCCGGCCCCTTCCAGCCCGCCGAGAAACGCTACTGCTCCACTCGGCGCGGCAAGAGCGTCTTCGTCCACGTCCTCGACGCCGCCGCGAAGCTGGAACTGCCGCCCCTCGCGCCGAAAGTGCTCGCCTGCGCGGCCCTCCACGGCCCCGCGCTGAAGCATACGCAAAGCGAGTCGGGCCTCACGATCGAACTCCCCGCCGGCCTCGACCGCTCGCCGCTGGCCGTCCTGGAACTGCACCTCGACCGGCCCGCCTGATCCGGCCGGCAACCCGGACCCTCAGCCGCCGCGTCCCGCCGCGTCCTGCTGCGCCCCACCGGTCGCCGTTCGCCGTCTCCCCTCCTTGCCAAGGAGGGGCAAGGGGAGGTGAACAAAAAAATCGCGCGCAGCGCGCACCACACATGCCGTGCGCCGTTGCCGCTCCTCCACTCTGCGAAAGCAACGCAGGGGCGGTGAACATCGGACATCGGTTTTGCCGTTCCCTGC
>BTVV01000027.1:0-64934 GCA_045863855.1 Planctomycetota bacterium | reverse complement strand
GTTGAGCAGCGCCGTAACCGATCTTCAGCGTCATCGCGCCGTCGCAGTCGTACTGGGTGGTCAGGTCGATCTCGATGGGTCCGGCTTTAAGTTTGGAAGCGAATTCAAGTTCGCTCTGCCAGGCACGTACGAGCTTGGCGGGCTCCACCACTTCGGCGGGCACCGCCTGTCCGTTGACGACCGCTTCCAGACGCAATGGCGTGCGCAACTGGGAGCCGCGGCCCAGCGGGACCAGCTCCGCATCGCTCACCTTGGCATTCGGTGCGCGCTTCTCGAGCGGCAGGTCCTGCGGATGTGCTTTGATGTAAATCTGTTCCGGAAGGCCTGTGGGCGCCACCGTGTACACATGCTTGAGCGTCTCAAATTTACCGTCCTTGAAGGCCAGCGGCGTAAAGGGCGCCCAGACCACGTCGTCCAGCCCAAGCTTGTTGTGCTCCCAATCGAATTGCCCCTTGTAGAACGGCTTGGGGCTGCGTTCGCCGACAATGCGCTTCTGCGCATCGAAGAGCAGCAACGAAACCTTGTAGCTGCCTTTCTTGAGATCCGGCAGGTCGATCAGGAAGGTCGAGAAGTCGCCACGGAACGGCGCCGTCTGGCTGGCCACTTCTTTTTCCTCATCGTTGTCCTCCAGGACGATCAACTTGGATTCCACGGCCTTCTTGGCTTCTTCGCTGGATCCGTGTATGCCTTTGTCCACCCAAGCGGAGAGCCGGTTCTTATAGGGCGAGTAGTTGTAGTAGAAATCGAAATCCTTGCGCGGCGGCCGCAAGCGGGCCAGGACATCGACCCGGCGCTCGCGGAACTCCGGAAAGTCCATGTCGTGGAATTCGATCAAGCGCGTCTGGAACAGCACCTTGGCCGGACTTCCGGCGCTGCGAACATCGAACCAGAGCACGTTCCCCTGCTTGCTGATGCCCGGAAACTTCTTCTTGAGCCGAAGCGTCTTGACTTCACCGGGCGTCAGTTCCACCAATCCATCTTTGGTTTCGGCGTCGTCGTAGCTGCTGTACACCAGTCCTTCGGCGCTTTCGACGAAGAACCCCAAGCGCACCGTCTCCGAACGATCGTTGTGGTTTTTCATGCTGACTTCCACGTCGATGGTGTTCTCCATCACCGGTCCCAGCCGATTCACTTGGAATCCGACGGCCTTGGAGTCGAGCACCAACATCGTTTTGGTGACGTTCCAGACATGCTTGTCGAAGACGTTGAAATACGCGCCATTGCCGCCGATGCCGCGAGTGAACCACGCGCGATATGCGGTTCCGTCGGCCGGCGGAAGCTTGACGAGATCCTGGCCGTCCTCGCCTTTTCCCGCGTAGTCGTCGGTCTTCATCTGCGCCAGCGGCACGGCCATCTCGATGAACCAGTCTTTGTCGGTCACACCGGAGCGCGCTTTCACGTTGGACTTCCATTGCATGCCGTCGCCCGCTTTAAGCGTCCAAAGCTGGTCGCTGTACACGTCGGTGGGATTAAAGAACCATTTGAAGAGACCCGTCTTGTAGCCCACGGCGGCATCGTGATAGGGGCGCAATTCCAGTTCGATATGGTCATCCCACTGCAGACCGAAGAGCGGATGGCCGATGACGTCGGGAAATCGTGCGCGCGCCTTCATCCAGGACGCTTCCGGGTAAACCGGTGAGTGGAAGGCGATGTACAGGTTTTCCTTGTCGTAGCCGAGATACACTTCGACCTGTGTCTGCGTCGGCGCGAGGTATAGGAAATGGGCCGCGTTGAAGTCGTACCAGAAGCCGGTTAGCGCCGAGGCATCTTCCCATTCTTTGGGCTCCATCGTGCCGTCGATCTTGGGCGGCGTCTTCATCGACGGAACGCGGACGATGGGTGTATCGACTTGCGAGGCCGCGCCCGATGAGGTGGGCGATTCGACCGCCGTGACGACTCCCCCAAGCAAGGCGGCCAGACACAGCAGCAAAGCGCAGTGGCGTGGAAGCTGTGACATGTAACGGTTCTCCCTATGCGTAGTCAATTCGGAGAAACTCAAGGCCGGACGTGGAGGCCGTCCAATACGCCTCCGGCCCAGATCTTCTTGTCGGCGGTCTCCAGCATGCAGCGAATGGGCAGGGGGCTTTCCAGTTCCGACTTCCATTGCCCGTCGCTAAATCGCCGCAAGCCTCCCGTAGACTGGGTGCTGATCCATACATCGCCGTTGGCTGTAGTCGCGAGCATGTTGACGGCGCCATCTCCGGTAAGGTGCTGCGTCCACGCCCCGCCCTCAAGCAGCCAAAGTCCGTTCGCGTTGGTCGCAACCCAAAGCCGGTCCTTGGCATCCCCGCGGATCGCGAAGACCGTAGACTTCTCTTTTTCGAGGTGAGGCGTCCAGGTCTTCCCGTCAAAGCTCAAAACGCCGCCGCGCCAGAGACCCGCCCAGACGTGCTGTTTGCCGTCTTCCGCGATGGTGTTGACGTTGCGACCCTTGAGGTGCTGTACGGCTTGCCCCACACCTTTGGCGGGATCGATCTCGTAGACTCCATTGCCATCCACCAGCACCCAAAGCTTGCCGGATTGGGTTCTCACCAAGTCGACGACCTTCTCGTCTTTGAAGCGTTCCACCGCCTGCCAAGTGCCTCCGGCGTTGCTGTACAAGGTGTTCTGCTCGGAGGCTTTGTCCTTGCCGATGACCCAGAGAGTCTGCGCGTCGTAGCGCACGACCGGTGCGATCAGGGCGTCCTTGAGCGTGTCGGTCTTTTTTCCGTCCAACAAGTACGCCAACCCATTCGACGTACCGACCCAGTATTCGCCAGCCGCGCCCGGGAGAAGGTCGTACACGGAAACGCCTTTCAAGAGCGTCTCCACCTTGCCATCCTTCACGTGCGCCAAGCCGGCCATGGTCCCGACCCACACGCCACCGCTCGGGTCGGCTTTGAGGAACTGAATCTCGTTTCCGGGGAGCCCTTGCTCCGTGGTGAAGGTGGTCCAGGCTTCGGCGGTATGACCGAGGCCGCACAGGATCGCCAGGAGCATCGCAAGCGTTCGGAAGTAGGGCATCTGCTTCTCTCCAGGATCAGGCTGAACCCGTTTCGGCGCGCCAGAGCCGTGACGAAGGAGCGACGTTTCTGTCTGCCTTCGATTCCCACTGCGAAGCTTCATACACCGCGAACCGAATCAAATACTCTAAGATACAATTATGTTTTAAATAATTATACACATGACTTTATGACTACACGTCCGATCTTGTGTCTACCCTACTAAAAAGCTAATTAAATTTCTTGCCAAGCGTTTATTTACGTTACCGCACCAACTTAACGGTGCACCGGCGCGCAAGAGGATCGCAGTACCAAGGACGCGCCGATGAACTGCTCTTCACGCGTGGGTTCATCCGCCGCGTGAGCCTCGACGATATGGTGGGTCACTTGCAACACGAGCCGCTCGGTATTGAGTTGCACGCTGGTCAGGGGTACAGGCATCTCCTTGGCGTGCGGCGTGTTATAGAAGCCCATGATCGAGACGTCCTGCGGAACGCGCAAACCCAATGTCGCTAGGCGGTCGAACCACGGCCGCGCGAGATAATCGGTAACGGCTACCACGGCCGTGGGTCGATCGGGTGTGCTGAATAGCGTGGCGATCTCGGCCGGGCCGAGCGGGTGCTGCTGGCTGCAAAATTCGATTTGCAACCCTTCGTGCCCGGACGAGTTCGAGAAACTCTTCATGCCATGGTGGATATCCGATTCGTAGGCACCGGGCGCCAAGGGTGACCCGAACGTGTGCAGCACAATGCGCCGATGCCCTAAGCCCATGAGATACTGCGCGATCTGCACGCCGGCGCCTTGGTAGTCGAAGAGGAAGTAGCTGCCTGGTACGCGCTCCGGATGTTCCCAGCGGTTGATGACCGTCAGGTCTCGGATGCGATCGGTCCATTGCTGCAGACGTTTGGCCAGAAAGACATTACTGAGCGCCGGATTGGTCGCGATCGAGCCGTCCACCACAAAGGATCGGAGCTTCCCGTCGATTAACTCACGCAGGCGGGTGTGGCGCACGTACTCAAGCGGTTCGTCGGAGAAATCGCAAGCAATGGGCATCGCGCCGTGCTGCGCCAGGGTTTCGCGAAGGCTATCGAAGAGCGGTCCAAAGAAGTGCCCGCTCGTGTGCACAAACAGACCTACGGCAAAAGAAGTGGCTGCGCTAAGTCGGCGCGCCGTAGAGACAAAGGTGCCGCGCCCCTGCGTGGTCTCCAGGACCTTGTCGTCCACCAAGGTGCCTACCACGCGCTGAACCGTATTGAGGCTTACCTTATAGCGAGTGGCCAAAGTGCGGAAAGGCGGCAGGCGCTCGCCGGGCTTCAGATCGCCGCGGGAGATCGCCTGGAGGAGGTCGGCTTTTAGCGGATCTCCTTGGAATCGTTCGGCTTTCACGCCTGTTCCCGCCCGCATGGATTTAAAGGATGCGCCACGGCAATGGCCCCGAGCGCGGCCTCGAGTCGTATACACTTGAAAGTCGAACAAAATCGCATTTCTTATTGAAAACATTAGGTTTTCAAAAAAGTGAATTTCATAGTATGAACTCCGATCGGTGGTGTACTGGCTAGAGAACTTGAGCTCTGGAGCAGGCTTACGGCGGGAGGCATAAGAGCATGTCCGAGACCGTTACGACCCAATCGGCGGCTGAGTTCGGGGCCCTGATCCAGAAGGTTAAACACGAGATTCACAAGGTGATTGTGGGCCAGCAAGATCTGGTCGATTTGACCCTACAGAGCATATTCTGCCATAATCATGCTTTATTAATGGGAGTTCCCGGACTCGCCAAAACGCTGCTGGTGACCACCATCGCGAAGGTGATCGGCGTCAAATCGAACCGCATCCAGTTCACGCCCGACCTGATGCCGTCGGACATCACGGGCACCGAAATCATTCAGGAGAATGCCGATACGGGGCGCAAGGAGTTCAAATTCGTGCCGGGACCGATTTTCGCCAACATGGTCCTGGCCGACGAGATCAATCGCGCGCCGCCCAAGACGCAGGCGGCGCTGCTGGAAGCGATGCAGGAAAAGCAGATCTCCGCCGGTGGGAAGCGCTACAAGCTGGATCTCCCGTTTTTCGTGCTCGCGACACAGAACCCCATCGAGCAAGAAGGCACGTACAACTTACCTGAGGCGCAGCTCGACCGTTTCATGTACCTGATCGTAGTGGACTATCCGGAAACGGACGACGAGGTGCTGGTATTGAAGCGCACCACGACGAACTACGCCGACGAGCCGCAGCAGGTTCTGGACGGAACGACCATCCTTAAGTATCAACGCCTCGTCCGCGAAGTATTGGTGCGCGACGACTTGTACACTTACGCCGTGAAGCTGGTTCAGGCGACCCGTGTCAGCAAGGATTACTGCCTGCCGTTCGCGAAGGAGTGGGTGGCGTGGGGCGCCGGTCCGCGGGCGTGCCAGAATCTGCTCTTAGGCGCGAAGGCTCACGCCTTCTTCGCGGGGCGCACGCATATCACGACCGCCGATATTCGTGCCGTGGCCAAGCCCGTGCTGCGGCATCGCGTGATCGTGAATTTTGCCGCGACGTCCGAAGGCATCACCTCCGACCGGGTCGTGGACGAGATCCTCAAAGCCGTCCCCGCGCCGTCCGAACAAAAGTAGTCCCGGAGCAACACGCATGGCCACGCCTTCCGCGCCGCGGATGGACGAGATTCTGTCGCCCGCCGCGAAAGAGACGTTGAAGCATCTTGAACTTCACGCGCGCACGGCCGTGGAGGGGATGCTTCAGGGCCTCCATCGCAGCAAGCGCAAGGGCGTCAGCACCGAATTCGACCATCACAAGCTGTATCAGGCCGGCGATCCGCTGAAGCATATCGACTGGAAGGTTTCGGCGCGGCACGACCGCTATTACCTGAAGCGCTACCTCGAAGACACCTCGATGGCCGTGCGGCTGGTCGTGGACCGCAGTGCGTCGATGGCTTGGGATTCGGGCGGAGCGAGCAAGTATCTTGCCGCGGCGCGCGCCGCCGCGGCGCTGGCGTATCTGGTCGTGCGGCAGCGTGACTCGGTGGGCTTGGCGCTGGCTTCGTCCGACGGCGTCGCCTGGCTGCCGCCCAGTTCGGCCGATTCCCAAGTCGTGCGCATCCTGCGCGAACTCGCTCGCCACGAAGCCGCCGCGCCGGACGGGCTGACGGCGTGCTTGAAGACGATCCTGGAAAGCGGCGGGCGGCGCGGGCTGCTGGTGCTGGTTTCCGACCTGCTTTTTCCGCCCGAGAGCGTGCAGCGCGAACTGGGCCGCCTCGCCGCACGCGGCAACGAGCTTCTGATCCTGCAGGTGCGCGATCCAATGGAAGAGGACTTTCCCTTCACGCGTTGGGTGCGCTTCGGCGACCTCGAAGATCCCGCCGTGCGGCATCTGATCGACGCGGTGCTGCTGAAAAAGCTGTATCGGGAGGAGTTCCAAGCTCTGCGGGACGAATGGCAGAATTGGGTGCGCAAGTTGGGCGCGCACTTGGCTTCGTTCCGGACGGACGAGAAGGTCGAGACGGTTTTGTCGCAGTACCTGGCGTTTCGTGCGGGCCGAGCCGGAGTCTGATCGCGCATGACGTGGGTCCATCCCGCTTTGCTTTGGGCGTTGCCTGTCGCGCTGCTGCCCATCGCGATCTACTATCTGATGCGTTTTCGTTCGCTGAGCGTGCGCTGGGGCGCTCACTACGTGCTGGCCCGGGCTCTCGCGCGCTACAAGAAAAACCTGTATTGGGAGCAGATCGTCCTGCTGGGCTTGCGCGCGCTGGCCTGCGCGGCGCTGGTGCTGGCTTTCGCGCGGCCGACCTCCTCCGCGCCAGCGGAGACGCTGAGCGGTACCGGCGTCACGCGGATCGTCGTGCTGGATGCCTCGTACAGCATGCTGGCCGGCCCCGAAGGCTCGTCGCGCTGGAGCCGCACGCTCGACGCGCTGCGTGAACTGGCCGGGCAATGGGGGCGGGGCGAAGAGTGGTCGCTGTACCGCATGGGCGAAACGCCGCGCTGGCTCGTCGAGCGCGCGCGCGTCAGCGATCCGCTCCGAACGGCTGAAGCATTTGAAGGACTGGAGCCCGACGAAGCAAGCGCGAACCTGGCGCAGGCGCTGGGCGAAATCGCGGCGCGCTTTCCGAACGAAAAAGTCGAACTGTACGTGTGTGCCGACGATCAGGCCTCCACCTGGGAAGGCATGGACGCGTGGATCTGGCCCACCGAGCCGCGCCCGGATGTCTTCTGGATCAACCCGCCGCTCGAAGACCGCGGCAATCTGGCCGTGACGGGTGTTCGGCTGGCCGGTGCGCGCGTGCTGCGCAAGCATCCCGTACAAGCGGTGGTGAGCGTCAAAAATTTCGGCGCAGCGGCGGTGCAGGACGCCGAGGTCGAACTGCTGCTCGACGGCACGCACCTCTCCCGGGAATCGATCTCCCTGCTGCCCGGGCAACAGGGGGAACTGACGATTCCCGTCCTGCTCGATGAGTCCGGTTCGCACGCGCTTTCGGCGCGAGTCAGCGGTGACGCGCTTGCCTTCGACAATCGATTCTCGGCAGGCCTGGAGGTATCCGAGCGCATTACCGTGCAGGTTCCGCGCGATGCCGACAAGCGCGGTAAGTTCGATTCGTGCTGGGCCTTTCTGGAACTGGCGCAGCAGATCCAACAGCGCACGACGGAAGACGGCGCCGCGATCTTCCACGCCGCACCGCTGGTGTTCGCGTCCCCGGACGGCGAGCCGGAGTTGAGCGGACCGGGAGCACCGGAGGTTGTAATCCTGGACGGCGGCTTTGCGCTGAACGACGCGCGCACCGAAGCGCTGCGCGGGTTTGTCGCGCGCGGCGGCGCGCTGGTGCTGGCCGCCGACGACCGCGTGGACGCCGCGGCGTGGAATACGCAACTGGGCGCGGCCGGTTTGCTGCCCGCGGCTTTGGGTGAGATGCGCACCGAGCCGCTGGCCGGCGAACGCTTCGAGCGCATCGCCAAGGCACGGCTGGAGCGTGGTGGGTTTAGTGCTTTCGCGTCGGCCGAGGACGGCGATGTTGAGGAAGCGCGCTTCTTCGCGTGGTACGAAACCGCGCCTCCGACGCAGGAAGCGCAGGTCCTGGCGTGGTATGCCGGCGGGACGCCGTATGCGCTGCTGCGCCGCGGGCCCGGCGGATCGGGCAGCATACTGTTGCTCACGGCGGGCCTGAACGGCCGCGACAACAACTTGGCGGTACGCGAGTTCTTCCTGCCTTTCCTGTACCGCTTGTTCATGGCGGGCGTCTCCGAAGCTGGACTAGCCCGCACCGTGGAACGCGGTGCGCCGATCCGCATTCCAACTCGCACCGGCGAAGCGCAGGCGGCGACTTGGACGCTCGGCACGCAGCCCCCGCGCCCGCTGCAGCGGCAGGCCGGCACGGCGGGGGAAGTCTGGACGCTCCCAGAGGGCTCCGATCGGACCGGACTGGGTTCGGTGCTTCTAGTGAACGGTTCGGCCAACCAGCGCATCTGGCTGGGCGTGCAAGGCCCGCGCATGGACAGCGACTTGCGCGCGCTGGAACCTGCGTCCAAGGCGGCGTTCCTGGAACGAACCGGCGCGCTCGAATGCCCCGATGCCCGGACGCTGCTCGATCATCTGCGCGCACGGCAGAGCGGCGACGAATGGCACCACTGGGCGATGTGGGGCGTCCTCGCGTTCTTGCTGGGCGAACTCTGGTTTCAAAGGCGCATGGGGTAGACGCATGACGCCATTACGCACCGCGGAGTGGGTCGTTCAGTTCGCCGCGCCCTGGTCGGCGGCGTGGCTCTTGCTGATCGTCCCGGCCGCGCTGGCCTTGGGCGCGTACTGGTACCGCGGCGCATGGAAAAGTATTCCTCGCGCGCAGGCCGCGGCGCTGGCCGCCGTGCGGCTCGCGGTGCTGGCGACCTGCGCCGTACTGCTTTTCCGTCCCAGCGTGACTCATCGGCAGACGCTGCGCTATCCCGGCCGCGTCGTGTTGCTCCTCGACGATTCGCGCAGCATGACCGCGCGGGATACGGAACTGAGCGCGGCCGATGCGCTGCATGCGGCGCGCAAGCTCGGAACAGAGGCCGACCAGGCGGACCGCCCGGCCGAGCGGTTTCATGCCGCCTCCGAACGCTTGCTCGACGCGTGCGGCGAGTTGCAGCGTTTGCAAAACGACGTGCGGGAACTGGATCGCCGAGCCGACGCCTATTGGGAAGCAGCCTCCACCGGCCAGGAGCGCATCACGGGCGCGTTGAACGAAGCGCGCGAGGCGCTCGAACGCGGCGCAGCGAGCTTGGAGCGAGGACCGCAGGCCGCGGCCCAGGCTTTGGCCGAGCGCTTGGCGCATGCGCCCGAAGCCTTGAGCGCGGTGCTGGCATTGGATGCCGCGGCGGCCGACAAATCCGGCGCGGCGCTGCTTAAGGACTGGGCCGCGTGGTCGGACGAGTGCCGCACGCTGGGCGCGGAACTGGACCGGGTCCTGCTCGAAGCCGGCGACGCCGAGTGGGCTACGAAGGTTGAAGCCGAACGCGCGCGCACTCGGCTGGACCGCTTGGGGCGCGTGCTCGCGCGCCTGGACGGACGCTGGGAAAAGCTCGCGCCGGGCTTGAATGTGGAGGCGGTGGCGCTTTCCAACGGCGAACGCGTGGGCCTGGCGAGCGTGCGAGAGGCTTTGCAACCGGCGAGCGGCGGTTCGGAAGTGTTGGCGAGGCTGCGTGCGCTGGCGGATGAAGAGCACGACTTTCCGCTCGCGGCGGTGGTCCTGTGCAGCGACGGACGCGACACCTCACAGGCCGATCCACTACCGCTGGCACGCAGTCTGGCGGAACGCCAGATTCCGGTCTTCGCCGCCGGTTTGGGCGCCGAAGGGGAGCCCCGCGACATAGCGGTTTTGAAGCTCGCCGCGCCGCCGTTCGCGGTTACCGGCGCGGAGGCGCGCGTCTCGGCCGTCCTGAAGACCGCGTGCGCAAAACCCGAGGCCACCGAGGTAACGCTGGAGCGCGACGGCCGGCCGGCGACCGCGGTGCATCCAGAACTGGGCCGCCGGGTGACTGAAGTGCTGGAACTGCGTTTCGCGCCCGAAGGCCCAGGACTGCAGCGGTTGCGCGTGAAGGCCGCATCGCGGCCCGAAGAGATTTTTCCTGTTCTTAACAATCAGGCCGAGACGGCCATTCAAGCGCGGAGCGACCGCGTACGCGTCCTGGTGTTCGACGCCAAGCCTCGCTGGGAGACGCGTTTCTTCATTCATACGCTGCGGCGGCTCGATTACATCGAATTGAACCCGATCGTCGCGTCCACCCAACCGAATGGCGAAGTCGTGCGCGGCTCGCGGCGTGGCGCGTGGCCCGAGAACGCGGAAGCGTTCGCCATGTACGACCTGATCGTATTGGGCCGGCCGCCTGAGGGCTTCCTGACCGAAGAGGACTGGCGCGCGCTTCGAAGCTGGGTCGCCGAACGCGGCAAGACGCTGTTCTTCCTAGCGCCTGATGCCCCGCCGCCCGCTTCGGTTCGCGGCGAACTGTGGCCGCTACGCGCCGACGCTGCCTACGAACCGCCTGCGCAAGCCGATCGGCTCGACAGCCTCCGGCTCACGCCTAGCGGTCGGCACCATCCGCTTACGGCGGCGCTGGCGCCCAACGTTTCCGAAGCGCCGGAAGCGGCGCGGGAAGTTGCGCGGCCCGATACGCAGGTGCTGCTGGCAAGCGCCGCGGATGGCGCGCCCGTGCTGGCGTGCCGGGGCAGCGGGCAAGGACGAACCGCACTGCTATCGTCCGATACATTATGGAAGGCGCTCAACGAGTCGTGCCTGGAAGCGCACGGCGAATTGGTGGTGAACCTTGTTACGTGGGCCGTGCAGAACGCGCCCGAGAAGCCGCCGGAAGCCGGGAAGTTGGCGGAACTCGCCTGCGACCGTCGCGTGCTGCGGGAAGGCCAAACGCTGCAGGTCTGGGTGCGCGGCGCCGGCGGAACGGTGGAAGTGCGCAACGCAGCGGGAATCGTCGCGGAGCAGACGTGCGAGCCGCCACGCCCGGGCGCTTCGATCGCACGGGCGGTGTTCGATCGCCTGCCCGCCGATGACCTGAGCGTACGGCTCAAGGATCGGCCGGAGACCGAATGCGGACCGGTGTTGGTGCTGGCCGACGATCCTGAATTGAAGTGGCTCGCCCGCGGCGATGTTTTTTTGAAGCGCCTGACTGCGGCCACCGGAGGCGCTTACGCCGAGGCGTCCGATCTGGATCGTATTCTTCCGCGGATTAAAGCAAAAGAACGCGTGGAGCGGCTGGAGCAGACGTGGCGGCTGTGGGATTCGGTTTGGGTGCTGACCGTGCTGGTGCTGGTGCTGGGCTTGGAGTGGACGTGGCGTAAGTGGGTGGGGCTCGTGTAACGCATGGTGCGTCGACTGGATCAGATTCCTGCGGTGGTGGCCGATCGCCTGCGCGCGTTCGACCGGCGCAAGCGGATGTACGCGCTGCTGCGCGCGGGTTGTGCGGCATTTGTGGTCTTCGCGCTCTGGGCGTTGCTGGCCGCGCACGGCGATCGTTTGCTGTTCCTCGACTTGGGCGAACGGATACTCCTGCAGCGCGCCGGACTGGGTCTGGCGGCGCTGGTGTTTCTCGCGGGCGCAGTACGCGCGATCTTGCGGCGTTTCGATCCGCGCGCGACGGCCTATGAAATGGAAAGCAAGCTGCCGGAGAGCGTGCAGGAGCGCTTCGTCACGCTTGCCGACCTGGATCTGCCGCTCGAAACGAATGCCGCCGCGCAAGAGATGCGCGCGGATCTGGAACGCTCCGCGGTGGAGGCCGGGCAAGGCATCCGCGCCGGATCGTTGGTGCGCGACCGCGCGCTAACTCGCTGGGCCCTCGCGGCTTTCCTGGTCCTGGCGGGGTTGGGCGGATTATGCCTGGCCCCCGGCTACGAATTTCCGCTGATGGCCGAACGATTTCTCTTTCCGGAGCGCAACCTTCCGAAGCCTAGCTTCGTGAAACTCAAGATCGCGCCCAGCGCCGAGTTGGTGGGCAGAGGCGGGGAGTGGGTCGCGCAGGTGGAAGTATCCGGCGCGCTCCCGCGGCCGCTGGCGTGGCTGTTGCAACAATTGGGCCGGCGTCCCGAACGCTGCGAGATCGGGCTCTTGGAGTACGCATCGGAAGCTTCCGATTTCGATGCCGCCGAGCGGCATGAGTTGACGCGCGTGCAGCGGCAACTCTTCCTTTTCCAGCGTTCCGAACTGCAAGAAGGGTTTGCCTACCGCATTCGCTACGGTGACGCGGAGACGAGTCTGGAGCGCGTGGAGGTGGTGGCGCAGCCGCGGATCGAGGTTCTTAGTGTAGTGGCCGAACCGCCTGCATACAGCGGACTGCCGCCGGTCCCTGTTGACGATGCGCGCCGGCCCATGCGATTCTTGGCGGGCACCAAGGTGACACTGCGTTTTTCGACCGACCAACCGGTTACGCAGCGGCTGCTGCTGATCGAAGGCCAGGCCGAACCCACGCAACCCGAATGGGATGATGCCGCGCGAACGGGGACACACACCTTCACGCTGACCAAGAAGGTGGCACTGGAAGTCCGCGCCGTGAACGCGCGCGGCTTCGCCAACGTGGATCGCGCTCGAGTGACTATCGAGATGGCCGAAGATCAGGCGCCAGGCGTGAACCTGGAGTATCCGGCGGGCGAAGTGGAAGCCGTGGCGGCGGAGTGGGTGCCGCTGCGCGCGGCGTTGACCGACGACTTGGGGCTGCGCGAAGCGGCGCTGCGCTACGTAGTGAATCCGGGTGCGGCTGCAGACGAAGTTCCGCGCGAGATTCCGTTGCCGCTCGATCCGTCGGGCGCGAAGAACGCCGCGCTTTCCGCTCATCTGGACTTGGGACAGACAGGCGCGATTCCGGGAGACGTGGTGGCGGTCCGCATCCGAGCCCGCGACTCTGCCGGCTCGGACGGCGAATCGCGCGAGTTCCTCATCAAAGTAGTGCCGTTTACGCGCGGGGAGGACGAACGGCAGCGATTGCTGGCGCTGAAAGTTCTCGCCGAAACGTTGGACGCCGTAGCGGCGACGCCGGCGGCCGATGGCGCGAAAAGCGATGATCGATTTGCGCTCCCGAAAGATGCCGCGGCCCTTTTGTCGCAACGCGCGTCCGCCGAAGGGCTCGCCTGGAGCGGCGTTTCCGATCTGCATGGGCTGTTGGTTCAGTTGGAGGTCGAGCATCACCTGACCGAATCGCATCTCGCCAAGGAAGACTTGGCGCGGTTGTATCTCCTGCTGGCGTGGTATGCCGGCGCCGAGGGCGATCGGCCGGAGTTGCGCGCACTGGCGGCGCGAACCATTCCGGGGTTGCTGCGTTACCGTTCGGCGCGAAACGCGCTCCTGCGACTATGGGGCATGCGCACCGAAGCGCGCAATCTGGCCGTCAAGATGGCCGAGGAAGATGCGCAGAGCAGCCTGCCGGCCGAACGCAAAGAGGCGCTCAAACGACATGCCGGGCTTTACGCCAAAGCGCTGGGCGATATCGGCGCGGAAGTTCAAGCCTTCGCTGCCCAGATCGAAGGCTTCGATGCCGCGGGTTTGCTCGATAGCCTGGGTGAGTTGAATGTCGCGGCGCGGTTCATGAGCACAGGCTCGGCGGCTCGGCGGAAGCAGAGCGCGGCCCAAGTGGTGCAATCCATCGAGGAGCTTTGCGCTCGACTGCAACCGGTGTTGGGCCCCAGCCATACGCACTGGGCGGAAACGCGCGAAGCATGCGTTGGTCAGATGCTCGCCGTCGCCAAAGCCGTGGCAAAAGCCGCCGACGATCCGGACGATGTGCGGCACGAGGAGGCGATGGCGTGGCTGGCGGCGCGCGCGCGGCTGTTCGACCGCATGCCGTTTGCCGGGCTGGGCGAATGGGTGCGCGCGGAAGGTTCGCTCCTGAGGGCGGCAAAGCAGGAGGCCGCGGAGTTCGAGAGCGCGTACGCAGCCGATTCCGAGATGGGGCGCCGGCTGGCGCAAGAACACCGCGGCGGAGTATGGCTCTCGTTCGAAGCCGCGATCGAGAGCGCGCTCTCGAATCGCCGTCTGGCCGCCGACGAACGCGCCTTCGAACTGGATCTCCTTCGCCTGGAGCGCGCTATCAGTCTGGGGCTATGCGATGCAGGCGCCGAACAGGCCGCGTGGGCGGCACTGGGCCGCCAACCGTTGGAACTTCCGGACAGCACGGGCGCTTTGCGCGAAGGGCTTGCCGCTGCGAAACATGCCGCTCAACGTGCGCGGGCGGAGCTTCCGTCGCCGATCCTGGCGCTGCGGGATTCCCGCAAGCGTTCGCAAACCATACTTACGGAAATGAAAGGCTGGCTCGAAGCGCTGAAAGCTGAGGGCAAAGATCGCGAGTCCGGCGCCTGGCTGGAACGATTTCAAGCCTGGCTCGCCGCCGCGGACCGCGAACGCGGCCGCTTGCGTGCCGCTCAAAGATTTGTGCAAGCCGGAATTGGGTTGGGGGCGTGGAAGCCGGAAGAAGAGTTGACCGCGCTTGGGTTGCTGGAAATGCATGAGCGGATGGAGTCGCGCATGCATCGAGTGACGTCGGGGCTGCGCGAGTTGCCCGCCGGCACGCTGGGCGCGCGCGAACTGAGCGGGATGACCCTCCTTTACCAGCAGGCGCAGGAGATTCAGAGCGCCTGGATCGCCTTCCTAGATAAGTGGCAGGCGGCGCTCGAGGCCGGTGAACTGGAAGGCGCGTCGTATCGCGAGAAGTACGCGGGCTTGGCGGGGCGCGAAACTTCGCGTGCCTATCTGGATGCCGCGCGCAACTGGTCGGATGCTGCACAGGCTGGCGAGCGTGCGGCGCTCTTTTTGCGTGAGCATCCCGACGCCGCGCGCGTCTGTCTCGCTTCCGCGCTGGGATCTGCTCAAGAGCTTACCCGGGCGTTGCAGGCGGTAAGCGAAGCGTTGGCCGGGGCCGCGCCGGATGGGGCGGCCTATGCCGCCGCCCGCTCGCAAGCGGCCGAAGCCGGCACGGTGGTGCGCCGTGCGGGAGCGCTGGTGAACTCCCTGGAAGCGCTGGCGGCGCCAGCGGCCAAGATCGAAGCGCTGGCGGTGGCGATCGAACGTATGCCCGCGACGGTACAAGCGGCCGAGCCCGAGGCGCTCAGCAGGCGCAAATACGACTTGGCCGCGCTGCTGAAGGATGCGGCGGCTTTGGAGGCGAGCCTGCGCGAGATGAATACCTCTACGGTTGAAGCGCAAGGACTCTCGGGCGGACCGGAGGGGCTGAGCAAACCGGAGTGGCGCAAACAGGCCGAACGCGCGCGGTCCAGGCTCGTGACGCTGGAAGCGCTGGCCAAGCGCGGGGTCGCGCTGGGCGCATCGCGGCTTGCGAACCGGTCGCCAGATGCCGACCCCGCCGGGGCGCAAGCGTGGGCCGGTTGGTGGGTGGGATTGCTGCGCTCCGGACTGTCCGGGGCAGGCGGGCAGCGCACGGGCGGCGGCGGCGAATCGGCGAGCAGCGATCCGCATCGGCGCTTTCTTCGCGAAGAACTGGAGAAAGCGCGGAAGGTTCGCAGCCTGAAGCACTATGCCGCACCGACCTACGAGTACCTCGACTCCATGTCGGACTTTTTGAGGCATTAAGCCATGAGTATCCTCGCGATGACGGCGAATCCGACTCGAACAAGCACAGCAATCCTAACGGTGATTGCGTGCGTGACGATTGGCGCTGAGGCGGCGCACGCGGCCGAACCCGAAGCCGCGCCGCCCGCTCCGCGCGAAATTCGCCAAGCGGTGGAAAGCGGACTGGATTGGCTGGTCACGCGGCAGGTCAAGGAAGGTGCGGAGAGCGGATCCTGGGAGGGCACGCGCTACAAGAGCGCTGTGGCGAGTCTCGCGGGACTCGCATTGCTCGCGAACGGGCACCTGCCGGGCAACGATGCGCGCGGCGAAGCGGTGACACGCGCCATGGGTTACGTGCTGCCTACCATGCGTTCGGACGGCTACCTTGGCGGTTCGGACGACTCGATGTACGTCCACGCCATCTGTACGCTTTTTGGCTTGGCCTATCTGGGCATGGCGGGTGACGAAGCGCGCGACAAAGACTTGGCCGAATGGTGCCGCAAGAGTATCGAACTGATTGTGAGCGCGCAGAAGGTCCGCAAGTTTCCCGGCGAAGAGGGCGGTTGGCGCTACACGCCGCAGGACGGCACCAGCGATCTCTCGGTCACGTCGTGGCAGTTGCTGGTCCTGCACGCCGCGCGGCAAAGCGGATACGAGATTGATGACGCCGTCTTCGAACGCGCGATGAAGTACATCAACGCCGCGTACGCAGAGACGGATGCCGAACGCACCGGCTACTTGTACCGGCTCAAGTCGAGCAAAGAACCCGAACCCGGTGTGACCGGCGTGGCGGTGCTGATGAAGTGTCTGCTGGAACCGGAGCCCGACGAGCGCGTGCGGAAGTCGGTGCGATACTTGCGCCGCTTCAAGCCGGCGTGGGGTGGGGGCTATAAGGGCTACTTTTACTTCGAGAACTTCTACTTGGCGCAAGGCATGTTCCAACTCGGCGGCGAGGCGTGGCAAGAGTTCGCGCCGCCGTTGCAGCGCGTGCTGATCGACCACCAGGAAAGCGACGGTTCGTGGCCATTTCCGCCCGGCGCCATGCTGCAAAGCCGCGAAGCGGGCCCCGCTTACGCCACCGCGATGGGTGTGCTGATCCTTTCGCTGGAGCGCCAGTATCTGCCCATGTATCAGCGCCAGCGTCGACTGTTCTAGGCGACCCTAGCTCATCGAGCGTTCTCTTCTGGCCCAGCGCTTGCATCAATTCCGCCTGAGCAGGGCGATTCAACAGGTCGGCAGCTTCGGTTGTTGCTGTATACTGTTGCCGCCCTTGGACTCACCGGGGTTGGAGCTTGGGCATGGCTTGCCTTTATAGGCCGCGCGATGCGGCACCGTTGGATCGTCGAACGTCGTTCGCGCGAACAAAATTCGCGCTAAGCCTGATTCTGGTGTTCCTGGCGGCACACGCGCAGGCCGCAGATTTGGTCCTGAGTAAGGTCCTGGTGGGCGAGGGCTTCAGCCGCCCGGTCGCCGTGACTGCCGTGCCGGGCGATGCGGCGCGGCTTTTCATCGCCGAACAGCACACCGGCCGCATCCGCATCCTCAATCGAACCACGGGCCAGACCTTGGCCACGCCCTTTATCACCATCGCGGGCATGACCACCGGCAACGAACAAGGCTTGCTGGGGCTGGCGTTCCATCCACAGTACGCGACAAATGGCTACTTTTATGTACACGTCACTTCAAGCGGACCGAGCCACTCCGATATTTTGCGCTACCGAGTTACCGGCGATCCGGCCACTTCGAATGTCGCCGATCCGGACAGCCGCACGGTGATCCTGACGACGCCCCAGCCTGAGAGCAATCATAACGGCGGCTGGCTGGGCTTCGGGCTCGACGGATTTTTGTACATCGCCTTCGGCGACGGCGGCGGTGCCAACGACGGGCACGGCACTATGGGGAACGGTCAAGACCGCACGGTTTTGCTAGGTAAGATTCTGCGCATCGACGTGGACGGCGGGACGCCTTACGCGATTCCGGACGGCAATCCGTTCAAGAATCACGGGACCTACCGGCAGGAAATCTGGGCCTTCGGCCTGCGCCATCCGTTTCGCTGCGGCTTCGACCGGCAGACGGGCGATCTCTGGATCGGCGACGTGGGCCAAGGGGCGCGCGAAGAAGTCGACTTCATTCCCGCCGGCGCGGGAGGCCGAAATTTCGGCTGGCGGCCCCGCGAGGGGTTTATCGCCACACCCGGCGTCGGCGGCACGCCGGTAACCACCGCCACCGATCCGGTAATCGATTACACCTCCGGCGTCGGACATGCGGTCATCGGCGGGCATGTCTATCGCGGTTCTGCCTTTCCCGAATTGCAGGGCACCTATTTCTACGCCGACTACGTTTCGAGCCGGATGTGGACGCTGCGCTACGACGGCACGACGGTGAGCGAAGCGGTGCAACGCACCAGCCAGATTCAGCCGCAAGGACCATCGTCGTTCGGCGAGGATTCCGCGGGCGAACTTTACTTCTGCGAGCTTGGCTCGGGCGACGTGTACCGCATCGTAGTCGCCGCACCGACTGTCGAATTTGCTGGCGCCTCGCAAAGCGTGGACGAATCCGCGGGTGCGACGAGCATCGAAGTGAGACTCAGCCACCCCAGCGAACAGACCGTTACCGTGCAGTACGCGGCGACCGGTGGCACGGCCTCAGGTGTCGACGACTATACGTTGACGGCGGGTACGCTGACCTTCGATCCCGGCGAGACCTCGCAGTTCATTCCGCTTACCATTCTTGAAGACACGCTCGACGAACCCGCCGAGAGCGTCCACGTGACGCTTAGTGCCCCGTCTAATGCGGTTTTGGGCACCACCTTCCACGCCCTGACCATCGAAGATAACGACGGTCCGCCGGTATTCACCACCACGCCCGGTCTACTGGCCAACGTGGGCATCGAGTACCTGTACGATGCGCAGGCTACCGGTACCGGCGTGGTGTTATACGAACTGACGCAGCACCCGGCGGGCATGGATGTCGATACGTTGACGGGCGAGGTGACCTGGACGCCTTCCGCGGAAGGTTCGTTTCCAGTGACCTTGCGCGCGTACAACGGCGTCCTGCCCGATGCGACGCAAAGCTTCACGCTCCAAGTCTCCCGATACGGGCTCGTGGCGCGGCCCGGCGCGGATCCCTTCCTCAACATGCCCGCGAGCGAACTCGGAACGCTTCCGGCGCTGCTCTCGCAGACCGGCGCGTTCGACGATGCCGCGGCGCTCACGCCCAGCGCCGCGCTGATCCCCTTTAATGTGAACAGTCCGCTCTGGTCCGATGCTGCGATCAAATCGCGCTGGGTCAGCATCCCCACGGGCACGACGGTCGGCTTTGCGCCCACCGGCGCGTGGACCTTTCCGGCGGGCACGGTCTTCGTGAAGCATTTCGAACTGGGCATCGACGAAGCCAGTCCATCCGCGCGCAAGCGCCTCGAAACGCGCCTGCTGATCGTCAAAGCCGACGGCTCGGTCTACGGCGTCACCTACAAGTGGCGCGCCGACCATTCCGACGCCGACCTGCTGGCAGATGAGCTCGATGAGGAGGTTACGATCCAGCTTGAGGGCGGCGGCAGCCGCGTGCAGACCTGGAGCTACCCTAGTCGCAGCGCATGCCTGACCTGCCATACGCTCAACGCGGGGCATATTTTGGGCGCCAACACACGGCAACTGAACGGGCTCTTGCTCTATCCGCAAACCGGGGAGATCGACAACCAACTGCGCTCATGGAATTATATCGGTCTCTTCGGAAGCCCGCTAAACGAAGCCTCGATTCCCGGCTTCGCGGCGCTTGCCGCGGTGGGCGACCCAACGGCAACTCTGGAGCACCGTTCACGCTCTTATCTGGACGCGAACTGCGGGCAATGCCATCGCCCAGGCGGAGCGCCGGCGAATTTTGATGCGCGCTTCGATACCGCGCTGGCGCAGCAAAACCTCATCGACGGACCGGTGGATAATCCACTGGGCATCGCGTTTGCGCGCGCGGTCGCGCCGGCCAGCGTGAGCCGTTCGATCGTCCATCACCGCATGGGACTGGTCGGCGCCAATCAGATGCCGCCGCTCGCCCGGAACTTGCCCGATGCTGCCGCGCTTTCCGTGCTGGCCGCGTGGATCGATTCGCTCCCGCAGCGCGATCCCGTCGTGAGCGTGCCGCAGCCCGCGGACGGGAGTTGGGTTGCCGGAACGCTGAACGCCCTGGCCTTGGCCCACGATCCCGACGCCGGTACCGAAGAGGGCGACGGGATCCAGCAGGTGGTCTTCGAGCTTCGCCAAGGCGGCAGCGTACAGGCCACACAGACAGCCGGAACCCCGCCCTACACGTGGAGCTTCGATACCACCGGCTTGCCCGACGGCAATTACACCCTGCGTGCGCGCGCCGAAAGCCTAGCCGATGTGGGCGGAATGTCCTCGCAACAGGATCTGGACGTACGGATCTTCAACGCCAACCAAGCGCCCACCGTGGCCATCGACGATCCCGCTTCGCCCCCGCTGTACCTGGTGCCAGGCCAGTCGTTTGTCTTTGGCGCGTCGGGCGGCGACGCGGACGCCGGTGACGCGGTGAGTTACGCGTGGGATTTCGACGACGGCTCGTTCGGCGCGGGCGCCCAGGCCATGCATGCCTTCGAGGCCGTCGGCGAGTACACCGTGACCGTGACGGCCACCGACCGGGTTGGTGCGTCCGCGTCCGATGCCGTGACCGTGATCGTCAGCGGCATCGTGCAGGATGCCGACTTGCGCATCGACCAGGCGCTGTACGTCCTAAATTTCGCGCTCGCCCAGCGCATCGGTCCGCAAGCGGATCACCTTACGCTGAAAGGCAAGCTCAACCCCGCCGTACTGATCGCGGCGGGACTCGATCCGGCGAATCTGGCGGGACAGGCGCTGCGCATCGAATGCGCCGGCGTGTCGCTGACGGCCGCCGCGCCCGTTTCGTCGAGCGGCACTAAATCGCTCTGGCAGACTCCGGCCGGGGCCATTCCGAACATCAAGTTCAGCTTCGCCCCCGCAACGGGCGTCTGGAGCGCGACGGTCAAGAACGCGGCGTTGGCGGCTGCGCTGGATGCGTTGGGCGCGAGCGACGAGAGCAACGTGACGAGCCGGCTGGTGACGGTCCCGGTGCTGCTGGAAATCGGCGGTGCAGGAGGATGGCGCGCCCAGACGCTGTTGGGCACGCGCTATACATGCCGGCGCGCGGGCACGTCCGGCAAAGGCCAATTCAAAATGGGCGGCTCGGGCAGCGAGGCGCCGCTGGGTGCCTTCTTTGTGGACAAGCTCCTGATCACGCAAAAGAGCGCAGCGGGCGGCGTGCAACAGCGCCTGCAGCTAACGGCGCTCTTCTGGCCTCCCGCGGACACGGAGTACGATCCCACCGGCGGTGTGGGTGCTGAGGTGACTCTGGGGCTGTACGTCGAAACGGTGGGAGACGGCTCGGTGGGCGGCGCAACCTTTGCGGCGCAAGGCGGCACCACCTTTACCTACACGCGTCCGCGGCATGTGCCCGGAGGAATCGCGCTGCTGAAGTTCCTGGCGAGCCGCGGACAAGTGACGCTCAGTACCAACTACATGGACAGTTCGGGCCCTGGCGTTTTCGGCATCGCGCCGGTCCTGAACGCCGCCGGCGATGCGCGCCAGTCGGAGGATTTGCGCATACGGATCGAAGTAGGCGAGACGGGCGGAGAGCAGACGGTGCGGCTGGTGCGCAAAGGAACGTCCTGGAAGCGCTAAGACTTGATCAGAACATGCCGAGCTGCAAGCGCGCGGCGTCCGACATCTTGCTCTTGTCCCAAGGCGGATCGAGCACGATCTTCACCTCGGCTTCCTTGACGCCAGGCTGTTCCTGGATGCGCTTCAGCGCGTCCCGCCGGAGCACATCGCCCATCCCGCAGCCGGGGGCCGTCAGCGTCATGTCCACCACGACTTTGTAGCCGCCTTCGGCCAGCGTATCGACGTGGCAGCCGTACACGAGACCCAATTCGACGACGTTCACCGGTATCTCGGGGTCGTACACCTTGCGTAAGGCCTGCGTGATGTGCTCGCGCAGTTCGTCGGGGGTTGCCGCGGGGGCGGCCGAGGCTTCCGGCGCCTTTTCGGGTTCCATGCCCAAAGCGTCGGCGTCGCGCCCGTCGATACGCACCATCATGCCTTGATCGGTGATCACCGTGTGGCTGCCGCCCAGCGATTGGACGATGGTGACCTTGGTGCCTTGCGCCACCAAGGTGCTCTGCCCGCTGGGGACCAGTACGGCGGGGACTTCGCGCGTCAGTTCGATCGAGGCGGGCGTCATGGCGTGCGCTTCCGGATCACTCGGTGGAAATCGCTTTGGTTTCGCGCTTCAGTGCGGCTTCGGCGGTGCGCCAGGCGAGGCTCGCGCACTTCACGCGCACCGGGAATTTGCGCACGCCGGAAAAAACCTTCAGCTTGCCCAGCTCGTCGCTGGCAGTCGCCTTTTCGTCCGTCACCAGAGCGATGAAGCCGTCGATGAGCTTCTGGGCTTCGTCGCGGGTCTTGCCTTTCAGAAGGCCCGTCATCATCGAAGCCGAGGCTGTGGAGATCGCGCAGCCCTTGCCTTCGAAGCTCACATCCTTGATCGTCTCGCCGTCCAGATCGAGATAGATGTGAACGTGGTCGCCGCAGAGCGGGTTGTGGCCGCCCGCATCGCATGTGGGGTGCTCCAGCTTGCGGCAGTTTCGCGGCTTCTTGCTGTGGTCGAAGATGACCTCTTGGTACAATTCATCGAGATCGGACATGGTGCGCTCAATGCTCCGCTTCAGCTTGCCCGCAGGCTGGGCGCCTGGGCCATGCGCGCACGAACCAATTCGGCAACGCGCTCGCGTACCCCGGCGTGCTCGATCTCGCCAAGGACCTCTTCGGCGAAGGCAAAGGTGAGCATGCGCCGAGCCGAGGATTGTCCGATCCCGCGCGTGCGCAGGTAGAAGACCGCGTTCGGATCGAGCTGTCCCACCACGGCTCCGTGCGTGCACTTCACGTCGTCGGCGAAAATCTCGAGCTGCGGCTTGGTCTGGACCTCGGCGTCGCGCGAGAGCAGCAGGTGCTTGTTGTCCTGCTTCGCGTCGGTCTTCTGCGCGCCTTCGCGTACGAAGATTTTGCCATTGAAGACGGCAACCGAGCGCTCGTCGAGCACGCCTTTGTAAACTTCGTAGCTGTGCCCGTTGGGCTTGGCGTGGTCTACCAGCGTGTGGTTATCGATGTGCTGGTCGCCTTCGGTGACGTAAAACCCGTTGACCGTGCACTCGATATGCTCGGCGTCCAGCTTCGCGTTCACGTCGTTGCGCGTGAGCCGCCCGCCCAGCGAGATCGAATGCGCGGCGTAGTCGCATTTTTCGCTCAGCAATGCCTCGGCGCTGGCGATATGCCACGCCGCGGCCGATTCCTGCTGCAATTTGGTGTGGTCCACCGCCGCGCCGGGACCGACGAAGGCTTCGGTCACGGCGTTGGTCAGGCACGGCGCCTCCCCTGTGCCGGTGTAATGCTCCAGCACTGTGGCGCGGCTTCCGGCTTCGAAGACAAGCAGGCTGCGCGTGTGCCGGACGGTATCCGAACCGCCTGTGTTGACGAAGAGGAGATGAATCGGTGCCTCTACCGCGACGCCCTTCGGCACCTGCAGGAAGACCCCGTCGCTGAGGAAGGCCGTATTCAGCGCTACGAACGGAGCCTCGGATGTGCGCGCGAGCCGGCCCAGATGCCTCTGGACGGCCGGGTGCTCTTTCGCGATCGCTTCGGCCAGCCCGCAGGCGGTCACGCCGGAAGGCAGCGCGCCCGTGGACGAAAGCGCCGGCGCGAAGCGCCCGTCGAGCACCGTCAGGACGATGCCGTTCAGTGCGGGCCACGTATGCCCGGCGATGTGCGCGGCATCCGCCTTCGCCGCCGGGGCGAGCGCATGCGCGCGTTTGGCCAAGGAACTCACGTTGGTGTAGCGCCACTCTTCGTGCCGGGTGGTCGGGATGCCCAGCGCCAGCGCGTGTTCGCGCGCGGCCTGGCGGAGTTGCTTGGCCCAGGCCGGCTGCGCGTTCGCCGCACGCTCGAAATCCGCGTATGCGCCCAGGAAACTCTCGGCGCTTTCCATCTTGGCAGGCATCTCTGGGAATCCTTGTTATCGAGCGCCGGTCTTGGCCGCGAGTTCATCGACCCAGGCGTAACCTTTGGCTTCCAGTTCGAGCGCCAGTTCCTTCCCGCCGCTGCGCACGATCCGGCCGCCGGCCAGCACGTGGACGAAATCGGGAACGATGTACTCCAGCAGGCGCTGGTAGTGCGTCACCACCAGCACCGCGCGGTCCTTCCCGCGCAGGCTGTTCACACCGTCGGAGACGATGCGCAGCGCGTCGATGTCCAGGCCGCTGTCGGTCTCGTCGAGAATCGCCAGCTTCGGGTCCAGCACCGCCATTTGAAAGATCTCGTTGCGCTTCTTCTCGCCGCCGCTAAAGCCTTCGTTGACACTGCGGCGCAGGAGGCTTTCGTCCATCTTGAGCAGCTTCATCTTCTCGCGCGTCAGTTCCAGGAAGTCCATCGCGTCGAGTTCTTCCAGCCCGCGGTGCGTGCGAATTGCGTTTAGCGCCGTGCGCAGGAAGTAGGTGTTGCCCACGCCTGGAATTTCGACCGGATACTGGAAGGCCAGAAAGATGCCTTCGCGCGCGCGAACCTCGGGGTCCATCTCCAGCAGGTCCTTGCCTGCGTAGGTAACCGTGCCCGCGGTGACTTCGTACTCTTCGCGGCCGCATAGCACCTGCGCGAGCGTACTCTTGCCGGAGCCGTTGGGCCCCATGATTGCGTGCACCTCCCCGGCCTGGATGGAGAGGTTCAGTCCCTTGAGGATCTCCTTGCCTTCGACGCAGGCATGGAGGTTCTTGATCTCGAGCATCGTTGGTCCGACTCCCCTTTGGGCGCCTGCAAGATGCAGGCGCTACGAATGGCGCGACGGCGCAACACCGGCGCCGCGCATTAACCCACACTGCCTTCCAGGCTGATGCCCAAAAGTTTCTGCGCCTCGACGGCGAACTCCATGGGCAGTTCGTTGAAGATCTCTTTGCAGAATCCGTTCACGATCATCGAGACGGCGTTTTCGGTGTCGATCCCGCGCTGATTGCAGTAGAAGATCTGGTCTTCGCCCACCTTGCTGGTCGACGCTTCGTGCTCAACCGTCGCCGTCGGGTTGGCGACTTCGATGTATGGGAACGTGTGCGCCCCGCACTCCTGCCCGATCAGCATAGAATCGCACTGCGAGAAGTTGCGCGCGTTCTCGGCGCTCTTGGCGATCTTCACCAGACCGCGGTAACTGTTCTGGCCGTGGCCCGCGCTGATGCCTTTGCTCACGATCGTGCTCTTGGTGTTCTTGCCGATGTGGATCATTTTCGTGCCGGTGTCGGCCTGCTGGCGCTTGCTGGTCAGCGCCACGCTGTAGAACTCGCCCACCGAATAATCGCCCTGCAGCACTACGCTGGGGTACTTCCAGGTGATCGCGCTGCCTGTCTCGACCTGCGTCCATGAGATCTTGCTGCGCGCGCCGGCGCACTTGCCGCGCTTGGTCACGAAGTTGTAGATCCCGCCGCGGCCTTCCGCGTCGCCGGGATACCAGTTCTGTACCGTCGAATACTTGATCTGCGCGTCTTCCATTGCCACCAGTTCGACGACCGCGGCGTGAAGCTGGTTCTCGTCGCGCATCGGCGCCGTGCAGCCTTCCAAGTAGCTCACGTAGCTGCCCTTCTCGGCGACGATCAGCGTGCGCTCGAATTGCCCGGTGTTCGCCGCGTTGATGCGGAAATACGTCGAGAGTTCCATCGGACAGCGCACGCCTTCCGGAATGTAGCAGAAGCTCCCGTCGCTGAAGACGGCGCTGTTGAGCGTCGCGAAGTAGTTGTCGCTGTAGGGCACCACGCTGCCCAGGTACTTGCGCACCAGGTCGGGATGCTCTTTCACGGCCTCCGAAAAGCTGCAGAAGATAATGCCCAGCTCTTTCAGCTTGGTCTTGAAGGTCGTCGCCACCGAAACGCTGTCGATCACCGCGTCCACCGCGACGCCGGCCAGCATCTTCTGCTCGTCGAGCGAGATGCCTAGCTTGTCGAAGGTAGATTTGATCTCGGGGTCCAGCTCGTCGAGGCTCCCCAGCTTCTTTTTGGGCTTCGGCGCAGAGTAGTACACGCTCGCCTGGTAGTCGATCGGCGGGTAATGCACGTTCGGCCACGCCGGCGCTTCCATCGTCGTCCACTTGCGGTACGCCTTCAGACGCCAGTCCAAGAGCCATTGCGGCTCGTGCTTTTTCAGCGAGATAAAGCGCACAATCTCTTCGTTCAGGCCGGGCGGCGCCGCATCGGCCTCCAGATCGGAGACGAAGCCCCACTTGTATTCGCTCTTGGCAAGCGTCTCGAGCTGCTTGGTATCGGTCGTCACGGTGTCTCCCCTACGTCGAAAGCTTCTGGACGTCGGCGCTGCCGACCTTCAGCCAATCGGCCTGCTCGCCGTGGCCGCGCATGTGCTCCACCAGGTCTTGCAGCGTGACGCCGGCCAGCGTCTCGTGCATGCGCCGCTCGGCTTCGCGGAACGTCTTCACGATCAGGCACTTGGTCCCCAGCGAACAGCTTTTCGCCGGAGCGTTGCAGTCGTACAGCGGTATCGAACCTTCGCAGACCGTCGCCACATCCAGCAGCGTGATCTCGGCCGGAGGCCGGCCCAGCGAATACCCACCCTTGGCGCCGCGATGCGAACGAAGAATGCCCGCCTTTGCCAACTGCTGGAAAATCTTGGCCAAATACGAAGGTGACACTTGCTGAGCGTGTGCAATTTCCTCAACCCCGAAATCCAACCGTTCGGGATGCGCGGCGATGTAGAACAGGCTGTCCAACGCCCATTCGGTACTTTGCGAGTATTTCACGACCGCCTCCCGGTTCGATAGTCCTGCTCTGCTAGGGCTTTCCCTTTATAGGCGATAGCCTGTCCTGATTCAAGTGATCTCGGATAAGTCTTGTCTGTAATATCGGCTTAAAATCACCTGTGCGTCGGTACTTGGAGAATAAACAGGAATAGGAATTTGGGTAAAGGCTACGAGAAGCCCAGCAAATTGAACTGGAGCTTGCCTTCGAAAGTCATCTTGTCTTTGTTCCAAGGTGGTTCCCAGACAAGATTTACATCGACCTTCTCGACTCCGTTAAGCTTCCCCACGGCTTCCTTTACCTTGGCCGTAAGCTGATCGCCGACGGGGCAGGCGGGATTGGTCAGCGTCATCTTGACTTGCACATGGCCCGGCTGTGATTGTTCCAGGTCGTAAATCAGCCCCAAGTCTAGAATATTGATCGGAATCTCCGGGTCGAAGACCTCCCGGAGCGCCTCCCGCATTTCGTCTACCGTAGGCATCGCTCGACTCCACACTCCCTTCCTATCATAGAGGTATTGAGGGGCCGCGAAAAGCAGATCGCCCAGTCCAGTATCAGGATTACGAATTTAATGCCTCATAATGTATATACCACGTGTAAGTAAGGAGAGAGGACTTTGATGCTACGCTTCGTGCTTGCGCTTCTCGTGATCGGTTCCTCGTTTTCGGCCTGCGCCTGCAGCACGCCGGTCTTTCGATATGCCTTGGAGCGGTGGGATTCGGACCCTTACCTGCTTCTCATTCTGCACCGCGGCCCACTGAACGAAGCAAAGCAGGAAACGGTCAAAAAGTTTACGGCCGGCGATAGTTCGGCGATGTTCGCGAACTGGATGCTGATGCAGCAGGATCTTGACCAGCCGGTTACGGATCTATTCCTGAAGGATTTGGAAGGCGCTCTCGAAAAGCCCTTGGCCAAATTGGCGGACGTGGCGGCTGGCGACGCGCATGCGGTGCTGATGTATCCGCGATCGCCATTGCTTCCTCTGATTGCCTGGCAGGGCACCTTGGATGAAGCGCTCCAGTCCGGGCTCTACGATTCGCCCTTGCGCCGCGAATCGGCGCGCCGACTGCTTACCGGCGATTCGTTCGTGATGTTGCTGATCGAGAGCGGGAATGCCGCTCTTGACGACGCAGCCGCCAAGGTTATCGAGCGCCAATTCAAGCACCTCGAGGAGACCACTGACCTATCCGTGCCCGACGACGAGCATTTCCCCGGGGAAGAGCCGAACGAAGCCGCCGAAAAGCCCGAACCGCTCAAGTTGAAGCTGTCTCTGTTGCGCGTTCGGGCCGACGATGCGAACGAGGCCGTTTTGCGCGCCCTGCTGCTCCAGCCCTTTCCCGCTGCAGCCAAGCAGAGCCAGCCGCTCGCGTTTCCACTATTCGGCCGCGGCCGGGTTCTGGATCCGCTGGTGGGCGAAGAGATTCAACCCGAATTGCTGAACAGCGTCGCCGCGTTTCTCACCGGCGCGTGCTCGTGCGAGATCAAGGAACAGAATCCCGGATTCGATTTACTGATGGCCGTGGAATGGGAGCGTCTGGTGACGGACCGCCACGCGGTGGACCATGCGCTGCCTCCATTGGTGGGGCTTGCCGCCGCGCCTGCCGTGGCCGAAGCGCCGGCCGCGCCCGAAGCGAGCGCCACGCAGCCGGACGATATGGGAAGCTCGCGATTGTGGGTCGGGGTCGGTGGCGGGCTCGCCGCGCTGATTTTGGCCGTGCTGTTGTTGGGTGTAATTACGCGCGCCAAGCGCGCTTGAATACGGGAGCCTGCCTTGAGTCTGTGGCGGATGGTTTGGCGCGAGATCGCGCATCGCAAACTGAATTTTGCTCTGGGCATGCTGGCGGTCAGCATCGCCATGGCGTCGCTGGCCGGCGCGTTCACCCTGTTGGAAAGCTACCGCCTGCGCACCGAACTCTTCGTGGCCGAGCGGCGTGCCGAAGTGGAAGCCGATGCCGCGCGAATGGAAGACGAGGTCCGCAAGATCACCAAGAACCTCGGCTTTAACGTCCTGATTCTGCCCCGCGATCAGAACTTGGCCGACGTGTACGCCAGCGGCTTTGCCGAAAAGACGATGCCCGAAGAGTACGCCAAGCGCCTCGCCAACTCCAAACTGATCACCGTAAACCACCTCCTGCCGAGCCTGACGCGCAAGTTGGTTTGGGAAGAGCAGAAGCGCACCATCGTTCTGGTGGGGACGCGCGGGGAGGTTCCCATTCTGCAGCGCAGCGAAAAGAAGCCGATCCTGGAAGCCGTACCGAAAGGCAAGATCGTTCTGGGTTACGAATTGCACCGCCAGTTAGGTTTAAAGCCCGGCGATGCTGTGCGCCTGCAAGGGCGCGAGTTCAAGGTCCACAAGAACCACCCCGCGCGCGGCAATCAGGACGACATCACCGTCTGGATCGATTTGGCCGAAGCGCAGGATCTCCTCGAGATGCCCGGCCGGATTAACGCGATCCTGGCGCTGCAATGCAACTGCGAGACGGTGGACCGCATGGCCGAGATTCGCGCCGAGATCTCTAAGATCCTGCCCGACACGCAGGCCGTAGAGTTCCAATCGCAAGCGGTGGCTCGGGCCGAAGCACGCAAGCTGGCTACGGCCAAAGCGCTGCAGGATGTCGAGCGCGAGCGCAAGCTACAGGAGCAGACGCGCCGCGACCGCGAGGCGCTTGCCGCCTGGCTGGTCCCGCTGCTGATTCTGGCCAGCGCCGCGTGGGTTGGGTTGCTGGTCTTCGGCAATACCCGGGAGCGCGTCGCCGAGGTGGGCGTGTTGCGCGCGCTGGGCTGGCGTTCGGCGCAGATCGTCTGGCTCTTCATGACCAAGGCGCTGGCGATGGGCGCATTAGGCGCGGGAGCGGGATTTGTGCTGGGCTGGGCGCTGGGCGCGGCATGGGGCGAAGCGGACCTGCGCGCGGCCTTCGATCCGAAGCTGCTGGGCGCGTGCCTGGTGCTCGCGCCGCTTCTGGCAGCGATCGCCAGTTGGCTTCCGGCGCAGCGGGCCGCGGGGCAGGATCCCGTCGCCGTGCTGCGGGAGGATTAAGCCATGGCCATCCTGGCGCTGCGCGGTGTCACCAAAGCCTATGCGAAAGACGGCGGCGCCGTAACGGTCTTGCGCGAAGCCACCCTCGCGCTGGAGCCCGGCGCCTTCGTGGCCTTGCGCGGTCCCAGCGGCGCGGGCAAATCTACCTTACTTTGGATTGCCGGAACGCTCCTGGCACCCGATGCGGGCGAAGTCGAACTGGCCGGCCAACGTCCGTACGCGTTGGCTCAAGAAGCCCGGGCGCGGCTGCGCGCCAAGGAAGTGGGCTTCGTTTTTCAGCAGTTCCATTTGGTGCCCTACCTTGACGTGCGCGAAAACGTGCTGGCCGCGACGGTGGCGAGCGGCGGCGATCGGGACGCGGCGGAGCGCCGCGCCGCCGAGTTGATCGAACGCTTTGGGCTCACCGGGCGATCTCACCACCTGCCGTCCGAGTTAAGCACTGGTGAGCGGCAGCGCACGGCGCTGGCTCGGGCACTCCTGAATGAGCCCAGGCTCTTGCTGGCCGACGAGCCGACCGGAAACCTGGACCCCGTGCAGGCCGACGCAGTCCTGACCTGCCTGTCCGATTTCGCCAAGCAGGGCGGAGCAGTGTTGATGGTGACGCATTCCCAGGAGTCCGCGGCGCGAGCAGAACGCACCTGGAGCTTATCCGACGGCCGGATCGTCGAGGCCGTTTCCGCGCCGGCGCAGGTCTGAATTTTTTTGGAATTCCGGATAACCGGATACCGAGTTGGGAAAGTAAGCCAATGAGCGACCGGCAATCGATAGCGCTCGAAGCCCTAATCGCTCGGCATTGGGGCGAGGTGTACGGCTGCCTCATGGCCCTGACGCGCCGGCCGGAAGTCGCGGAAGAGTTAGCGCAGGACGTCTTCCTGCTGGCTTGGAAGCGCGGGGTGAAGCAGGGGCCGGAGTTGAGCACGTGGTTTCGGCGGGTGGCGCGAAATCTGGCGCTGAACGAGCTGACGCGCAAACGGCCGGCCCTGTGGAACGCCGCGGAACTGGCCGAAGTCGAAGCACGAGATGCTCGGGGCGTAGACGGAACGGATTTCGAAGATGAGTTGGCGGCGCTGCGGCGCTGTCTGAGCGAACTGCCCGAAGGCGACCGCGAATTGCTGGAAGCGCGGTACGCACGAACGGCATCGCTGGCGAGCCTGGCCGAGCGAACCGGGCAGACGGTGGGGTACCTGAAGCAGCGGTTGTTCCGATTGCGCAAGAAACTGGCCGGCGCTATTCGCGCGCGATTGAGCAGAAGGGAGGGGGAGCATGGACAGCCCGAACGAACCCCCGACACCAGACGCTCGGAACGACCTGATCGCACGCTTCTTCGACGTTAACCTGAGCGAGGCCGAGCGCGCCGCGCTGGCTTCCGACCTGCGCCATGATCCACAAACTGCCGCAGCGTTCGATCGCGCCTTACGAGCCGAAGGCCTGTTGCATGCCGCCCACGCGCAGGCGCCCGATGCTGCGTTGCTCACGAAGCGGCTGCAGTTGCGCGCGGAGCCTCCGCGTAAGCGCCGCTGGAGTTTGAACCTCGCCGCGGCGGCGCTGCTGTTGGGTGCGCTGGGTCTTGGGTTCTGGCTCTACGGCCAGCCGCCGGCAGATGGCCGCGTGGCGTCGGCGCCGGTCATGCCGAATGGCTTACGTTTTGCCGTTTTCGGCACGATTGAAAGCAGCTACGAAGGCGACACGTTTCGTTTCAGGGCCACGCAGGTACTCCGCCCCCTCGCCGAACAGGCGCCCGGCTCGCCCTTGGGCCACGGCACCTTTGCAGTCCGAGTGAATGGTGCGGAATTCGCGGACGATCCCCGGTTGTCCGAACTGCTCAAGCAGCTTCAGCGCGGTCAGTACGTGACCTTGGCGGTCGAGACGCTTGAGGACGGTACGCTGCGCTTGCTGCAGGTTCCCGAATCGATCGGACCCCATTACCTGGGCCAGTGCGCCTGTCGGCGCGTGCGCGAGCCCCAAACGCCCGCGCGCTCGAAAGGATAAGCAGCCCCCATGTCGATGCGAAATCTTCTGATCGGATCGCTGCTGCTGGCCGTAAGCATGGTCGTCCTGCTGCGCATGACCACCGCCCCCGAGCCCGAAGATAAACCGCGCGATGCACTGATCCTGTACTGTGCGGCGAACATGAAGAATCCCGTGGAAGAAGCGGCGCGCCAGTACGAGCAAGAATACGGCGTGGCGATCCAACTGTCCTACGGTGGCTCCGGGACGCTCTTGAACAACATACAGGTGGCCGGCCTAGGCGACCTCTATTTGGTCGCCGACGCCAGTTACATCACGTTGGCGCGTGAGAAGAATCTGATTGAAGAGGCTTTGCCGTTGGCTCGGCAGCACCCCGTGATCGCCGTTGCGCAAGGGAACCCCAAGAAGATTACGGGCCTGAACGATCTGCTGCGCGACGACGTGCGCGTGGCGCTGGCTAACCCCGATGCCGCCAGCATCGGGAAGATCGTCAAGCGCGTGCTTCGCGAGACAAACCAATGGGAGCCGCTTGAAAAAGCCGTTCAAGCGCGCGGCGTCTTCAAGCCCACGGTCATGGAAATTGCCAACGATGTGAAGCTCGGATCGGCCGATGCCACTATCGTCTGGGATAGCACCGTTCGCCAGTACCCGGAATTGGGAAGCGTCTCCCTGCAAGGCCTGGAAAGTAACGTCGAAGAGGTCTCCTTGAGCATCCTGCGCACCAGCAAGGCGCCTACCGCCGCGCTGCGCTTCGCGCGCTACCTGCAAGCACCCGAGAAGGGCGGTGCGATCTTCAAGAAGTGGGGTTTCGAGGCGGTGAACGGCGACGCGTGGGCCGAACGCCCCGAGTTGACGCTGTTCAGCGGCGCGATGCTGCGGCCGGCCATCGACGATCTGATCCACGCGTTCGAACTGCGCGAGGGCGTAACGATCAACACCGTCTACAACGGCTGCGGTATCCTTACCAGCCAGATGCGCGCGGGCGCGAAGGCAGACGCTTACTTTTCCTGCGATCTATCCTACTTCGAGACGGTTAAAGAGATGTTCGATTCCGGCGTTATCGTTTCCGCTAACGACATGGTGATCCTCGTGGCGAAAGAGAACCCCAAGAACATCCGCACGATCGAAGACTTGGTCAAACCCGGCATGCGTGTGGGCTTGGCGCATCCGGTTAAGTCGGCGCTGGGCGGATTAACCCAGAAGCTCCTTGATGCGCAGGGCCTGTACCAAAAGCTGATCGATACGGGCAACTGGAAGGTGGAGTCCGCGACCGGCGACTACCTCGTCAATCAGATGCGCGTGGGCTCCCTGGACGCGGTGCTGGTCTACACCAGCAACGCGGCCTTCGTGCGCGAGCATCTCGATGTGATTAAGATCGACGTGCCTTCGGCGCACGCCGTCCAGCCCTACGGCGTGGCGAAGGACAGCAAACACCGCTACCTCATGGAACGCCTGCTCGAGGCGATCCGGTCCGACGCTTCGAAAAAGCGCTTCGAAGACCTGGGCTTCCAGTGGCGCGCCGATGCCCTGAAGGAAGCACCCCAACCGTGAGCAATCCCCCGGCATCCGACGCCGTTTCCAAGCCGGGCTCGGGCGTACGCGTCGGCTCCGACGTGCCGTTCATCGCCGGCATGGCATTCATGGGCGGGATTTACATTCTGCTGATTGTCGCCTGTCTGGTGGCGGATGCCGGGTACACGACACCCAGCCATTTACTCAAGGCGATCAACACGCCCGAGATACGCTTCGCCATCAAGCTGAGTCTCATCACCTGCACACTGACCACAATTTTATCGCTCTGGGTGGCCGTACCGCTGGGCTACTTGCTATCGCGCTTTCGCTTTCCGGGACGCGAACTGGTCGAAGCCATCGTCGATATTCCGATCGTGCTTCCGCCGCTGGTCGTGGGCCTGAGCTTACTGATTCTGTTCCAGACACTGCCCGGAAAATGGTTCGAAAGCGAAGTGGCGCGAGTCACGTACGCGGTGCCCAGCGTGGTACTGGCGCAATTCATGGTGGCGGCGGCGTTTTCCGTTCGGACGATGCGGGCGACGTTCGATCAATTGCATCCGCGCCAGGAGCACGTGGCGTTAACGCTGGGTTGCACGCGCGGGCAGGCCTTCTGGCACGTGACCTTACCCGAAGCGCGGCGCGGCATGGTTACCGCCGCAACGCTCGCTTGGGCGCGCTCGCTTGGCGAGTTCGGGCCGGTCCTGATCTTCTCCGGCGCGACGCGCATGCGTACGGAGGTACTGCCCACCACGGTCTTTCTCGAGATCAGTGTCGGGAACGTCGAGGCCGCCGTGGCGGTATCGCTAATCATGGTCGCCGCGGCGTTGAGCGTGCTGCTGGTGGTCCGATACTTCGGCCTGGGCGTGCATTCGAGCGTCACGGAGGGCGTGGCGGGATGATTCGCGTCCAAGGCTTGACCGTCCGCGCCGGAGCGTTCGCGCTCGAGAACGTTTCGTTCGAGATTCCCACCGGTTGTTACGGCATGCTGATGGGCAAGACCGGCTCGGGCAAGACGACGCTGCTGGAAGCGCTGTGCGGGCTGAAGCGCGTGACCGCCGGCCGCATCGAATTACTTGGGCGCGACGTGACTTTCGTCAAACCGGCCGAGCGCGGGATCGGGCTGGTGCCGCAGGATGGCGCGCTCTTTACGAGCATGACCGTTCGGGAGAATATGGACTTCGCATTGCGGATCCGGAAATGGCCGGAAGAAAAAATGCGCGACCGCGTGGCCGAACTGGCCGGCTTGCTGGATATCGAGCCGTTGCTGGAGCGCAAACCGCTGGGCCTGAGCGGAGGCGAGCGGCAGCGTGTCGCGCTGGGCCGCGCCCTGGCATTCGGGCCGGAGGTGCTCTGCCTCGACGAACCGCTTAGCGCGCTGGACGACGAAACGCGGGAAGGGATGTATCATTTGTTGGAGCAGGTGCGGACGGTCACCGGCGTAACGGCGCTGCATATCACGCACAGCAGCCGGGAAGCGCGGCGGCTGGCCGGTTGCCTGCTGCGCGTGGAGAATGGCCAAGTGCGCGAAGCGCCGCTTGCGGAACTCGCCGTAGCATCGGACACCGCGGAGGCCCGGGCATGACCGTGACGGTGAGTTACTCCGGGCAGGTGCGCGCTGCTGCCGGCGTCTCCGACGAAAAGTTCGAGGTGCCCGATGGTTGTGTGCTGGAACAAGCCGTCGAGCGGTTGGCCAATTCGCGCGGCGTGGCGCTCAAGTCATTGCTACTCGATGCCGCGGGCCGCCTGCAGCCGTCGCTGCTCCTTTTCGTCAATGACGAGCAAGTGATGACCGGCGAGGCGAAGATGCTCATGCCCGGCGACCGCATCCTCTTGATGGCGCCGATCAGCGGCGGATGATGCGTATAAAGATTCTCGGAAGCCTGCGATGCCCAACCCAAAACCGCTAACCGACGAAGAGCGCGCCGTCTACGAATGGCAGCTCTGGTCGCCCGAATTCGGCGAAACCGGGCAAGAACGGCTCAAAGGCAGCCGGGTGCTGATCTCGCGCGTGGGCGGTCTGGGCGGCGTCGTGGCGTATGAATTGGCCGCCGCCGGAATTGGCACCTTGATCCTCGCGCACGGCGGGAACATCAAGCCCAGCGATCTGAACCGCCAGCTCCTGATGACCCACGCCGCGCTGGGTACTTCGCGTGTACAAAGCGCCGAACGCCGACTCAAAGAACTCAATCCGCGCCTCGAAATCGTCGCCGTGCCGGAAAACATGAGCGACGCCAATGCCGCGGAACTGGTCGCGCAAGCCGACCTGATCGTCGATTGCGCTCCGCTCTTTCAAGAGCGCTTTGCGATGAACCGCGAAGCCGTGCGCCAAGGTAAACCGCTGGTCGAATGCGCCATGTACGATTGCGAGGCGAGCATCACCACGATCCTGCCGGGCCGCACACCGTGCTTGGCTTGCCGGCATCCCGAAGCGCCGCCGTATTGGCGGAGGGAGTTTCCCGTCTTCGGCGCTGTCTCGGGAACGGTCGGGTGCCTGGGGGCGATGGAAGCCATAAAGGTACTGGGCGGCTTCGGCGAAACCTTGGCCGGCCGGCTGCTCACGATGGACTTGCGCACGATGTCCTTTCGGATGCTCAAGCTGGCCCGCAATCCGGCCTGCCCGGTCTGCGCCACGTAGATCGCTGCAACAAGCGGTAACCCCCGCTCCGCGTTCGCGTAACACAAGTACGGCAATCGGGTTTGTTTTCCAGCCTTGCCTGGAAGACTTGGCTCAATTTCCTGAAAAGCGTATGCAGATGCCTGCTTCCGGACGTCATGTATAGAGCAGCCTCCAAACCGTTACCCGCCTGCGGCGGACGGTGGTAGGATCGACAGGCGGATTCGAATCCCTCACGGGAGGGCGCTCTCGGGAAGCCTATGCGACCGCACGTACTTCAAAAGCTACGCTTGCGTCCACGCACGGTCGGCCTGGGGTTGGCGGCCGGGCCGCTGCTGTTGCTCTTTCTGGTTGCCTCGATGGCCGCTTACCGCCTCGCGTTCCCGACGATTTCGACGAATCGCTGGACGCCGAATTTGGGCCCGTTCGAAGAGCTTTCGGCCTCCGGGATCAAGATCGACGACGTGGCTCGGTTGGCCACAGCAAGCGAAGACAAGCGCTGGCGCTTCACGATGCCGGGGGTAACCGAGCGCCGGTTGACGCTCGCGCACGCGCTGGATTTGCGGCCGTTTCGCGCGCTGCGAATTCCGTTAAAGCTCCACGGCGACCGCATGGGCCGCGTGCAGGTCAAGCTGCGGCTGATTCACCACAACGGCTGGATTTACGAGACTCAGGCCGAGACGCCGGTCGATGCCGGCCGCGAGACGGTACTGGAGGTCGATCTCTCGTCCGGTTCGTCCGATTTCTCGCCGGTGGGCCACGGCCGGCCTTGGGACGGCGAATCGTCCCGAGCCGCCGAGCGCATCATTCTGAAAGCCCGAAGCACGCGCGCATTCAAAGGCAGCCTGGAAGTCGGTAAGCCCGAATGGCTGCACGCGCCCAGCTCGGGTGCACAGCTCGCCGAAACGAAGAAATCAGGTCAGCCGGTGCTGGAAGACCTTGCGTCCGTGCCTAAAGGCCCGCCGCCCTTGGGGGCCAGTTCCGACTCGTCGCGCTGGTTTCCGTCCGAGCTGGAAGTCCTCGACGCGGAAGCGGCCTCCGCGCCAGGTGAAGTGAATGTGAGTCTGCGGCTGCATCCGGAGCCGCTCAACCCGTTCGACCCTGAGCAGTGCGACGTGCGTGTGCTTCTCGCGCCCGCGGTGTACGAACTGCCTCGCCGCGACGCCGCCACCGGCGAGTTGAGTGCCGAAACGGTGGCTCAAGCGCGTCCGGCTTATTTCGATCAACATTACGTGCGCTTGCCCGAAGCGCGCAACCCGGCGGAGGAACTGCGCCCCTACGGCCGGCCGTGCTTCCGCGCACGCATTCCAATCTCCATGAACGTGCTCGGTGCGTCGAGCTTCGCCTGGACGCGTCAGACCGGCGCGGTGGTCGCCCACGTGCTCTTGAACGGGCGCAAGATCGCGAGTTTACCGGTGGAACTGCCCGAACCGTCGGCGCACCGGCCGGCCGATGCCGGGGATCTTCTAGCGATTCAACGCCGGCTGGACGGGGGCGCGCCGCTTCCTGACTGGACAGTCTCCGGCGGCGAGGCTTTCAGCGGGCGTTATGCGCCACGCCCGGAACTCACCGGACTGCCGTGGCAGGCCGAAGCGGTTTGGTACTTGGGACGCAACGCGGATCTAGGCAAAGGCGAGCCCGGAGGCGCGGAGCCCGACACGTGGAGGTATGGGGTTTGGACGCCCCAAACCGTGTGCTGGCGCCCGCCGCTGGAATGGAACGACGAGTGGGGCAAGTGGCAGGGCTTGGGGCGCTACGATTTGGAATTGTGTTGGCGCTTTGACCGGATTTTGGAACAAGCCCAAACCGAAGGCTTGAGTTTGCCGGTTCTGCTTACCGCCGACGACCGCTTCTTCAATCAAGGCAAATTCCGCTGGCCGATGAATCCGCTTTCGTCCCAAGCCGGCGGACCGGTCGAAGGTCCGGGTGAGTTCTTCCTGAAACCGGCGGCGCGGGATTCCGTGAAGCGCATGTTGCGCTACTTGGCCGCTCGGTACGGCGCCAGTCCGGCGCTGGGCGGTTGGCTCTTCGGTGCAACCCTGCCCGCGCGGGGCGTCCCCGAATGGCACGCCGCTCTGGCGTCCGCCGCCGAAGAACTCGAGGCCGCGCAAGGTTTGGTGCATCTGAATCTGGACGGCATGCCGGCCGGGGGCGAGGAAATACGGGCTTCCGAGCGCGGCAGGCGCCCGATCCTGAGCCTGCATCCGTGGGCCACGCCGTTCGAAGGCGCTTCGCGGCGCAACAGCTTCGAGCCTGGAGAACCCGACCATACGCTGTGGAAGCCCGAGCAGCGCCTATCTCCGGGGACGGAGTTAACCGTTCATATCGGGCAAGCCAGCGACGGCACACGCAGCGCGGCCTTGCGCGGCAAAATGCCCGGACAGGTCTGCCTGGTCCGCGAGCTGCTGTTTAAGGTGAACGAGGCCGACAACTTCTACGAGTTCCAATCGTTGGTCTTCGACGTCTACGTTCCGCACGTCGCGCCGCACGACATGCGCGCGATGGTCCACCTGCGCGATCGCGATCTGCTCTGGTACGAAACGCTGCTCGATCCGTTGCTGCGCAACGGCGATTGGACGCGCGTGGTGGTCGATCTCTCGGGCGAGAACAAGCACAAGCTGAAGCCCGTGAACCACCAGCGGCCGTGGGACGACTATTCCCGCACGCGCGTCCGCGAAATCGGCATCCGGCTCTTCTGCATGCATAAATACGATGGCCCCATCTACATCGACAACATTCACATGCTGGGCAAGCAACAGTCGCGCCCGATTCCGCAGGTGACCCCGCGCGTCGCATTCCGGCCGGGTACGGCGTTGAAATCTGAGCGCTACGACAAGTGGGAGGTCGATTTCGACCTGAACAAGTCCTACCCCAATCCCTACGACCCCGAGGTGGTGGACGTGACGGCGCTGATCGAAACGCCCAGCGGAGTGACCGAGCGGGTGCCATGCTTCTTCTACGAACCTTACGACCGCCAACTGGTCAAGAAACCGATCATCGACACGCTGATGAGCCGTAAGGTGACGCGTACGGTGGAACTGGAAGAGATCATGCCCATCGCTGGCGGGATGGCAGGTTACTGGAAACTCCGCTATGCGCCTAAAGAAACCGGCACGCATACGGTCAAGATCGAAGTCCGAGAGGGCGGCAAGTGGCTGGTGAAGGGCGAACGCTGGATTCCCGACGACCGCTTTACCGCCGACGGCCAGCCGCTGCCATGGCGCAAGTACCACGGACAATTCACGGAGATCATCGGGAAGCGCGCGGACGGGCGGCGCCGCGTCCAGGAAGAGGCTTTCGAACCCGGTCCCGTCGCGGCCCACAGCGAAAAGCTGACTTTCGAAGCCACCGCTTCGAACTTGAAGGGCTTCGTGCGGGTCGCGAGCGACGGCAAGATGTTCGAGTTTTCCAACGGAGAGCCGTACTACCCCATCGGGATTAACTTGGCGACACCCAGCGAAGAGCAGCTACCGTACTTCGGCGGCGATTGGGAAGCGCCGGAAGCCTACACGCGGCTGCGCGACATCGGGCACCGCGGCACGTACCAGTACGACGATTACTTCGCGGCATTTCAGAAGCACGGGCTCAACTGGGCCAAGGTCTGGATGGCGACTTGGTGGACGGGGCTGGAATGGCGCCGCGATTGGCCGCCCTTCCAGGGTGTCGGCCGCTACAGCCAGCCCAACGGGTGGAAGATGGACCATCTGGTCGAGGAAGCGCGCCGGCGCGGTGTGTACCTTCAGGTTATTCTGATGAACCACGGGCAAGTGAGCACCGGGATCAACAGCGACTGGGAGAACAGCCCCTACGCCGCCGAACTGGGCGGACCGCTCAAAAGCGCGCGCGAATTCTACAGCGAGGCCGAAGGCAAGAAGCTCTACAAGAACAAGCTCCGCTACATCGCCGCGCGCTGGGGGTACAGTACATCCGTCCTCGACTGGACGCTCTGCGGCGAGATGGATTTCACCGAGGAATATCAGACCAACAGCTTCAACCTCCACGTCCCTTCGCAGGATCTTCCCGCACCCGAAACGATGGTGCTGTGGGTGGACGAGATGTCGCGCTACATGAAGGAATTCGATTGCGGGAAGCATCTGATCGGCACCCATATCTCGCATCCGCAGCGCGGGCAGAACATCCAGTTCGCCAAAGGCCTCGATTACGTGCAGTCGAATGCGTACTCCGGATTCCCATGGCTGGCCGACGGGAAGATGGACGCCGTCCGCGCGCTGGACGCCTACTATTGGGGCCAGACCGGGCTGCATCATTTCGAAGGCATGCAGCGCTTCGGCAAGCCCGTGCTGGTCTGCGAGCAGGGCGGACACTGGCACGGCCGCTCATACAAATACGGGGACTGGACGCGCAATACTCGGCAATCGCTGGAAGCCGATCTGCACTGCGGCTTATGGGGCGGCATCATGACGCCCATGGCCGGCCAGACCGGTTACTGGTGGTGGATTCACGTCCATTTCGACGGCACGTACCAGCACCTCGAAGGCGCCAGCCGCTTCATGAGCGGGGAAGACCTGCGCGGGCAGGATTTCCGCCGCGGTCCGATCGTCCTCGACAGCCCCGAGCACCCTTACAAAGCCGTGGCGTTCAAGAACCGCACCCGAGGCTTTGCCTGGATTTACCACGTTCAGTTGCCTTACTCGCTGAACGCGCAGGAGTATTCGGGAATGAAGGCGCAGGTGTACGCCGTGCTGCCCGGAACCTACGAGATCGAGTACTGGCATACCGTGAAGGGGGAAGTGATGAAGCGGGAGCAGATCGCGGCGCAGCCGAGCAAGCTCCGCGAAGACCACTACCTGGGCCTCGCACTGCCGCCCTTCGAAGGCGATATCGCGGTCAAGTTCCGCCGCATCGAAAAGCCCTGAAAAGAAAACGCCCCTCGCAAGGAGGGGCGTTTCTTCGAATCCGCACTACGAAACTCGATTAACCCTTCCGCGCCACCAGGGCGCCGCCGATAATGCCGGCCTCGTTGAGCATCTTGGCGGGGACCACTTGGCACTTGGTGTTGAAGTAGCGGAAGTACTTGTCGCTTTTCTTCGAGACGCCGCCGCCAATGATCAGCAGGTCCGGAGCGATGATGAACTCGATGTGGCGCAGGTAGCGGTCCACGCGCTTGCCCCACTTCTTCCAGGACAGTTCTTCGCCTTCGCGGATGCTCTCGGCACAGTACTTCTCGGCGTCGAGCCCCTTGAAGAAAACGTGGCCCAACTCGGTGTTGGGTACCAGCTTGCCGTCCAGGAACAGCGCGCTGCCGATGCCAGTGCCCAGCGTCAGCAACAGAACGGTACCGGGCACGCCCTTGCCGGCGCCGAAGACGACTTCGGCGATGCCCGCCGCGTCGGCGTCGTTGACCAGTTCGGTCGGGCAGCCGGTGGCCTTCTCGATCAGGTCGCGGCCGTTGGTGCCGATCCAGGACTTGTCCACGTTCGCGGCGCTGTGCACCACGCCGTCTTTGACCACCGCCGGGAACGTGCAGCCCACCGGACCCTTCCAGTTGAAATGCTTGACGATCTCCGCCACCGTGCTAGCTACCGCCTTCGGGGTGGCCGGCTGCGGCGTGGGAATGCGATGCCGTTCGGCCGTCAGCACGCCCTTGCCAAGGTCCACCGGCGCACCCTTGATTCCAGTCCCGCCGATATCGATGCCCAATACGACCGAGCCGCCCTTGGTCGCCGCCTGCTTTGCCTTGGCCATGGTTCCCCCCTCCTTAAGAATGGTTCTTCCGAATTCCACACGCCCGCGTCATCATTGCTTTACGCACCTCGGAGTCGCACAGGCACGTCCGATTACGGGGCCATTTGACCTGTTCAACGAACCGATAGGTTGTAGTCGGGCGCTGGGATAACGCAAGTCGGCTGGCAGGTTCGACTAACCAAGTGGCCGACGCCGCCGGACCTCGCTAGGATAATTCCGCATGGACGTCCGGTGTCCCAATTGCGGCGAAAGCGTACGCATCGACCCCAAGGTGGGGCCCGAGCAGCTTCGCGTATTGCCCTGTTCGCGCTGCAAACAGAACTTCGATGCGCGCCGCGAGATGGCCATGGGCCGTGCCCAGCGCGACAGCCACCGCAAGCAGCGCCGTACCGGTTCGCATCCCACCCTTCCCGCCACCGGCGATTCGACCGTCACCGGCGACACCAATTTGCGTAAGCCCGTCGAGGCCCGGACGAAGAAGCCCAGCCAGGAAAAAATCGGGCCGTATGAAGTCGTCCAGGAAATCAGCCGCGGCGGCATGGGCATCGTCTACAAGGCACTCGACCCGATCTTGCGCCGCCACGTGGCGATCAAAGTGCTCCTGGCCGGCGAGATCGCCAGCGAAGAAGATTTGAAGCGCTTCCGGCGCGAGGCGCAGGCCGCCGCGCGCTTGCAGCACGCCAACATCGTCCCCATTCACTCCATCGGCGAGTACGAAGGCAAGCCCTTCTTCGTGATGGACTTCGTCGAAGGCCAGACGGTCAAGGATCTCCTCGAGGCCGGCCCCGTCTCGCCGCGCCTCGCGTTGCAGATCACCGAACAGTGCTCCGAAGCCCTCGATCACGCGGGCCGCCAAGGCGTCATTCATCGCGACGTGAAGCCCGCGAACATCATGGTCGACGAGTTCGGCCACGCGCGGATCATGGACTTCGGGCTCGCCAAGCGCGTTGACGAAGACCTTTCGATCACGCAGTCCGGCACCACGATGGGCACGCCTTCGTACATGTCGCCCGAACAGGCCGAAGGCGATCTGGCTTCCGTCGATCCCACCAGCGATATTTATTCGCTCGGCGCGGTCCTGTACGAGATGCTCACCGGCCAGCCGCCCTTCGACGGGCCGACGACGATGGCTGTCCTGCGCAAAGTGCTGGACGAAGACCCCGTTCCGCCGCGCCGGATCAACCCGCGCATCCATGCGGACATCGAGACCATCTGCCTGAAGTGCCTGGAGAAAGAAAAGCCGCGCCGCTATCAGAGCGGGCGGGCGCTGGCCGAAGACATTCGCCGCTTCAATGCGGGCGAACCCATCGCGGCCGCTCCGGTCGGGCCGGTGCGGCAGTTCTTACGCAATGCTAGGAAGCATTCGCACGTCACGATTTCCGCATCCGCCGCGCTCCTCTTCGGCGTCTGCGCCTTGGCCTATACGCTGTATCAGGCGCATCAGGCCGAGCGCGAGGCGCGCGAGACGCGCCAGAAGCAGTTCCAGGAAAAGCTGCTGCTCGGGCGCAAGGGCCTCAAGGAAGCTCAGGAAGCGCTGGAAGATCTGATTCGCGCCGACCGGGATCGCTTCGAGGGTTTGGCCGAACAAGTCCGCGGACTGGTGCAGAATACCGACGACGCCTTCCGCGGCGCGCAGTTGCTGGCGCCCGAAAGCGAAGAGACGCGCGAGGGGCTGCGCGTCTGCGACGAGTACCGCCGCAAACTGGAAGTCGAGCGCTTCGTCACCAAAGCGCGCGGCTTTTTGCGCCCGCCCCTCGTCAGTCTCGATCAGACTCCGCTCGCGCCCAACTATCCGGCCGCACAAGCCTTCGCCGAAGAGGCCTTGGCCAAGGATCTGCAACATAAGGAAGCGCTTGCGATCCTGAAGGAAGCCATCGGCATCCGGCCCATCACGATCACCGCGGGTAAAGAAAAGGCCGAAGTCTTCGCACGCCGGATCACCGACGAACGCGACCGCCCGCTCCCCAGCGCCGAAAGCGGCGAATTCGTGGGCTGGACTCCGATCAAGGATCACGACCTCGAACCCGGGCGCTACGTGCTGACTTTCAAGCGGCCGGGCTTCGAGCTTCAGGAAGCGACGCTTCAGGTTTCGCGCGAGAGCGAGTCCAAGGTGGATCTGGCGCTCTCGTCCGAGGACTTGAACATGGTCATGGTCCCCGCCGGCGAGGCGGTGGCCAACGTGCGCAACGAACGTGTCCAGGTGCCCGCGTTTCTGATCGACCGGTACGAGTATCCCAACCGGGCGGGTGTGGTTCCGCGCGGCGGCGTAGGAACGCTTTTGGAAGCCCGGCAATTGTGCGAAAGCGTGGGTAAAAAGCTGTGCGATTCGCACCAGTGGCTGCGCGCCTGCCGCGGCAACGAACAGCGCCTCTGGCCGTACGCAGAAACCTACGTCTCCGGCGCCTGCGCGATCGGCCTCGATCCCGAAAAGCAGCGCACGGCTTTTCCCTCCGGCTGGTTTCCACGCTGCCGCACAGCAGAAGGCGTCTACGACATGTCCGGAAACATGGCCGAATGGACGGCCGGCGATGAGTCCGACAACATCGTCTTCGGCGGCGATTGGACCGGCAGCGTGCTGACGCGCGACAATACGGTCTCGTGCCGGGCGAGCCAGATCCCGATGCTGGTGAATCAGGCGCGCGCCGGCGTGCGCTGCTGCAAGCCTTGGCCTAAGAAATAGTTAGGCCTTGGCCAAAGGGTAGTCCGCGGATTTCCGCTCCGCTCGGCCCGGCTCGAAACGTCATACGTTCGGGTCGGGAGGCGGAGCCGGTACGCATGAGCACGATACAGGGGCGCATGGCCGGCACGATCCTTTACTGCCAGAAGTGCGGCAAGCTGATTCCGCCCGAAGAAGCGGAAGCCGAGGACTTCGAGGAACTCGAAGACGTCGGGCCGATGTGTCCGTTGTGTCTCGAAAAGACCGATCCGCGCCTGCGCGAACGCTTCGACGCAGCGCGCTCCACGCGCTTGCGCGCGGTACAGGCCTTGAAGTTGGCTCATCCGCCGCTCCAGTTGTACCCGCCTCCGGGCTCCGAGCCCGTTCAGGAATACAAGACCACGCCCGAGATCCGTGCCATCCGCGAGGAATTGGCCGCCGAAGCGCGCGGCGATGCGCCTCCTGCGCCCCCCGTCGTGCCGAAGCCTGCGCCGCCGCCCGAGCCGCCGCCGTTTGTCCTCGAAAGGACCGTCGGCGAAGCGCTGGGCGAGACCGGGATGCAAGCGCCGCTGCGCCTCCCGCAGCCGACGCGCAAAGTACTCTGGGCGCTCTTGGGCTTTGCATCGGTCTGCGTGCTCTTTCTGTTGGCGTGGCCATTCCTGGCCGGGGGCGAATCGACCGTCACGCCGGCTCCGGCCGTTCCCCAGCCGGCCGGGCCGGATGTCGCGCCGCCCGTCGAACCCGCCGCGACCTCTGAACCCGCCGTGCCCGTCACGCCTCGGCCGGTGGCACCCGCGCCCGATGCGAACGACGCTCTGCTTCATGAAGTCGAAACCGTCGTGACGCTGACCGGCGAATCGCCGAACGTGGCCTCGGCCGAACGCGCCGTCGAGCGGCTGCGTCAGCTCGGCGCCGCGGGCGATGCGCGCACCAAAGCCGCCGCGCAAGAGGCGCTGGCGCGCTACGAGGCGTACGTCGATGCGCGAGTGCGCCAGACGGCGCGCGAAGCCGCCGAGAAGGCTCAGGAACTTGCCGCGCAAGGCCGCTACGGCGAAGCCGTGCAGCGTGTGCAGCAGGCCGAGGCTGCCTTATCGGAACGGTCGGTGTGGGCGCAGGCGAGCGGGCGCGCCAAACTGGCCGCGCTGAGGGTCGATCTGGAAGCGCGCAAAAAAGCCGATCTGGCCGGACGGGTGGCGGCGGTAACGGAACTGGCGCGTAACGGGCAGGAAGCGGCCGCGCGCGCGGCCGCGGAAGAAATGGGCCGGCATCTCGAACCCGATTTTCGAGCCGCCGGGCAGGAGGCGCTGCAGAAGCTCGCGCAGGCCGCGGCCGATCGTACGGCGGCCGAAGGGCGCCGCGAAGAGTCCGCGCGGCAGGCCTGGCGCACCTTCTTCGCCGCGTGGGATACCGCCGTTCGCGAAAGCCAATGGGACCGCGCCGCTGAACTCAGCCGCCCGCCCGCCGAGAGCGCTCTGCGCGCCGGCGGGCTGGATGAGCCGGCCGAGACCCTGGAACGTTTCGCCGCCGAAGCCGAATTCGTCCGCGCGCTGTACGATGCGGCGCTGGAAGTCGCGCGCGAACGCGCCGGCGCGGAAGTAAATCTGCCGCTGCGTACGGGACGCGCTGCCGGCACCTTGGCCGGAGCCGACGGGCGCAGCCTGATCGTCAAGCTGGGCGGCAAGGCCGAGACGCTGGTGCCCGTGGAGCGCCTGGCGCCGGAAGGGCTATCCGCGCTTCTGAAGCTGCGCAAAGCGCAAACGCCCGACAAGCTGGCTCCGGCCGTCTGGGCGCTGGAATTCGTTTCGCGCGCCGATGCGCCCGACCAAGCCGGCGCGAACCTGGCCGGACGCTACCGCGACGCCGGGCTTGCCGTTCCTGCGCACTGGGCGCGGCGTTTCGGACTCGAACGCCACGACGAACTCCGGCGCGAAGTGGCCGAAAAGCTTCAGACCTTGCGCCAAGCGCTCGCCGAGGACCGGATCGAACCGGCCCGTACCGCGCTGGGTGAAACGAGCGCACTCCTCCTCCGTCACCCCTACGCGCGGCTGGTCAACGAGGCGGAGCGGGCGCTACTGGACGAGGCCGAGAAAAAGCTCGGGGCCGTGAAGCTGAAGGTGGTCGTCTTCCAGAACGGCCGCCAGCCTAAGCCCGATTACGTCGGCCTGCACGTCGATCAGATCAACCGCTACTATAAGAACGCGCAGCGCACCGACGTGGACGTGCAGACCGGGCTGAAGGCCGGATCGTTTAACGATCTGCAGCGCATCCTGATCCGCTTCGACGGTTTGCAGGAAACGCTAAAGGGCGCGCGCATCAAACGCGCCGTTCTGGAACTGTATCAATTGTCCGGCGGCAAGAGCCGCACGGCGATCCTGGGCCTCTACCCGCTCAAGAAAGCCTGGACCCCCGAGGCCGGCACGTGGGTGCACGCCGACGAAAAGCGCAAGGTTCCCTGGCAGCGCCCCGGTGCCAGCGGCCCCGACGACGCCGGCGACCTCGCCGCGACCCTGATCTTCGACGGCACCGAAGGACGCTGGCGCGCGTGGGACCTGACGATCTACGTCCGCGAACTCCTCGCCGAACAGACACCCAACCAGGGGTTGCTCCTGAAGGTAGCCCAAGACGAACCCAACTTCGACCTGCGCTTTTACCCTCCCACCGATCTCGCCGAGAACCCCGACCCCAGCCTCCGCCCGCGGCTCGTGGTGGAAGTGGAGCAAGCCGAAGCGCCTGAGTAAGCTGTCCGCATGTCCGATGCTCCGCCTCCTGTTCGACCTCTCCGGTTTGGCCTCGCCGAGATTCTCTTTGTGCTGTTCTTTGGCAATCTCCAAGGCTTGGTATTCTCGGCGTTGATCGACTTCGTAAACGATCTGGGTGCGGACGAAATCCAGCAAGCAGTCTGTTTGGTGCTGGGGCTGCTAGTGGCCGGAGGAGCCGCGTATCTGAGCTTCAGATTGGCTACCATCCGTGGCATGCATGCCCTTTGGAAGCGGATGAGCCTGATGGTGGCAATCGACGCGGGCATCTTGGCGTTGTTCGCATTTTCCTTTTTGTTGTTGGCATAAGTCGTGCAACCGGGGCCGTCCCATTCGAAATCCGAAATCGTTCTCCCGTCCTTACTGTTTACTGTTCACCGTTCACTGTTTACCCTTAAAAGCCTGCCCCGGAGACCTTCCCATGCCCCGACGCGTCTCGATCCACGACCTGCGCGCGATGAAGCAGCGCGGCGAGAAAATCGCCATGGTCACCTGCTACGACTACACCTCGGCCAAAATCGTCGATGCGCTGGGCTTTCCCATCATGCTCGTCGGCGACTCCCTGGGCATGGTGGTGCTGGGGCACGAATCCACCCTGCGCGTGACGCTGGACATGATGATCCACCATTGCCGCGCCGTTTCGCGCGCGGCGAAGAAGTCGATGATCGTGATCGACCTGCCCTTCGCGAGCTACAGTTCGTCCGACCTGCCCACTTCTTTGGAGAACGCCCGCCGCGCGATGGCCGAAGGCGGCGCGCAGGCCGTAAAGGTGGAAGGAGGCCGGCGCATGGGGCCCGTGGTCGGCACGCTCGTCGCCAGCGGCATCCCCGTCATGGGGCATATCGGCCTTACGCCGCAGTCGATCCACATGATCGGCGGATACCGCGTGCAGGGGCGCACCAAAGAAGCCGCCGACCGCCTGATCGCCGCCGCGCAGGCCCTCGAAGAAGCCGGCGCCTTCGCCATCGTTCTCGAACTCGTCCCCGCTCCGCTCGCCGAACAGCTCAGCAAGATGCTCTCCATCCCCACCATCGGCATCGGCGCCGGACCCGCCTGCGACGGCCAGGTCCAGGTCTTCCACGACATCATGGGCATGTACGAGGATTTTCTGCCCAAGCACGCGCACCGCTACGGCAACGTCGCCCAAGTGATCCGCCAGGCCGCTCAGGCGTACAAAGACGACGTCGAGCAGGGGCGCTTTCCCACGGCCCAGCATTCGTTCGATATGGACAGCGTGCTGGACGGCAAGATCGGCGGCGATACGCCGCACGGCGGTGCTAAATAAAAAGGCGGCGCTAGGCGCGCCGCCGGGTATTCCGAAAACCTGCCGCTTGAATTCAGGGCTGCTGCTTGGGCTGAGCGTACGGCGCTTGCCAAGGATGCGTCTTGGATAGCTCGTCACGGAGCAGCTTAAGCTGCTGCCAGTAAGTGAAGATGTTGGCGCGGTGGTGCTCGGCGACCGCCGTGTTTAACTGGTTCGCGTTCGCGGAGAGCAGTTCCAGTTGGTGATGGTATTCGTTGCCGTACTGGCGCAGACGGTCTTCGTGCAGCGTCACGATCCCGCGGGCGGCTTCGGCCATCGCCTTGGCGGCCTTCCCGCACGCTTCGTAATCGTGCTTCACCTCCGGCTTCACTTCCATCAGCACGCCGGCCCCCGCGAAAGCGTTCTCGAAGTCCACCACCTCGTCGTGGAACGGTTCGCCCACCTTCTCCGTGACCGCCGGCGCAGGCGCGGGCTGGTTGGGAACCTTGGGCTCTTCCTTCTTCTCCTTCTTGGCCTTCTCCTTCTTCTTCATCGCCACTTCGTCTTCGGCGCCCAGCGAACCGGCGCAGACCGCCAGCACCAACGCAAGACAGGCGATCCGGTTCAACCAGTTGAAGCCCTTCGAATGTTCGAGTCGCATCGCTCTTCCCCCAAGCGCGGCAGCTTATAACGCAATCCGCGCACGGACCCCGGGCGGCCCCTACGCGGTACGGCAATATTTCCTATTCCTAACAAGCGTTCCAATTAGAGCGAGGGAAGCAGGTTGCGTCAACGGGCAAAAAAGCCGCCGAATACGCCGACGGATCGGCCCGGCTGGCCCAGGTGATGGGCAGAAGAGGGCCGAAGTATTGATACCGGCCCGTTCGAGCGCTTCCAGCGAGCCTACCGCCCGCTGAGCTTAAGCGGTCGGCGTGCGAAACCGCCCTCTTTGGATGGACGCGTTGCCGATACGGCCACCGTGGCGGTCGAGCCGTTCGCATTCAACGCTTAGCGCCGAACGTGCGTCCGGCTCACGCTTCGGCGGCTTTGGGTTTGGAGCCTTCAGGCGTCTTGACCTTGGGCGCCACGACCAAGCCCACGCGCTTGCCTTCGCGGAACGGTCCACGTTCGACTTTGCAAAGCTCGCCCAGTTGCGCCAGCACGTCCTGCATTACGTGCTCGCCGATCTCCTGGTGCGTGATCTCGCGTCCCTTGTACATCATCGTGAACTGGACGCGGTGTCCATCGCCCAGGAACTCCTTGGCGCGGGTTACCTTGATTTCCAGGTCGTGCTTGCCGATGCGCGGCTTCAGGCGCACTTCCTTCAATTCGCCGGCGTGCGACTTCTTGCGCGCGCCGTGCGTCTTCTTCTGTTCCTGATACAGGTGCTTGCCGAAGTCCATGATCTTGCAGACGGGCGGAACGGCCTTGGGAGCAACTTCCACCAGATCCAGCTCCAGTTCGGCCGCCTTCATCCGCGCCTGTTCGACCAGCATGATGCCCAACTGGTCCCCTTCGGGTCCGATCACGCGCACGGTCTTCGTTCCGCGGATATCTTCGTTCTTCCGCAATCGGTCGGTAATGGCCCTTCCTCCTTGTCGTACGAGTCTGCCTCAAAGCGGCGCGAACCCCTTGCCCGCGCCGCGTCCGTTACTCGGTTGCGATCCCTTCGAGCCGCCGCGCGGACACCGCCGCGCGCGCGCGTTCGAGGAACGCGTCCAGCTTCATCTCGCCCAGGTTCTTCCGGCCGCGCTCACGCACCGCCACGCTGCCCGACTGGGCTTCCCGTTCCCCCACCACCAGCAGGTAGGGAATCTTCTCTTGTTCCGCGGCGGCCACCTTCGCGTTGATTTTGCCGTGTCCCAGGTCAGAGTCCACACGCAACCCGGCGGAACGGCAGGCCGCCTCCACCTGCCTACACGCTTCCTCCTGCTTATCGGTTATATTGGCTACTCGCACCTGAACCGGAGCCAGCCAGAACGGGAACGCTCCCGCGAAGTGCTCGATCAGCACCCCGACGAAGCGTTCCAGGCTCCCGAATGGCGCGCGGTGGATCATCACCGGCCGGTGCGCCTGGTTGTCCGAACCGATGTAGCTCAAATCGAATCGCTGCGGCAGGTTGTAATCCACCTGCACGGTCCCAAGCTGCCATTCGCGGCCGATCACGTCTTTGACCACGAAGTCGATCTTCGGGCCGTAGAACGCGGCTTCGCCGGGCTCCTCGGTGAACTTCGCGCCTAAGTGCTTCGCCGCCTCGCGGCAGGCCTGCTCGGCCTTCTCCCACAATTCCGGCGCGCCGGTGTACTTGGTGCTGGCCGGATCGCGCAGGCCCACGCGCACGCGGTAATCCTGCATGCCCAAGGTGCGGAAGACGGTCTTCACCAAGTCCAGGCAGCCGCGCAGCTCCGCCGCCACCTGTTCCTCGGTGCAGAACAGATGCGCGTCGTCCTGAGTGAAGCCGCGCACGCGGGTCATGCCGTTCAGCTCGCCCGACTGCTCCCAGCGGTACACGGTCCCGAACTCCGCCAAGCGCAGCGGCAGTTCGCGGTAGCTGCGCCGCTGGCTCGCGTAGATCTTGATGTGGTGCGGGCAGTTCATCGGCTTGAGCAGGTAGCCGTCGATCTCTCCCGCTTCGAGCTTGTGCGCCAGGTCCGCGCAACTGCACTTCTCGTCGGCCAGCTTGGACAGCTCCTCACGCATCACCACCGGCGGGTACTGGCTGTCGCTGTAGTACGGGAAGTGCCCGCTGGTGCGGTACAGATCCAGCTTGCCGATGTGCGGGGTGAAGACCTCGTGGTAGCCGTGCTTCGCCAGTTCTTCGCCGATGAACTTTTGGAGTTCCTTTCGCACCACCGCGCCGTTGGGCTTCCAGAGGATCAGCCCCTGCCCGACGGCCTCGTCGATGTGGAACAGTTCGAGTTGCTTGCCCAGCAGGCGATGGTCGCGCTTCTGCGATTCCTCGATCCGCTTGAGATGCTCGTCGAGATCCTTCTGCGACGGGAACGCGGTGCCGTAGACGCGCTGGAGCTGCTGCTGGGTCGCGTCGCCGTGCCAGTACGCGCCGGCCACCGAGGTGACCTTGAACGCGCCGATCTTCCCGGTGTGCGGCACGTGCGGCCCGCGGCAGAGATCTTCGAAGTCTTGCCCGATGCGCGCGCCGGTCACGTAAAAACTCAGCACGTCGCCTTCGGCGCGCTGCGCGTTGTCAACTTTATAGGGATTGCCCTCGGCCTGGACCTTGGACATTCCCTCGCCGCGCGGCATCTCGACGCGGGTGAACGGACGCTGTTCCGCGACGATCTTCGCCATTTCCGCTTCGATCTTCGCGAACTCCTCCGCGGAAATCTTGTGCGGCAAATCAATGTCGTAGTAGAAGCCGCCCTCGACCGGCGGGCCGTAAACGAGCTTCGCTTCGGGCCACAGCCGGCAGATCGCTTCCGCCATCACGTGCGCGCAACTGTGCCGCAGCACGTACAGCCCGTCCGCGTTCAATTCGCCCTCGCGGCTGCGCGGAGTAATCACGCTGAAGGCGCCGCCCTTGGATAACGTGCGGTTCAGATCCAGAATTTCGCCGTCGAGTTTCACGGCCAGCGCGTCCTGCGCGAGCCGCTTGCCGATCGAAGCGGCCACCTCCAGGCCGGTGGTCCCGGCCGGCACCTCGCGGACCGAACCGTCCGGCAACCGCAGTTGAATGTTCGAACTCACGTTAAGCTCCCATCGTGTTCGGAAACGGAATACCGCAACAACGCCCGGACTTTCCGGCGCCGGGGCGACGGGGACACGGACCCAAAGGCCCGTCCGCGAATCGCCCATCCCAACAAGTTACGAAAGTTCACCGGCAGCGGGACCGCACCACGGTGCGGCGGCAAGGCAGGAGGGGGCCGTTGAGCCGGCGGAAACACGCGCCCGCGGGCACCGCGGATTTTGCGCCGCGGCGATGGGGAACGACAGCCCGAGGGGTTGAACGACCATGTTGCGCGCTTCCGCCAGACCACTCCAACAAACACCGAACACGGGAAGCACTGTAGCCGTGCGCCCTAGGAGCGGCAAGGGGAATTCGATTCGAAGCGGTACCGCCGTTTCAGCGCGCGTCCAGGCAGCGCAGCGTGACGCCGCGCATCACCACGTCGCTGGGCTTGGCGAGATCCAGATCGACCTTCCGGGCCGCGCGGCCGGCGCGGTCCAGCGCCACGCTTTCCAGACGCTCGCCCTGCGGATGCGTAAAGGCCCATTCGGCCGCAAGCTTCACGCCGTCCAGCGCGCCGGCTTCGACGAAAAGCTCGTTCGCCCCCGGAACCAGCCGCGGCAGCACGTTCATGTTGAGCTGGTAGCCCACCGCGAGCTGCAAGCCGCGGATGCGCAGCTTGGGCTGCGGCTGCTGGCTCGAGATATCCAGACGCAGCCAGAACTCCTTCAACCCGCGGATCGACGGCGTCTGGCTGGGCAGCAATTGGAGCAGCTTCGGAGGCGCGCCGTGCGCCCAGTGGAACGGATGCAGCGATTTCCCGGCATCGGTGGAGATCGCCAGCCCGATCAGGTCGCTCCCGCCCGCGTCGGCGGCCACATTCACGCGCAGGTAGGTGGCCAAGTACGGAAGCTGGATGCGCCACCAGACCTCGCAATGCTTGCGCGACCCCGACGGGCGCAGCGTGCCGTCCTCGAAGACCGCGAACGCGGCGCTTTCGGCTTGCGCGGCGCCGTGCAGCAGCGGCTGCCAGCGCAACGCGCCGCAGCCGTGCCAGCGCACCACCTGCGTGCCAAACGTATCGTCGCGGTGCGGCCAGACGTAATGCCGCCAGTATTCGTGATGCTCCGGATAGCGCGGGCGGCCTTCTTCGTCGTACAGCGCGATATCGCAGTGCGCGCCCGAACCGTCGGCATTCGCCGGAATCCCCAGGCTGGGCTCTTCGGGACGCCACAGATTCGAATAGCTCTGTCCCGCTTTGGGCTGAAAGTACAGCCGCTCGTCGCGCACGGGTTGAACGATGTCGAGCTGGTCGTGGAGCTGGTAGCGCTTTAGCACGCCGCTGCGTTCGGGATGATGACCCAGCCGCGTCGGACCGCCGGGACGCGGATGCGCCACCAGATCCGGATGCGCCGTCAGTTCCTCGCACGAAGCCACTTCGCCGCGGTCGTTCGTGTACCACCAGCCCAGGAACGGATCGAACGCGTGCCAGCCTTCCTCGCCGTCGAGGCCCTTGTACCAGACCTCATAGAAGGTGTGCCCGCTGTCGTGAACCACCACGCGCCGCGCCTTCAGCCCCGCGGCTTGAAGCGCTTCCGTTGCCACCCAGCCCCAGCCCGTGCATTCGTTGTGCCCCCACGACGAAAAGAGCAGCAGCGGATCGGCGCAATGAACGTAGCTGCCCATGCTGGGCAGCTTTAGGTTCGCGCCACGATTCATGCAGCGAATCAGCCAATGCGCGAATGCGAGTGCCTTCTCACGATCGGTTTTAGCTTCTGCGATACGGAAGACATCTCGTGCGAAAGCCCCGGGCGAAGCTCCCGAAGGCCAAGCGGTATTCCCGAACCAAACATCTCGAGCGCTCATGTAAGTTTCGACCCCGTATTTGATTACATCGCCATAGGCACCGCATCATCGACCGGCGCTCCTTTTATAGAATACCCCACTCCGAGCCGATTAGATATAGAGGTCGGATGCCTAGTACACTAAAAATAAACCTAATTCGATCGGCATTCGGCTACGGTGCGGGCAGGTCGATCGTGGAGACTTCGCGCAGCGGCACTCGGATTTCGCGCGAATCGTGGCGGAAGCGGACCTCATCGGCGCTCCAGCTTACGAAGCTGAACCCTCGTTCGCCACCGGCCGTGAGCACCAGCAATTCGGCGCTGTTCAGCCGGGCGAGTCCGGCCTTCTCGTCCAGCTTCGGAGGCGTGGCGACCCAGACCATGGGCAGTTCGGGATAAGCGTAAACCGTCGTTTCGACGCCGGGTCCGGCGGTTCCCTCGAGTCCTTGGGGCGTCAACTTCCACGCCGGATGCAGCCGCGCGGGCTCGCTGGGAAGAATGCGCGCGCAGCCCGGCGTCCAAGCTTCGCCTTCGGGCGGGACCAGGTAAGGAGAACGGTCGCCCCACAGAGCCGCGAGCGACCCCGCATCGAGCGCCAGCGCGGGAAGCCGCGCGGCGCGCAAGCCGTCCTCCGCGGTGCCGCGCAGTACCGAACCGTCGAGCAGCATCAGCCAGCAACCGGGCGTGCGCTCCGGCGGGGTCCAGCTCTCGTACGGAGTGGCCAATTCGCGCAGGTCCGCCGCGGGCCGTTCGAGCTTCGCCGGCCCGACGCTCAAGTTCTCCATCCGGCACGCGCCCTCGCTTACGGTCAACCGCTCCGCGAAGACGCGCTCCCCGCTGGCGAAGCGCGCGGCGCAGAGCTTGGGATGCGCTAACTCCTGCACCGGACGCGGCGCATCGAAAACCAGATCGTCGATCGTGTAGTCGGGATCGACGGCCAGGTTGGGCACTACCTTGATGGAAGCGATCGGCACGCGGCTATGCAGACCCAGGAACTGATTGGGCCCGCGTGTGGTCGCAACCGTAAGGATCGGCTTCCCAAACGCGTCGTATGCCTCGATGCTCGTGCTGTTGGGCGAGACCGCGGCGATCCAGAGCCCGAAGGCCGAGACGCAGGCCGGCGCCGAAGGCTGGCCGGGAACGCAGAAACGGATCGTGATCTGCCCCTGCCAGAGCGGCTGGTGGGTGGCGCAGGAGAGCCCCTGGCTGCGGCCCTGGACGTTGTAGTCGTTCACCGAAACGATCGCGTTCTCGATGGACGTGCTCAGGCGAAACCCGCGCGCGACGAACGCTTCGCGGATGTCCTGCCCGGCGCGGAGCGCTTCGCCGGAAGGAGCGCGCTCGAAGTCGATCCGCGTCGGCTGCGCGCCGAACGCCGCATCGTCGTCCGCATCGATCCGCCGGGCTTTCGCGGCGCCCGCCGCCGGCCGGGCGGCCGCGGCTTCCGGCGCGGAGGCCGATAGTCCCAGCAGTATCTCGCGTTCGAGCGCGAGTTCCTGTCCCTGGATTCGCACTTTTAAGGTAAGCGCGCCGAGATCGGCCCGCAGGAGCGTGCCGCCCAGCACAACCTCGTCGCACAGCGCTCCCCCGGGGCCGGCCGCATCGGCGGGCAGGCGCTCCATAATCTGGCCCAGCCGCGCGCGGATCTCCGGATCGGCATGCTCGGCCATCAGCCGCAGCACGTCCTGGCGGATCGGAGCGCCCAGCTTCCGTATCTCCTCGGAAGCCAGTTCGCGGACGCCGTACTCGTCGTCGGCGAGCTTTGTGATCAGCGCGCCGAGTTTAAGCAGTTCGTCCAGCCGGGGCTGGCGCGCGAGCAGGAAACGCTCCAACTCGGACGCGCGTACAGTGCGCGCCTCGGCGGTGCCGGACGCGGTCACGACCCGCAGGTTTAGCGGCGCGTCGTCCAGTTCCACGCGCAGGATCGTGCCGTCTCGAAAGCGCGCAAAGCGCTCCACGGCCGGATCGGCCGCAGCGGCCGTTCCGGCGAGCGCCCATGCGAATAGCAGTCCGAGCGTGAGGAAGGGTTGCATACCGGCGGCCTCCAGGTAACGGACTGCTACTTGGACGCACGACCCCGCGATTCGTCTTGCGCAATCGCGCGCGTTTGGGCTTCGAGTATCATGGCTCCCATGTCGCGTACCGCAACGGATAACCCGGCTCGAGCCCTGACCGTGGGCGCGGTCGAACCCTATTTCGGGGGTTCGCATAAGCAGTTTCTGGAAGACCTCGCCGCGCACAGCCGGCACCGCTTCGAGTTCTTCACTCAGCCGGCGCGAAAATGGAAGTGGCGCATGCGCGGGAGCGCGTTGCATTTCCTGGGTGAAGTCGAACGCCTGGGTGCATGCGATCTCCTGCTGGTCAGCGATTTCCTTAACTTGGCCGAGTTCCTGGGTCTGGCTCGCGGCCGGTGGCCGCGCGGAACTCCGCCGCCCATCGCCATGTTCATGCACGAGAACCAGCTCACCTACCCGGTGCGCCACGAAGACGAGCGCGACTACCACTACGGCTTCATCAACATCGTAGGCTGTCTGGCCGCCGACGAAGTCTGGTTCAACAGCGCTTTCCATCGCGATGAGTTTCTCGCCGCGGCGCCGGCTTTCCTGAAGCGGATGCCCGACGCGGTGCCGAAGGGGCTCAGCGAAGCACTCGCCTTGCGCGCGCGCGTGCTGCACCTCGGGGCCGCCGCTCCGGCGCAGGAGCCGCCGCCGCGCGCCCCCGGCGCGCCGCTGCGGATCGGCTGGAATCACCGCTGGGAGTTCGACAAAAATCCCGAAGGGTTCTTCGCGGCGCTCTTCGCCCTTCACGACGGCGGCGTGCCCTTCGAAGCCGTGGTGCTGGGCGAACGCTACCGCGACAGCCCGGCCGTCTTCGAGGTAGCGCGCGTGCGCTTGGGTGAGCGGATCGCGCACTGGGGCTTTGCCCCGTCGCGTACGGAGTATGCGCGATTGCTGGCAAGCTGCGACGTGACGGTCAGCACTGCCGCGCACGAGTTCTTCGGGCTGAGCACCGTTGAGGCGTGCCTGCACGGCTGCGCGGTCTTGCTGCCGAATCGCTTGAGCTATCCGGAACTGGTCCCGCCCGGGCGGCACGCACGCGTGCTCTACCGCGACGACGCCGAGCTAGTCGAACGCCTGCGCGCCTACGCGGCGGCGCCCGAATCGGCGCGCGCTTTGGGCGCGGAACTCCGAGCCGACTTCGCGCGTTTTGCCTGGCCCGAACGGATCGAGGCCTTCGACGATGCCGTGGCGGTGCTCGCCGCGCGGAAGCGCGATCCATAGACGAATATGCGAGGTCGCATTCAAAGGAAACGGCCCGGCGTGCTCTGCGCAGGCCGGGCCGCGAAAAGCCCCGATCGATTCGAGTCTCAGACCGCGACGAAAATCTCTTCGAACTTCACGCCGATGCCCCGCACCGACGATTCGAAGCGTACGGGCCGCGCTTCCAGTCCGATTCCGTCGTACGCGCCGCCCTGCATCACGATCTCGAAGCGGAACGAGGAGACCGGGAAGACCCCCCGCTCGATCTTCACGTCGCCCAACAGCGCGCCGCTGGGCGAAATGTTCCGGATGGTCGCCGTACCCTTGTCGAAGAGCGAGCCGTCTTCGAGGAGCACGTTGATGCGTACGGGAATCTCGACGGGCGTGCGGCGCGTCTCGCGGTAGTGCGCGCGCAGGTGATCGTAGAACTCGGCGCTGCGTCCGGCGGCGTCAAAAACGGTGCGCCCGGCCGCGACGGGTTGTCCGGTGGCGGCGTCCAGGCGGCCCGCGCGTTCGACGGTGGCGATGCTCATAGGTCCGGCTCCTTTGCGAAATGGGGGGCGCCGCCGGACGCCAACGCGCGCGGCGGCTTCGGGCCGCGCGCCACGGAGCGCGAAGGGCGCTCCGGGCGAACGGTCTTCCCAAGAATCGGCTATTTGAGCGTGCGGGCGCAGTCAAATTTCAGGCGCGTTTACTTCCGGGTGGGCCGGCGGCCCGGACCCATCGGCACCAGCGAGTTCTCGTCGGCGGATTCGGGCAGCGGCGCGGTCCCCGCTCCCGACGGAGCGGCTCCGGTGGTCCCGAAGGTGCCGCCCGGCTGCAGCAGCTTCGCGCCGGGCTGGAGGTCCAGTTCCTTCGGCAGACCGCGTACATCCTTCAGGAGCTGGCGCAGGCGAGAAGCCGGAATGCCGCGTACGCGCCCGTCGAGCTGCAGGACGTGGTGCACGGTCCGGTACTCCCCGTCCAGGCTCGAATAGATGCCCGCCGGGCGGACTTCGAAAAGCAGGATCTGGTCGGACATGTCCTGCAGCGGGCGGCCGGGGACGTAGACGAGGTTGGTCTTCTCGATGTCGTCGATGTCCTTCTCGCTGCGTACGGCGCCCTTCTTGAACGGCGACTCGAAGACCGAGAATTCGCTGACATAATTCGGATGCAGATCCGAGAGGCGCACGGGGAAGCGGTCGAAGTCGGCGGCGTAGAGGTGCAGGCCCAGGTTGAGGCGCTTGAAGTTGTCCTCGGCCTGGCGGCTGACGGCCATCTGCCGCTCGGCCTGGATCCGCGGCAGCGCGAAGGCGCCGATCAGGCCGCCCAGCGACAGGTTGCCCGTCGGCGAAACGAACTCCATCAGCAGCCCTTCGTTATGCACGGTCTTGGCCCAGCCCATCGCCGAAAGGTGCGGCACTACCACGTTTTCGGGCGGCAGCAGTTCGAAGATGCCGTTGCGGCTGCCCGACATGCGCGAAAGCTCGGGCAGAATCTGGCGGTACATCGCCTCGGTCACGCGCGGCAGATCCAGGAAGTTGAAGTTGTAGCGCTGCGCGTCGAATTGGTCCGAGAGCGATTTGAACTCGTCGCGCTGAGCCAGGCTGTGGCGATGCACCGTTCCCTGCTGGATCGCTTTCTTCAGCGCCTTGACGCTGTCCGAGAAGAGTACGAACCACTTGCCTTGTTCCCCGTCCTTGGGCGTCACGCTGACCAAGGCATAGCCGACGAAGAACGGCGTCCCGACCTGCTTCTCGACCTTTTGCCCCGGCGCCGCGGCGGGCGCGAATAGGGATTCGAGGAAGCCGTGGGTTTGCTGGCCCTGGCCTTCGGCCCCCGGCATGGCGCCCACCTGGTACCAGACTTCCGCGTCGTGGTAGGTCAGCTTCTTGTAAGTCATCCCCGAAGCCTGCCGCAGCTTCTCAAGCGTGTTGGAGATCTCCGCCAGGTCCGCGCGATTGAACTCCACCGCCAGAATCGGCTGGAAAATCTCGAGCAGGTTCTGGCCGCCCGGAATGTAGCTGAGCTGCACCGAAACCTCGCCCTTGAACGGATCGAAGCGGCGTACGACTTCCTCGAAGTTGGCCGCGCCCATGGCCGTCTGCAGCCCGTTGATGAACTTGCGCAAGTTCGCCACGCTCGGGTCGTTGGGCGGAGCGTCGGCGGCGTTGTCCGACAATTGTTTGATGAACGGAGCGAAACTGAACTGCTGAGCGCCGAAGAAAAGCGCGTTGCTGGGCGCGAGGTATGCCGAGACCGAGCGGCACGTGCCTTGTACCGCTTCATCCTGCTTGCCGATACGCAGCAGCCACTTCTCCTTGATCGCCGCGTTATCGCCGTCGAGCACCTTCAGCCCGACCGCGGCCTGCGGTCCGGCATTCTCGGCTTGGGCCAAGTCGATGCCCCAGTAGCGCGCCAGCAGCAAGTTGTCTTGCAGCACCGGCTTGAGCATCGACATCGCATCGACCTGCAGGAAGACGTGCGCGTCTTCGCCGACCTTGCCGTAGGTGGATGCATAGCCGGCGTTCTGGGAAAGCGTGCCCTTGCCCTGATTGGTGTGGTATGCCTTCAGCGCTTCTTCGATCAAGCCCGGACCGCGCGCGTAGACGAACAGGTTCTCGACGAACGCCCAGCCTTCCTCCAGATCCAGTTCGTCGCAAACGAGTTGCTGGATGCGGTACGGCCCCACCGTCGTGACCCGGTCTTTGTAGCGGCGGTCGATGAGCTGGCTGGCGCTGAAGCGGTCGAACAGATCCGTCAGCTCCTGCATGCGCAGTTCGCCACGCTCGGTCTTCGGGAGCGAAAAGACGAGCAGGAAGCGCGGGATCTGCTGCGGATTGGCCTGCCCCGGGCGCTGCACCTGAATGAAGTCCACGGAAAGCGCGACCTGATGCTCGAAGTACGATTCAAGCTCGTTCAGGACATCGACTTCCAGCTTGCGCCGCCGCTCCTGAATGTCCGTCAACGTCCCGTCGCCGCGGCGGTAGCTGTTGACCAAGCGCTCCCACGTCGCATGCAGCGGCTCGCCCACTTCGGGCTCTTTGATCAAGCCCCGCAACGCGCTGCGGAAAAAGGCATCCTTGGCCTTCGAGTAGTCCTTGATGGCGGCGTACACGACGGACTTGTCCGGAACGATCTGTTGCGGCTCGAGCGCCTTCCAGCGCTGATACAGCGCGATCGGCTTTTCGTCTTCGCCGGTCTCTACCAGCGGCGCGGGAGCGCCTTCGGCGGCTGCGGGCTTCGGAGCTTCGGCGGGCAAGGTGATCTTGACTTCGGGCGCTGCGCCGCCGCCGACTTGGATCGGCTTCGGGCGTTCGCCTTCCGCTTCACCGGCCCACACGGGGTGCAACAGCCCCAGCGCCGCCAGTAAGCAGGCCAGGCCCAACGGGTTGAGACGAATCGTGCTCCGCATCACTGTTTGCCGTGCTCCTGTCCAAAGACAGTCGACCGTGTTTCGCACGGGCCGTTTCGAATGCCGGCCCACGCTTTACGAGAGAGGTAGAAAGCCGCCCAAAAAGGCCTCAGCATCATGATCCCATTTTACTTATAATCCAGGGAATTTTATGGACTTCGGCGAGTCGGGCCGGTCTGTTAGAGACCTCCGTTCTTGTACTTGCAACCATATCGTGGCATCGGTATGCGCTAGGACTTACCTGTAGTCCGGTTTCCGAAAAGGGGAGGCGATACATGGCTAGGCCGCAGGATTCGGCGCAACGTGCGAAGCTGTATGGACTTCTGGGGGATTTGCCGCCGCGGAAGCGGCCCCTGCACGTGCGCACGCTGGCGGTCGAGGAGCGCGAGGCGTACGTCTTGGAGCGGTTGGTGTTGGACTTGAACGGGATGGAGCCGGTTCCGGCGTTCTTGACGCGGCCGAAGCGGGGGCGGGCGCCGTTCCCGGTGGTGCTCTATAACCATTACCACGGCGGGGAATACAAGAACGGGAAGCTGGAATTGATCGAGCCGCGCGGGGTCTTCGGGAATCGCCGGCCGTACGGGGAAGAGCTTGCCCTGAAAGGGATTGCGTGTTTGGCGCTGGATCACTGGAACTTCGGCGAACGCTACAGCCGGGCGGAAAGCGAGCTCTTCAAGGAGCTGCTCTGGAAGGGCCAGGTGCTGTGGGGACTGATGGTTTACGACAACTTGCGCGCCGTCGATTACCTCTGTTCCCGAAAGGACTTAGACGTTCGACGCATCGGCACGCTGGGGCTTTCGATGGGGAGTACGCTGGCGTGGTGGACGGCGGCGTTGGACGAACGTGTAAAGGTATGCGTGGACTTGTGTTGCCTGACCGAATACCGCGAACTGATCGAGACGCGGGGGCTCGACGGGCACGGGATCTACTACTACGTGCCGGGGCTGTTGAAGCACTTCGAGGCGGCGGATATCAACGCGCTGATCGCGCCGCGGGCGCATTTGTCGCTCAACGGGAATTACGATAAACTGACGCCGCCACGGGGGTTGGATAAGCTGGACCGGGCTTTGAAGCGGGTCTACAAGCGGGCCGGGGCGCCGGACGCTTGGAAGCTCTTCCGGCGCGATGTGGCTCATTACGAGACGGCCGAGATGCGGGCCGAGGTGCTCGCGTGGCTGGATCGTTGGTTGTAACCTCAATGGGTGTATGGACATGCGAACGACGCTGATCAAGACCTTCACCTTCGAGGCCGCTCACAAGCTGCCGCACGCGCCGGAGGGGAACAAATGCCGCCGGCTGCATGGGCATTCGTTCGCGATCGAGGTGGCGGTGGAGGGCGAAGTCGATCCGCAAACCGGTTGGGTGATGGACTTTGCGGAATTGAAGGCGGCGGCGGGGCCGGTGATCGAGGAGCTGGATCACCGCTATTTGAACGAGATCGGGGGGCTGGAGAACCCGACGAGCGAGGTGCTGGCGCGATGGCTGTGGGAGCGGCTGAAGCCGAAGCTGCCGCTTTTGAGCGCCGTTTCGGTCCGCGAGACGTGCACGTCGCGGTGCGAGTACCGCGGTTTATAACATCGAGCGGTTCGGCAAGGGGTGTGATAGCACCTGTGCTGCGCGAGGTGAGTACTGCAAAGCGTATGGTCAAAAGCGATATAATATAGTTCGATTTAAGTTCGCAACGTGCGCTAAGTGTAAAGTTGTAAAGCGTAAGTGTAAAGTGTAAAGCTAACTTTACAGTTAAGTTTACACATCTTTTTGACGCGTTCTAGGCGAGTCAAAAGGCGCGAACCGGGTCGAACGGGCTCGAAAAAAGTCGTGTCCTTCCGCGACCTTCCGCGCCCGGTAGGTGGAAGTTGAGGCGTTGGGCGGGCGCGGCCGGTTTCGTGACTTCTACCTTGGTCCATGCTACGCTTGGCCGGAATTGCGGCGCGCGTGGGGTGTTGGTGGGCGGGGCAAGGCAAGGACGAAGCGCGTGCAAAGTGGGGGCGGTGGGAGCAAGAGTCGCGGCTTGCGCGTGCGCGGTGGGTGAGGCGCGGAGCAAGCAAGGGGCGCTTGCTCCGCGGCGCCCCATCCCGGCCACGCGCCGGAGTATATGTTGCGCGAGGGAGAAACCCAGTATTTTCACATGCTCAGGCCATGGCCCCAGTCTTCAAGAGCCGCCCAAAACGGGGTTTGATTGTCCTATCTGCACGGACGCGTTTCGACAAGGGGTGCCATTCATGTTGAAGATCCTCCCGATCCTGGTCATCCTCTTCGGGTTCCGGCCCGCGCTCGGCCAGGAAGCTCCCCCCGAGATCAACGGCGAGGGCTGGCAGTACGTGGCAGCCGCCAACCCAAAGGCTGGCGAATGGGAACGCCTGGAATTGGAGCAGGTATCCGAGAGTGTCCCCAGGTCCGTAACCACGTTCACGTGGACTTGTCTTCACGTCGCTGCCGACGTGGTCCGCTTCCAGGAGCATCGCAAGACCGTCTGCGACCTCATGGGAAGCTCGGAGGAGGCCACGATCTTCGAGGTCTCCCGGAAGGACGGCCGGACGCTCCGGGCCTGGGTCCGGTCGCCACAAGGGACCGCCGTGGAGGCGAAGGTCCAGCCCCCGCCCCCGCGTCCTCCTTCCTCCTCGGAAACGCCTCCGAAACGCCGGGGCCGAGTTTCCACTCAGGCGATCCAGATCGACGGGGTCGAGAGGAAATGCGAGCGGGTCGAGATCGACACCGAGATCGAGGTGGAGGGCAAGACGATCCGGGAGCGCACCGTATACTGGTTCTGCCCGGACCTCCCGCCCCGGAAGCTCGTGAGATATCAAGATCCGGCGAAGTTCCGCGCCTTCGAAGGGACCGAATGGGAGGGTGCCCCGGCCCAGGGTTCCGGCCGCCTCCTCTTGTCCAGCAGTGAAAGCAGCAACCAGTGGAAATCGCGTATGACACTGGTGGCATCTGGAAGCGACGGGAAGGCCTTGTTCGAGGTGAAGTAGATCGCGGGTGGCCCACCCAAGTCGCAGGTATTGTGGGTGCCGAGGGCACAAGAGGTGTGCGGGACACTCGAGTTCTAATGAGGGCAATCGTGGCGACAGGATGCGACCGTGGAATTGCAGGCTTCGGAGGCGGTACGCACCCATGCATAGCGTACGCACACGAACGCCTCTTGTTCGCAAGCTCACCCACACAAATCTCGGATTTGTGTAGGCCACCCGCGAGTTTTCTATTGAAACGACTGCTGGCCCGCGATTCATCCAGAAGGTCGTTTTATCTTTTAAGGTGCAAATTCAGACGCGAGTTAGCACAACAAACATTACTGGTGCCTTTACGTATGGTGATGGTCAGCGACCCCTGGCTGAGCGAGCTGAATATGAAGGCGCCATTTTTGGACATCCAACTGGTTTTGCGATCCAGCGTAACCCCCAAACAGGCGAAGCCTACATGAATCTTGTTGTTCGAAAGAAACCAGGGAATCCGGCGCAGCCGTGAGATTCCGGCTGACCACCCTGCTTGCCGCGACCTTCACCGCCGCGCTGCTGCTCGGGGCGAACGTCCACCCGCGCGAAGCCACATTCAGGAGCTGGAAACTTAAAGACGACGGTGTCACCGTAATTTTCTATACCACGGCAGGTTCCGCGTATGGCTGGCCGGAGGTAGTGTACGAGAAATTCTACCTCGAGGAGGGCCTGCGCGTGTACCGAGATCCATGGGCGATCGCGGTCAACCTCGCCTTCGGCTTGGCAGCGGTTGGTATGGTGACCTTCCTGGTGGAGCGGCTGGAAATAAGGAGAGAGCGGAAGAACCAGGAGCGCATGAAAGCATGAGATTCCGGCTGACCACGCTCCTTGCCGCGACCTTCACCGCCGCGCTGCTGTTGTGGGCGAACTTCCACAAGCGCGAAATCGATCCGGTTATGTGGGAGGATGGCCGTGAGTTCAAGGCCGGCTGGTACCTGCGCCCTGGCTACGCGCAAGGCTGGCCGGTCACTGTGTACGAAGAGCGCAACTACTCAAGCGACCACCGCGTCTACTGGCAGCCCTGGGCGATTGCGCTTAACGCGGCCTTCGGCTTCGGCCTGGTGCTAGCCGTAGCCCACGGCGTGGAACGGCTGGAAAGAAAGAGAGCGCGACAGAAGCAGGAGCGCTTGAAAGCATGAAATTTCGGCTGACCACGCAGGTTTGTGTGGGTGCCGAAGGCACAAGAGGTGTGCGGAGCACTCGAGTTCGATGAGGGCAATCGTGGTGACAGGAAGCGACCGTGGAGTCGCAGTCTTCGGAGGCGGTACGCGCCCATGCATAGCGTACGCTCACGAACGCCTCTTGTTCGCAAGCTCACCCACACAAATCTTGGATTTGTGTGTGCCACCCGCGGCATCAACGGTGTTGGGCCTGGAATTCCCCCGATTGGCAGGAAAAGCAGGCGCTGGAACACGTGTATATGGACTTTATCGAGCGGACTCGGGAGCTACGTAGAACCGTCACGGCATCGATCGAATGAGGGCGGGTGGAGCTAAGGCCGGTGGCCGGGTGCAGCCTTCGGGGGCGCGTCTTGTTCGCAAGCTCACCCACACCAACCGGAGATTGGTGCGGGCCACGCGCGGCCATCCGATGCGCGCGTTTAGGTTGTCCCTTCAGGACAAACGGCGTGGATGGGCTTGTAACCCAGGGCGGCGGCGCGGGCGCCTTGCCCTGGGCTAACCAAGGTTGTGCCGTTGGCACAAGGGTGGAAGAGGGCTATTTGCGGAAAGACGTAGGGCGGCGCGCGGCATTTTTTTGTTCACCTCCCCTGCCCCTCCTTGGCAAGGAGGGGAGATGGCGCACGGCGCCGACGAAGGGCTTGTTTGGGGCGCGCGGCGCGCGGCATTTTTTGTTCACCTCCCCTGCCCCTCCTTGGCAAGGAGGGGAGATGG
>BTVV01000026.1:0-65195 GCA_045863855.1 Planctomycetota bacterium | reverse complement strand
ACATCGGCGTCGGCGCGGCGCGCGACGCGCTGATCCGCTGCTGAAGCAGCCTCCGCGGCGCCCTGTCTGGAGCGATCCGGACAGGGCGCGCGCGGCACACGGGAGACTCGCATGCCCGCCACCTTCGCCGGAAAAGCGCTCGAAGCCGAACTGCTGTACGAGAGCGGTTTCCCGAACCTCGACGATTTCTGGCACGAAGGCACCCCGGATGTGAAGGCCGAAGGCGGAAGCCTGGTGGTGCGCACGCTGCTGGAACGCGACGAGCGCAAGCATTTTGTCAGCTCGGTTTTCTTGAAGCGGGTCTTCCAAGGCGACGTGCTGGTGCGCTACCGCGCGCGCAGCATCCACGCCGATTCGCACCGTAACTTCAACTTCTTCATCCATACGCGGCATCCCGACGGGCGCGACTTGTACGCCACGCGCGGCGAACGCAGCGGCGACTATCCCGAGTACCACGTGCTCGACAATTATCTCTTCACGTGCCTGAAGTCGGACCAGCAAGACCGCGAGGGCTTCGACTTCTTCCGCTACCGCATGCGCCGCGACCCCGGCTTTCATTTGATGAAAGAAGTGCACAGCTACCGGTGCGAGAACTTCCGCTGGTACACGTTCGAATATCTGATCCGCCAAGGCGAGGTGAGCGTCTGCCTGGACGAACTGCCGCACGAATGCTACACGTGGCGCGATCCGCAGCCGCTGCGCGAAGGATACCTCGGATTCCGCAGCTTCATGAGCCACCTGGAATTCAAAGACCTGTGCGTTTTCCAGGTGCGCTGACGCTCCGTTCTGCTTGCAGTCCTTATAGTTCCCGCATCCGCTGAAAATTCGGCCGGAATGGGCTGGCGTTTCTTGGTTTCCTGGTGTAGTTTCTATATAGGAAACAACGATTTCCTAATGTAAGTAGCTTGTATATAAGGACTAATGAATTGGCCAGCACGCCATTAAGCCCCGAAATGCTAGGCGCTCGCATCCGGCAGACGCGCATGGCCCAAGGCCTGCGGCTCGAAGACCTGGCCTCGCGCGCGGGCTTCACGAAGGGCTTTTTGAGCAAAATCGAGAACGGGAAGGCCTCGCCGCCGATCGCGACGCTTCTGAAACTCGCGGCCGCGCTGGGCGTGGATGCGACGGACCTGCTTCAAGACGACGCCGGCGGAGCGCACGACGATCCGCACGCGACGGTGCATGTGCGCCCGGAAGACCGCTTGGAGATCGCGAACGCGGCAGCGGGACCGGGTTACCAGTACCTCTCGCTCGCGGCTCGCCGTCGGCTCAAAATGATGGAGCCGTTTCTGATCACGGTGCGCCCCGAAGACGTGGACCGCGAGAAGACTTTTCAGCATCCGGGCGAAGAGTTCATCTTCGTGGTGGCCGGCGAGACCGAGTACCGCGTCGGCGACGAAACGTATCACCTGAAGCAAGGCGACAGCCTGTACTTCGACGCGAGCAAGCCGCACGCGCCGTACCCGAAAGATGTCCCGGTCACCTTCGTGGCGATCTTCTGTGCGCCGCCGGCTCAGCAGGCGCGCGCGGCGCGCCGGGCAGCCGAAGCGGTCGCGGCGAGCGAAGCCTGAACTCTTTTCCCTGGAGCGCGTACGACCCATGTCCATCGAACTGACCACGAGTGCCTGTTGTCTGCAGAAGCTGACTCGCGACGAACTCTTTCAAGCCGCGGCGCAGGCCGGCTACGCGCACGTCGAACTCTTCCCCGGCATGACCAGCAAGTACGATCCGGCGGGGGAGCCTGCCGAAGCGTTCCGCGGGCACGGCGTCGGCGTATCGGCCTTCCACTTGCCGCCCGATTTGCCGCGTGCGGCGCAGGCGGTGCGGTTGGCGGCGCGCGTGGGCGTTCCTCAACTGATCGCGCACGGCGGCGGCGCTCCGCACGAGGCCGACCGCTGGCTGGCGCCGACGGTGGCGCTGGCGCGCGAACTGGGCGTTGAAGTGGTCGTGACCAACCACAAGGGCCAGTCGATCGAATCGGCGGAGCATATCGCCGCGGTCCTGAAAGCATGCGGTCCCGATGCGCCGGGCGTGCTCTTGGAGGCCGGACAGTTCTGGGCTGCGGGGATTGACGCCGCGGAGGCGCTCGAGCGCTTCCGCCCGTGGGTGAAGCTGGTGCACCTCAAGGACCTCGACGCGCAAGGCAAGAGCGTCCCGTTCGGAACCGGCGTCTCGCCGCTCGACGCGTTTCTGCAAGACCTCGCGAGCCACGGCTACGCGGGGCGGATCTGCGTGGAACTGGAAATGAAGGAACTGCCCACCGCCGAGGTGGTTCGCCATCTCGATGCGGCGCGCTTCGTGCTGGCCACAGGTTTAGGGCTGGCCGTGGCGAAGTAGCCTGCGTTAGCGATCTCTGGGAAACCAACCTTAAGGAGCGTGCGATGCCTGCCGTGACCCCGGACGAAGAAAACCTGACCCGCCTGTGCATGATCGGCTGCGGCGGCCTGGCGACGAGCCGGATATGGCCGTGCTTCCCGCGTCTGCCGGTGCGTCTGGTGGGCGTCTGCGATCTGGACGAAGCGAAGGCGCGGCGCAACGCGCGCCGCCACGGCGGCGAAGCCGTGTACGCCGATTTCGAGAAGATGCTCGACGAGACGAAGCCCGACGGCGTGGTGGTCTGCGTCGGGCCGCAAGGGCATTACGCGCTGGGCAAGCGCATTCTCGAGAAAGGCTACCCGCTCTACACCGAGAAGCCGCCGGCGCCCTCGGCGGCGCAGGCGTGGGAATTGGCCGAAGCGGCGCGCAAGAGCAATGTGCTGTGGATGACGGCCTTCAAGTACCGCCACGCGCCGGCGCTGGTGAAGGCGAAGGAGATTCTGGAAAGCTCCGAATTCGGCGGGCTACAGGCGCTGAATATCCTGCGTACGGCCGGCGGCATCCAGCACCTCGACAAGCCCGGTCAGAAGTACCACTTCCTGCTCGATTTCTGCATCCATCCGATCGACGAGGCGCTCTTTCTGGGCGGCCCGGTCCAGTCGGTCTACGCCGTGGGGCGGGGGACCGACAGCTTCGCGGTCACGCTCGTGTATGCGTCGGGAGCCGTCGGCGGCTTGACGATGTCGGCGCGCGGGACGTTCAAGCGTCCCATCGACCGCGTCGAGATCCTCGGCAAGCCCGGGCACGCGATCGAGATTCAGGACCAGATCTTCATGTCGTACCACGTCGAGGATCAGCCGAAGTACGAGCACCATCCGCGCTTCTGCACGGCCGGCGGCGACTCGCTGAAGGAGACAGGCTTCCTGACCGAGCTGGAAGCGTTTGTGCAGCATCTGCGCGGGAAGGCGCCGGCGGAAGCGGTGGCGAGCCGGATCGACGAATCGGTGCAGAGCATGGCGTTGTACGAGGCGATTCGGAAGTCGGTCGAGACCGGACAGCCGGTGCGGCCGGAGGTCTTCGCGCACGAACCGGCGGTGGCCGGCGCGGCGAGATAACGCGTTCAACCCCAACACGAAAGCAGGAGAACGAAGCATGTCCATCGTGGCCGAACCGACGTACGCGGTGATTCCGAAGTCCGACGCGCGCAGCGAGCCTTACGGCTGGGGCACGCTGACGTTCCTCGCCGACGGCAAGAGCGGCACGTCGCCCGAGGTGAGCATGGCACGGGTGACGATCCAGGCCGGCAAGCGCAACATCCTGCACCGGCACCCGAACTGCGACGAGCTGCTGTACCTGCTTAAAGGAAAGCTGAAGCATCTCGTCGGCGATAAGTGGGTGATGCTGGAGCCCGGCGACACCATCCGCATCGCGCGCGGGCTGGTGCACCAGGCCGAAGTCGTGAGCGCCGAAGAAGCGGACATGATCGTCGTGTACTCGGCGGGCGACCGCGAGACCGAAGTGCTGGGCGAAGGTTCGAAGTAAGCGGAGCGGCCACGATGATCGTCGGGTATCACGCGGGCGGGTTGGACGAGCCCGATCTCGAACGCGCCGCGCGGCGGCTGAAAGCCGCGGGCTACGGCGGCGTGCAGCTTGCCGGGCCCATCGCCAGGACCATCGCTCAGAGGGATAACTGGGAAGCGGCGGGCGAACTGTTCCGCGCGCACGGCTTGGAAGTGCTGTGTACGTGGGGCGCGAATCCGGCGCTACAAGATTGGGCCGACGGGGAGCGCGGACAGGCTTCTTACGCAAAGCTGCGGCTATGCGCCGAACAGGCACGCCGCTCGAAGTGCGCGTCATTGATGCTGATCCCCGAGAGCGGGCCGAAAGCCGAGGCCGGTCTGCTGCGTGCGGCGGGGCGGGCGTGCGCCGGCTTCGCGCGGAGCCTGCACGGCGAGACCGGGGTGCGGTTGAGCGTGCATCAGCACCGCGGCGGCGTGGTGGAATCGCTGGAGGAGGTCCGGCTCTTCGCGGAAGCCTTCGACGGCGTGAGCAGCGCGCTGCTGGCCGATACCGCGCATTTGACGCTGGGCGGCGTCGATCCGGCGGCCTTCGCAACCGAGTTCGCGGGGCGCATCGATACGGTGCACCTTAAGGACGCACGGGGCGGCGCCTTCGCGTTCCCCGGAACGGGCACGGTGGACTTTGCCGCGTTCTTCAAGGCGCTGGACCGTGCGGGTTTCGACGGGTTCGCCATAGCCGACGTACACGACGCGCCGCACGCGGGCGATCCCGTGGCCGACGCGCGCGTGTGGCTCGACCGGGCCTGGCCGCGGGCGGCCGGCGTGGCCGCGAGCCGTAACGATCGTTGAACACGAAGAGGAGCGGAAACATGCGTATCAATTTTCTGGGTCGAGTGGTGGACGAGCCGGAGATTCGCGCCGGCTTCATCGGTTGCGGCTCGCACGGCTTCCGGAATATCTTCCCGTGCTTCCAGTTCACGCCGGTGAATCTGATCGCGACGTGCGACCTCGATCTGGCCAAGGCGCAGGCGTTCGCGAAGAAGTTCGGCGCGGAGCGTGCATACGGCGATTTCCGCGAGATGCTGGCGAAGGAGAAGCTCGACGCGGTCTTCATCGTGCTGGGCGCGGACAAGAGCGGCCGGCCGATATACCCGAAAATCGCCGCCGAATGCCTGCGCGCGGGCGTAAATGTCTTCATCGAGAAGCCGCCCGCGGCGACGTGCGCCGATGTGGAACTGATGCGCGCGGCGGCCGAAGTATCGGGCGCGTTCGTGATGTGCGGGCTCAAGAAGATGTTCGTCCCGGCCTACCGCAAAGCGAAGGAACTGACGAACGAGCCCGATTTCGGGCAGGTCAACTTGGCGCTGCTGGAGCGCAACGAGCGCATGCCTTCGCAGGAAGAGTTCGACGCCTTCATGCACCGCGGCGAAGCGGGGAACGTCGCGCACTTCCTCGACCACCTGTGCCATCCGGCGTCGGCGCTGGTGATGCTGATGGGGATGCCCAACGCGCTGTACTACGACCGCAGCGCGAACGGGTCGGCGATGATCACTTTCAACTTCCCCGGTGGCGCGCTGGCGTCGCTCTCGATCAACTGCTCGGGCACTACGAACGGGAGCATGGAGCGCGTGATGCTGGTGGGGGACAAGGGCCGCCAGATCGTCGTCGAGAACTCGCTGCGCGTCTGGTACCACCGCAACGCGCCGAAGCCGGCGGGGCAGGGGTACGGGAACACGCCCGACTTCTTCTGCGGCAAGCCGGGCGAGACGAGCGCCTACTGGGAACCCGAATTCAGCCTGGGGCAGCTCTACAGCAAAGGACTCTTCCTGCTGGGCTTCTACGACGAGATCAACGAGTTCGCGCGCGCGACGCTCGAACGCCGGCAGCCCAAGCTCGGAACGATCGACCATATGTGGCAGATCACGCGCATTTTCGAAGCGGTCGCGCAAGGTCCGCGCAAGCGCGTGGAACTGGAGGCGCAACCTGCGGCGGCGGCTCACGCGTGATGCGACGAGCGATATAATTTTTCGCGCGCTATTGACGGAAGTTGTGAAAAACAGTCATATGCACGTCGCAACTTTGACTGCGATTCGACGCCTGGGATGACGATACCCAAGGGGTACCGGCGGGGGCTCTCGCGCGGTCGCAGCTTCGATCAAGGGATTCGCGTGACCCGCCATGCACGATGACGTGGGCGATCCGGCCGGCGTGCTCGAAGCCCAGCCCGCCGCCGCAACCTCCAACGCCTCCTCGCTGAAGCTGGAACTCTCGCTGGCCGAGGCCTGGCCGTGGCCGGGTCTGGTCGTGCGCGCCGCGGTAAACGTCAATGGCCAGCTCCTGCGTTTGAAACTCCTGCAATCGGAAGGCGAGCGCCTGATCTGCCAAGGCGTGAAGCTCGCGGTGGACCCGGTGGACGCGCTGATCGTCCGGACGCTGCGCGGGATGGCCAGCAGCGACGGGATCGCGTACCGCGTCGAGCGCGAACGCTTTGCTGCGGTACTGGCGCTTTTGCGGCAGGGCTCTCCGAGCGTGCGCCTGCGCGAGAGCACGCGCGTGGCAATGACGCTGGTGCTGGGCGAGGCGCCGCGTCCGGCGCTGACGCTGGAGAACCTGGGCGGCGACGGTCCGGTGCGCTTGCGCGCGGCGGCGACGTGGCGCAACGCCGAGACCGGGGCCGAACTGGGGCTGCCGCTGGCGCGCAATTCCGAATGGTGGAGCTTCGACCGCGCGGTGACGCCGGCGCCCGATTGGTCGCCCGAAGGCCCGTTGGGCGAAGCGTTCGAGCGCGGCGAGCACGTCTTCGAAGACCGGGACGCCTGGGCGCTGCTCGAGGCCGCGCAACGCGCCTCGGCGAGCCTGGACCTGCGCATGCCGCCCGAACTGGCCGTGGCCTCCGCCGCGGCCCAGGCCCCGCGCCCGGTGCTGGAGATCGAGGCCGATCCGCAGTCGCCCGAGGAGGTCAAGGCGGCGCTGCGCTTCGAAGTCACGGCCGCGGGCACCAGCGCCGCGGAGACTTTCAGCGCGGACGAACTGATCGAGGCGGCCACGCGCGGGCAGGCGGTGATCCGCAAGGGCACGGCCTACTGCCGCGTCGATGCCGAGACGGTGAAGCGCGCGCGCGACGCGGTGAAGAAGATCGCCACCGCCAACGGATCGCCCGACACGTTTCACGCCCGCGACGAGCAGGTTCCGGCGCTGCTGGATTGGGCGCGCAAGCAGGCGATAGATACCTCGAACCCATGGAACGTGTACGTCGCCGACGCGGTCGAAGGCGCGCACTCGGTGGCCGACGAACCGGTCGATCTGCGCCTGCGGCTGGGCGTGGAGGAAGAAGGCAGCGAAACGTGGTTCACCGTCGACGCCGAGATGTCGGTCGAAGGTCAGGCGCTCTCGGACCAGGAACTGCGCAAGCTGATGGTGCAGCGCCGCCAATGGCTGCATTACGGCAAGAAGTGGTACCGGCTGGACGGCGAGCTGTTTAAACAGTTTCACCGCGATGCCGAACGCAGCGGCCTGCGCCGCCACGGCGGCAACCGCTACCGTTTCCGGCCCGACGAACGGCGCAAAGTCGAAGCGCTCTTCAGCCTCGCCGGCAGCGTGGAGCATTCGGACCGCTACCGCTCGTTCCTCGACGGGCTGCACCGCTTCGAAGGCGTGGAGCATACCGAGCAGCCGGCGGGCCTGAAGGTCACGCTGCGGCCGTACCAGAACCAAGGCTATTCGTGGCTGCGCTTCCTGACCAAGTACGGCTTGAACGGGATTCTGGCTGACGAGATGGGCCTCGGCAAGACCGCACAGACGCTGGCGATGCTTTCGGCGCTGCGCGAGGAACAAGGTCCGTGGCCGACGCTGATCGTCTGTCCCACCTCGCTGGTGGACAACTGGCGCGCGGAAGTGCGCAAGGTCGATCCGCGCATGACGGTGATGCGCTACACGGGTTCGCCGTCGCGCCGCGACCAACTGCGCAAGCGGATCGCCGAGCACGATCTGATCCTGACCACCTACGCGACTGCGCGGAACGACGCCTCGCTGCTGAAGGAAGAACAGTGGCGCTACGTGATCCTCGACGAAGCGCACACGATCAAGAACGCCGCGGCCGCCACGAGCAAGGCGATCAAGACGATCCCCAGCCGGCACCGCCTGGCGCTGACCGGCACGCCGGTGCAGAACCGGCTGGAGGAACTCTGGTCGCTCTTCGATTTCCTGATGCCGGGGTACCTCGGGCGCTACGCGCATTTTTTCCGCAGCTACGAGGAGCCCATCACGAAGGGGCGCACGCCCGGCGCGACGCGGCAGGAGTTCGACCAGGGGCAGACCTCGGCGGAGACGCTGCGCCAGCGCATCGGCCCGTTCGTGCTGCGCCGGCTCAAGACCGAAGTCGCGAAGGATCTGCCGGCGAAGATCGAGCAGGACGTGCCGTGCTACCTCACCGCCGACCAGGTGGCGCTGTACAAGAAGTTCGGCGTCAGCGAACAGGCCAAGCGGGCGGTGCAAGAGTTCGAAGAGCGCGGCGCCGGCGGCGCGCAGACGCAGATCCTCGCGGCGCTCACGATGCTCCGTAAAATCTGCAACCACCCCGATCTGGTGTACGTCGAACGCGACGAAAAGCAGAAGCGTTTCACGCCGATGCCCGGTTACGAGACGCGCAGCGGCAAACTGGAAGCGCTGGCCGATCTCTTGGATCAATGCAAAGCCGGCGGGCACCGCTGCCTGATCTTCAGCCAGCTCACGAGCATGCTCGACATTCTGGAGCATTTCCTCGGGCAGCGCGGGGAATCGTGCCTGCGCCTGGACGGTTCCACGCCCGGTCCGTCGCGGCAGGGTCTGGTCGACCGCTTCAACGCCGATCCGTCGCTGCTGGCGTTTTTGATTTCGACGCGCGCGGGTGGCACGGGCTTGAACCTCACCGGCGCCGACACCGTCATCTTCTACGACCACGACTGGAACCCGGCCAACGACCGCCAAGCGCAGGACCGCGCGTACCGCATCGGGCAGACGCGCGTGGTCAACGTGTACAAGCTGGTTTCGCAGGGCACGGTGGAAGAGAAGATTCTCGCGCGGCAAGCGCTCAAGCGCGATCTGGCCGATACGATCGTGCGCGCCGACGAACAGGGCTTTAAGGATCTGGACCGCGACGATTTGCTGAGCTTGTTCCAGTATACGCAGCCCGAGGTAAGTTAGCCGCCGCTACTCCGCCTTCGTCCAGGCCTCCGCCTTGATCTCGTACTCCCACTCCGCTTGCCAGATCGCTTCCTGCCGCGAGGCGTGTTGAGTGCGCCAGACCAGCTTGCCCTTGTCGTCCTTGCGCACCAGGAAGTGCGGCGTTTCCGGATCGGATTCGGTGGCCTCGATTTCAAGCCGTGCGATGCGCGCGGTGACGTCCTCGAACCACGAGCCGTCGGCGTCCTGAACGGGGCGCGTGGCGAAGAAGACGACCTTAGTGGGATCCAGCGGCTTCGCCGCGGCACTGCAGACGACCTTGCCCATCGGACTCTTACGCCTCCCGCGCACCTCTTGCTTGTAACCGCAAGGCGCGCAAATGAAAAGCGCGCTCGTTTCCTGACGTTGCGCGGCGCGGGCGGGCCTGCCAGCATGGAAGGCCTGCGCATGCAACGAGGGAGTGCATCGATCCGCGTTTGGGTTTCGCGCGTGGCAAAGCGCGCGGCGCGGCAACACCCGTTCCCATACACATCTGGCAAAAGGATCGCACGATGGCTAAGCCGTGGTTGATGCTGGTCGGAGGCAAGTGGCACGCGTTCCAACAGGCGGCCGACGTTTTTTCGGGTCTGCTGGCCGAGGCGCTGGGCGTCAAAACGACGGTCACCTTCGACCGCAAGGCGCTAAAGCCGGCGGCGCTCGCACGCTACGGCGGCGTCCTGGCCTACACCGAATGGGGTAAGGTGACGCCGGCCGAGGCCAAGGCGCTCGAAGCCTTCGTGCAGGGCGGCGGGGCGCTGGTGGGTGTGCACTGCGCCAGCGACTACCAGCCCAACGAGACGCTCTTCAAGCTCTTCGGCGTACGCTTCCGCGGGCATCCGCCGGTGGACGAGTTTCCCGTCACCTTCGCCGACCGCGGGCATTGGATCACGCACCGCCTCGACGATTTCCGCATCACCGACGAGATGTACCTGATGGACGTGGACGATGCGGGCTCGCAGGTGCTGGCGACGATGCACCATCAGGGCCGCAATCTGCCGGCGGTGCTGTGCCGCAATCACGGCGCCGGCCGGGTTTTCTATACGGCGCTGGGACACGACGCGCGGAGCTGGTCGAACGCGACATTCCGCAAGTTGCTCAGCCGCGGCGCCTGCTGGGCCGCGGGCCGCTCCGAACCCAAGGCGCTGGGCGTCGCCGTGGTCGGTTACGGCGGCAGCTTCAACATGGGCAAGCACCATCTCGATTCGATGGCCGCTCAGTTCGGTTTCAAGCCCCGGGCGATCTGCGACGTCTCGCCCGCGCGGCAGTTGCAGGCGCGCCAGGATTTTCCGGACCTGGCCGTTGTCGGCAGCACCAAGGATCTGCTCAAGGTCGACGGCGTGGACCTGGTGACCTGCATCACGCCGCATAACGTCCACGCGCCGGTGACCGTGGAACTGCTCAACGCCGGGAAGAACGTCGTCGTCGAAAAGCCAATGGCCATCGACACGAAGGAATGCACGGCCATGATCGACGCAGCCCGCAAGAACAAGGTCATGGTCAACGTCTACCACAACCGGCGCTACGACGGCGATTTCATCACGCTGCGCCAGATCGTCCAGTCCGGCGCGGTGGGCGATTTGTTCCAGATCGAGGCGTTCAGCGGCGGCTTCGGCGAACCCGGGACGTGGTGGCGCAGCGACAAGGCGATCAGCGGCGGCATCGCGCACGACTGGGGCGCGCACTTCCTCGACTGGATCACGCATCTGGTGCCGGGCCGGATCAAGCACGTGATCGGGCGCTTCCGCAAGAAGGCCTGGGTGCACACGACCAACGAAGACCACGCGCAGATCTTCGTCCACTTCGAGAACGGCTGCATCGCCGAGTTCGAGACTTCGCAACTGGCCGCGGTGGGCAAGCCGAAGTTCCGCATCCTGGGCGAGAAGGGCGGGATTCTGCAGGACCACAACGATTACGTGAAGCTCTTCGCCGAAGCGAGCGGGATCCGCGGGCGCGAAATGCAGGTGCGCACGGCCAAGACCGTCTGGCACCGCTACTACCAGCAACTGGGCGATTACCTGCTGCTGGGCGAAGCGCTGGAGATCACGGCGGAAGAAGGCCGGCGCAACATCGCGATCGTCGAAGCCGCGGAGAAATCTTCGGCTAAGGGCGGTGTGCCCGTTCCGGTGCCGTACGAGGATCTGATCCCGAAAGCGTAAGGATTATTCCTTTACGCAGCGGAAGCCTTGATCGATCGAGCGGGCGTACGTCCCTTTGGACGTGTCGCTGCGGTTGTCCAGGCAGAGGTGCCCGAAGCACAACTGCCAGCTTCCGCCGCGGGTCTGGCCGGGTTCGCGCATCCATTCCCAGACGTTCCCGCTCAGGTGGAGCACGCCGAAGGGGCTGGCGCCTTCGGGCATGCTGTTAACCGGCGCCGGGCCGTTGTATTCGTCGCGGAATTCGTATTGGTTTCCGCCGTTGAATTTCTTGGCGTCTTCGCGGTCGTTCCACTTCCCGGTCGGCATGTTGCGCCCGTCGGTCCCGCGGGCGGCTTTTTCCCACTGTTCCGGCGTGGGCAATTTCTTACCCAGCCAAGTCGCGTAGCTGTAAGCCGCGTGCCAGTTGATGTCCACGACCGGACGGTCGTCTTCGTGGACCTTTTGCTCCATGGCCGTACGGAATTCGTCCTTGAAGCGGTGCGAATTCTCGAGCATGTAGCGGAGTTCCTTGGTGCGGTCTTCACCGCCGGGGCCGTCGAAGCGCCGCCGCATGGTGTGGTCTTCGCGCGGCCCGCCCGGCCCGTCCGACTCGTTCTTGCGCTCGGTCAGCGCTTGTACGCGGGATTCCAGGAATACGCCCAATTCCGGCATGTAGCGCGGAATGTACAACCCGGCGTGGCGCGGCGATTCGGGGTGGCGGACCGAGGCCAGGCGCTTGTCCTGTTCGTCCGTATTGCCGTCGGCGATGAGCCATTTCACGAAGAGCTTGTAGTCCTTGTTCGAGACTTCGCAGCGGTCGATCATGAACGCGGGGAGGCTGCGCTTTTCGCGCTCGGGTCCGTACAGGAAATCGCCCGCCGGAATCAAGACCATGTCGTCCTTGGGTTTACCGATGGCGACCTGGAGGGTTTCGCCCAGGCGGTTCCACTCGGATTGAAACGGTGCGACGACCTCGGGATCGGTGAACTTCTCTTTCAAGGCGTCGAGGCGCTGCTGGGCCGGTTCGAACTGCTTGGCTTTGACCGCGTTGTCGATCTGCGCAAGTTCGCGCTTCAATTCGTCTTGCGCTTTGGCGACGGCCTGGGCGCGCTCGGCGGCGTCGCGGGCCTTCTGAAGCGCGTCCACCTGATCCGCGTAGCGCGCGCGAACGTCCTCCGGGAGCTTCTCCAGAATGGGCCGCGCGGCGTCAAGATCCTGCACCGCCAGGTGCAGCACGGCGCGGGCGCGCTGAGCTTCCGCTTCGGGCAGTTCGGGCTTCGCATCGAAGAAGGCCAGGATTTCCTGCGTGCCGAGTTTGTTCATGCTCTCCTGGAGCATCAGCAATTGGCCGCGCTCCTTCACGGTCACCTCGACTTTCCCGTTGCGCAAATCGTTGATGGTGCTGTCGTTGCCTTTGAAACGCATCGGCTGCCCTTTGCGCAGCGGCACGTTCTGTTCGGCTTGCGCCAGGAGTTTGCCGAGGCGTTCGAGATCGGCCGCGTCTTCCTGAAGTTCGGGCTTGAGCGCGGCAAGTTTGGGGTCTTGCTGCGCTTTGCGCAGCAGCGTGCCGGCTTCCGTTACTTTTAACTCTTTGAGCAGATCGGAGATCTGGCCGCGCACCGGCGCGAAGGCGGCGCGGGCGGCATCCAGCGCGGACGTGTCGGGCGCTGGAGCGGCCGGAGCGGGCTGAGGCGCGCGGGGTTCGGCCGGCTGATGCGCGATCTGCTGCGGCGGGGGAGTCGGAACCGCTTGGGGAGCTTGAGGTTCCGGCTTGGCCGCCACTTCAGGCTGATCCTGCGGCTGGGTTTGGGCTGGGGGTGGCTCGGCCGGAGGTTGCGCCTGAACCGGTTGCGGGACGGGCGCCGTCGCCACCGGCACGGGCCGAATCGGCGCGGGCTGGGTGGCCGGCTTCGGCGTCGGCGTCGAATCTTCGGTGGCGATACGCTCGGCGCGCTTGGGCGCGGGCTTTTCGCCGCCGCTGCCGAGCATCAGGGCAAAACCGCCCAGCAGGACCACGCCGGCCACGGCCGCGCCGACCATGACAGGATTCATGCCAGTTCCGCCCGGCGCATCTACGCCTCGGCGGGGCGCGGACTTAGCGGAACGATCCACGGCCACACTGCGGCGCGCGTCGACCGGGACGAACTGCCCGGTGCCTCGGCGAGTACCGCTTTTCATGCCTGGCTGTCCGACCGGAGCGTGCCGGCCGGTGCGGCGTTTGCCGCTCATGCCCGCTCCGCCCGCGCCCGCCGGCGGCGTGCCGGCGATCGCATCTTCCATCAGCGCAATCACTTCCGCGGCGTCTTTGGGGCGCTGTTCGCGGTCCTTGCTCATCAGCAGCATGATCAATTCGCTGGCCGCGTCGCTGATCTCGCGCTCCGGCGCGCGTTCGTGCGCGGGCACCGGATCGTCCATCAGGTGCGAGGCCATGATCACGGCCGCCGTCTCGCCGGTGTACGGCGTAAAGCCCGTCACCATGTGGTACAGCGTGGCGCCCAAAGAATAAAAGTCGCAGCGGTGATCGATGTCCTTGTCGCCGCGGGCCTGTTCGGGACTGGCGTAGTGCGGCGTACCCAGCGCCATGCCGGTCTGGGTGAGGCTCGTGTCGTCCTGCGTCGAGCGCGCGAGGCCCAAGTCCATTACTTTCACGACGCCGCGCTTGTCGATCATGATGTTGTCGGGCTTGATGTCGCGGTGGATAAGCTTTTGCTCGTGCGCGCCTTGCAAGCCTTTGGCGACCTGGCGGCAGATCTGGAGCGCTTCTTTTTCGGGCAGCGCGCCGCTCTTTTTCAGCAGACCCGAAACCGTCGTGCCTTCGATGAACTCCATGGCGATAAAGTGGTAGCCTTGATCTTCGCCGACGTCGATGGCGCTGACGATGTTCTCGTGGTTCAAGCGTCCGGCGAGCCGCGCTTCGCGCACGAAGCGATCGACGAACTGCCGGTCGTGGCTGAACTTAGGCGGGAGAATCTTGACGGCGACGATCCGTTCCATCGAGAGTTGCTTGGCTTTGTAAACTGCGCCCATGCCGCCTTGGCCGAGCTTTTCCATCAACTGATAGCCACCGATGACCATCGTTTGCTGCTTGGCGATCATGAGCCACTCCTCAAGGGTGCGAAATACCGTCCTTTAGTTTACGTCGTGCATAAGTTGAATTCTATTGCTTAAACTCTTTACTGAAAACACTTTATTCACACGTGCATGAATAATCACGAGTGCGGAAGCGAGCCTGAATGGAGGTCCGAAAACCCCAAACTTACGCCTCGTGGTGCATAGGCCTGCGGCATCTTCAAGAAGAGCGCGAACTTAGAGCCACCCACAAAAACCAACATCGGTCGTCTGCTTGCGGCGGTGCTTCACGGGACGTCATCAGGCTCAGGCGCCGGATGCTCGTCCCGATCCGGATTTTTCTTCTTCTTCTTGGTCCCGCTTGACCGGCGCTGCGCAGCCGCCTCGACGGGGGTTTTGTTCGCGGCTCTTAGAGCCAAGCTCGGGGTGTATAAGCGCGTTGCAAGCGTGCAGGTGCAGTTCTAATCTGTGCGCACGGAAGCTTGCGGACCACGCCCAAAAGGAACGCCCATGCCGACCCCTGCTCCTCGAAAAGGCCCCGTCATGCTGATCGTCATGGACGGCTGGGGCTTGCGCGAAGCGAAGGAATACAACGCGGTGAAGCTGGCGCAGACGCCGAACGTGACTCGGTTTACGCGCGAGTATCCGTATACGACGCTGCGCACGAGCGGGACGGATGTGGGGCTGCCGAAGGGCACGATGGGGAACAGTGAAGTCGGGCACTTGAACATCGGCGGCGGGCGTGTGGTTTGGCAGGAACTGATGCGGATCACGAATGCCGTCGCCGACGGGAGCATTAATTCCAATCCGGCGCTGGTGGGCGCGTGCGAGCACGCCAAGAAGCAGGGCACGAAGCTGCATCTGTTCGGCCTGGTAAGTTCGGCGTACGTCCACAGTTGCGACGAGCATTACTTCGCGATCCTGCGCCTGGCGCGGCGGATGGGGCTGACGGGCGACCGGGTGATTTTCCACGCGTTCACGGACGGTCGCGATACGGCGCCGCGTTCGGGCGCGGCGGCGATCGCCGATTTGCAACGCAAGCTGGACCTCTACGACGCGGGGACGATCGGGACGGTGATCGGGCGCTACTACGCGATGGACCGCGATAAACGCTGGAGCCGCGTGAAGTTGGCGTACGACGCGATGGTTTTGGGCGAAGCGGAGTTCACGGCGCGCAGCGCCGAAGAGGCCGTGCAGGCGGCGTACGCTCGAGCGGACGCGCACCGGAAGGGCGACGCGGCGCCGGCGGAGACGGACGAGTTCATCCGGCCGACGGTGATCGTGGACGAGCACGGCCAGCCGGTGGGGCGGATCCGGGAAGGCGATGCGGCGATTAGCTTTAATCATCGCAGCGACCGGCCGCGGGAGATCATCCGCGCGCTGATCGAAGCGGACTTCGAGGCGCAGACGAAGAACGATCCGAATCCGGGTTTCGAACGGCGCGGTCGGCCGAAGATACATTTGGTGACGCTGACCGATTACCGTGCGGGATTTGACGTGCCGGTGGCGTTCGATTCGAGCGAGCTGACCGGGACGCTGGCGGAAGTCGTGAGCGCGGCGGGGCTTAAGCAGTTCCACGCGGCCGAGACGGAGAAGTATCCGCACGTGACGTTCTTCCTGAACGGCGGGCGCGAAGCGCCGTTTCCGGGCGAAGAGCGGGTGATGGCGAACAGCCCAAAGGTCGCGACGTACGACTTGCAGCCCGAGATGAGCGCGCCGGAACTGACCGATAAAGCGGTGGCGGCGATCAAGAGCGGTGCGTTCGATCTGCTGGTGCTGAATTACGCAAACGGTGACATGGTCGGGCATACGGGCGTGCTGGAAGCGGCGATCAAGGCGGTGGAAACGGTGGACGCGGGGGTGGGGCGGCTGGCGGCGGCGATCCTGGAAATGCATGGCGATGTGCTGGTTACGGCGGACCACGGGAACTGCGAGCAGATGTGGGACGAGGCCAGCAACGGGCCGCATACGGCGCATACGACGAACCCGGTGCCGTGTTTTCTGGTCAGCGAGCGGTTCAAGCGGGCGAAGCTGAAGAGCGGGCGGCTGGGCGATCTCGCTCCGACGCTTCTGTATATGTTGGGCGTGAAGCCGCCGCCGGAGATGGACGGCGAGGTGTTGATCGAGTCCTGAATCGGCCGGGGCAGGCGGCCGAAAAGGGCAAATGTTCCACGTGGAACATTCACGACGTGCGCAGCGGCGCACAGGTGCGTCGATTTCCGGGACCATTTTATTGGGTTTAAATAAGCCGACCGTGCGGTCGAATTCGGGGCGCACGTAGGGCAAAAAATCGATTCTGCCATAAAACTGCTATTTTTGAATAACGCATTGTGTATTTTCGGGCGCACCTGGTGCGGCACGGGTGCGGGGCATGCGTCGGGTATGCACGTCGGGGGTGCGTGAAAAATTGGACATTTCTATCGGAGTATGATATAAGTATCGGACGAACCTCGAAAAGGAGTCCGACGCCATGCGCGTGATCTACATCGACATCGATTCGATGCGCACCGACCACTTGAGCTGTTACGGTTATCACCGCAAGACGTCGCCGAACCTCGACGCCTTGGCCGCTCAGGGCGTGCGCTTCACGAATTACTACGCGACGGACACGCCGTGTCTGCCTTCGCGGACGGCGTTGTTTACGGGGCGCTTCGGGATTCACACGGGCGTGGTGAACCACGGCGGGACGCAGGCGGATATCCGGGTCGAGGGGCCGGGGCGGGGTTTTCGGAGCAAGAGCACGGACTGGGCGCTGGCCGAACGGTTGCGGCAGGCGGGCTGGTACACGGCGTCGATCAGCCCGTTTCCGCACCGGCACAGCGCGTACCACGTCTGGGAGGGGTTCCACGAGACGTTCGACAGCGGGAGCAACGGGCACGAGCGGGCGGAGGTGGTGTATCCGTACGTCGAGCGCTGGCTGGAGAACAATGCGTCGCGCGACAAGTGGTTCCTGCATTTCAACTATTGGGATCCGCACACGCCGTACGACACGCCGTTGGAGTACGGCGAGCCGTTCAAGGACGATCCGCCCCCCGCGTGGGTGACGCAAAGCGTGATCGACAAGCAGCGGCAGAGCTACAGTCCGCACGATATCCAGCGCCCGCATTCGAACTACAAGGCCGATAAGCTGCCGTGGCCGCGCGGCGTCCACGAGATCAAGACGCCGGCGGACTTCAAGAAGTGGATCGACGGGTACGACACGGGGATTCACTACGCCGACCACTACGTCGGGAAGGTGGTCCAGAAGCTGAAGGATCTGGGCATCTACGAGGACACGGCGATCATCGTCAGTTCGGACCATGGCGAGAACCACGGCGAGCTGGAAGTCTGGGGCGACCACCAGACGGCCGACCAGATCACGAACAACGTTCCGTTGATCGTGAAGTGGCCGGGGCTGACCGACGACAAGGCCGGCCGGGTCTTCAAGGGCATGCACTACAACATCGATCTGGCGAGCACGCTGGTGGACCTCTTCGGCGGCACGCAACCGGAATGCTGGGACGGGCGGTCGTTCGCGGAGACGTTGCGCAGCGGGAAGGAGACGGGGCGCGAGAGCCTGGTCTTGAGCCAGGGGGCGTGGAGCTGCCAGCGTTCGGCGCGCTGGGACGATTGGATCCTGATCCGGACCTACCACACGGGTCACAAGCATTTCCCGAGCTTGATGCTCTTTAATTTGAAAGACGATCCGCACGAACAGCACAACCTCGCTTCGAAGCGGCCGGACTTGGTGAACCACGGCTTGCGGATCATCGACGGCTGGGTGGCGGAGCAGTTGAAGAAGAGCGGGCATCCCGATCCGTTGCATCAGGTGATTGCCGAAGGCGGTCCGTTGCACGCGAACGCGAAGAACCTTCCGGGCTTCGCGGCGTTCCTCCGCGAGACCGGCCGCGAAGCGCATGCGGCGTGGTTGGAGAAGTTCGACGGGGCGCCGAGGGAGGCGTAGGGCGATTGCGGGTAGCGGTTTGGGGCGCTTGGGGAGCGCGTAGCGTTGGCGCTATCCCGGGAGGCGCACGATAAGGGGGGTGCATCGGGACGGCGGCGCGGCGGCCGTTCCATCCCCAAGCCCCATTCAGCCATCCGAAATCGCCTGGGAGAAAACCGTTTTGCGTATCCTCTACATCGACATGGACAGTTGCCGGCCCGATCATCTGGGTTGCTACGGGTACGCGCGGCAGACGTCGCCGCAGATCGACCGGATCGCGCGGGAGGCGGCGGTCTTCGGGAACTGTTACGCGTCGGACACGCCGTGCTTGCCGTCGCGCACGGCGTTATTGACCGGCCAATTCGGATTCAAGACGGGGGTGGTGACGCACCACGGCACGCCTTCGTATCCGCGCCGTCCGAACATGGGCGGGGGCGCTCGCGCGGCGGACGCGGCCTTGCCGCGGGCGCTGGTGACGGCGGGCTGGTACACGTGCTTCATCTCACCCTTTATCCAGCGCCATTCGGCGTGGCACAGCGGCGCGGGCTTCCGCGAGGTGCTGGATACGGGCAAGGCCGGGCACGAGATCGCGAGCGAGACGAACGCGGCGGCGTTGCCGTGGCTGGAAGCGAACGCGAAACGCGACCGCTGGTTCCTGCACCTTAATTACTGGGATCCGCACCGCCCGTACCGCACGCCGGCGGAATACGGGAACCCGTTCGCGCACGAACCGGCTCCGGCGTGGCCCGACGCGGCGACGTTGGAGAAGCAGCACGCCAGCTACGGCCCGCGCAGCGCTTCGGAGCCGATCAACTACCGCTACCGCAACCCCAAGCCGACCGCGCGCGAAGTGGAAGCGTTGCGCACGCGCGAGGACTTCAAGACCTGGATCGACGGATACGACACGGGCATCCGCTACATGGACGACCATATCGGGCAGGTGCTGGGGGAGCTCGAACGGCAAGGCGTGCTGGACGATACGGCGATTATTTTCAGCGCGGACCACGGCGAGCAACAGGGCGAGCTGAACGTCTACGGCGACCATCATTGCGCCGACGAGGCGACGGCGCACATCCCGTTGATCGTGCGCTGGCCGGGCTTGACGAAGCCGGGGCGGCACGACGGGCTGTGCTACAACCTGGATCTGACGGCGACGATCGCGGAGCTGGCCGGCGCGGAACGCCCGGCGCAGTGGGACGGGACGAGTTTCGCCGCGGCCTTGCGCGGAGAAACCTGGCGCGGGCGGGAGAGCCTGGTGTTGGGGCAGGGGTTGTGGACGTGCCAGCGCAGCGTGCGCTGGGACGATTACCTGCTGATCCAGACGTTGCATCCGGGGTTGAAGCCGCTGCCGCCGACGCTGCTCTTCGACGTGAAGCGCGATCCGCACGAGACGCGCGATTTATCGGGCGAGCGTCCGGAGTTGGTGGCGCAGGGGAGCCGGCATCTGCTGGCGTGGACGCACGATCTGGTCTCGCGCCCGCAGGCGTACACCGATCCATTGAACACGGTGATACACGAAGGCGGCCCGTGCGCGACGCGCGGGCAGCGCGAGCGTTACGTGGAGTATCTGCTCGAACGGGGCATGCCCGGCGCGGCGGAGGAAGTGTTGACGCGGAACGCGGTGTAGGTTTCCAGTTGCCCGTGAACGAATTGCCGTTCACCGTCCCCCCGTCCGCTCGCGCTTCCATCTTCTCCGGCACTCGGTATAGTTTCGGCAGCAGTTCATCCAACACCGAAGCGTACGGGGACCATTGAGCGATGCTGAACATCGATTTGACGGGGAAGCGGGCGTTCGTGGCGGGGATCGCGGACGACCACGGGTACGGCTGGGCGATCTGCAAGGCGCTGGCGGCGGCGGGCGCGTCGGTGAGCGTCGGGACGTGGCCGCCGGTGCTGGGGCTTTTTTCGAAGAGTTTGGAGCGCGACAAGCTGGACTTGGAGCTTCCGGGCGGCGGGAGGATGAAGATCGAGAAGGTCTATCCGCTGGATGCGGCGTTCGATACGCCGGAGGACGTGCCGCCGGAGATTCGCGACGACAAGCGCTACAAGGAACTCTCGAACTACAGCATCTCGGAGGTGGCGGCGGCGTGGGCGGCGGAGCACGGCCCGCAGAGCGTGGACATCCTGGTGCATTCGCTGGCGAACGGTCCGGAGGTGAAGAAGCCGCTCTTGGAGACGAGCCGCAAGGGGTATCTGGCGGCGGTGAGCGCGAGCGCGTATTCGATGGTGAGCCTGGTGCAGCGCTTCGGCCCGCTGATGCGCCCCGGCGGGTCGGTGGTCTCGCTGACGTACATGGCCAGCGAGCGGGTGATTCCGGGGTACGGCGGGGGGATGAGCAGCGCGAAGGCGGCGCTGGAGAGCGATACGCGCGTGCTGGCGTTCGAGGCGGGGCGGAAGTACGGGGTGCGCGTGAATACGATCAGCGCCGGCCCGCTGGCGAGCCGCGCGGCGAAGGCGATCGGGACGATCGAGCTGTTGATCGATTACTACAAGAAGAACAGCGCGCTGCCGGAAAACAATACGGCCGCCGACGTAGGGAACACCGCGGCGTTTCTGTGTTCGGCGCTGGGGCAGGGGATCTCCGGAACCACGGTATACGTGGACAAGGGGTATCATTCGATGGGCATGGAGCCGAACGCTCTGGCGGGCGCGGCGCAGTAATTAGAAGGAAGTCGCGCGGCTTACGTCCCCTTTGAAGGGTGCTTGGCGCTTCAGCGGCAACAGGCATTCACGGGTATCTTTTCTGATTCGCGGGCCGTCGGCGGGCCAGGGGATCGCATGAGCGCCGCGCGCTGCAAGGTCCATTGGATCGACGGGGTGTCGCCGGGCCGCCTGGGCACGATGGCGCACCCGTACGGCGCGGAATTCCTGCCCGCTCAGATGGAGGCGTTGCGCCGCGAAGGCGTGCAGACGGTCGTTTCGCTGCTGGAACCGTACGACGCCGAGGTTTTGCAGCTTCAAGACGAGCGGCCGTGCTGCGAGGGCGCGGGCTTGCGCTTTCTGGCGTTTCCGATCCAAGACCACGGCGTGCCCGAAGATCCGGCGGAAGCGCGGGCGTTCGCGTTGAAGCTGAAGCAGGAGATCGAAGCGGGCCGGTCGGTGGCGGTGCACTGCTTCGCGGGGATCGGGCGGGCGACGCTGATGGCGGCGTGCACGCTGATTCTGCTGGGGTTGAAGGCGGACGAGGCGCTGGACCGGATCAGCGCGGCGCGCGGGATGCGCGTGCCCGATACGCGGGAGCAGGAAGACTGGGTGCGGCGCTTTGCGGAGACGATGACGCCATGAGCGTCGAACGGCTGCTGGAGACGTTGCGCGCGCGGGAGCAGGAGCAGGTTCTGCGCTTCTGGGACCGCCTGCCGGAAGGCGAGCGCGCGCAACTGCTGGGGCAGTTGCACGCGTTGGACTTCGACCTGCTGGCGCGGCTGACGGGGGAGTTGTCCGCGGCGGGAAGCGCGGCGGCGGCGGCGCGGATCGAGCCGGCTCCGGTGATCGGCTTGCCGCGGACGGCGGACGAACTGCGGCGCGAGCGGGACGCCAAAAACGCGGGCGTGGAGGCGTTGCGCAAGGGGCGCGTGGCGGCGTTTCTGGTCGCGGGCGGGCAAGGCACGCGGCTGGGCTTCGACGGGCCGAAGGGCGCGTTCGAGATCGGGCCGGTTTCGGAGCGGACGCTTTTTCAGTTGCACGCCGAGAAGATCAAGGCGCTGCGCAAGCGGCACAAGACCGCGCTGCCGTGGGTGATCATGACGAGTTCGGCCAACGACGCGGCGACGCGGCGGTATTTCGAGAAGCGCGATTACCACGGGCTGGGCGCGGAGAGCGTGCGCTTTATCGTGCAGGAAAACATGCCGGCCGTCGACCGGCGCGGGAAGCTGCTGCTGGAGACGCGATCGAGCCTGGCGCTGGCGCCGAACGGGCACGGGGGGTCGATCAAGGCGCTGCACGATTCGGGGGCCGTCGCGTGGCTGCGCGGGCAAGGCGTCGATACGCTGCACTACTTCCAGGTCGATAACGTGCTGGTGAAGATCGCCGATCCGGTCTTCGTGGGCTACCACTTGCAGGCCGGGGCGGAGATGTCGAGCAAGGTCGTGCGCAAACGCGACTGGAAGGAGAAGGTCGGGGTGATCGGTTACCTCGACGGGAAGCTGGGCGTGATCGAGTACAGCGATCTGCCGGAAGAGTTGGCGCAGGCGGTGAATAAAGACGGTTCGCTGCGCTTCGGCGCGGGGAGCATCGCGATCCACGTGCTGGATCTGGGCTTCGTGGAGCGGCTGAACGCGGGCGGCTTTCGGCTTCCGTACCATAAGGCCGAAAAGACCGTGCCGTGCGTGGACGAGCAGGGCCAGCCGGTGAAGCTGAAGCCGGGCGAGAAGAACGGGATCAAGTTCGAGACGTTCGTCTTCGATGCGCTGCCGCAGGCGAAGGCGGCGGTGACGATGGAGGTGGCGCGCGAGGAGGAGTTCGCGCCGGTGAAAAACGCGGAAGGCGAGGACAGTCCGGCGACGGCGCGGGCGTACCTGATGCGGCAGTACGCGCGTTGGCTGGACGCGGCGGGGCAGAAGGTTCCTCGGGACGCGCAGGGGGAACCGCGGCTGCGGCTGGAGATATCGCCGCTGACGAGCGACGACGGATCGGGGCTGGACCGGCTGGGCTTGCCGCCGCTGGAGGCGGGGACGGAGGTATTGTTGTAGGCGGGCATTAACAGCAAACATCAGACGGCAAGCGCCAGACAACGTTCAAACGTCTAAACGTCGAATAACGGCCAGGGCAGGACTGCGGGCGAGACGCCCGCGATACGCAGGCTGCGGGCGGCGGGCATGGCGCGCCGGAATTTGGGCGAAAGTTTGCCGCTGAGGCAATTCGCGTGCTACATTTAGGTGCGTAGTATCGCGGCGGTGCGAGCACACCGTTCACCTTTGCGATTCGTATTTTCGCGCCGCCGGTTCGCTCTTTCTCGCTTCCATGTTTCCTGACGATTCCGCGCGGCGCGCGCCGACCCGCACGCGCGCGCGGCGCGGAGTCGTTCGCATCAGAGGAACGGGCATGCACGAAGGCATCGTCGAAACCTACATCCGGACCAAGGCCGAAGCTCAGTTGCGGCTGCGGGCGCAGCGCATGGCGGGCATCGCGGATGCGGCGGCGTTTCGCGCGCGGCAGGCGGAGGTGCGTGCGGTGACGGCGGAGATTCTGGGCGCGCTTCCGGAGCGCGTGCCGTTGTCGTTGCAGCCGATCGACCGCTTGCCGCGCGAGGGGTACACGGTCGAGGTGGTGACGTTCCTGAGCCGCGCGGACATTCTGGCGACGGCGAACGTGTACGTGCCGGCGGGTCCGTCGTCGAAGCGTCCGGCGGCGCTGCTGCTGAGCAACCACAACGTCGAGGGCAAGGCGGCCGCGGAGTACCAGCGCCTGGCGCAGATGCTGGCGCGGCGCGGGATCGTGACGCTGGTATTCGACCAGTTGGGTCAGGGCGAGCGGATTCAGTTCTTCGATGTGCCGATGCGGCGGAGCTGGATCGGGCACACGGTGGCGGCCGAGCACACGCATCTGGGCAACATGCTCTTCCTGACGGGGCGGCATCTGGGCCGATCGATGACGTGGGAGGCGATCCGGGCGCTGGATGTGCTGGCCGAACGCGGCGACGTCGATGGGACTCGGCTGGGCGTCGTGGGATTGGACGGCGGGACGGCGGTCTTGCGCTACCTGGCGTGCCTGGACGAGCGGATCGCGGCGGCGGTGTGCGTGCTGGGCGCGGAGGAATTGGATCCGCTGGGCGGCGGCTGCGTGGACCAGAATCTCTTCGGCGCGCTGCCGCGCGGGGTGGCGCCCGCGGACCACCTGATTACGCTGGCGCCGAAGCCGCTGCTGCTGACGTACCCGCATCGCGCGAACGAAGCCGATCCGATGGCGGGGCACGTGGGGGAATTGCGTTCGGCGTACGCACGCGCCGGCGGCGCGGGGGCGTTCGAGACGTGCACGCTGGAGCCGGGTGCGGCGGTGGGCCGGGTGCTGCGCGTACGCGCGGCGGAGTTCCTGGCCAAGGCCTTCGGCCTTCCGAATCAGGACGTGCGCGAGACGCAGGCGCCGACGGAGAAGGCGACGGTTTTGCAGGCGACCGAGACGGGCCAGGTGGGGAATTCGCTGGGGCACGCGGACCTGTTTCACCGGCATTTGGCGGTGACCGGCGATCTGCCGCCGGCGGCGGAGTTGCCTCGCGACGCGGAGTCGGCGCGAAAGATGCAGGAAGAACTGCGGCGGCGGATGGCGGCGCGCTTGCAGATGCCGGAGCCGACGGGTCCGGTGGAAGCGCATGTCGAGAGCCACAGCACGGACTGGGGCCTGAGCGTCGAGAAGGGGCGCTTGATCGTCGACGCGGGGATTTATCTTCCGTACGCGTTTTATACGCCTCCGGACGACGACCAGGGCCGGCGGATGCGGCCGGTGGTGCTGGCGCTGCACGACCGGGGCGTGGCGGCGATCAGCGCGATCGGGCCGTGGATGACGCGGCTGGCGGCGGCGGGGTACCATATTCTTTCCATCGACGTGCGGGGTACGGGCGAGACGCGCTTGCAGCCCGAGCGGCTGGAAGGCGATCCGTACGAGAAGCTGCTGGTGGGTCCGGAATCGATGTGGGCGCGGCGCGCACTGAACGTGGGTCTGAACCTGTTCGGGATGCGCGTCTTCGATACGCTTCGGGCGCTGGAGTATTTGCGTACGCGGCCGGACGTGCTGGCGGACGAGGTTTCGCTGGTGGGCGTGGGCCGCGGCGCGCTGTGGGCGCTGTACGCGTCGGCGCTGGACCCGAAGGTCCGGCGCGCGGCGCTCTTGCGCGGGCTGGGCACGTACAAGAGTTTGGTGGCGCACCGCCTGCATAACCATCACTTCAGCGTCTTCCTGGGCGGCGTTTTGAACGATTACGATCTGCCGCAGGTGGCGGCGAGCGTCGCGCCGCGTCCGCTGACGCTCTTGAATACCGTCAACGAACGGCGCGAACGAATGCCCGCCGAGGAGGTCGCTCGCGCCTACGCCTTCACGCAGCTTCTGTACAAGCGCTTCGACGCGCCGGAGGCGCTGTGCGTGCGCACGACGGATCACGCGCCGGCGACGCTGGATGCGTTGAGCGAGGCGCTGGGATTGCCGACGGCGGAGTAGGCATCGTTTCCAGCTTCCGTTTGCCGGTTGGCAGATCACGGCAAGGGCAGCGGCTACGGCGAGTTGAGGCGGCTGCAACAGCCCTTCTGGCTGGCGGATCGTCGGGCTCGGATTTCCCTCCTTTAGTTGCGCGCGGGCAACGGGGCCGCTCCTTATAGGGAGCCGGGCGGCGGCCGGTGGCGTCGCATTTGGTTGCGCTCGTGCGTCTAACTCCAGGCACCGGGCGGCGTTGCCTTGCGTAGCCGGGCGTTAATTTCCGTCCAGCCGGACCCCTCATCGGCCGATACCGAATCGAGCGTGTTCTGTTCCCGCTTGGGGAACGGTCGCGCCGTGGTTTTCACGAGGGCTGCCGCGTGAGCTACTGGGAAGCGATCGTGCTGGGATTCTTGCAAGGCATAACCGAGTTCCTGCCGGTTTCGTCTTCGGGCCATTTGGCGGTGGGTCACCTCTTATTCGGCGAGCGGAGCGCGGGGAGCACCGCGTTCGACGTGCTGGTGCATGGGGCGACGCTGCTGGTGATCTTCGGGGTCTTCGGCCGGCTGCTGGTGTCGCTGGCGCGCGAGAACCGGCGGCTGCTGGTCATCCTGGCGGTCGCCAGCATTCCGACGGCGGTGGTTGGGCTGGTCTGGCGGCACGAGATGGAAGCGCTGGCGAGCCATCCGCTGGCGCTGGCGTGGTGCTTCTGCATCACGGGATCGTTTTTGTGGAAGGTGGGCCGCGAGGACCGCTCGGCGGCGGACGGGGCGGGGGAGGGGATGCCCTCGGCGTCGGCTTGGCACGTGCGCTGGGGCGACGCGCTGGTGATCGGTCTGGCGCAGGCGCTGGCGATCGCGCCGGGCTGTTCGCGTTCGGGGCTGACGATCTCGGCGGGCCGCTTGTGCGGCGTCTCGGCCGAGCAGGCGGTGGCGTTCAGTTTCCTGCTGGGCGCGCCGGCGATCATCGGTGCGCTGGCGGTGGAGTCGGACCAGATCGGGCAGTTGGCGGCGGTGAGTCCGGGGCCGCTGGCGGCGGGCTTCGCCGCGGCGCTGGTCTCGGGCATCGCGGCGATGAGTCTGCTCAAACACGTGGCGAAACGCGGGCTGCTGCCGCGCTTCGCGCCGTACTGCTTCCTGATGGCGGGGCTGTGCGTATTGCTGGCGGCGACACGGTAACGAGGTAGGGGGAACGATGGACCACGAACGCTCCAAAGAAACGACGGCGATCGTCACGGGCTTGGGCCTGGCGGGCCTGGCGCTCTTCTGCGGCCTGAGCCTCTTCACGCACCATCCGGCGGACGTGATGGACTACCATGCTGGAGCGGCGCCGCTGCACAACCTCGCGGGGCTGCTCGGCGCCTGGACCGCTCAGCATCTGCTCTGCTTCTACGGCCTGAGCGCATGGGTGCCGGTCTGCTGCCTGCTGGTCTTCGGGGTGATGACGGTGGCGGCGCGTTCGATGAGCGGTCTGGCGCTGCGAGGTTTTGGCGCGGTGCTGATGACGCTGGTCGCGGCGGCCTGGGCGGGGACGGTGGATCTGCCGAACGCGGCGGCGCGCGAAGCGGCGCTGGCTTCGGATTATCCGGCCGGGCTGGGCGGGCTGGTGGGGGGCGCGTATCTGGCGGCTCCGCTGGTGAGCTACTTCGGCGCGGTGGGCGTGTACCTGGTGCTGGTGACGGCGGGGCTGCTGGCGGGGTTGCTGCTGGCGCAGGACGTGACGGAGACGGCACTTTCGCTGGTCGGGCGCGGCTGCGCGCGGCTGGCGGCGTGGAGCTGGGAGTCGTTCAAGCAGCGCATGAAAGCGACGGGCGAAGCGGCGGCGGCGTCGCTCTCGGCCGCTCAGCCCCAGGCGGCGACGGAGACGGCGAGCTTCCGCGCGGCGTTGAACGAGGCTCAGGCGAACGCGCCTCGGGCGAACGCGGGCGCAGTGGCGGTGCTGGAAGCGCCGCCGCCGAAGCGCAAGGCGCGGACGGCGGAACCGGAGCCCGAAGACGAAGCCGAAGAGCCGGCGGTGAAGAAGTTCGACCCGGAAGCGGAAGCGGCCAAGATCACGCGCGCGCGGGCGAAGCTGGTCAAGTCCGATGAGGCGCCGAAGCTTTCGCGCGAGGAGCGCGAGCAACTGGAAGCGCAGCAGCGCCGGGAAGAAGCGGTGCGGCAGGCGGAGCAGGCCGAGGGCGAGCGGCAGAAGCGGGAGCAGGAAGCGCAGGAGCAGGCCAAGCGCGAAGCGAAGGTGCTGGAGCGGCTGGAGCGCGAGCGCGCGGCGAAGGACCGCGAGCAGGAGAAGGCGCGCGCGAAGCTGGCGGCGTCGCTGGGCGCGAAGCCCGAAGAACCGGCCGAAGCGCCGGCGGCGGGGGATGCCGTGGCCGAGGGGGACGCCGCGCCCGCGCCGCCGAAGCCGAAACTGCCCGACAACTACCTCCTGCCGGACATCAAGAAGCTGGAAGAGAAGGACATTTCGGTGGTCGTCAGCAGCGACACGTTGAAGGAACGCGGCGCGAAGCTGATCGAGACGCTGTGGGAGTTCAAGATCGGGAGCCGGCTGGTGAACATCCACCACGGCCCGACGGTGACGATGTTCGAGCTGCAGCTCGATCCGGGGATCAAGGTTTCGCGTGTGCTGGCGCTGAGCGACAACCTGGCGATGGCGATGAAGTCGGAGCACGGTGTGCGCATCGTGGCTCCGCTGCCGGGCCGCGACAGCATCGGGATCGAGATTCCGAACACCGAGGATTACACGGTGCGGATGCGCCCGATCCTGGAATCGCCGGCCTTCCGTTCGGGCAAGTGGACGCTGCCGCTGATCCTGGGCCGCGACGCGACGGGCAACGCGCTGGTGAGCGACTTGGCGAGCATGCCGCACTTGCTGATCGCAGGCACGACGGGCTCGGGCAAATCGATCTGCGTGAACTCGATCATCCTTTCGCTGATGATCCTGCGCCGGCCGCATGAGGTGAAGCTGATCCTGGTGGACCCGAAGCAGGTGGAGATGACGGACTTCCGCGGGATTCCGCACTTGCTCAGCCCGGTCGTGACGGACATGAAACTGGCGGCGGGGGTGCTGATCTGGGCGGTGGAGAAGATGGAGCAGCGCTACGAGCGCATGAGCAAGGTAGGCGTGCGCAACATCGCAAGCTTCAACAAGCTGACGCGCGAAGAGCGGCTGGAGCGGCTGCCCAAGGACGAAGCGCCGGACGAGTACATGGACCACATGCCGTATTTGGTGGTGATCGTGGACGAGTTCGCGGACCTGATGATGACGGCGGGGAAGGAGATCGAGCAGTCGATCGCACGTCTGGCGCAGAAAGCGCGCGCGGCGGGGATTCACGTGATCCTGGCCACGCAGCGCCCGAGCGCGGACGTGGTGACGGGACTGATCAAGACCAACCTGCCGTGCCGCATCTGCTTCCAGGTGAAATCGAAGATTGACAGCCGGATTGTGCTGGATACGTCGGGCGCGGACAAGCTGGCGGGCAAGGGCGACATGCTCTTCCTGCCGCCGGGCAGCGCGAATCTGGTGCGCGCGAAAGGCGTGTACATCGCGGACCACGAGATCCAGGAGGTGGTGCGCTTCTGCAAGAACCAAGCCGAGCCGATCTACAGCGACGAGATCGAGAAGGTCGCTCGCGCCGCCGCCGGCAACGAAGAGGAAGAAGCCGCGGCCGTGGAAGCGATGGTGCTGGACGACCGCTTCGACGAGGCGGTGGAGTCGTTCCTGGCTCAAGGGCGCGCGAGCACGTCGCTGTTGCAGCGCCGGCTGAGCCTGGGATACACGCGCGCGGCGAAGCTGTGCGACCAGATGGAAGCGCTGGGCATTGTCGGTCCGGACCGGGGCGCGAAGGGGCGCGAACTGCTGATCACGATCGACGGCTGGGATTCGTACAAGCGCAGCCGCAACGCGGGTCCGTCGGCGTGGGGCAAGCTGGGGAGCAAGGACAATCCGATCAAGTCCACGGCGGCCGTGGCGCCGGATGCGATCGCGCTGCTGGATGACGTGGACGGGACGAAGGCGGACGAGTCCGGGATCGATCCGGAGCAAGGCGACGGCGCGGCGCGTCCGGATACGTCGCTGGTGCAGGCGTTGGAGCCGGTGGAAGACGAGGATGCGGACGAATTGGATGAAGAGGAAGCGGATGCGGACGACGAGGCCGAGGCGGATGAGCCGGAGGAAAGTTGAGCATCCCGGTTTTTTGTCGCTGAAAGGATTGCCGGGCCGCCTTCGGGCGGCCCGGTTTATTTAGGCGCTGCGGCGCCTGCCATTCAAATGGTTCAGCACCTGTGCATTGACAGCTCGAAGGCCTTTACTCAAAGGTTTCCACGGGCTGCCGGAATATCTCGGCGGGCGGTATACTGTCCGCACCCTTATAGGAACTTTCATGGCCTCAGCGCCCCTCAGCCTTGAGCCGCCTTCGCCCTACCTCGCCGTCCGTGTGCTGCGCACGCTTGGCCGCGATGCGCTCGTCTATTTGCTGCTTTTTCTTGCCGTCCGCTTTGCACTCGAGATCGAGTTCCTCCGCGCGCCGGTCCGCCCTGCGCTGCCCGAGGAGATCGGCCTGCTCACGATGTGGGCTCTGGGCCTCTTCATCCTGATCGAAGCGATCGTGCGCTTCGTACGCTACGCGCGCAAACCGCCTTATCCGTCCATGCGCGGCCTGCTGCTGCTGCTGGTGCTGCGTGCACTTCTGATCTTCCCGCTGGTCTTTCCGATACAACTTGCCTACAGCGTTCTCGTCCGAACCGGGGCCATCGCGCTGGCCTTCGCGCTTCCGCTGCTGGGCTTCGGGCTGCCGGCGCCCGCCGAGGGCCCTTTCACGGCTCCGGCACACTGGGTGTGGTGGTGGTTCCTGGCGCTGCTCGCCGCGGCGGGGGCGGGGCTGGCGTATGCGGGGTGGCATGTTTTCCGTGCCGCGAAGCTGCACCGCTTCGCCGCCGATACCGCCCGCCGGCTCGCGCCTTCCCCCTGCACCGGCGAGCACGGCGCGATGATCCTCGTCGCCGGCCGGGCCGGCCGTGCCCCCGACGACCAGCCCAGCCTCGAGGATGCCAGCGTCCTCCTGCGCTACGACGCGAAGAACCCGGCCAAGAGCCGTTGCCGCCCGTTTGTGGTCGCCGACGAATCCGGCGAGACCCTTGTGGATCCCGGCACCGATCCGCGCATTTTTTCGAACGCACTGTGGGTGACGCCCGAAGGCGTGCCACGACCCGACGTCGAGATCCTCCGCGAAGGCGATCCCGTCTGGGTGCTGGGGCATCCCGTCGAGATCCGCGACGGAACGGATTCCGGACCGTCGCGCTGGCGGATCGAGCCCGTCCGGCCCTTCTTGTGGGAATGGTCGTTGGCGCCGGAAGGCTTCGAGCCCTGGGAGTGCCGCGCGCTGCGATGGGGGCGTTCGACCGAACCCGTCCTGCGCATCGGTTCTCCGCCGTGCCGCCCCGAGGCGCTCCCGTCGGCGCGCGGCGCGTGGCCGCGCCTGGCGCTGGCCGCGGTGTGCTTCCTGCTCGCCTCGGGCCTTCTGACCTTCGCCGCGCGCGGCTTCTGGGGCGAGTGGCGCGTGGGCCAATTGATCGAGCGCCTGCGGCCGGGTGATCGGCCCGTGGATGTCACGCCCGCCGTCGAAGCCCTCGCCGATGCCTACGCGCCCGTGCGCATCCAGGCCGCGTACGCACTGGCCTCGAATACCGCACCGCATCCGCAGGCCGTGCCGATGCTGCTCAAAGCGCTCGACGATCCGCACCGCATCGTACGCCGCTACGCGATCCAAGCCTTGGGCGAACGCCGCGCGGTCGAAGCCATCCCCGCGCTGCTCAAGACCGGAGTGAACAAACAAAAGGCCCGCTTTTTCGAATTCCTGGAGCGCGAGCTGCGCTACCCCGTGCTGATGGCGCTGGAGCGTTTCGACGTGCGGCATGTGGCTCCGCTGCAGGAACAGGGCGAATTTTCCGAACGCGTGCTGGCGCTGGAACTGCTGGCGTGCCGCGGGGAGGCGGGGCACGGATATATCCATGTGCCGCTGGCCTTGGCAGCGCAGGCGAGTGGCGATTCTCACGAACGCTGGGTGGGATCGGTGGCGCAGGACCGTCTGGATCCTCACGAACCGGCGCTGGCGCTGCATCTGTTGAAGCGGCTGCGGGAGGCGCGGGGGGCGGAACTGGAAGAATTGCTGGGCAATGCGCGCTGGGACCGCGTGGATTCGCCGGAGGCGGCGAGGGAACTGGGCCGGATCGTGCGCGAAGGTCCGCTGGAAGTGCGGCTGCGCGCGTTGCATGCGCTGCGGCGGATGGGCGCCGGAGCGAAGGAAGCGCTTCCGGAAGTCGCCGCGTGCGTGAACGACGCGCCGCACGAAAGCGCCTGGACGGCGATGCAGATACTTCAAGAGCAGGGTCCGGCGGCGGCGGAGTATACGGGTTCGCTGGTGGGCGTACTGTTGAGTCCGCGGTATTCGCTGCATGACGCGGCGGTGGAGACGCTGCTGGCGATCGGTCCGCCGGTGCGCGAAACGGTGGAAGCGGCCCGGCTGGGCGCGCCGGCGGCATCGCTTTCGCGCTTGGATCAGGTGCTGCTGAAGCTGCCGAATCCGCCGGCGCTGCGTCCGGGGCAGCCGGTGGAGGCCGAACCGCTGCCGGCGGAGGCGGCGAACACGCTGGCGCTGGAGGGTGTGCTGCTCTTCGATGGGAAGCCGGTGACGGAGCTGACGCCGGCGGCGCCGGAGTTTTCGATCTTCGACCGCACGAACCAAAAGTGGCTGCGGCAGCAACCGGTGGTGGAAGGCCATCGTTTCCGCTTCGAGGCGCTGGGGGCGGGGGAGTACCAGCTTCACGCGAACATCGACCGTCTGGCGGGGGGCGGGCGGATGGGTCCGGAAGATTTGTGGGAGTACCAGATCGTAACGCTGAAGCGCGAGGGGAACGCGCCGGTGGAGTTGCACTTGCAGCAGGGGATCCGGCTGCTGGAACCGGTGGACCTGGGAGAGCAAGCGAAAGCATTTCCGCTGCTGGGTTCTCGCGTGCGTTTCGCCTGGAAGCCGGTGGCGCCCGGGGTGAACTATTCGCTGTATCTCTACAACAGTTCCCTGAACCATCGCCGGCACGAGAAGACGGCCGCCACCGAATTGACGCTCGACCTCGATCCCGGCCAGTATCAGATGAACCTGTACGCGGACCGCAACGGGAAGCGCTTGGGCGCGCTGCGGGTCATTCTGGGCGAGGCTCGGGACTCCATGGCGGAATGGAAATTCACGAGCCGCCTAACCGAGGGAGAGCCGCAAAGTCTGGCGCTCGAAGCCTTGTACGGCAACCGTCCGCTGCTCGAAGTCACTACCGCCGTGCCGGAGGTGAAGATCGTGGACCGGATCGGCTCCGGTCCGGTAAACGCGAACGTGCGATACGAGGGCTCGCGCGTTGTGCTCGAGAGTTTGCCGCCGGGCGTGTACGGGATTCATGCCGAAGCTGCGTTGCCGGCCACGGATCCCCAAGGCGCCGGCGCGAAAGTGGAAGGCTCGGCGATCGTGCTGGTCAAGCCCGGCGCGGCGCAGCCGCCTGCGTTGCATTTTTCGCGGACGATATTCCTGCGCGAACCGGAGGACACGGCGAAGCACGTGCTGGCGTTCACTCCGCCGCTCAACAAGCCGGCCGCTGTACCCAGTCCGGTGCGGCTGCGCTGGGATGGTTTGGGCGCGGAGGTTTGCTATCACTATGCGTTGTACGGAGCGAAAACCCAGAACGGGCATACGTTCGAGACCTCGCTGCTGCTGGAGCTGCCCCCCGGGCGCTACACGTTGGGCTTGAGCGCCTATTTGAAAAGTCATTTCATTGGCCGGCTGCGCGTGACCGGACCCAAACAGGAACACTCCTACTATCATTTCGTGGTGAAGGAATAGGCGCCAAGCCTGAAGGGCTTGCGCCTGGAATCCTTGTCCTGGACTGGAGGGGCATTCCGTCTAAGGAAACGGAGGCGAAAAGCGCCTCTAATAAGAGGTTACAGGGCCGCTGGGGTTGCCCCGGCGGCTCCCCGCCCGCAGGTGCAGGTTGGCCCCCCGGAGAGTAGCATGGGTTCGGCGCCGGTTTCCCGAGGTTCGTCAGCCATGAGTCAGTCCGCGTCGGAGCCGCACGAAGAGACGGATGCGGCACAGCCCGAGTCGCCCGCCGGCGCGGGCGTTCAGCGCATTCCATTCCCCGAGTTGTCCGGATTCCGTTTGATCCAGGAGCTGGCGCGCAGCCCCAAGGGGGTGGTGTACAAGGCGCGGCGGCTGGTCGAGCAGGACGTGGTGGCGGTGAAGATTTTCCGGGACGAGGCGGGGCGTGAGAGCGGCTTTCGCGAGCGCTTGCAGCAGAGCGCGGAGGCGAGCTTTCTGCTCGAGCATCCGGCCTTGGTGCGCTGCCTGGGCTGCATCGAGGACGACGGCCGGCTGTTGCTGGTTCAGGAATACGTGGCGGGCGAGCCGTTGTCGCGGGCGCTGCAGCGGAACGTCCGGTTTCGTCCGGCGCGGGCGCTGCAAGTCGCGGAGCAAATCGCGTCGGCGCTGGCGTACGCGGACCAGAAGCACCGGCATCACGGGCGGCTGCATCCGGGCGACGTGCTGGTGCGCGACGGCGAGGCGCGGGTGCTGGGGATCGGCTTGGGCGAACTGCCCGAGCACGCGCCGTGGAACGTGAAGGATCCGCATCTTTTTCAGCCGCTGATTTACTGCGCCACGGAATGCCTGCCGCCGCGGGGGTATCCGGCGGACGAAGCGGGCCGTCGCGCGGCAGATCTCTTCGCGCTGGGCGGGCTGCTGTACCACATGCTGACGGGCACACCGCCGTACCGCGGTTCGGACGCGGAATCGATCGTGCAGGAGCGCGCGACGATCGCGCCGGCGGCGGTGCGCTGGCCGCGGGGCACGGAGCGTTCGCTGCCGGTGCGCGCGGTTCACCTTGTCCAGCGGCTGCTGGCGGCGGACCCGGCCGAGCGCGGCGACTTCGATATGACCTTGGCGACGCTGGAGGCGGCGATACACGAGGCCGAAGGGCGTCCGGCGCCGGTGCACGCGGCGGCGGCGCCTCCGCCGCTGCCGCCGGCCGAACTTCCGCCGCGGCTGCGCGCGCCGGCCTCCGATGCGGCGGCTCCGGCCGCGCACGAAGCCCCGGCCGCTCCGGCCTACGGCGCCGCTCCGGCTCCGCCGCTGCACGCACCGCGTTACGCTTCGCCGCGTGGGCGGGAGCAGGCGACCTCGGCGATGCTGATCGGCGCGGTGGTGCTGGTCTTCGGGATCGCGATCGGGCTGGCGATCAAGACGTTCTTCATGGCGCCGGAAGGTACCGGCCGGACGGCGGAACCGCCGCCGGCGGCGGCCGCGCCGGTGTCGCCGGAAAGCCCGAGCGCCGCGCCTCTGGTGGCGCCGGCGCAGGTTTCGGCCGAGGAAGCGAAGACGGCCAAGACGCTGGGGCTGATCGAAGAGATGCTGCGCAGCGGCGACGCGAAGCACGACACGACGACGCTGCGGCTGGTGGACGACCTGGTGCGGCGCACGGACGAAGCGAGCGTAACGGGGGTGCGCGCGCGGCTCTTGAAGGCTCGGATCGAGGAAGAGATCGCGCGCGGCGGCGCGACGCCCGCGCCGTCGGCCGTCCCGGTACCGGCGGCGCCGACGGACGCCGAAGAGCAGGTATTCGCCGAGCATCTGGCGCGGGCGCAGGCGAAGGCCGCGGAGCAGCGTTTCGGGGAGGCGATCGCGCTGGCGAAGGAACTGCCGGCGGCGCTGAAGATGGCGCCGTATCCCGAGAAGGCGGCCGAAGCGGCGCAGAAGTTCGAGCAGCAGGCGAAGGCGGCCTTCGCGGACATCCTGCTGGCTTCGGATCAGGCGCTGCAGGCGGGGGACTTCGCCAAGGCGCGCGGGCTGTTCCAGGGCGTGCAGGCGCGCTTCGGGGTTCCGGAACTGGTCGCGGCGGCGGGGCAACGCTTGCAGCGCGTGCAGGAGAACGAAGAAGCGGCGCGCGGCGCGCAGACGCAGAAGCTGGCCGAAGAGAAGCGGCAGCAGGAGGCGCGGACGTTCGCGAAACTGGTGGCCGGGGGGCTGGCGGAGAAGGCTTCGAAATTCCGGTACACGGAGGCGTTGGAGGAGTTGCAGAAGTTCGCGGACGCGGCGCAGGATCCCGAGACGAAGCAGCTGTCGGGGCGCTACCTGCAGCTTATCAAGGACGAACAGTGGCTCTTTAACACCGCTCGCCAGCGGCTGAAGGATCAGATCGAGCGCGATCCGAAGCACGCATCGCCGCTGCAGGCGTTCAGCAAGGACAAGAAGCCGATGTACGACATCATCGACTTCAACTACCGCGGGATCACGATCCGCGCGCTGGCGGGGGCGGGCGAGGGCGAACGGATCAAACCGTGGGAAGAACTGGATCCGCGGCAGCCGGTGGTAATGATCCAGTTGCTGATGGAGAAGTCGAGCGCGCAGGAGCAGCTCGCGTACGGCTCGCTGAACTTCCACCGCGCGCTAATGGCCGAAGGGTTGGCGAAGGCCGCGCCGCCGGCCGAGGGTGAGGGCGACGCCCCGCGCTTTCAGCCGCAGGCGCTGTTGACGATCGCGCAGAGCTTGCGCGACGCGGTGGAGCAGGCGCTGGACGCCGCCGCGCGCAACGACGCGGCGGCGAAGGACCGCTGCGCCGAGCTGCGGGATACGATGAAGAAGCTGGCGGAGGCGCTCAAGGCGCCGTAGTTGCATGCGAGCAGTGGCGGGCTTATCCGGCCGCTGGACGCATGGCTGTGCGGCGGCAGCAAGCTGCCGCTGGTCCACCAGCCTTCGACCGGCCATCGCCTCGATTGGTACGACCCAGCTATACGCCCCCTCCTGGAGTGGCGCAGGAATCCCCCTTACTAAGAGGAATTTTGCCCGCATTCGGGCTTATGAGCGGTGTATCGAGTGTACTAGTGCACTTAGGAGGACCGCTCATGGCGTCCCCGAAACGACTCCTGCTCGCCAGCGCCCTGTTGACCGGAGCCGCGCTTGCGGCCGACGGGATCGTGCCGGGCAAGCTGCTGCTCGATCCCACCTTCCAGTGCATCGGCGTTGAAGTGACGTACACGGGGGACGTGCGCCCGAACGCGCGAGGCACCGTTCAGTACCGCGCCAGCGGGGAGTCGGCTTGGCGGACGGGGCATCCGTTGGTGCGGGTCAGCGACAAGCCCACGGACGCGAAAGGCGGCGGCGCGAAGAATCCGCGCTTCTTCAGTTCGATCTTCTGCCTGAAGGAAGACACCGAGTACGAGGTCGAGGTGAAGTTCGAAGATCCGGACGGGGTTTCGGCGCAGCTTCCCGCTCAGAAGGTCCGCACGCGCAACTCCGCGGTCAAGACGGGCTCGGGCCGTCATTATTACGCCAACCCGGCGGCGGCCGCGGAGGGCGACGGCTCCCAGGCGCAGCCTTACAAGAGCCTCGAGAAGGCGCTCGCTGCCGGCGGCCCCGGCGACACGATCCATCTGGCGGCCGGCGTCTATCCGGTACTGGCTCCGCTGGCGTGCGACTTGAGCGGCGAGGAGAACGCCTGGCTTCACATCAAGGCCGAGCCCGGCGCGATCGTGACCGACGCGGACCCGGCCCTCAGCGGCGCCGGCAAGCTGGCTTGGGAAAAGTTCAAGCAGGATGAGGACGGGCGCTGGATCTACAAGCTGCCCGTCAAAGATGCGCACCGCGTCATGGTCCGCAAAAAGCCCGGCGACGTCACGACCGGTTACTTCCTCTGGCGCGCGATGCAGAACGATACGACCAAGTACAACGGGCCGCACCGCGGGCAGACCGTCGCGCACCTGATCGAGAATTACACGGGACTTAACAAATGCGGCATCTTTCTTCAGGAACCCGACGCGTTGTACGCGATCCTGCCTGAAGGGATGGACGATCCGGCCCGGGTGGACGTGCAGATCAGCCGCGGCAACGTCGCGCAGCGTCAGAGCGCGCACGTGCTGTCCTTCAAGGGGCATCACGTGCTCGTCGAGGGGCTCACCTTCGACCTGACGGTCTCCCTCCAGGTCGCCGGGCACCATATCCATTTCAAGCGCATCGCGGTCTACGGCAACAACGGGCGGAACAACATCAGCACCGGGACGTACGGGCTGATCGAGGACTCTACGTTCGTCTTCAACACGAACTACGACTGGCACCACGCTCCGCCGGCGAAGATCTCGAAAGGCAACCGCTGGGATCCATGGGGCCGGGTCAAGAACGGGGCCAACGACACGCACCTCGTCTCGCCCGCGCAAGGCACCGTATTCCGCTACAATTATATATCCGGTTTCAACAACGTCGTCGGCCCGCCCGCTCCGGCGTTGAGCAAGAACATCGAAATCCATCACAACCGCTTCGATCACGTTTACGACGATTGCATCGAACCGGACGGCCCGGGCGTCAACTGGCGTGTCTACGAGAACCAATTCAGCCGCTTCATCAACGGCATTTCCGACGCTCCGGTGGACATCGGCCCCTTCTTCGTGGTGCGCAACAGCTTCGATAAGTACGTCCAAGGAGCCTTCAAGGTCCGCAACGGCGCGGCCGGTAAGACGCTCTACTATCACAACGTCTGCTATCCGCAGAAGAACCTTCAGATTTACAGCCACGGACCGCGGCCGGAGGCCTGGCCGATTCCCAATCCTGGCTTCGACGGATTGGCCTTCTGCCCCGACCAGGACGGCGAACGCTGGATGCGGACGCGGAACAATATCCTTATCGGCGGGCGCGCCGCGTACAGCGTCCGCGGCGACAAGTGCGTCCTGATGGATACGCTCGACTTCGATTACAACCTTCTTGCTTCCGTCAACGGCGGCAACACGCGCCGCGTCGGCGAAAAGCATTCGCTCTCGGGCATGCCCGTCTTCAAGGATCTCGAAAAGGGCGACCTGCGCCTGATGGACGAAAGCCAACCCGGCGTGGACTCGGGCGAGATCGTCAAAGGCATCAACGACGAGGTTCCCGCGCCGTGGCAGTTCACGGGCAAGGCGCCCGATATGGGGCTTTACGAGTACGGCGCCGAGTTGCCGCAAGTGGGGCCGCGGAAGGGCCGGTGAACGGAAATAAGGCTGCGGGCGCCTTGGAACAAGGCGAACGCCCGGAACTTCGACGCTCCATGCGGCGAGGCTGGTTTACGGCGTGGCGGCGCGCTGGGGTTTGACGATGCGGTCGCCTTCGACGAGTCCGGTCAGGACTTCGACGTGGAGGCCGTCGCGAAAGCCGAGGGCGACTTCCTGCTTGGCTTTGCGCGACTGCGCGCCGTCGGACTCGTACTTGTAGACAACGTACTTCCCTTCTTCGACGGTGACGTAATTGCGCGGTATGGCGAGCACGTTCTCGCGCTTCTCGAAATCGATCTTGGCGTCGAGGCGCAGGCCCGGGCGGAGGGCTTTGTGCGAGGCTTTTTCGTCGTCGCTCTGGGGCGGATCGAGGGCGACGACGGCGATGACGACTTCTCCGCCGAGGGGTTCGGTGGGGTCCTTGCTGAAGAGGGTCTTGGGCCCGACTTCGTCGATGAAGCGGATGATCTTGCCGCCGATTTTGCCGCCGGGGAGGACGTTGCCGCTAAGTTCGACGGACTGTCCGACGCCGAGTTCGGCGGACCAGAGCGCGTCGAGTTCGGCGCGGACCTGGAGATGCGAGGTGTCGGCGAGTTCGAGGACGGCGGCGTGCGGGGGCGGCGCGCTGCCGGGTTCGAGGAATCGACCGGTGACGGCTCCGTCGAAGGGGGCGCGTAGGACGGTGAGCGCGCGCTGGGCTTTGGCTTTTTCGAGCGCGGCCTGGGCGCGCGCGACACCGGTCTGGAGGACGGCGAGGTCTTCGGCACGCGGGCCGGCCAGCGCGAGGGCCTGGGCGGCCTGGGCTTCGCGGTGGGTGGCTTCCGCTTGCGCGAGTTCGAGGCGTGCGAGTTCGATTTCGTGGGCGGGGGCGGGCGGCGGCGCGGCGGGGGACTGGAGACGCTTGAGTTCGTTGACGGCGATCAGGTAGCGCGCCTGGGCGGCTTCGGCGCGGGCTTTGGCGGCGCGCTTCTCGTCTTCGGAGGCGCCGCGCTTGGCCTGGTCGAAGAGCGCCTGCTCCATCTCCAACTGGCGCTTGGTCTGGTCGATGGAGGCTTCGACTTCGACGATCTGCCATTCGGCGAGGGCGCGGTAGGAGCCCGGCCACGCGGTCTTGCGGCCCGCATCGACCTTCTTCTTCGCGGTTTCGTGGTTCACCTGGGCGAGGTTCACGCGCGAGAGGGCGATGGCCTTCTCGTCTTCGGAGGGGCGGCTGAGGACGAGGTTCTGGTTGTAGACGGCCTCGTTTTGCTGGTGCGCGGCGAGTTCGACTTCGCGCTTGGCCTTTTCGAGCAGCCAGTCGGCGGCGGGCGGCGGCGCGGTGGGCTGCATCAATTCCTTGAGCCGGACCTTGGCGGCTTCGGCTCGCGCGTAGGCGCGTTTGACCTGTTCTTCGAACTGGCGCGCCTGCTCGGGGTGCGGCTTGGCCTGGAGCTGGGCGACGCGCGCCTGGGCTTCTGCGAGCGCGGCCTCGGCTTCGCGGACGGCCATCTCGAACGGTTCGGCTTCCAGTTCGGCCAGGATATCGCCCTGCGTGACGCGCTCGCCTTCTTTCACTTTGACGCTTTTGAGGAATCCGGTGACGGGGAAGCTCATGCGCACCGGGTGGTTGACGCTTTCGACGCGGGCGATGCCGCGCGCGCTGCGGTCAATCTCGGTGCGCTGGACGGTGAGGGTGCGTTCGAGTCCGACGACTTCGGGCGCGCTGAAGTAGAGCACCACGGCGATGAAGCCCAAGCTCGCCAGCACGATCAGAACGAGAAGCCACTTGCCCATCGGTACCACCTATCTCGTCAACGATTCCGCGCCCGCGGCGGGAACCGTCAGCCCTTGAAGACGTCGGCCGGCTGGACCTGCATGATGCGCAGGACCGAAAGGATCGAAGCGCAGACGCAAACCACCACGGTGCCCAGCCCCAGCCACGCGTAGGTCGGCGCGTCGAGGGCCAGGTGAATGCCTTTGCCTTGGATTTTCTGCATCGCGATCCAGAGCAGGATGCCGGCGATCAAGTGGGCGGGGAGCGCCCAACTGATGGCTTGGGCGATGATCGCGACGGAGACCTGCGCATTGGTGGCGCCGATCGCCTTGAGCGTGCCGTATTCCTTGAGGTGTTCGATGGTGCTGGTGTAGAGGACCTGGCCGGCGACGACGATGCCGACGACGAGACCCATCATGGCGGCGAAGAAGAGTGCGGTGCCCGCTCCGGTGCTTTCGAGCCAGTAGCGCTGCGCTTTCACGGAGAAATCGGCGCTGGAGTAGGCTTCGACGTAATCGAGCGCGGCGATGCGTGCGAGGACGTCGGCGGGTTCGGCGCCGGGTTCGAGTCCGACGATCACGTAGTGGAGGTGGTCATCGTGCAGGCCGCCGACGGTGCGGGCGGTTTCCATGTCGCAGAAGACGATGGGGTTGCCCTGGAAGGACTGGATGCCATCGGTAAGTCCGGCGATGAAGACGCGCTTTCCGTTGATCTCGGCCCAATCGCCGGGCTTGGGGTTGGCGAGTTTGCGGCGGGTGCGCAGATCGACGGTGACGTGGCCCAGCGGGGCGAGGTCTTCGGGGAAGCCTTCGTCCATGCGCCACGGTCCGCCGGGCAGGCCGCGGACGGCGTCGAAGCCGATGACCTGGACGGTCTGCTGCGAACCGTCGGGGAGGCGCCAGTCTCTGAAGAGGATCAGCATGGGCGCGGCCCAAGCCACACCGGAGACGGAGCGGACTTTGACGAGTTGGTCTTCGGTGAGCAGGTTGGGGAAATCGAAGTTGTCCTGGAACCGCGCGCAGACCCAAACGTCGCCGGGCGTGTGGTCGACGATGACCGAGGCGTTTTCCTTGAAGCCGAAGTAGAGCCCCAACTGGATCAAGGCCAGCCCCGCGGCGACGCTGATGCCCAGCAGCGCGACGAGGTAGCGCATCGGCCGGTGCGCGATGATTCTCAACGCCAGTGCGATCATCGATTCCCGTACCGCCTTATTCCGGTGTGGCCAGAGGACCTACTTCAACAACGACTTGAGGGCGAAGGAGCCCGCGAGGCGCATCTTTTCCATGGTGCTGAGGCTGACGCGTTCGGTCAACACGTCGTACTCGCGCTTCTCGATCTCTTCGAGCAAACGGCGGTAAATCTTGACCAGGACTTCCAACGCGGGGCGGCCGTCGGGTTCCATGAGCGGCACGAGGGCCTCGCCGGCGCGGTAGTAGCTCTTGGCGCGTTCGACCTCGAACTTGACGAGTTCGCGGAAGGCCGGCGAATCGGCGCCCGCGCGGACCTGCTCTTCTCCGATGCCGAAGCGCGCGAGGTCTTCCTGCGGGAGGTAGATGCGGTCGCGCTCCTGGACGTCTTCTTTAATGTCACGCAGGATGTTGGTGAGCTGGAACGCGATGCCGGTTTCCTCGGCCAGCTTGAGCGCCTTGCCTTCGGGGTCGCGGAAGCCGAAGACGTGGATGGTCATCAAGCCGATCACGCTCGCGACGAGGTAGCAGTAGCGGTAGGACTCGTCCCAGGTGGCGTAGCGCTTCTTGACGGCGTCCATCTCGGTTCCGGCGATCAGTTCGAAGAGGTACTCGGGATTGACCTTGAAGCGCCGCACGGTATCGGCGACGGCGGGCAGAATGAGATGGCGGTCGGGTTTCCCGTCGAGCGCGCGCTGAAGCCACTCGCGGAGCTTGGCGGCGTTGGCCAGCGCGCGCTGCGGATCGGACTCGTCGTCGCTGTAGTCGTCGGCCAAGCGGGCGAAGGCGTAGAGGGCGCAGATGCCGCGGTAGCGTTCGGGCGGCAGCACTTGAAACGCAAAGTGGAAGTTCTTGGCCTGCTCTTTGGTGACGTGGACGCAGTGCAGAAACGAGGCTTCCAACGCCTCGGCATCGGACAGCCGTGCGCTTGCCGGTTCCGCCACGCCGCATCTCCAAAGGCTTGCCCGTTAACAACATCGGCCCCGCAACCGGGGCCGCCATCCTGCACGAGAGCATTCCATTTTCGGGGACCGTGAGGCCCCTGTCAAGAGGACCGCCCGGCTTGAAGAACTTTTCGATCCGGCCGGTCTAACAATGGGTGAACGATTTGCGGTCGCCGGTACGTTAGACTACTAAGGCACCGCATCCTTTAAAGGAGTCGAAGCGCATGGTTCGCACGGGAACGCTCGTTGTGTTGATACTCGCTGCCGCCTGGAGCGCCGCGGGGGAAGAGGTGGTACTGAAGGCCGATTTCCTGGGCTCGACGTTTCGGATCAACGGGAACGCGACGAAACTGAACGACGGGAACTGGGCGGAGCCGGATAAAACGTGGCGGACGGTCGGCGAAATGCTCAAGACGGCCGTACCTCCGGCGAACGATGACGGCCAGCGGCCTGGCGTGGTGCTGGTGAGCGGCGTGGACGATGCGACGCCGTGGGGCGGCTTGAAGAGTCTGCTGATGGCTTCGGCGGGGTTGGGCGTGCAGAAAGCGCGGATCGCGGTGCCCGGGAAGCCCAACGCGGAGGTGGCGCTGCCGCTGCCGGGCGCGGATCCGAGCCAGGGCGAGGTGGTGAAGTTTCCGCTTTTCGAAGGGCCGCAAGGCGTACAGACGGAAAACGGCGGTAAGCGTTTGAATGTCTCGCATGGGCTGTTGCAGGGCTTGGTGAAGCAGATGCCTAAGGCGACGGTTTACGTGGAGGCGGCGCCGGAAATGAAGGCCGTCGCGGTGCTGGGCGTGCTGCGGATGCTGCATCAGGACGTCAAGCCGGGTGCGGTGGCGTTTTTGCCGGTGACGGAGTGCACGCCGGAAGAAGCGGCCAAGCGGCAGGAAGCGAAGGACGCGGTGAACCGGGCGTTCGAGGGCGGGCTGGGCGGATTGGGAAGGTAGGCGAATTGAAAAGCAAAAGGCGTGGTTAAATCCTATGCCTTAAGGCGATTCCCCTATGGGAATAAGTGGACGGACACACATTTAGCATATCGCTTTAACTTTTAATGGGCCCTCCTCGCGCGGTTTCGGCGAGGAGGAGAAGCACCAAACCCCAGGAGCCGAAGGCGAGAACGAGGCCGGGATTGACGCCGTTGACCTTGAGCGGCGGCGTACCGGGCGGCGCGCTGGGCGGCGGGGCTTGGATGCGCGCGTAGCGTTCGGGCCAGAGCCGCGGGTAGGGCAGCAGGTCGTACATGCCGACCCAGCGCTGGTAGGTAATCTCGCCCTTGAGCAGATCGTGCCCGCCGGGGCCGACGTTCCAGACGGCGGCAAAGCCGGTGGTGGGGCTGAGGTTCAAAACGGCGTCCGCGCCCCAGCGTCCCAGCGCTCGATCCTGTTTGTAGAGCGCCAAGAGCGGCGTGCGGGTCCAGAGCAACCCCGCGATGACGAGCGCGAGTACGAGCGCCAGCGTCATGCGCCCGGCCTGCGCGTAGCGCCCCAGCCAGACCGCCAGCAGACTCGAAAAGCCCAGCACCGCCGCCTGGTAGGCGCAGAGGTACGCGGCCAGGGTGAGCGTCACGGTCCAGCCGACCTGAGCACCGCCGGCGAACTTGAGCCCCGCACAAGCGGCGGCGGTCCAGAGCGCCAGTTGAATCCAGGAACTCAGCGCGGCCCACGGCCGGTCGCCGGCTCGTGGCGAGCGCGCGAGGGCAAGCGCCAGGAAGACGAAGCCGAGGACGTAGGAAGCGGCTTGAGCGGCCGGCGGCGTGGCCTGAGGCTGCGGCGGCGTTTTGAGTACGCTGTTCAGAAGCAGCGTGACGAGCGTTCCGGCAGCCAGCGCCGCGGCGGCGCCTGCGAGGGTGGCTCCGGAATAGAGCCCATGGGCCAGCGCGCGCGGCAGCGCTTGCCACGCTCCGCGCAGAGCCTGGGCCAGCGGCGGCGGTTTCGAGGGCGCGGCCGCTGTCGCTTCAAGCGTGAGCGGCGGAGCGGGCGGCGGTGCGGTTAGCGGCGCTTGGGTGCTCAATCAGGGCGTCTGCTTTTCCTTCTCGAGGGTTTTGGGTTCTTGATTCGTATCGGTGACATCGGCGGAAGTGAGTTCGTCGCCGTTCCAGGGTTCGAGGATCAGCATGCACTTGGTTCCCTTCTTGGGCATGAAGGCGCGGTTGACTTCGTAGAAGGCGCCCTCGCGGTCCTGCCCGACGTTCGCTTTCTCGGCGGTATCGAGGGGCGTATTGAGCAGCGCGTTGGGATCGGCCATGATCGCGGCGACGGACTTTTCGATCACCGCCATCAGGACATCCTTGCCGGAGTTGGGGTCTTTGACCATCTGCGAACCGGTGAAGGCCCAAGGCGCGCGGCGCATGGGCTTTCCGGTGCGGCTGTTCCAGACGAGCGTTTCGGCGGGGACGCGGATGCGCTTCTTGACTTCGCCGGCTGGGGCCGGTTCGACAAATTCGAATTCGATGGAAAGCATCACGCCGGCGCCTTTGGGCAGGTTGATCTTGCCTTCGTCGCGCAGTTCGCCGACGTAGGTGTACTTGGCGGCGAAGAGGGCGTAGACGAGGTCCATAGGCAAGCAGTCGAGTGCGAGCGCGGTCTCGTGCATCTTGGCGTTCTCGCCCTTGCAGACGACGAGGTATTCCAGGGGGCCGGACTCAAGACTGAATTCGGCATCGACGACGATGATGCGCTGGTCTTTGTTGATCCGCACGTGGGGGTGTCCGGGCTTGTTCTTGGCCGGATCGCCGCCCATGCCGGTGACGAGGGTATGATCGAGGGGCGGGAGCGCGTATTCGGCGGCCATTTTCTTGGCCAGAAGCGCTTTGACGAGGACGAGGGCCGGCTGTTCGGGCTGGAGGAGCGCGGTCCAGAGCGCTTCGCGGGCCGCGGCGCCGAGTTCGTCGAGCGACGCGTAGGCGCCGGCGCGTTCGGCGGCATCGGCCGAGGCGAGGCGCGCGACGAGGACGTAGGGGCGCGCGGCTTCGGCGGCGGCTTTCATTTCCTGGACCGCCGCGCAGGTGTCGACGGCGGCCAGCGAACTGGGGCGCGCGAGGGTTTTCAGGGCTTCCAACGCGGCCAGGCGCTGGGTCTGCGGGCGCTGGGCATCGGCGGCGGCCTGCTCCACCGCGGCGGCGTGTTCTTTCAGGCCGGCGATGCCGGCGGCGCGAATCGCGGTCTCTTGAACCTTCGCATCGGCATCCTGGAGCGCCGCGCCGATCAGTTCGACCTGCTTGCGGTGGCGTTCCGGATTGGTTTGCGGGTAGCGGTATTCACGGCAAAGTCCGGCCAGTTCCAGCAGCGCGGAATTGCGAACCACGGGGTCCTTCGAGGCGGCGGCCTTCTCCAGCGCCTGATAGGACTCCTTGTCGAAGTTGCGGCCCTGATAGAGCGCGAGAATGCGGGTCATATGCGCGCGCCACTTTTCCGGCTGCGGCGCGTCTTCCAGCATCCCCGCCACGTCGTCGACGAACCAAGGCACGTCCCACATAAAGAGCGTTTCGAGCGCCGCGTCGCGCAGTTCGAAAGGCTTATCGACCTGGTGAATCAACCAACGCAGCGCACGGGCGGGCAGTTCTTCGGCGGGCTTCTGAGCGACCTGCTTGAGTTCTTCGCGGCGCTGCTCGAGCGTGATTTGCGCATCGGCGCTGAAGGTCAGGCCCAGGCCGTCCGGAATGGGAGTGGGTTTCGCGACGGGGCAGTACGGTTCGGCCGGCGCATCCTGCGCGAAGGCGTTGGGGATCGCCATGAGCGCGAGCGTGGCGAGGGCCACCTTTATAGGGAATCCGGCTGGGTAGCGAGTCACGCGCAAGCTCCTGAGTTTTGGAACGTACCTTCCGACCAACCGGCACACGCTTTTCTACACGAAAATGCGGGGCCGTGAGGTTCACAAAAAGCCCCTGATGGAATCGATGTAAGTTGTTTTATAGCAAAATCTTGCGAAGCGGACCCGCGGCCGCTTCAGAAACTCGCGCACGCCTGTACACTTTCGCGATAGCGATTGCGACACGAATGTACATTAGGGGCTCGACTCAGCCAACCTCTCCTTTAAGCGCTCCAGGAATATCGCCTGCATTTCGGGGCCCAAGTGGCTGTAGGTCTCAGGCAAGGTGAGGGCGAGGCTCTGGGTTCGGCCGGCGGATTCATAGGCCGGGCGCGCGGCTTCGACGGCGGCGCGGATATCGGCCTCGCGCGCTTCGCGTTCGATGCGCGGAACGATCAGGTCCACCGGGCGCGGCGCGATGGCTTCGAGCAATTCGGGCAGATCGTAGGGCGCTTGGTCTTCTCGCCCGATGTAGGCGCCCAAATTAGGCAAGAGCGGGTAGTCGCGTGACCAGCGCGTGAGCCCGCCGCAGCCTCCGGGGACGGGATCGCGGCGGAAGGGCTGCGGAGGCGCGACGGCGATGAGGCCGGCCAGACGTTCGTCGAGCGCGGCCAGATGCAGGCCTACGAATGCGCCGAGCCCGTAGCCGACGGCCCAGATGCGTTTGGGATCGATGAAATCGAGCCGCGTCAGCGCGCCGAGGAGATCTTGCGCGTCGCGGAGCATCTTGCCCAGCAGCGACCAATGCGGGAAGCGCGTGTAGAACGCTTCGGCTTCGAGGACGCGCCCGCCGAAGCCGATCATGTCGTGCCCGCAGGCGGCGACGCCGGCCTGGGCGAGCGCTTCGTGGACGTATGGCCCGCGCTTGTAAGTCGCCGAATAGCCGACGTGGAAGACGTAGGAATGGAGCCAGAGGACCGCGGGTAATCGTCCACCCTCGGCGGCGCCTTCCTGGAGCCAGAGGTCGGCGTGGAGGGCTTCGCCCCAAACGAGGTGGCGCTTCTCGATCTTCGCGCCGGCCTCTTGGCGCATCAGGAGCGCGGTTAAGTGTTCGCGTTCGTCGCGGCCCAGGGTCGAACCGGCGTGCGCATGCGGCGGGGCTTCGCCGCAGAGTTCGAGGATGCGCTTGCGTGTCTGGGCCTGACGCGCGGGCAGATCCTTCAGTGAAGCCGAGGGAGCGATGGGCTTGGCGCGTTGCGCCAGCCCGCCCTCGAAAAGCGGATGCAGCGCGCGCTCCGGAAACGCATACGCCGCTCGCCCGAACTGCGTATCGCACCAATCGACGTAGCGTTCGACGAGGAGGGCCGAGGTTTCGTGCCCGCCCCAGCGCCAGTGGATGCGCAGCTTCTCCGCCGCTTCGAGGAACCGGTAGACGCGCGCGGCCTCCAGCACGGTGCGCTGCAGCGCGTAGACGCTCTCGAAGGGATCGTTGTACGAGGAGGCGATCAGGCAGGCGCGGGGCGCTACGAGCGCCACGAGTTCGTGGAGGTCGAACGGGAGCATGTCCTCGCGGCCGGTGAAGAAGCGCAGGCGCCGATGAAACCATTCGGGGAACTGGCGCGTGAGGTACTCGACGCTTTCGCCGCCGTGCAGTTCGGAGAAGAGCCGGAAGGCGCAGGTGCCGCCGGCGCCGGGGCTGCTGGGGATGACGCAGGCGATGCGTTCGTCGAAGGCCGCTGCGATGAGCGACTGCTTCCCGTTGCGCGAGTGGCCGGTGAGCGCGATTTTGCCTAGATCGGCTTCGGGAATCTGGTTCAAGTAGTCGATCGCGCGCGAGGCGCTCCAGGCGCGGCGCGGGATGCGCGTGAAATCGTATTGCGGATAGGCGTCCAGGTAGCTGTTGGTGTCGTCGTCGCCGTCGCTTGCGGCGTACGCGCAGCCGATGTAGCCGCGGCGGACCGCCACGGTCGTCCAGCGCCGGTGCGTGAACTGGGTCATGAAGACCGGAAACGGGCCGCGCCCCGGCGGAATCCAGAGTTCGACGCGCAGGCGCGCTTTTTCTTGCGGGCCGAAGCGGAGCGTCAGCGTGCGGTGGCGGACGCCTTCGTGGACGGATTCGACGACGCTTTCGGCGCGCACCGCGGGCGGCGCGGGCGGGATATCCCCGAGCATCCACTGCTGCAAGGCCGCTTGGATCTCGCTCCGGCGTTCGCGCCATGCCGCGACGGTTTCGATGCGCTTGGGACCGGCGGCGCCGGGCGGCTCGAGCGGGCTCCAAAGGTTGTTGCGGGGCGTTTGTGTATCGAAGTCGGGCGGAAGCTCGGCATTGCGCGCTTGCCATTCGTCCCAACTGGGGAGCGGCGGGAGCACGCGCTTCAGGAGTTCGAGGTACGCCTGGCGGCGGATGAGCGAATCGGACATGTTTGAACCCCTAGTATGGATGACGAAACTTTACCATAGGTCGGCTGGATGGGCGGCGCTTTCCGCCCGTTCGCGCTTGGAGTGTTGCTCTATACTGCCGGGCGCTTCGTGGAGGTCCGCGTGGACGTACCGGAATCGATCGAGCCGCCGAGCAGTCCCGCCGAACCGCCGCGCGACGCGTTTCGGTTGCGCCAGGGCCATCTGCGCGCCGCCGCGCTGATCTGCGCGGCGGTGCTCTTTTTGCAAGCCGCGATCTTCACGGCAACGAGTCTGCCCAACACGATTCGGCGGGCGCAAGCCGCGCCGTCGCCGGAGTTGGATTTGGCGGCTGTATTCGATGCGGAGCACGCGCCGTGGCCGGCGACGGTGGTCGTCTTCACGTTTTTGGCGCTGAACACGGGCGGAGGCTTGTTCTGCGCGTACTACGCCCTGCGCCTGGCGAAGGACGAGGCGTTTCGCGAGCGCTTGAAGCTGGGGCAGGGGCGAACGCCGGCGCACGTTTACCTGATCGACGTCTTTGCGTTCATCGGGCTCGCTTTTGTGCTGCGCATTCTCGTTCAACAAGGCGCGATCTGGGTCACGCCGGGTGACTGGTGGGTTGCGATGCCGGGCGGGGTGATGCCGTACGGGCTGGCGGGATTGCTGGTGAGCCTGGGGGCGCAGTTCGCGGCGTACACGGCGGGGCTGGCGGGCGTGGCGTGGGCGGCACGCGCGCGCGCGCCGGCGGACGAAGCGCTGGCGGGCATCTGGCCACCGTGGCGCGGCGGCGCGGGGAGCGACCTGTCCGGCGACGCGCTGCGCGGCGTGGCGGGATATCTGCTGGTGAGTTGGTTGTTAATCGCGCTCAATCTGTTCAGCGGTGTGGTCCTGAAGGCGCTGGGGCGGCCTACCGACACCAACCCGGTGCTGGAGTTATTGCAGCACGAACTGAGCGGCGCGTTTTCGTGGGGGCTGGTGGCGCTGCTGGTCGTCGCGGCCTCGGCGGGCGCGGCGTTTTTCGAAGAATTGATTTTCCGCGGCCTGTTTTATCACGCGCTGCGCCGGTATCTGGGCGTGTGGGGCGCGGCGATGGTGGTCGCGGCGATCTTCGCGCTGATTCATTTCGTCTGGTCGAACGTCCTGTCGTTGTTCGTGCTGTCGCTGGTGCTGACGTGGCTGTACGAGCGTACCGGTCGGCTGTGGGCCTCCATGTGGCTCCACTTTGTCAATAATCTGCTGGCGTTGCTGGTGGCGGTGGCGCTGGCGAGTCCGGCTCACTAAAGCTTGAAGAAGGCGGAAAGACTTGGTGAGGGTTCCGGGTATCGGGAGTTTTTCCCTAACGCTTGACTGAACTACGTGTGCTGCTCAAGCGGCGCACGAGGACGTAAATATTTATCCAGGGTTATTCACAAGGTGAGTACGCCATTCCGTTAACCCTAATATAATGCTGGAGTTGGGGTGTGGATAAGGAAGTGAGATTAAGATTTTTTCATGCTTCCCATGCCCCTATATCGTGGTGTAGAACGCTACCTCACCGGACAAATAGTAGGTAATCGGTTAAAGGTGTACTAGCGCTTCGGACGAATCCAAGGGCTGGGAGTGGTGAGAGTTGCACCCTAATATAATTAGGGGCGGCGGTCGTTTTGGGGAAATTTTTGGGGGCAGGAGGATAGGATGATCAGTCAGGCGAATTCGGTAGAGAAGAAGGACGCTACGGCTCAAGATAAGGATGTGAAGGATCGCACCGGCAAGCTCCAGGAGGCGTTGCAGAAGGCCTCCGCGGCCAAGTCCGCCAAGACGGCGGGTGGCGACGACCCGATTACGGCGAACGGCAAGGCGTTGGGCCTGTCGGAGAATTGCATCCGTGTGCTGAAGGCGCGGTACCTAAAGAAGGACCAGGACGGGCAGGCGACGGAGACGCCGGAGCAGTTGTTCCGCCGGGTGGCCCGGGTGGTGGCGGATATCGAGAAGGATTACGGCGGCTCGCCGGAGCTGGCCAAGCATTATGAGGATACGTTCTTCAAGCTGATGGTGACGGGCGAGTTCATGCCCAACAGCCCGACGCTGATGAACGCCGGCCGCGAGATGGGCATGTTGAGCGCGTGTTTCGTGCTCCCCGTCGGCGACAGCATCGACGAGATTTTCGACACGGTGAAGGCCACGGCGCTGATTCAGAAGGCCGGCGGCGGCACCGGGTTCGCTTTCGACCGCCTGCGCCCGACGGGCGACTGGATCAAGAGTAGCGGCGGGACGACGAGCGGTCCGATCAGTTTCTGGAAGGTGCTCAGCGAAGCGACGAACGCGATCCAGCAGGGCGCGTTCCGGCGCGGCGCGAACATGGGCATGATGAACATCACGCATCCGGACATCCTGAAGTTCATCAACGCGAAGCAGGACCTCACGCAGTTCACCAACTACAACATTTCGGTGAAGGTGACGGACGCATGGATGGCGGCGTACCGCAAGGACCGGACGAAGCCGCATGTGGTGATCAATCCGCGCACGGGCTTGAAGTTCGTGGTCCCGAAGGACGTGGAGACGATGGCGTACCAGGTCGCGGATCTGGTTCGTCTGGACGAGTACGAAGCTCAGGCGCCCGAAGCGCGGCCGGAAGTGTGGGCGATGGGCGAGATTTACGACACGATCGTGCATCACGCGTGGCAGACGGGCGAGCCGGGGGTGGTGTTCATCGACCGGATCAACCAGGCCAACCCGACGCCGCACGTGGGGCCGATCGAAGCGACGAATCCCTGCGGCGAACAGCCGCTGCTGCCGTACGAGGCGTGCAACCTGGGTTCGATCAACCTGGGCCTGTTCGTGCACGCGGGTTCGGACGGCAAGCCGGCGCTGGACTGGGACGCGCTGCGGACGAGCATCCGGATGTCGACGCGCTTCCTGGATAACATCATCGACGCCAACAACTACCCGCTCCCCGAAATCACGCATATGTGCAAGGCCAACCGCAAGATCGGCCTGGGCATCATGGGCTTCGCCGACGCGCTGTACAAGCTGGGCGTCGCGTACAACAGCGAGGATGGCGTGGCGTGGGGCGAGCGCTTCATGAAGTTCATCAACGACGAATCGCATCAGATGAGCGAGGAGCTGGCCGAGGAACGCGGCTGCTTCCCGAACTGGAAGGGCAGCACGTGGGAGACGATTCATAACCGCAAGATGCGCAACGCGTGCACGACGACGGTGGCGCCGACGGGGACGATCAGCATCATCGCCAACTGTTCGGGCGGCGTGGAGCCGTTGTTCAGCCTGGCGTTCTTCCGCAACGTGCTGAACGGGCAGCGGCTGGTGGAAGCGAATCCGATCTTCCAGGAAGCCGCGAAGGCTCGCGGGTTCTACAGCGACGAGCTGATGGACAAGCTGGCGACGGTGGGGACGCTGCACCACATCGACGGCGTGCCGGAAGACGTGAAGCACACGTTCGTCTGCGCGCACGACATCACGCCGGAATGGCACGTGCGGATGCAGGCGGCGTTCCAGAAGCACTGCGACAGCTCGATCAGCAAGACGACGAACTTCCCCGAGAGCGCGACGGAGGACGAAGTTCGCACGATCTACGATCTGGCCTTCGATCTGGGCTGCAAGGGCGTCACGGTGTACCGCGACGGCTGCCGCAAGAACCAGCCGATGGCGCTGAAGAACAGCGGCAAGAAGAAGGAAGAAGCTCCGGCGGCGGCCGTCGTGGCAGCTCCGGCGGCGCTGGCGCCTTCCCCGATGCGTCCGATGAAGACGCCGGCGATCCTCTCGGGCGTGCGCATCCGGCAGAACACGCCGTTCGGGCACATGCACGTGACGATCACGGTGGATCCGAAGAGCGGGCGGGAGCTGGAAGTTTTCGCGCAGCTCGGCAAGGCCGGCGACGTGGCGATGTCGGACCTGGAAGCGATCTGCCGCATGGTGAGCCTGTTCCTGCGCGCGGGCGGTTCGATCGAACAGGTGATGGACCAGCTCGAAGGCATCGGCAGCCACCTCTCGATTCCGACGCGGGACGGGCGGGTGATGTCGCTGGGCGACGCGCTGGGCAAGACGATCCGGAAGTACTGGATGTCGAAGAAGGAGTTCGGGCTCAAGGCGATCCTGCTGGGCGAGGTGGATTTCGACGGCGTCGCCAACGGGAACGGCAACGGGCAGGCGAACGCTTCGGCTCAAGCGGCGGCGGTGACGGCGGCGACGCTTTTGGCGCCTTCGTCGACGACGGTGAGCATCGATGCGACGATCAAGACGGCGGCGGACAAGCTGCTGGAGAACTACAAGCTGAAGTGCCCGGAGTGCGGGAACGGCACGCTGTCCTTCATGGAAGGCTGCGTGAAGTGTCCGAGCTGCGGGTTCAGCCAGTGCTAAAGCCGTACCCTGTCCGCATGGGATAGGGACTATGCGAAACGCGGACCCGGCGGCCGAGCGATCGGCCGCCGGGCATCTCAAGCCGACGGATATGCCGCCGGCCCATCGAAGACGAAAAAGAAGAAGGTTAGTCGAGCTTCCCCGGCGTCCGCTGAGCTTCGAGCGCTACCCCCCCACGCGCTTTGGGCCTCGGGCGCCGGGGATTTTTTTATGGCGCAGGCGTCCTCACCGGCCAAAGCCATGCCGAATGCGCTACCCCTCGAACGGCAGCATGCAGTCGGCTTCGTTGAAAGTCGCTTTGTTCACTTTCTGGGAGACCGGGTAGGCGCGGATCCAGTCGGCGGGGCAGGGGGCGATGAGCTTCGGTAGGTCTTCCGCGGGCGTCTCGGGGTTCAGCCAGGCGTCGAGCGTGCCGCTGTCGAGCATCACGGGCTTACGGTCGTGGATCGGTTCCAGCACCACGTTGGGGCCGATGGTGACGATGGCGCAGGTCTCGAGCGCCGCGCCATCCTTAGGTTCCCAGCGTTCCCAGAGGGCCGAGAGCGTCAGGACGCGCCCGTCGCGGCGGACGACGTGGAACGGCTGCTTGTTCATGTCCTCGCGCTTCCATTCGTAAAAGCCGCCCGCGGGGTGCACGCAGCGGCGCTTTTATATGCGCTACGGAACGAAGGCTTCTCGGCCACCTTCTCGCCGCAGGCGTTGAGCATCTTCGCGCCGATGGCCGGATCCTTGGCCACGACGGCACGAGCCCCCACTTCAGCGCCAGGAGCTTGCGGCGCCCGCCTACCTCGCGGACGGCGGCGATCTGCTGCGCCGGGGCGATCTTGTAGCGCGGCGCGTAGAGCCGCTCGACGGACGGGTCGATATCCAGAGGGCCGAAGTCCTCGAGGAGGTCCTTCAGCGGCACGGCGAGGGAGAAGCGTCCGCACTTGGGGGAGGTGTTAAACGGCCCACGGCAGGAAACAATCGAATGCCAACCCAGGCCTATGCCGTTCATCAGGCACTGTCCCGAAACGCTTCTTCGGCGTCTGCTTACGGGGGCCTGCGCAGAGCATCGTCGGCCTCGCTTGCTGTATCTACTGTAGAGATACAGCGCGTTCGGCTTTTTCGCTTTGCTTGGTCCGCGCGTCGCCTCCGCCTTCGCAGCGTTTCGGGACAGAGCCTAAGCCAGCCCCAACGCCAACGCCTCGCGCACGTTCTTCGCGCGCAGCACTTTCGGGCCTCCGGAACTCTTCGTGGCCACCTCGCGTCCGCGTGCGGGCACCAGCACGGCCTCGAAGCCCAGGCGCTTGGCTTCGCCCAAGCGCGCTTCCAGCCGCGGCACCGGGCGCAGTTCGCCGCCCAGGCCGATCTCGCCGGCCGCGACGAGCTTCTCGCGCACCGCGCGCCCCGTCGCCACCGAGGCCAGCGCCAGGGCGAGGGGCAAATCGGCCGCCGGTTCGTCGACGCGGAAGCCACCCGCCGCGCTCGCGAACACGTCCAGCATCCCGAACGGAACGCCGGCCTTCGTCTCCAGCACCGCCAGGAGCATCGCGAGGCGGTTCTGATCCAGCCCGCTTGCGCGCCGGCGCGGACTGCCGCCGCCGGGCACGGGCACCGTCAGCGCTTGCAGTTCGACCAGCAGGACGCGCGTTCCCTCGCACAGCGCACCGATCGCCGTGCCGGGGCCCTTCTCGCCGCCTTCCGCCGCGTCCAGCAGCGCGCGCGACGGATCGGGCACTTCCGCGAGCCCGTAGCCGGTCATCTCGAACAGCCCGACCTCGTCCACCGAACCGAAGCGGTTCTTCAGCGCGCGCAGACAGCGTAAACCCAGCCGCGTATCGCCTTCGAAACTCAGCACCGTATCGACGACGTGTTCCAGCACCTTCGGCCCCGCGATGGTCCCCTCGCGCGTCACGTGCCCGATCAGGAAGATCGCCACCTCCAGCCGCCGCGCCGCTTCCACCAGCGCCATCGCGCATTCGCGCACCTGTCCGACCGCGCCCGGCGGGCTGGCGAGTTGCGGGTCGCGCAACGTCTGCACCGAGTCGATCACCGCCACGCGCGGGCGCTCCTGCTCCAACAAATCCAGAATCGCATCGAGGTCCGTCTCGGCGGCCAGCTTCAGCGCATCCGATTCGAAGTCGTACGCCACGCCCGCGGCATTCTTGGACGCCAAAGCCGCGCCTTCGCCCAGGCGCAGGCCGCGCGACGAGATCTGCGAAGGCGCTTCTTCGCCGCTGACATAGAGCAGCGGACGCGCCGCGCCGGAGCCCTTCTCCGCCGCCAGCGCGCCGAGCACCTGAAGCAGCAGCGTGGATTTTCCGATGCCCGGTTCGCCGCCGATGAGCAGGCTGCCGCCCGGCACCGCGCCGCCGCCGATCACCCGGTCGAATTCGCTCAGCGGCAGATGCAGCCGGGGCAGGCGTTCGGACGCGTACGCTTTGAGGGGCCGCGCGCCGCTGGAAAGCCCCAGCCCCGGACGCGGCGTATGCGAACCGCCCGCGCGCAATTTCCCGCCCGAGCCGCGCGGGCGCGCGGAGGCCGCCGGCTTAGGCGCTTCGGTGAGTGTGTTCCATTCGCCGCAGCCCGGGCAGCGCCCTTCCCAGCGCGAGGTCTCGTGCCCGCAGCCCGAACAGAAGAAAATCGTTTCCGATTTCTTAGCCATAGCGCGCAGAGATTAGCCGCGCGCCCGGAACTCGCCTAGCGCCGAAGCGCGCCGCGCGCTCACTTCTTCTTATAGGCGCGAACCCAGTCGATCTCGAAGACGAACGGGAGCTTCGAGTCGTCGATGCCGTGCCGGCCGGCCCAACTTCCCCCGACGGCCAGATTCAGCAGGATGTGCGCGGGCGGCGCTTCGCGACCGCTGTTGTAGACCCATTTGGTCCCGTAGCTCACCAGCTTCTTGCCGTCGAGAAAAATCGTCGCGCTCGTCTCGTCCCATTCCAGGCCGGCGGTAAGCCACCGATTGGCCAGCGATTCCGGCGCACGGTAATAGGTCCAACGCTTGTTGAACGCCGGATCGGTATACAGGAATTCCTTGCCTTGTGCGGGCTGCCCTTTGTTTTCCGCTGCCGTGGAGGGCCGGCTGACCACGCCGGCATGAATCATGAATTCGGTATCTTCCTTCCCGTTGATGACGTACTCGAAAATATCGATCTCGGGCGGCCAGGAAAGTTTCTTGTCCGGTCCGTAGTCGGAATTCAGCCAGAACGCCGGCCAGATGCCGACCGCATCGCAGAATTTCACGCGCGCCTCGAAGTAGCCGTACTTCTGGGTGTGCGTCGAGCGGATCATGCCCGACTCGTAGTTGATCGGGTGCGGCGTCTTTTCGGTCTTCGGCGCGTCGCCGACCTTCTTGGCGATCAGTTTCAGCGTGCCCTTTTCGAGCAGATGGTTGCCGTTATCGCGATAACGTTGTTGCTCGTCGTTCAGCCGGTCCTGCGTCTCGTTGGCGTAGATGTAACGAGTTTTCCACTTCGTCTTGTCGAGCCGGTCGCCGTTGAATTCGTCGGAAAAGGTGAGTTCGTACCCATCGGGCACGTACGAACCTTCGGCCTTTTCCGTAGCCGGCGCGGGAGGCTCCTGAGCCCACGCCACGGCGCAAGCGAGAAGAACGAAAAGGATAGCACGCATCGAAGAAGCTCCCGTGAGCGCCCAACGAAGCGCATGGTGGATGCTTCCCGTGCGAAAGTCAAAATATAAGCCTCGTTTTCTGCATAAATTCCTTCGAATCTTGCTGCAAGAATTATACGGTCGGCGCGCGGCGCACGCTGTCCTCGGGCGTTATTGCGCAGGTCAAACACTTCTATTTCGTGCAAGCCACCTCTTCGACGCATTCGTAGTCGAGTTTAACGCGAATGGTTTTTGCCATCACGTAGTCGACCACGTAGCAGAAGTGGTCGTTGGCCGCGACCATCGAAGGATAGCGGAACTCGAGCTTTTCCTGATTCGCGCCGCGCTTGCCGAAAAAGAGCATCGTATTGCCGTTGGAGTCCGCGATCTCGACGCGCGCCATCAGGCCGTCGGGAATGAACAGCCGCTCGAAGTCGTCCAGTTCGAAGCGCGGCGAGTGGCACGCGCAGCGGGGGCCGTTGCCGGGGCCGCCGGTGCGGTTGGTCATGGGCGAATACCCCGGATGCACCCACAGCGCGCCCTCGAGCGTGCACGCCTGGGGTTTCGCTTGGCCCGTCTTGCAGAGCAGGAACTTGCCCGCGGGATCGAGCGCGGCGGAGCCGCCGTCCTTATCGAACTTCACGATGGAACCGTAGGACCATTTGTAAATTTCGCGCACGTCCGGCGAAATCTGGCGGGCCAGGTCGGGCGGAACCAGCGCGTCCGAAGGCCGGACGGTGCAGCCGACGTACACATACCCTTTGCGGTCCACCTTGATGCCGCCCGCTTGCGTTCGCAGAGAGATGTATCCATAGCGCTTCACGCGTCCGTTCGTGCCCATCTGCGAGATCTGCGTCGACCCGTTTCCGTGCTGCACGATTCCGTGAATGAGGTACACATCGCCGTCCGGGCCGCCCACGCATATGCCGCGCAGCGGGTTGTAATTGCTGCCCAGGAAATACCCCGAAAAGTTCACGTTCATATCGGCAAACTTGGCCGGATTTCCTAGACGGTCCAGGCGCACGATATCGTTGAAGCTGCGCACGTACATGAATCCGTCCCGGCCGAATGCGATCTCGCCTTCTTTCGCGAGCGAGCCCGTCAGCTTGCGGTTGCCCTTTTCATCCTTAAAGAGATTCATGTCCCGCCGCTGTTCGCCCGTGGTCGCGTCGTGAACGACTTGCCCGGAGAGGTACAGCTCGTTTCGTTCCCGGTCGATCTGGATGATGTTGTTCGCGCCGCCGGCGTGGTCGATCGCGGACATGCCCTTGGCATCCACCTTGGGGCTGGGGAGATTCTCCAGATCGAGGAATTTGTAGCTGTCGAGTTCGGTGAACTTGCCCAGCGGCATCTCGCCGGAGTACGTTGGCTTGAGGCGCAGGGCCACGCGAGCTTTATACGAGCCCGAAGGCAGGGGCTGGCCGTAATCGTCTTTTCCGTCCCACAACAGATTCTGCGACAGACTGTGGGCGGCCAGCGGTTCGGGCGCGTTGTTTCCCAGCACGCCGGAAGCGAGATGCCGCACGATTTTGTTATTCCGGTCCACGATCGCCACATGAACGTCCACCGCTTCTTTGACGCTGAAGCGAATCTGCACGCCGGCGGACGTCGCAGTGCAAACGGGCTTTTGCACGAATGCCGCCTGGGGATCGAACGCCGGATTGGGCATTACGGTCTTGGTATCCACCTTCGCGAAGGTGGTGGGAAGGTGGTCGTCCAGGACTTCCACGCGGGGGTATATGAAGCGGTAGTACTGCGATTCGTACTCGCGCGAGATGTTCTCCGGAGGAAGCAGTTTGTTCTCGAACGCATGCAGACTCAGTTCGACCGGAGCGCAACAGTGATAAGCCGGCACATGCGGCGAGGCGTTGATTTTGTTGATGTCGGCGGAGCCCACGCTGGCGCGCTGCGTGCCGAACTCGATCGGTTTCCACGTCACCATATGCTCGTAATGTATGGCGCCTTTGCCGAAGTCGGCCATGCCGGTCCAGTCCGCGCGCGGCTTGTGGCCGCGGTCGGCGCCCCATTGCACGCGGCGAAAGTTGAAGTTCAAATATTTCGGAGCCCCGTCCATGGGATGCCGCAGGATCTGCGCAAGCGGCAGCTTCATCTCCACGTACCAAGCCTTTTGGGCCGGATCGATCTTGGCCGCGCAGACGGGATGGATGCCCAAGTCCGGTTGCGAGAAACCGTCCCAGGTGGTCATCCCGCCCCCGGCGTGAAGGGCGTAGGCGTGGCACTGGCCCGCGGCGTTGGCGTAAATCTGGAGGTACGAAAGCACCGTGAACTTGCCGCCCATGACCTCGATCGCGACGTAGTCCGAACCCAGAATGGAGAGCCCTTTGCGCTCGAACTTCTCCTTGCAGACCCAAGGGCCGTCAGCGTGCGATTCCTGGCAGGAAAACGCGAGGTACAGGTTCTCGGCATCCATGGTCAGGCGCAGGTCGGTCGCATCCTTGGGCTTTCCGGGCCGCTTTTTGACGTCGGCGTGCTGTTCTAGTTTGAGGGCCAGCGCCTGAGTCCAGGCGGCGTCGCTTAGGTCGCCGTCCACCTGGAGCGAGGACTTCAGGGCGGGGATGGCGGGCGGGCGCTCCGGGCCGTTCGAAGACTCGGCCGCCTCTCCGCGCGCCGAGCAAACCGCCAGGACCGCCAGCAGCAGTACTTGTGAGCGATACCCGTTCATCGCCGTCTCCTTGTGTGCTCTCTGCCTGCATCGGTATACCGCGCGTCGGCGGACCTTTGAGCGCTATTACTTTAATCGTGTGTTTATGTGTGTATAATGGCCGCATGGCTGCTCATCCCAAACTCAAACCAGGCCGGCCGCCCACCGCACAGGCGCTTTACCGCCATACGGCAATACAGTTGCGCGCGAAGCTCGAACAAGGCGTGTGGCCGCCGCTGGCGGTCCTGCCTTCGCTGGCGCAGTTCGCGCGCATGTTCGGGGTAGGGCGGGAGACCGCTCGCGCCGCCGTCGGGCAACTGCGCGAGGAAGGCTGGATCGTTTCCAATGCCCGCGGAAGGCTGGTGCGCGCGCAGGATCCGCGCTTCGCGCGCCGGGATAAGGGCTGGATCCTCGTCGTTTACGGCTATCCCATGTCCGATCTGTTGAAGAACGCCGACAGCGAAGCGCTTTTCCTGGGTCTGGTCGAAGGCCTCGGCCTCGCCGAACGCCATTTCCTCGTCGCGCACGACTACTATCTGCGCGAGGCGCTCCCCGAGCGGCATCTCGGGCTTCCGCTCGCGGGCGTCCTGGTGGCCAGCATCGGCACGCGGCCCGTCTTCGAACGCTGGGCTCGGCTGCCCATCCCGGTGGTGCAGGTGGATCTGCCGCCCTTCGCGCAAGGACCGCCCGCCGTAGCCGTGGACAACGAGCGCGCGGCGCGAGAAGCCTGCGAGCGGCTCATCGTTCTGGGGCACCGCCGCATCGGTTTTGTGCAGATGCTCAGCGCCACCTTGGGGGAACCGGACCCGGATTCCCGCGAACGGTTGGCGGGTTTTCGAGCCGCGCTGCGCGCGCACCGGCTCGGCAGCCACGCGTGTCCGATGATCAGCACCATTTCGCGCGATACCGCGGCGCACGGCGGGTTGCGCCGGATCATGACGGGCTCCAAACGGATTACGGCGGCGCTGTGCGTGGACAGCGGGCGCGCGCGCCTCGTCTCGCGCTGCGCTCAAGCGCTCGGGCTGGCCGTCCCGCGCGACCTGAGCATCGTTGCTTTCTCGGGCGTAGGGGCACGAACCGCGGGTTATTCGGGCCCCCGAATCGACTTCAAAGCCTTGGGCAGGACGGCCGTCGAAGTCTTGCTAGCGCCGAAGCCGGTCACCACCCGCGTGCCCGCCGTTTGGCACGAGGGAACCACTCTGGCGCCTCCGCGGTAAGACCGGCGTCTCTAGCGCGGCAGCGCCGCCAGCGGAGAGGCCTCGATGGTCACCGCGTACTGCTTCGCATTCTCGATCACCTTCACCACCGGCTGCGCGCCGCGAAGGTCGTACTCGACGGTGACTTGGCCTAGCACGTCGCCTTTTTTGGACTCGCCGATCCAGACCGCGAAGTGCCGCGTGACCAAAAACCCGGGCACCACCAGCCGGCCGGTGGGCGGGAGCGCCGGGGCTTTCGGCTTCGGCGCCAGGACATCGGGCAAAAAGAGCGCGTCCGCGGCGTTCCCCGCCGGCCGATAGCCATGCGTCCAGCGCGCTTTGTCGCCTGCTTTGCTCACATGCACCGCCGCGCGCGTGCCGCCTGCTTGCCGGTACGCCGCGACGAAATCCTCGATCATCTGCGGCGGACATTGTTTTTCCTGTTCGTCCCAGCAGAAATGGAGGCTTCCGCACCGCGCATTTCCGGCCGCGGGAATGAAATTCCGCGCCAGGTACACCTCCGGCTTGGCGTCCGGAGGCCCGCCCAGCGCCGCCTCCATTTTCGAATTGCAGTCCTTCCTTCCGCCCGAACGGTGCCATGCCGCATAGTCGCTGATCCCGAAGAACGAAGTGTACGAATGAAAGAGGTCCGGGAAGCGCACCATGCACGCGATCGCGTTTCCGCCGCCGCCGCTGTAACCGACGATATTCAGATTCTTCGGGTCGGTCTCCTGCGGATACTTTTTCAGCACTTCCAGCACCGCGTCGAGGATGTCGTGAATCTCCAGCCCGCCGCTGTCGAAGCGACCCGCCGAGCCCCCCGCGCCGCGCATGTCCGGCGCCAGCGCCACGATCCCGCGTGCCGCGTGCGCCTTGAGGTCGGCGGTCATGTTGCCGCGGTTCCCGCCGTAACCGTGCATCACCACCAGCACCGGCTTCGGCCGCCCGTCCTTTATCAGCGCCACATCGACCTGCAACGGCTGAATCCGATCGACGCTGCTGGCGTAATGTAGCGTCTCCACAGGCGCCTCCACCGGAGCCGCGCCGCCCCACGCGAGCTTCGCACTCAGGCTACAGGCGAACAGAAAACCCCATCCGATCGTTCCAATATGCCGCATGCAACGCCCCCTAATCGCCACCGCCTACCGCGGCTACCTTAAAGGATGGTCCCAAAGCCCCGAAAGGTCCCAAATTCGAGCAAAATCCCGTGTGCGCTAGACCTCTTCTCGATCAACAACGAGTAGGAGCATCCACAGATCGCCGGGCCGCGCCGTTGATAATGGCGTCGCGAGTTCTGTAAAGTGTTTTGAATAAAAGGGTTAGGCGGGTCGGGTCGACCTCGGCGCAGCGCAAGGAGGCAGGCTATGAAGTCCAAGCTGGTCATCGGGTTAGCGGTTTTGGCACTGGGCCTGTGGGGCATCCAGGCGCTGGCCGACGGCCCGCACTGGCACGTCCCGAACCCGGATTCCGAAGAGTATTCCGATGGCGACGAAACCAAGCCGCCAGCACCTGCTGCCGCCGCGAACGCCAAGAATGCCGATTGGGCCAAGAATCCGGGCAACTTCTTCCTGCTCGACCAGCCCTGCATCGATTACTACGAGCGCCATTGCGTCATCAAGTACAACAAAAACGACCTCGACTTCTACCTGCTGATCATGAACCGCTGCGCGCAGGCCATGCGCGAAGTCGACAACTACCTGCCTTGCCCCGACAGCTTCCCGCTCTGGCACACCGAAGAACTCCGCGAGCTGATGGTCGAATACGCGCAGCGCACTTGGCAGCGCAGCACGCAGCTCAAGGCGCCTCTTAACGAGAAGTGTGCCGAGTTCATCGTCCAGTGCTTCACCGATTCCGTCCGCTTCGGCGACGACGCCCGCCGCAACGCGCTCGACGCGAAGGTCAAGCAGTTCTTCGACGCCAACAAAGAACTGCAGAAGATGCTCGAACAGGCCGCGATGGAGAAAGATAACGCCAAGAAACAAGCCATCCTCAAGGAATGGGTCGCCAAAGGCCGCGACGGTCTGAACAAGACCGGACTCTCGAAGGATCTCGCCAAGACTTTCGCTACCTTCAAGCTCGTCACCGGCGACATTCCCATGCAGGTCGACGAAGCCGAAGCGCGCATGATGGAGGCTCTCTCCAAGATGGGCTCCATCGTCATCCCTTACTTGCAGAAGGGCACGCAGGACAAGAATCCGCAGGTCCAGCGCCAGTGCTGGGCCGTACTGCAGATGATTCAGGCCCAGTTTGCCGCGCCCGCCGGCGGCAAGCCCACCATGAGCGGTGTGCTGGATCAGTTGAACTGGATCGAGCACAAGCCCGGCTCGCCCGAAGCGGCCCGCGCGCTGAAGGTCCTCAAGAACATGGGCGACGAAGCAATCAAGCACCTGATTCAGATCGCGCGCAGCGAAAACCTCGGCACCAAGAAAGCCATCGCGCTGGGCGCGCTGGCTCACGTCGCCGGGCGCAATTACGGCAGCGATCTCAAGAAGTACGAGGCCTACTTGGCCGAACGCGAAGGCAAGGCCGCCGAAGAGAAAGCCGCCAAGGTGGAAGCCAAGAAGTCCGAAGAAGGCGGCATGGGCGGCCTCGAGAACGTGCTCGACGGCCAGAACAAGAAGACCCAGCCCGCCGTCCAGGAAGAAGAATAACCGCCGCGAATTCGCGGAAGCGTTCGAGCACCGGCGCGGCCTCAGGCCGCGCCGTTTTTTTGGTAGCTACGCCGGCAGCGCGTCTGCCGCCGCGTGTACGCCGTGCAGCGTGCGCCGCTCGTCCAGGGCCAGCGCGATCGCCTTCAACCAGCGCGCCGCGTCCGATCCTTCCAATCCGCCCAGCACCAGCACCCGCTCGGCGCGCGCCGCGGCGTCCTGCGCGCGAGTGGCCTCCTGGGGCGCGGCCGCCGAGAGCACGTTCGTCCCGAACGGAATCGCTTCCCGCGCCAGTTCGGCTTGCGACTCCGCGCCCAGGAAATCCAGCACCACCGCCGCCAGCGCGATCCGCTTCGCCCGCGCCTCCGTCTGGCCGGCCTCCAGCGTCAGCGCGCGCACGCGGTCGCGGTACGCCGCGGCCTCCCGCAGCGCCTCCGCGCCCGCCACCGCCAGGGACCAACCGCGCGCTTCCGCCGTCTGCGCCAGTTCTTCCAGCAACGCCCCCGCCACGGGGTGCCAGCCCAGGATCAGAATGTTCTGCATCGCGCGCTCCCGATGTGATGTTGGTTCTCTCGAACCCATACGCTACCATGCGCCCGCCGGGATTCGAGAACGGGAGACGAACCATGCGCGCTTTATGGACCATCCTGCTGACATGTGCCGCGGCCTGCGCGGTCCGCGCCGAAGTCGTGACTCAGCCCGTCGAGTACAAGGATGGCGACGCCCTGCTCGAAGGCGCCTGGGTCTTCGACGCCTCCGCCGCCGAGAAGCGCCCAGGCGTGCTCCTCGTCCCCGACTGGATGGGCCCCAGCCCCTACTACGCCGAGAAAGCCGCCGAACTGGTCAAACTCGGCTACGTGGCGTTGATGGTCGATATGTACGGGAAGGAAGTGCGCCCCAAGTCGCCGCAGGAAGCCGGCGAGCAAGCGGGTAAATGGAAGAACGATCGGCCCGGCATGCGCCGCCGGATGAACCTCGCGCTCGAACTTCTCAAAGCGCACGCCAAGGTCGATGCGCAGCGCACGGCCGCCATCGGCTACTGCTTCGGCGGAACCTGCGTCCTCGAACTCGCTCGCTCAGGCGCGGATGTAACCGGAATCGCCAGCTTTCACGGCGGACTCGGTACGCCGGCGCCGGAGGATGCGAAGCAGATCAAGGCGCGAGTCCTGGTCCTTCACGGCGCCGACGACCCCCACGTACCCGAGTCCGAAGTTTTGGCCTTTCAGAAAGAAATGCGCGACGCGAAAGTCGACTGGCAGATGGTCAGTTACGGCGGAGCCGTACACAGCTTCACCAAGCCCGCCGCCGGAAACGATCCTTCGAAAGGATCCGCCTACGAAGCCAAAGCCGACCATCGCTCCTGGGCCGCCATGACGAGCTTCTTCGCCGAGATCTTTAAGGCCCCGTAGCCGGCAGGCGCCCGTCGAAGCCCGCGCTCATCCAAGATTATTTTTCTAAAATCGAATCCTACGCTACGCGTCCGGTCATCTGCGCTGCCAGCCTGTCGATCGCCCAGCAGCTTTCGAACAGCAGCGTCGAAGTCGGAGCGGTCACGTTCCACGCGCCGGGCGCGGCTTTGGAACGGTAGAAGCGGAAACTCCCCGCGTGCAGGTGCGCCGCCGCCAGCACCGCGGCGCTGCCCTTCAGCGCCGGCAAGTCCGAGAATTGGAAGCCTTCCGACGCGCCCTGTATGCCGTGCGCGAAGACCAGCCGCCCCACTTCCAGGTGGAACCGGTAGCGTTGCCCGGCGGCGATCAGATCCAGATCGCCCGTCTGCCCGGTCACTTGCAAGTAATGCAGCAGCACCGGAACCGCGAAGGCATGCAGCGGTCCGCTCATCGTTTCGTCCTGCGTGGAAAGCGGCGGCAGATCGTCACGCCTGGCCGGATCGCTCGAAAGCGCCGGCACCGCGCGGGTCGTCATCACCGTCTGGAGGCCGATCGGTTCCAGCGGATCGCGAGCTGTCACGCTTCCGCTGCCCGGCCGGGGCTGCCCGCCCGAAAGCGCGCTCAGCCGCGGCAGACGCGAACTCGATCCGTCGCTCGCGCTCGCACCCGGCCCCAGCACCACCCAGAAGAGGCGGCTGCCGATCCGGAAGCTGTTACCGTCTGCCAGGACGCGCGGCGTTTCCGGCGCCAGGCGTTCGTCGCGCAAGAACGTCCCGTTCGTCGAGTTCAAATCCATCAGTTCCACGCGTCCAAAGGTCGATACGCGCAGCCTCGCATGCTGCCGGCTGATGTTCTTCGCGTCCACCGGGATCGTGCAGTTGGGATCGCGGCCCAGAGAGTACGTCGCGCCCGCCACCAGCGGCAGCGGGCGGCTGGAGCCAAACAGATAAGCCACCGGCGGCTGATGAATCGGCGCCGGCACGTTCGAGCATTCCGTGACCTGCG
>BTVV01000025.1:0-66276 GCA_045863855.1 Planctomycetota bacterium | reverse complement strand
CGCCGAGCGCTTCGAGACTATTAGCGCCCGCGCTGTCCGCATTGCCGTACCGCCCGATACGCAGAATCAGGTTTCCAGAAGCATCCACCACGCCCACGCTGAAGCGGTCCAGTTCCGGCGCGAAGGAGCGCGCAAAATAGTCCAAGGCAAAGCGGGTGTTGTGGCATGCGCAGCCTCGGCCGGAATTCTTGCCACAGAAGCCCACGCCGCCGTAGAACCATTCCGCACCCTCGACCCACTGCCGGTTCCCGCCTCGTTGGAGTTCCGGATCGCGCTTCGGCACGTCGCCTTCAGGGAGCGGAAGGTCCATGTCCTTTTCACCCGTGGTGAGTACGCGCCCCAGGCCGGGGTCTACTTTCACGATGGTCCCGGTCCAGGCATTGGGGTAGCGCTTCCCGTCCAATAAGCGCGTGGACGAACTGAGTACGTACAACTTTCCCGCGTGATCCAGGCCCACGCCGTACAGGTCGGGCATGCCGGGCGCGATATCCTCTCCGATCAGCTTACCTTTCAAACTGTAAACGTTGATCAGCGTGCCGCCTGCACGCGAGGCCATACTGCGGCCGGGGAACATTTTGGGCTTGTAGGAAACGCTGCGCGCGGCGGAAGTCTTCTTTTCGTCGGTGCGCCGTTCCGGATTGAAATGATAGCCGCATACGGCAACCAAGTTGCCCTGAGGAGAGACGTACATCCCGCCGTGGTGCCAGTCGCCGTTACAGGGAAGGATCAGGCCGGAGGCCAAGTCGCACGTTTTACGGTCGCTGCTCGAACTGGTGCAGACGCCCTTCAGTTCGTCGCCGTAATCCCAAGGCACTTCCTTCCAGGTGGTCGAATCGAAGCGGCCCACGATCGCCATGCTGCGCAAGTAGGCGTAGCCGTTGAGATCGAAACACATATCCTCCGCGTCGAAAGGCAGCGGGACGACGCGGAAGCTTCCTGTAGCCGGATCCAATTCGGTGAGTTCCTTGAACGCTTTTTCGTTCGCGGTCTCTCCTTCGCCTAGATAGAGCAGGCCCGACTTCTCGTTGGCGTAGAGGCGCATGCGCCCGTATCGCGTGGCCGTCGCCCGCGGCAAGGTCTTCCGGATTTCTTCGGCGAATTCGCGTTTCTTTTCGAGCCCTTTGTCGGTGAGTGCGTACAGTTCGACCCCGGGATACGCGATTTTGCCCTTGGTGAGGACGTTTTCGCGCTGCCATTCGCGCGCGAGCCAGACCATCGGCGGATGGGCGCCTTCGTCCACGGCTCCCTCGAAGGGGATGCCTGTACCGCTGTATAGGTAGGTGCTTTTGCCGGCCTTGTACTCGCCGGGCAGGTTCCACTCGCCGTCTTTCTTGGGTTGGTCGAGGCCTGTGAATCGGGTCAGTTTGGGCGGAACTTCTTCGCCTTTTTCCGCCACGAATTTGTTGTGAATCAACCAAGAGAAGACGTACAGATTCTGAGACTTCGCGGCGATGCTCAGGTTCGCCGGGCGCTTCGCCGGGATCTTTCGCAGGAGTTTTCCAGCGGCGTCGAAGACCTGCACGCGGTCGTTCATGTAATCGGCGACGTACACGCGTCCCCGATCGTCCACGGCGACCGAGATGGGAATGCGAAAACTGGCGTCGTCTGTGCCCTGCGCGCCGATGTCCGGCTTGCCGGCGAAGAGTTCGGGCGGCTTGTCGGAGGTTAAATCCAGTTTCATCACGCAGTGGAAAGCGTCCCATGCTCCGGAGGTCACGATATCGTTGGACGCCTTCCCGTAGTGGCAAAAGTTGTAGCCGGTAAGGTAGAGGGTCTTGCCGTCGGGGCTGAGCGCACCGGAGCGCGGCGGCACGCCGACCGGCCGTCCGCGCGTATCGTGCGCCTGCCCGGGAGTGACCAGCGCGCAGCGCGGACCCTCGAAGGGTAGCCCCGCCGAGGTTCCGTCCACGGCCATGCGGTTAATGTACTGGTCGCCCAAAACTACGCGTCCCGCGCCTACGGCCATGAACGAAGCCGCGTTTCCAAACATGCCGTAGTGCGCTTCGCCATTGACGGGCGACGCCTCGAAGCGGAATTTCTCCGGAGGCTCGTAGCCGAAGGCGTTGCCGCTAGTCAGGAAGGTGTTTTGAAGGAACGTAGGCTTTCGCGGCAGCATGTGTCCTTCGTTAAGCGGATCGTGGCTGGGCAGGCCTTCGACCTTTCCAATCTTGGATGCGGGGAAGGGGTACACGGTACGTACATAGGCGCCCGAATGATCGTACAACTTCACGAAGTCCACTGAGTTTCCGCCGTCATAGACGAGCATCCCTTCCGGCACCGCCTTTAGGATAGGCGTCTGCCGCCCGTAGCGGCGCTTGGCGTCCCAGAGCATCACGCGGTCCAGACTCGCCTTAAGGCCCAGCGAGACGCGGACCTTGCATTGGGACTTGCGGTCCACGTATTGACCGGCGTCGTCCTTGCCGTCCCAGCGCAGATTCTGTTTCAGCGAGTCTTTCTGAAAGGGTTCGGGCGCATGCGGGCCTAAGACGCCAGACGCGAAGTGCCGGACGATCCGCCCTTCCGCGTTCTCGATGGCGACCGTCGCATCGCATGCGGCTTTGACCTCGAAGCGGATGTCCACGTGATCGCCGCTACGCTCAAGCACGGGCTTGGATACGAACTCGAAAACCTCCTGGCGCTTGACCGCCAGTTCCTTCACCTCGGCTCCTGCCGTGAAACCGGCGGACACCGCGCACAGGATGGCCCCGGCAAGGATCGGGGCGTGAAGCGAAGCAGGGAGGCGGGCGAGATGCATGCGGAACTCCTGCGGGCGATTCTAATTTTCAGTCCTGCTTCTTGAGCGGCAGCGTCGTGCTGGCATGGTATCCCAAACTCACGCTGACGATGCGCGCGTTCCCGGCATCGGCGACGAACAGGCGCTTGTCGGTATGCGTAGCCAAGTAGGCGCCCAGGAAAAATCCGATCTCGTCCCCGCCCAGCGGCACGGGGCTTCGCGCGCCGCGGCTATCTTCATTGCCGTAAGCGCCCATGCGCAGGATCAGGTTCCCGTTCGTATCCAGCACCGCGACGCTGTAACGGTCTTGTTCGGAGACGAAGGAGCGCGCGTAGAGGTCGAGGCAGAAGCGCGTGCTCCAGCAGGCGCAGCCGACACCGCGATTCTTGCCGCAGTATCCTACGCCACCGTACATCCATTCCGCGCCTTCCACCCAGCCCGCGCCCTGCATCGCGGAGCTGAAATCCGGCGCCCGCTCGGGCTTCGAACCCAGGGGTGTCACCTTCGCGGAGTCGCTCAGCACGCGGGCCTGTTTGGGTTTGAACTTGATCAAGGTGCCGGTCATGTCGTTGAAATAGCGGGTGCCGTTCAGATGCCGCGTGGCCGAAGAGAGTACGTACAGGTTGCCCTGTCGGTCGATTTCCAAGCCGTAAAGGTCGGGCAGTCCGGGCACCGCGTCTTCGCACAGAAGTTTGCCTTTGCGGTCCCAGATGTGAATCAACGCGGTCTTTCCGCCGAATACGCGTCCGGGATATAGCGTGGGCGCGTACTCTTTGCCGCCGCTGGCGACTTTGGTCTCCTTGCGGTCCTCGACATCCTTCCCGGTGTAACAGGAGACGGCGAAATGTCCTAGCGGTGAACAGCCCATCCCGCCCATGTGCCAGTTGATGCCCTGAAAGACCGGCAGGCCCGAGAGGAGCCGCGTGCCTTTGCCGCGCGTGCCGGACGAAAAACGCACGCCGTCCAGTTCTTCCCCATAGTCCCAGGGCACTTCCTGCCAAGTTGTGGCATTGAACCGGCCGACCGACGCGCGCCCGCGCAGGTAACCGTGGCCGTCGAGATCGAAACACATCTCTTCGGCATCGAAAGGAAGGTTCACGAGTTCGATCGCGCCGGATTCGGGATCGATCTCGACCAGTTCGAGAAATGCCTTTTCGCATCCGGTGCCGTCGGGTTCCTGTCCTTCGCCCACGTAGAGCTTGCCGCTCTTGGGATTCACATAAAGGCGCTGTCGTCCGTACACGGGAGGACGCAGGCGTTTGACCGACTTCAACGCATCCTGGCCGAAGTCCTTGATCACCGCAAGCTTGCCGTCCTTCTCCTGCAAAAGGCGGATACCGCCTTTCGCCCAACCCGAGCCCTGCACGCCGAAGTTTTCGGAGTCGGTCTGTCCCGGCACCATCCAGATCGTCGCCGGCTCAGAGTAGGAGTCGAGCGCCACGCGAAACTGCAGGCCGTAGCGCGTAACCCCCATGTAGAACCCCACCTGCGGATTGTACTGTTCGAAGGGGAGGTCGAAGGTGGCGCGAGGCTTGGGATCGTCGAACGGGCCCAGTCGCGTGGCCAAGGCCGGGATGCGCAGGGTCTTTTGCGCCTTCTGAGCGGCATCGCACTCCGCCACGAGCTGGTAATTGCCCAACTGCCAGGAGAACGCGTAGATCTCGCCGGTCTTGTGGTGTATCGCCAGGTCGACGGGGTAGGGGGTGGGGATACTCTTAAGGTGCTTGCCGTCGGGGGCAAAGACTTGGATGCGCTGGTTCATGTAGTCGCCGACGTACACGCGCCCTTGCGCATCGCAGGCGATACCGGTGGCGTAGCGGAAGCGGCCGTTCTCGGAGCCCGAATCGTTTTGCTTGAAGCTGCCCGCGAAGACCGTGGGCTCGGCGTCGGATTCCATGTCGACTTTGAGCACGCCATGCAGTCCGTCCTGGTTCCATGCCTGGTTCCAAAAATAGCAGGACAGATACAGCCAGCGCCCGTCGGGGCTGAGTGCCGCGCTGCGCGGTCCGATCTGATGGGTGCCGCCCTTGTGTTCGTGCATAGCGCGAAGTTGTGCGGGAAAGGAGACCGTGGGCCCGCGGAACTTGAGTCCTCCGCCGGAACCGTCAGAGCCGAAGCGATTGACGGACATGGACGCGAGCGCGAGGCGGCCTTTCCGGACGGCCATGGCCGTGGCGCCCGAGGCGTACATTCCAAAATGCGCGTTGCCGCTGCTCACCACCGAATCGTATTGTCGCTTTTGTGCCTTATAGGTGGCATCCAGTGCGTTGACACCGCTGGACAGCATCGTGTTCTGCAGGAAGTTGCCCTTCACCGGAAGGCGCTTTCCGTCCTGCGGATATTCGTGCCAATGCAGGCCTTCGATGGATGCGATTTTGTCGGCGGGGAATGGATAGACCGTGCGGACATACTCGCCCTGATGATCGAATTGGCGCACGAAATCCACCGACAACCCATCGTAAACGTACACGCCCTGCTCGGTCGAACACAGGATGGGCGGGTTGGAGGCCATGCGCTTTTTCGGCTCCCAGAATAATGGCTTCTCGAACGCCGGCTTCAGGCCCAGCGAGACCCGCACGGAGAGGCGCTCGCGGTCGTCGCGGTACTTGCCTTGATCGTCTTTCCCGTCCCAAACGAGCGTCTGCTTGAGCGCGTTCTGCTGGAAGGGTTCGGGGGCGCGGGGTCCCAGCACGCCGCTGGCAAGGTGGCGGACGATGTGTCCTTCCGGGTCCAGAATCGCGACGGTGGCGTCGCAGTACGCTTTGGAGGCGAAGGAAATCTCCACTCGGTCGCCTTGAATGGCGAGCGAGGGCGGTTCGGTGAACTCGAATACTTCCTGGCGTTTAATTTGATATTCGGCGGTGTTCTCCGCGGAGCGCAGCGAACATGCGGCCAGCAGCGCCAGGCCTATCGCCAGACGCGCAGGGCGTGCCCCTCTAATTCTTCGATACTTTTCAGGATTGAAATGATTCTCGGTCATTGGAAGATGGCTCCGTAATTATGACAAATAATGCATCTTAATTACATACACCGATCTTCTCGATGAAACCGAACTATTCGAGCGGTTTGAGGCCTCCCTTTCAGCGCTTCAACGGCAGAATCGCGGTTTGGTGGTAGTCCAGCTTTACGCTTAGCAGGCGCGCGTTGCCTCCGTCGGCCACGAACAGGCGCCGGTCGGTATCCACGCCGACGTATTGGGCATGGAAGAGTCCCACTTCGTCGCCGCCCAGCGGTAGCGCGCTCTTCGGGCCGGCGCTGTCGCGGTTCCCGTACTGGCCGATGCGGAGCAGCAGGTTCCCGTTGCTGTCCAGCACCGCGATGCTGTAGTGATCCGTCTCGGGCGCGAACGAGCGTCCGAACAGATCCAGCGTGAAGCGGCCGTTCCAGCACGAGCATCCACCCCCGGTATCCGTGTCGCCTTTGCCCGAAAAGATCAGACCGCCGTACATCCATTCGCCGTTGACCAGCCATTCGCCGGTGAGGCCGTTTCGAACGTCATGGGGGCGCTTGGGCTTGTCCTCGTCCTTGAGCGGAATCGGCGGGTTGGGATACTTGCCGCCGCCTTGGTGGTCGTTCAGCGTGCGGGAAACGCCGGGCTTGACCTTCATCAAGGTCGCGGTGCGCGGATTGAACGTCTTGCCGTCCGAAAGCACGCGCGCACCATGGGAAAGCAGATAGAGGTTGTCGTCGCGATCCATGGCGATGGCGAAAAGCTTGCGAATACCGGGAATCGCGTCTTCGTAAAGCAGTTTGCCCTTCTGGTCGTAGACGTGAACTTCGCCGCAGCGCTTGCGGCCGGGAAAGAGCGGGGGACAGTACAGGGGCGTCGAGGAAGCCGACTGTACCTGATTGCGATTGGCCACCACATCGCCCGGCGTGCCGAGAAATTCCGGATCCAGGCTCTCTTCCTTGTTGATCAGGCAAGGCACGACGACGTGCCCCTTGGGCGAAACCCAGAGCCCGCCGTTGTGCCAATGCGAGACATAGGGCGGCGCCATAAGCGCCAGCGCCCCCTGCGCATCGCCCTTTTTGCCGCCCGCGTCGGGTGCGAAGCCGATGCCTTTCTTCTCTTCGCCGTAGTCGAACGGCACTTCACGCATACTGGACAGTTCCCAGCGCGTGACGGCGGTGTTCGTGCGCAAATATAGAAATCCTTCGAGATCGAAGGCTGCGTCCTCCGCGCTGAAAGGCAGTTCGACGATCCGGCTGCTGCCGTCCGCGGGATCCAATTCGATCAACTGATGAAAGGCCTTGTACCAGCGCGTACGGTTGCCTTCGCCGATGTAGAGTTTTCCCGTCGCCGGATTCACGTAGAGCCGCTGCCGCCAGAAGAAGGGCGGATCGCTCCGGGGGAGCGTCTTGCGCACATCCGCTCCGAAATCGGCTACTTGCGCGAGCTTCCCGTCTTTCTCTTCGTAGATCTGAACATTTTTTCGGTCCCAAGGTTCGGAGCCCTGTTTGTCCGCGCCCAAGGAGCCGCCGGGTTCTCCCGTGCCGGGCATCCAGTATGCGATCGAACTGGAGCAAACCCAGATACGCGGCTTCGCGGCCCAGAAATCCACGGCGACTTGGTGCTCCAAGCCGCCCCACAAATCCATGGGCTGCCAGCCCGCGGTCGGCTTAAACGGAAGCTCCAGCTTTTGTTTCACCTCGGGGTTCTGGAAGGAACCCATGCGCACCAGCGTGGGTTTGGCTACGGAGAGTTTGTCCTTGCCCGCGACGGCTTCGGTCATCAGGAGCCAGGAGAATACGTACAACTCGCCTGTCTTGGGATGCACGAAGATCCGCGCAGGTTTGGAAGCCTTGATGGACTTCAAATGCTTGGCCGAGGTGTCGTACACCTGGATGCGGTCGTTCCCAAAGTCGGCGATGTAGACGCGCCCTTCCTTATCCACCGCGACGGAAACGGGATCCTTGAAGCTGTTGTTGTCGGTCCCGGTCTTGACTCCCGGGTCCATGTTGCCGGCGAAAAGCTCCGGCGGCTTGTCGGAGCCGTACTCCAGGCGCAGGACGCCTTGCAGGCATTCCTTGTTCAAGTTGCGCCCGGGTACGCCGTCGCGAATCTGGTATCCCGCGAGGTAAAGATACTTTCCGTCGGGGCTGAAGGCCACGCTGTTGGGAAAGGCCTGGAGATTCATGTCGTTCTTGCCGCGGTTGGAGCCGTGCGCGCGGTAGTCCTTGCCCACGTCGGGGCCGGTCAGCGGGAGGCCGCCGGAGGTGCCGTCCGTGGCTAGACGGTTCAGGCGATAGTGCGTCAGCGCGATGCGGCGGTCCTGGACGGCCATCGCCGTGGCGCCCGCTCCGAACATGCAGCCGTAATAGCTGTTGCGCTGCCCCGAAGCGCCGGACGTCAGCAGCGTTCCGCGCAAAAAACCGTTCTTGAACGGCAGATCCGCGCCATCGGAGGGAAAGACCGCCCGGCCCACGCCCAGCACCTGATCGGTTTTGCCGGCTGGGAACGGGTAAATCGTGCGCAGGTAGTTCCCGTCGTGATCGAAGAGTCGCAGATGGTCCAGTCCGTGGCCTTCGAAGACCAGCACGCCTTCCGGACCGGCCGCCAGCAGTGGTACGGGCAGGTTGATGCTGGGACTGACGCCGACGCCCAGCCCTGCGCCCATGCGGCGCTTGGGCTCACTTAGCAGGGCGCGTTCGAACTGCGCTTTGAGCCCCAGCGAAACGCGTATGCGGCACTGGTCCGCGACTTCCACATACCTTCCGCGTTCGTCCTTGCCGTCCCAGACCAGCTTCTGAACGCGGCTGTTTTTCGCGAACGGTTCTGGTGCGTTGGGTCCCAGGACGCCGCAGGCCAAGTGGCGCAGGATCCGCCCGTCCGGCCCTTCGACGGCCACCGTGGCGTCGCAAAAGCCTCGCGCGGTGAAGGTGATCGTCACCCGGTCGCCGTCGCGCTCCAGGGACGGCGGTGTCTCGAAGTCGAAAACCTGCTCGCGCTTGACCTTCCACTCGTCCTCGGGCGAACCCGCCAAGACCACGCCCGACAGGACCAGCAGGGGCAGCAACGGAAACCGTACGATCACGGCCATGCCTCCGGCTAGTTTGCGTTCAATCGAGCGGGGGCGGCCCGAAGGTCATCCGGACGCCCACGCTCAGGAAAGGCCGCCGGGGACGCTGCAAGCGGCCCAGCAGCAGGTCGGCCCCGACGCGGCCCATCTCTTCGCCGTCTAAGACGATCGGCAGCGCCGGGCCGGTGACCGGGCCGGAACACGCTCCGGTGCCCAGCAAGGTCAAGCCCCGCGCCGCGCATTTCTGGATCATCAGGTTTGCGGACCCGACATCCTGGCTCACGAGCGCATCGGGCCGATTGGCTTCGTCCATGGCAGCCAGGCGATCGGCCAGATCGTCGAACTGGCGTTCGTTGACCTGTACGAAATGAATCCAGTCGTCACGCAGTGCGATGCCTTCCAGGTCGAGGCCTTGGCGGTAGGCGTTCAGGCGCAGCAAACCGTCCGGATCCAGCCGCGTCTGGGAGCGGGTTTTCCGCCAGCGTTTGACGTTTTCCCCGGATTTGCTCGGCATCCACTTGCGATGTCCAAGGTAATGGATGTGCTTGGCGCCTTGGGCCACCAGCGCTTGCACGGCGCCGATGTATCCGCCCACCGCGTCGGCGAAAACGAGGTCTGCCTTGGCGTGAAACGGCGCGTTCGGGAAATCCACGATCACCGTCGGTACGCCCAACTCAATGACCTTCTCCAGAAAGGGTACCTCGATGACGCCCACGGAAATGAACCCGTCAAAGCGCCCTCGCAGCACGTCTTCCAAGGGAGGGTGTCGTTCGGCGGTATCGCGTGGCTCGCCCAGCACCTCAACCATCAACCCGCGTCGGGGTTGGCGCACTTCCGCCCGAGTCGCGCCCGACTTTCCGCGCGAATGCCACGAGAGCGCGACCTCGGCGGCGCCCCACTCGGCCAGGATGCCCCGGCAAACCTGCCCATAAAAGGAGTAATAGTGATTCTTGTGGCAGGCCTCGACCGGCAGCAGCAATCCCATGCGCAAGGACCGTCCATCGATCAGCGGCGGATCGCGCTGGTCGGCCACATAGGTGCCGTCCCCGCGCCGCCGGATCAAGAGTCCGCTACGCACCAGTTCCTGCAAAGCCCAGCGTGTGGTTTGTAAGCTGGCGCCCAACTGGGAAGGAAGTTCGGTTTCGGGCGGTAGTCGGGTTCCTGGCGGATATTCGCCACTGCCGATGCGCGAAAGCAGTAACTCGTATACCTGCCTATGTTTAGGTATACGAGACGCGTTCGTAATGGGTGCTTCCGCTTTCTTCATTGTACGTAATACACCATAAACATAGACGTAATACAAAAATTCTCTATACGCGATATCGAATTTTGTACGCGCATTCCAGATGCGGTGTATGCATCCGCATGACGCACCTCAACCACGGACGCTGAGCGCATGCTCGATTCATTCTTTGCTCATCCTCTCCTGCTGGCGGCCCTTGTGGCCGCCGGATTGCCTTGGTTGATCGAATGGCTCTTTCGGCGGCGCAAGCGGCAGGTCGAACTCCCCACGCTTCGTTACATTCTTCAGGACAAGGAGCAGGAGCAGGTCAAGCGGCAGGACCGGATCCTTTTAATTCTGCGCACGCTGGCGGTGGCGCTGCTGGTGCTCGGGGTGGCGCGACCGGTCTTGCAGCACGGCCTGCTGGGGTCGGCCTCCGAGCGACACGTGGTCGTGCTTCTGGATGCCACGGCGAGCATGAACCAGCGAGTGGGGGTCACCACCTCCTTCGGCATCGCGCAGAAAAAAGCTGCGGCGATGGTTCGGGCGCTGCCGGCCGAGACGACGGTCAGTGTCGTGACGATGGGCGACCGCGCGGAGACGGTGCTGGACGCGGAGACGGACCTGCACACCGCCGGCGGCCGCATCGAAGCACTCCGCCCAGGGTCGGGTGCCGGGCCGATGGCCGACGCGCTGCAGTGGGTCAAGGATTACGTGGAGCAGTCCAAGTGGGATAAGGCCGAAGTTTACGCGTTCTCCGATTTTCAGAAGTTCACCTGGCAGCCGCCCGGCGGCAAAGCGGAAGGCCTGAGCCGCGGGCTGCGGGAGTTGAGCGAGCGGTGCGAGCTGTTCATGGTGGATGTAGGCGGCACTCCTACCTTTAACTACCTCGTCACTTCACTGCGCCCCGCCGAACGACTGATCTCGGCAGGCCGGCCGGTGAACTTTTCGGTGCAAGTGGCTTCCACGGGCAAGGTTCCTCAGGATCGCGCCGCGCGCGTGCTCTTCCTGGTGGACGGAGAGAAAAAGGGCGTACGCGAACTCGCGCCGGGTGGAGAGGGCGGCACGTTGAACTTCGAGCATCGCTTCGCGTCGGCGGGCGAGTATCTGGTCGAAGTGCAATTGGAGGGCGACGAGCATCCGGTAGACAATCGCCGATTCTACCTGTGCCAAGTTCCGGAAGAGATCAAAGTACTGCTGGTGGACGAGCAGGCCGGTGCGGCCGGGAGTGATACCTACTTTCTGGCCAAGGCGATCGATCCCTTGCGCCGGCCGGGGCTGGACCGCGTCTCGCCTTTCTCGGTCAAGGTGATCGCGCCCGCGCAACTGGCGTATGAGAACCTTGAGCCCTATCGTGCATTGGCGCTTGCGGCGCTCGGTTCCGTGGACGCGGCATTCGCGGCACGCCTGGAGCGTTACGTCGCCGACGGCGGCGCGGCTTGGTTCTTCCTGGGCCCACGCGCCAACTCGTACGACTACAACAAGCACTTATATAAGGAGGGACGCGGTCTGCTCCCGGCCAAAGTAGGCGATGCGCCGATGTCGCTTGCGACCGCACCTCACTTGGTCTTCGCGGGCGCCACGCACCCGGCTTTGGCCGAGCTTCAAGGCAGCGCCGGCAAGGACCATGCAAAGGTGACCGGGTGCATTCCGGTGACCGTGAGCCCCACTGAGGCCGATGTAGTGGCGACGCTCTCGGACGGCACGCCCGCGCTGGTGCGGCGCGACTGGGGACGAGGCCAGGTGGTGCTTGCCAACTACACGGCCGGGCCGGAGTGGACCATCCTCCCTGCATTGCCGGAGTTTCCGATCCTTGCCCAAGGCATGCTCAAGCACCTGGCCGGGGACGCCGACGCTTCGGTAAACCTCAACGCCGGGGACCGCTTCCAATCGGCGGTTTACGTATCGGCGCAGCACCTCTTGCTCAAGCGCCCCGATGGCGGGAAAGAGCGCCTGACCCCGCGCAAGAAAGAGGGCGAAGAGGAAGCCTGGAACATCGCGTACGAAAACACCAACCTGGATGGGGAGTACTTCTTTACCGAGGTGCCCAAAGAAGTCCTGGCGCGTCGCCGGTTCGTGGTCAATCCGCGCACGGAAGAAGGCGATCTGGCCCGGCTGCAGGAAGACGAATTCGGCGATCTGTTCGGCTCGGCCGGCTACAGTTGGCTCAGCCCGGAGCAGTCCATCGAGGAATTCGTCGCCAAGCTTCATTCCGTGACCGAATTGGCTCCGCTGGTGCTTGTAATTCTGGCCCTGATGATGGGCTCGGAATCCTTTCTAGCGGTGCGGTACGGGATGCGGCGCACGGAGGATGCGGCATGAAGCCCATGCTCCTGACCGGCGACGTGGCCATGGTGCTCCTGCTGGTACTAGGCGCGGTATTGACCGTCTTCTACTTCTGGCTTGCGCGGCGCGAAAGCGGTATGGCGCGCCGGCTGCGCGGCCGACAGCTGCTGCTGCTGTGGGGCTTGCGCGGCGTCGCGGCGCTGATGGTTGTTCTCGCGCTGGCGCGGCCGGCAGTTTCCGTCGTACGCATCGAGGAGCGTATGCCCAGCGTGGCGCTGCTGCTGGACGATTCGGCCAGCATGAATTTTCCGGATGCGCGCGAGAACCCGCTTGTGGAAGCCCGCCCGCCCGCGGAACGCACCCGCGCGCACACGGCCGCCGAACTGGCGTGCCGCCTGCAGGAGCGGCTGGCGCTGACCCATCGTGTGCGTCTTTACACTTTCTCCGACTCCCTGCGCCTGCTTCGCGAAGTCCCGCATCGCGAATCGGAAGATGTTCCACCGCTTTCAAGGTCCGACCTATTCCCCGAAGGCTTCAAGCCGGCGGGCGAGTACTCGAACGTTGGAGACGCGATCGCCGATTCGATGCGCGAACTGGCCAGCGACCGGATCTCCGGACTTGTTCTGCTGACCGACGGTCGCGAAACCGGCGGGATCAAACTCGAGCAGGCAGCCTCTGAGGCCGCCGCCGCGAAGGTGCCGCTTCACTGCGTGGCCTTAGGCAGCGAGTTTCCGCTGCGCGACCTGCGAATCGACGAGGTGGTTGTGGACGCCGACGCAAGTTTGGGCGACGTGCTGCCCTTCCGGGTCAAGGTCACCAACCAGATCAGCGATCCGCTCACCGTGAAGTTGACCATGTCCGAAGAAGGTAAACAGGTTTCGCAGAAAACGCTGCGCCTGAAGCGCGGAACTTCGATGGTGGCCATCGGCGCGCTCCTGGAAACGGAAGGCGTGCGGGAGTTCAAGCTCAGCCTGCCCAAGCAGCCCGACGAAGTGAACGTCGAGAACAACGAGGCGACGGTGCACGTCTCCGTCTCCAAGCGCGACCTGCGCGTTCTGCTCGTTTCCGGCGAACCCAACCGCGAATACCTGTACATGGTCCCGGCGCTCCTGCGCGACCCGATCGTCAACCTCTCCTGTTTCCTGCAATCGGCCGATGTGGATTACATTCAGCAAGGACGCACCAACCTGGAGAAGCTTCCGGCTTCCACCGAGGAATGGAACCGCTTCGACGTGGTGATCCTGAACGACGTGGACCCCAATGGGTTGGACGCCGCGCAGGTCGCGGGTCTCGAGGCGCTCATCACCAATGGCGGCGGGCTGATCGTGACCGGCGGGTATACACACGGTCTGGCGAAGTTTGTGCAGGTCCACGCGGCCAAGGTGCGCCAACTGCTCCCGGTGGAGTTGGATCGCAACGCGGTGATCGACCACGACCGGATCTGGGAGAAGCCGTTCAAGGTAGAGCGTACGCCTGCAGGAAAGGGACACCGCATTACGCTGGCTTCAACCGATTCGGCTCGCGACGAGCAGATTTGGGCGAGCTTCCCGGACTTGTACTGGAATCATCCGGTTCAGGCGGTGAAGAGCAAGGCGGTCACGCTATTGCAGCGCGCCGGTCCGCGCGAAGAAGGCGGCGGGCAACCCTTGTTGGTCGTGCACCGTTACGGGCGAGGCGGTGTGCTCTTCTGTGGCATCACTTCGCTCTGGCGCTGGCGCTTCCCTTCGGAAAGCTTCGATTACGACCGAATGATGCTTTCGGCCATCCGCGATCTGGGTCAAACGCGGCTGTCCGGTGCGCAGCAGCAGGTCATGCTCGAGACCGAACGGCGAACCTATGCGCCTGGCGAGGAAGTAAAGATCACCCTGCGCATGCTCGACCCGGCGCTGATCAGCCAGCTCGAAAACCAGAAAGTCTTCGTGGCAGTGGAGTCATCCAAGCAGAAGGACCGCCAGATGGTCGAGCTGAAGTCGGAAGGCCCAGGGCATCCGCTGTATCGCGGCAACACGCGTGCGCGTGAGACGGGAAGCATACTGTTGAGTTGCCGGCAGGCCGCACCCAACGCAGACTCCGAGGCCAAGCCGCTCTTCGACGTGAAGCACAATTACCAAGTGCGCATGGAATCCCTGGAGGATCGCGACACCAGCGCGAACCTGGAGGGGCTGCGAGCCGCCGCCGAACAGACCGGTGGCGTGTACTACGACTACCGCAACATCAAGGATCTCGAAGCCCTGCCGCCGGCGATCCCGACCGAGCCCCAGATATTGAGCCAGGAGGTTCAGGTCGAGCTATGGGACGGCACAATGTTCCTCCTCGTTTTCCTGATCCTGGTCTGCGTCGAGTGGAGCATGCGCAAATGGTGGGGCCTCCTGTGAGCGCTATCGTGCGGCGAACCCTGTTGCTCCTGGGCCTGTGTGCGCTTAATTGCGCAGCGGGCGAAGCCGCTCCGCCGGCGGAGCCCGCGCCGGCTCCGGCTGTGGCAGGCGAAGAGGGCGCCGCGTCGGGCGAATCCGAAGACGAAGTGCACGCTCTGCTGGCCAAGCGGGATCGCGAGAAGGGTGCGCAGCGCTTCGGCAAGGATCCCGCCTTCCTCGTCTTCCCCAGGCCGCTGGACCGCAACGAGAAAGCCAAGGAGATGCTGACGCCCGAGGTCGCCGCGATGACCGAGAAGGCGCTGGCCTTCCTGGCGCGCACGCAGGACGCCGATGGCGGCTGGTCGGATAAGCAATATCCGTCCAACACCGGCGTCGCCTCGCTGGCTTGTCTGGCGATGATGGCCGAAGGAAGCCAGCCGCGCGTCGGCCGCTTCGGCAAGCACATCGACCGTGGCATGGAATTTCTGCTTAAGAACGTTCAATCGAGCGGTGTGATCGCGGGCAAAGGCAGCAACCCGTACGGCCCCATGTACGAGCACGCGTTCTCTACGCTGGCGCTGCTGTTGGCTCAAGGTGACATGCCTTGGCGGCCGGAGACTCGCGACGCCGTGGCGAAGGCGATTCAGGCCATCGGCAAGGCGCAGCACCTAGATGGCGGCTGGCGCTATGGCTTCACGCGCGAAGGCTCCAGCGACCTGTCGGTGACGGCCAACGTGATCTGGGTGCTGCGTATGGCCAAGAAGAGTGGCTTCTCGGTCTCCGCCGAAGCCATCGCTAAGGGCGTGAAGTACGTGGAAACCTGTTCGCGCCCCGACGGCACCTTCCGCTACCGGCAATTTGGGCTCCACGCCGGCCCCAGTCTGGGCGGCATCGGGATCATCGCCATGGCGGGGAACGGCGCGTTGGACCACGACCTGATTCCCGCCGCGCGCGACCGTATCGATTACGACTACCGGCGCTACACGATCGACGATCTGCGCCAGCGCGAGTACTTCGTCTACCAGTGCTTCTACGCAAGCCTTGCCATGTACTCGGTCGGCGACAAATATTGGCTCCCGTTTTATCCGAAGGCGGTCAAGGTGCTGGCCGCGCTCCAGAAGCCCGACGGCGAGTTTACCGACGATTTCGGAAACAGCGTGTACGCGACGGCGATGGCGGCGATCGTCCTGCAGGCCCCGATGGGCTATATGCCCATTTACGAACGGTAAGGGAGAGGCGCAGGGTTTCATGGACACCCGCGAACTGACCAGAATCTGCGGCTCGTTCCGCACCGCACTGCGCGGACTGCTGATGCAGGCCGGGCTGGCCCGCATGGCGGTGCTGGGTTTCGTACTCCTGCCGCTGGCCATGGCCGTGGACTGGTGGGTGCACCTGGAACCGCTTTACCGCGCGCTGGTGCTGATCGGTTGGGTGGCGGCGCTGGCCGTAACCGCGTGGTGGACTTTGCTCCTTCCGCTGCGCAAGAAGTGGTCGGACCGCGAAGTGCTGAACTACCTCGATGCCGTGGCCCCCGGCGGCGCGGGCATGCTGCTCGAATTGCTGGAACTGACCGAGCGCAAAGGCATCCAAGAAACCGACCGGCCTCAGGGCAAGGCGCTGGCCGAGGCCGCGCTACGCGAACTTTCCGACTTGCCGGCGCAGACAAAGCTGGCGGCGGTCTTCGTTCGCGGGCGTGTAATGCGCTGGGTGGGTGCGGCAGTCGTCGTCGCGGGACTCTTCGGCCTCGGCGCGGTGGTCTCGGGGGACTATTTCTCCATCGGCGTGACACGATTCTTCAATCCGCTTTCCAAACAGCGCTGGCCCCATCGCACCACCATCGCGGTGCAGGACCTGCCGGAGGAAGGCACGCAGGTGCCGCAGATGGAAGCGTTCACGGTCAAGGCCGAAGTGACCGGCGAGATTCCGCCCCAGGTCACCCTCGCCTATACCAGCGCCTCCACAGGCTTCACGATCAAGGAGAAGATTTCCGTCGGCGAGGACGGCCGATTCAGCTACACCTTCCCCGAAGTCCGCGAGCCGCTGGAATTGTGGATCTCCGGCGGCGACTACGTCACCGACCGCTACCACATTGGAGTCGTCGAACGTCCCTACGTCACCAAGATCACGGCGAATTTCAGCTACCCGACCTACGCCGGCCTGCCCGACAAAGCCGTGGAGGGCGGACAGCTGACCGGTCTGGAAGGGACGAAAGTCAAACTGGTCTTTGAGGTGTCCATCCCGCTTCAGAAGGCGCTCTTCGTACCCGAAGGCAAACCGGCCGAAGAAATGATCAAAGCCGGCGAGAATGCCTATCAGCACGAAGTGATGCTCAAGGACGGCGATACCGGCTACGCCATCGAACTATACGATCCGCACGGCTACCGCGAACCGAAACCCGAACGCTACGAGATTCGTGTCATCCCGGACCATCCACCGGAAGTCGAGATGCTGGCGCCTGGGGAAGATCTGGCCGGCACGAAGACGGTGGGTTTCGAAGTCGCCTTCCGTGCGAAGGACGATTTCGGCTTACAGAGCGTTGAATTCCTCTACGCGCTGGATAACGGCGAGCCTAAACCCTTGACCGACCACATTACCGGCCCCATCGTCCAGCAGGGGCGGACCAGCGAAGCGCGCTTCTTCTGGGACTTGCGCAAAATGGAGGCGCTGCCCGAGTCGGGCACGCTTCACTACTTCGTCCGCATCCAGGACATCAACCCTACTGGGCGCGGGAAGGCGGAGACCACGCGTTTCCAGGTCAAGCTGCTCAAACCCACCGATTTCCATCTTGAAGCGTTCGAAGGCGCGAAGGGCATCATGGCCGAAGGGCTGATTGCCTGGCGCAACCAGTTGGATGCGTGGAAACAGGGGCAGCAGTGGCTGAAGTCGGGGACCGGCAAGGAGGACGACGCAGCATGGTCGGGCATGCACGAGAAACAAGACGCCGCGATCCGCGCCGCCAAAGCCATGGAAGGACACCTGCGTACGCTAACGAAGCAATACGAGAACAACCATATGGAGCAGGAGTTCATGGCCGCGCGCGTCTCGCAGGTCAACGCGCTGTTGCAGAAGATTATAGCCGAAGCCCATGATCCCATCGCCTCGAGCCTCCGCGGCGCCCGGCCCAAGACGCAGGCCGACGCTGCGGAAAGCAAGCAGAAAGATCTGCGAGCCAAAGCGCTGGGCGAGGCCGCAGGCCCTCAGAAGCTCGCGGTCCTGATGCTCGATCGGCTCGTCCGCAAGGTCTTCGACTGGCGCGATCTTCAAACGGCCACGATCCAGACCTCCACCATTCTGGACCGCCAGGAGGAAATCACGGCGCTCACCGAGACGCTTGCGCCGAAAACGATCGGCAAGGAGTTCGAGGATCTCCAGTCGGATGAACAGGACAAACTGGTCACACTGGGCAAGCAGCAGCAGGCGAACTTCGATGCGGAAACGCAGCTCGAGTTGCAGCTCTCTCAACAGATGTTCAAGGCGAAGGTGCAGAAGCGCGATAACGTGCGCGCCCCGCTGGAAGCGGCCTTCACCGGCCTGCGATCCGCGCGCGTGAACGACAGTCTCAAGGACGCTGCGAAGCGGATCGAGGATAACCAGCCCAGTGCGATTGTGGCGAAGCAGAAGCTCGCAAGCCAGGTGCTCCGCGCCGTAAAGGGCGGACTGGTGTTGGCCGGGCAGAAGCCCGATCCGGAAGAACCGCTCCGCGCGGACCTGGCCGTGAACGAGGACCCTAAGTTCGAAGACGCCCAAGTCGCGGAAAAGGATCCGAAGCAGGAAGATCAGAATCCCGAATCGGCTTCCACGGAAGATGAGCCGCTCAACGAAGAAGACCTCCTGAAGACGCTGCCTACCGGCAGCGATCCGCTCTCCACGGCACTCTCGCAGGCTCTGGAGCGGCAGGAAGACGTGCTTTCGCGCGCGCGCTATCTGTCCTCCAAGGACGCCAAGTCAGCGATGCCCCGCTTCCTTAAATTGCGCACCGACTTGCTGCGCGCGCGGCAGGACGCCGGCCTTTCGATGCTGGATGCGGCGATCGAGGAGGCTCGAAAGGGCAAAGCCGCGGCGGTGGAGTTGGTTCTGAACGATCTGAAAGCGGGCATGGAGCAGTCGCGGCAACTCATCACGGGCCGGCATTGGGGCGAGCACGTCCAGCACCTGCAGGCCGACACGGTGGCGGCGCTGAACGATCTGCTTCAGTTCGTTGCCTTCCGCCGCGGTGTGGAGGACGCCGTGGCCGAGAATAAGCGCCAGAACGGGATGGACTCGTTTCAGCGCCAGTTTCTGCTGCGCGGTTCGGATCTCGATATCGCCGCAGAAATGACCGGAAACCTCCAGGAATCCCTGCTGCATCACTCCGAAGCCGTGCGGCAAGCCAAACGCTTCGAAAAGCACCTCTCGCCCACGGACGCGATAGGCAAGTTCGAGCAAGATAACCGCGCTCGAGGGGCGAGCCGCGCCAAGCGGGCGGCGGTGCTTCTGAAAGAAGCGACTGGAAAAGCCTCCGGGTTGACGCCCGAGGCGGCGGCCCCCGTCAAGGAGGCCAGCCTCGATGGCGTAAAGGATCTGAAACTCGACACGAATGCCGAGGCGCTTGCCGCCGGAGGCAAGGATGCGGAGTTGGCTGTCTCCATGGAAGAAGACCGCAAGGCGCTTGCCAACGCGCTTCAAGCGTTGCGCGATCAGTTCGAAGCACGCGTCAAGCCTCCGGAAGAAGCCGCGCCGGCCGCGCCCGAACAGCCGGTCACGCAGGAGGACTTCGAGAAGTCGCGCAGCCCCGAAACGCTGGCCGAAAAGGTCAAGGCCAATCCGAATCTGCCGCCCGCAATCAAAGAAAAGATGATCGAGATTCTCATGGGCGAACTGCCGAAAGAGCACAAAGAACTGCTGATCGAGTACTACTCCTCGTTCGCCGAACAGGGGGTGACGGCGCCATGAGACCTCTAATCGTCGGCCTCGCGATCGTCTGTCTGCTGCTTGCCTTATCCGAACGTGGCAGCGCGGAAGAAATCTGGCTCCACGACAATACCCGGCTGTACGGGCTTGTTCAGGGCATTGAAGCCGAAAAGCTCGTGATTCAGCTTCATTCCGGCGAGCGAAAATCCGTGCCCTTGGAGGAAGTAGTCGCGATCCGTTTCATGGGCCGGCCGAACCTGATGCTGCAAAGCGGCGTGCAGGAGTTCCGCTTCGTGCAGGGCGGCAAGCTGCGCGGGCGAATCGTAGGGAACGAAAGCGATCTGGTGGTGGTCGAGTCGGCGCTTGCGGGGACCGTCCGCTTCGATGCGGGTTGCCTGAAGGGATTCGTCGCGCTGCCGGTTATGGGATTCGTCGGACGCAAATCCGAAGAACTCGTGGACGGCGAACGCGGCAGCGCCAGCGCCAGCATCGACTTGGTGCTCGACCGCCGCGGCACCCTGTATCCCTGCGTGATCAGCCGGTTCGAACGCGCCCAGATATTCCTCGATTACGAGGAGTCGGCGATCGAAAAGCCCATTCAGCTCCTCTACTTGTCGGGGGTGCGCTTGGCCGACGCGGCGCGTAAGTCGGTGGAGGTGTTGAAGGACGAGGTTCGCGTGCGCGTCACAGGCCGCGACGGCAGCGTGGTGGACGGACTCCTCGAACGCATTCACATGGGCCGCTGGTATCTGCGGCCGGACTGGAATCGCGAAGCGCTCCTGGCTGCCAGGCTGGACGAGATCGTGCTGGTTCAGACCATCGGCGGACGCGTGCAGTATCTTTCGCAACTGGATCCCCAAGCCGTTGAGGAACGGACGCGCCTTACGCCCGTCCAGCCGTACCGCCGAGACGTGGACGTGCAGGGTTTCGACCTGTCCATCGCAGGCCGGCGCTTCCCTTGGGGACTGGGCGTGCATGCGAATTCCGAGTTGGCATTCGGCCTGAACGGACGGTTCAAGACCTTCCATTGCGAAGTAGGCATTGCCTCCCGCATGGGCCGGCGCGGCAGCGTCGTCTTTCAGGTGATGGGCGACGGCAAGGAACTCTTTAAGAGTCCGGTGGTCCGTGGCGGCGATGAAGCGTTGGCGATCTCGGTCTCCGTCGAAGGCGTGAAGCGATTGGATTTGAAAGCGACCGACGCAGGTGATCTGGACTTGGGCGACGCCGCCATCTGGGGCGCGGCCCGCGTAGTGCGGTAGGAGATTTCGATGCGGAAGAGACCGATGATTCTGCGCATATCGAGCATGGCGCTGGCGCTTTGCGCGCTCGCGGGCTGCATGCAGATCGAAACGCGCGTGAAGCTTGAGAGGGACGGCAGCGCCACGATCGTGGAGCGCGTCCGCTTCTCTCATCGCCTCCTCGATATGAAGCTCGAAGGCAGCCCGGTCGCCGATATGAACGCGCTGTTGGAAAAGCCTCAGGCCGAGCTGCGCGCGAAGCAGTTCGGCGAGGGTTGCCAGCTGGCAAGTCACGAAGTCAAGGCGGTGCGCGGCGGCAAGGAAGCAGTCTCCATCTATAAGATCCCAGACTTGAACAATTTTCAGTACGCCTCGCCCTATCTCGCCTATCTGGACTACGCCGAGAACAACGTCATCCGCTTCAAGCTGGAACCCGTATACAAGAGCCGACCCTACCAAGGCGCCAAAGCGGGCCAGATGTCCGTCTCCATCGCTTATCAGAAGGCGCCCAAGGGTTTGCCCGCGCCCGAAAAGGATAAGCCGCTCCCGCCCGGGCCCGCACCGGTCGAGCAGCAGGTCTATCGTGAACTGATCCCGGCCATCCGGGACATGCTCGACGGATTCGAACTCCGCCTGACCTTCGAACCCTACACTCACATCACCCACTCCGGGCTGTACCTGCGGAACCGCCAAGCCAAGCCCCGCGAGATCGATTTGCTCTGGTTCAACGACAAACACTTGGGCAAGTACGGCGACAGCTTCATGAACAACGAAGAAGTCATGCTGAGTCTCGCGCGCCTGAACTTCGGCGATGCCGAGATCGCCGATCAAGTTGGCGGTGGCGCGAGCAACGACACCCTTCCGGTTTTCCACGCGTACGGTTCTCCCTTCATGCGGTGGTCGCCGGGAAGCGAGATTGCGTTCGCGCCTTCTCGACCGCTATTCGACAAGCTCTTCGAAGGCAAAGAACTCAATTACAACGAATGGCAGGAAAAGCCTACGGATAAGAAGGTGAAGGCCGAGTTCGAGAAGATCGGCGCCAAGGAGTAGGCACGCGATGGCAAACGCGACGGCTGCGAAAGAAGGAGGCCGCACCATGGAACCCGCGGAGTTTCAGACACTCTTCGCGAATGTCCATGCCGAACTGGCCCGGGTCGTGATCGGGCAGGAGCGCGCCGTCGAACACCTCCTGGTGGCCGTCTTCGGCGGCGGGCATGTGCTCCTGACGGGCATGCCCGGTCTCGGACGGACGCTGCTGGTCAAAACGCTTGGCGAAGCGTTGGGACTGGAGTACCGGCGTATCCAATTCACGCCCGACCTGCTGCCCACCGATATCGTGGGCGCGGAAGTATTGGAACGAAACCGCGAAGGCGAGCGGCGTTTCCATTTCTTCAAAGGGCCGGTCTTCGCCAACCTTGTCCTGGCCGACGAGATCAACCGCAGCCCCGCGCGCACGCAGTCGGCGCTGCTGGAACTTATGCAAGAGCGTCAGATCACCACGGGCGGGCAGACCTATCGGCTGCCCAAGCCGTTCGTGCTGGTGGCCACGCAGAACACGGTCGAAAGCGAAGGCGTATGGCCGCTGGGCGAAGCCCAAGCCGACCGCTTTATGCTCTGCATCGAGCAGTTCTATCCCGACGAGGAAGCCGAGGGCCGCATGCTGGACGTGACGACCGGCACGCGGCGCATCCAGACCCAAAAAGTTGCGGACCCCGAAGCCGTGGTGGCCATGCAGAACCTGGCGCGCGAAGTGCCGGTTGTTCCGTCCGTGAAGCAGTTCGCACTGGCCATCGTCCGCGCGACTCGGCCAGGCGCGGATAGCGGCGGCGACGGGTCCACGGACATCCGGTTGGGAGCCAGTCCCCGCGCGGCACAGGCCATTCTGATGGGGGCCAAAGTCCTGGCGCTCGCGCGGGGCCGCACCCACGTCTCCAAGTCGGACGTAATCGAGATCGCGCCTTCGGTGTTGACGCACCGATTGATGGTGGATTTCCGGGCGCAAGCCCAAGGACGGGACGCGCGCTTCATTGTGGAGCGCATCCTTCAACATGCCCGGCGGCGCGCGTTGCCGGAAGTTTCGTCCTGGACGCGCGAGTTGATTAAGAGCATCGAAGCCTAAATCGAAAGACCGAGGAGAAGACCATGATTCGAGTGACCTGTTCCAAGTGCGGTACCGCCTACAAAGCCGCCGAAAGTTCGGCCGGCAAGAGCATCCGCTGTAAAAAGTGCGACATTCTGATTCCCGTCCCGGCGGAGGGCAAGCCGGACGAACACGCCGACGAAACGGCGGTCGAGACCGCCCACGCCTCGCCGCCTAGCGGACAACCCGCGGTGCTGCGCGGGCGCGTCTCCGAGGGCGACGAATGGACCTCGGACGATTTGTCCAAGATCAGCAATCTGAAAGCCGCGCACGATCGCATCATGGACCAGTTAAGAAAGGCCGTCGTCGGACAAGACCAAGTCGTACGCCTGACCATGCTTGGACTCTTCTCGCAGGGGCATTGCCTGCTGATGGGCGTCCCGGGTCTGGGCAAGACGTTGTTGGTCCGTACGCTGGCTAGTTGTCTCTCGCTCGATTTCAAGCGCGTCCAGTTCACGCCGGACCTGATGCCTTCGGACATCACGGGCACCGAGGTGATCCAGGAAGACAAGGCGACCGGCGAGCGGCAGTTCCGCTTCCTGTCCGGTCCCATTTTCACCAACATCCTGCTGGCCGACGAAATCAACCGCACTCCGCCTAAGACGCAGGCCTCGTTGCTCGAGTCCATGCAGGAGCGCCAAGTCACCGTTGGCGGCGTGCGGCGCAAGCTCGACGAACCGTTCTTCGTGCTTGCCACCCAAAATCCGGTGGAGCAGGAAGGTACCTACCCGCTTCCCGAAGCGCAGCTCGACCGTTTCATGTTCCAGATCAACGTCGGCTATCCGACCGAAGACGAAGAGATGCAGATCCTCGATATGACCACCACCGGCTATAAGCCGCAGGTGGACCCGGTGCTGAGCAAGGAAGAAATTCTCGACCTCCAGCAACTCGTGCGGAAGGTGAGGATTACAGAGCAGGTAAAACGCTACGTCCTGAAGCTCGTTCGCGCCACGCGTGCCGGCGAGAAGGAGGCGCCTGACTTCATCAAGAAGTGGCTTACTTGGGGCGCCTCTCCGCGCGCCTGCCAGAACCTGGTCTTGGGCGCCAAGGCCTCCGCGGTCCTTGCCGGACGTAACGAAGCGAAGCTCGAGGACGTCCGCGAAGTCGCCCAAGCCGTGATCGGTCACCGCATCCTGCCCAACTTCGCCGCGGAAGCCGAAGGCGTCACGCGCGAACAGATCGTGGACCAGCTCATTCAGATGGTGGCTTGATCATGAGCGATTACTTCGATCCGGACGTCATCGGACGAGTCAAGGGCCTCGAGCTGCGCAGTCTGCGCCTCGTCGAGAGCCTCATGGTTGGCATGCACAAGTCGAAGATGCGCGGCATCAGCACCGAATTCGCCCAGCATCGCCAGTATGTCACGGGCGACGATACCAAGCACCTCGACTGGAAGGTATTCGCCAAGACCGACCGCTTTTACGTCAAGCAGTACGAAGTCGAAACCAGCATGCCGGTCTTCTTCATGCTGGATGCTAGCCCCTCCATGTTCTTCAAGAGCGAAGGCGCGGCACTCACGAAGTTCGAATACGCCGCGACGGTACTGGCGACCTTGTCCTACCTGCTCATGCAGCAGAAGGACACCTTTGGGCTCGCCGTGTTCGACGAAAAGATCCGCACTCATCTGCCGTCGCGAAGTTCCGGCATGCATTACCGGCAGATTCTCGACTTGCTCGGCAAAGTATCGCCCGGTACCGGAAAGACCGACGTAGGCACCGCGATTCTCAATCTGGCTCCGCAACTGAAGTCCCGTGGCATGGTGGTGGTGCTCAGCGACTTCGTGGACAACCCCGAACGCCTTGGGCTGGGGTTGGGACAACTCAGTTTCGCCGAACAGGACGTGCTGTTGCTGCATGTCGAAGATCCGGCCGAGCGCGATTTCCCGTTCACCGGCCAGACCATTTTTCTGGGCACCGAGGGAGAGGGGCGGTTGCTCTGCGATCCCCGGGATCTGCGCAATTCCTACCTGCGCGCACGGAAGAATCATCTGGCCGCGGTTCGGTCGTTTTGCATGCGGTTTGGGTTCAACCTCGAAGAACTGGGCACCGACGCGCGGCTGGACGAAGTGCTGTCCTCCCTGCTGTCCCTGCGCCTTGCCCGGAGAAAGGTCCGCTGATGCGCCGCTGCACGAATACGGCCGCCTGGAGCGTCATCATGGCCCTGCTGTTTGGGGTGAGTGCTTGGGCGCTGCATGCCGGCGAAGCGCCCAAGCCGCCGAAACCCAAGGAGGAAGCCAAGGATCCGCCGTCCGCCGAAGGCGAACTGCCGGATCCCTATCGCGACCTCTACAAAGGATACGTCGCCGCTTTCCAGACCTTCCTGCCCAAGTCCGGCGGGCATCGCAACGACGGGTTCGGCGGATGGTACAAGGACGAAGAGGAGATGAAACTCTCCTCCGAGAAGCACTTTTTCACGCTTAACGAAGTGGTGGAAGCCGACCGCGCGAACGCGCTGGTCACGGAGGCGTTGCGCAAGGAGAAAGAAGGCAAGCACCGCGACGCCCTGAAGCTCTACCAGATGGTCATCGACAAGTTTCCCGAAGTGATGTACCGCGTCTCGGAGCAGGGGGTCTTCGTTCCCATTCGCAGGTACTGCCAGCGCCGGCTCCTGGATTTTCCCGCCGGCGATCTCGCCTATTACCGCACCTTGTACGACGCGCGGGCCAAGGAAGCGTACGAACAGGCCAAGCGCCGCAACTCCATGAGCGGAATGGCCGAGATCGTGGAAAGCATGCTCGCCACCTCCTATGGCGACAACGCGCTCCTCGAATTGGGCAACGCAGCGCTAGACGCGGGCAACTTCCTCGAAGCTCTGGAACTGTACTCGCTCCTGACGTCGTCCTTCAAGGACTCCGACTGCCTGACGCCCGACCTTCAGCTCAAAATCGGTTACTGCCGGAAGATGCTTGGCGACAAGCCGGGAACTCCGGGCAAGGCCACGGCGAAGAGCGAGCTGAGCGCCGGGGAGTTGAAGGCCTTGAGCGACCTGACGAGCAATGCTCAGCCGCTTTCCGCGGGGGCGTTCGTGCAGAGGGCCAGTTCCGGCAGCCTTGCCACCGACGATTACGCGCGTGGGATGCCCACGCTCGATCCGCTCGCTTTGCAGCAGCCCTCCTGGCGGGAAGAACTAGCCGACTCGCGCCGCGACCAATTCGTCTACACGCAGCCCGTCGTGACCGAGCACAGCGTGATCTACCGTCACAAGAACATGATCTATTGCAGGTCGCTGCTCAACGGTGCCAAGCGCTGGCTGTGCGATCTTGGCGGGCGTGTGGTCTGGCAGAACTGGTTTGAGCGGCAGTACCCGATGGAAGACGTGCTGGTGCAGGACGGGCTCGTCTTCACGCCGCTATATAAGGTCGGCCCATCGCTGGCGGCGTTGGACGAGATCACCGGACAGGTACGCTGGACCTTCGGCCCGATGTCGGCTTCAAACGAAGAAGAAGCGCGCATGCGATTCGAATGCGCGCCCGCGGGCGGCGACCGCACCGTCTTCGCCGGTTACGCGCTGGACAACATCGAAGGCGACACGCATGTCGATACCGAGTACGGGATGATCGCGTTCGAGAGCACCACCGGACGCGTCAAGTGGCGCACCGAACTCTGCCGGCTTAAACCGCCCAAATTCAGCGCCGGGCTTGTGCAGCAGCGACGCAACAAGATCCGCAGCTTCTTTGCCCCGCCGCACCACAGCGAAGGAACCGTCTACTACAACACCAACGCCGGCGCACTCGCGGCCGTGGACGCCGCTTCGGGACAGATCAAGTGGCTCGTTCGCTATCCGTACTACCCCGGCGTACACGACGCCGTCCGGCAGTTCGGAAACTTGAGTATTCTTCACGGCGGCGAAGCCTACGTGCGCCCGCACGATCCCATGTTCTGGAATAGCCAGCGTCCGTTGCTCATAGGCGAGCGCGTTTTCATTCTCCCCATCGACACCGTCTTCATGCTCTGCCTCGACCGGCGCACCGGCAAAGTGGAGTGGGCGCGCACCAAGCCCGAACCGGGCTTTTGCCATCTGCTCGGGACGACTTCCGCGGGCGAACTCGTTTTGAGCACCAACGGCCGCAACGGGCCGCTCTCGGGATCTTCGGGAAAGCAGGGCGCGCCGATCTACCTGCTCGATCCAGCGACGGGCAAGACTACCTGGCGTTGCGAGTTCGATCCCATCCTGCAGGATCAGCAACCGGTGATGGCGCAGTACGCCTACCAGAAATCGGTTGGAATGAGCATTAACAGCCGCTGGTTCGAGACCGCCGCGCGCCCTTTCCTCTCCGACGATGATATGCTCTTTTTACCCACCTGGACCGATTGCAGTCCGTGGTGGCGTAAGGGATGCCAAGTGTATCACCTCGCCGGCATCTCGCTGAAAGACAAGAAAGTCGTCCATCAACGCCGTTACTACACGGGTCAGTTACTGGCGGAAGTCGATGACATCATCAGCAATAGGGCGCCTAAGGAACTCGAAGAGCACGAAAAGATTCCACAGAAGGACAAGGCGACGTTGAACCTCATCGAACAGTACAAGAAGACCGTGGCGGACTCGGTGCCCGTCAACGAGCACGGCCCGTTTCTTCCGTTCGCACGGATGACGTTTACGCGCTTCGGCGTTCCGTTCGAACTGCGTGTGACGCCGCGCGACGTGATGATGGTCTTCGACAGAGACGCGGTGAAGGCCGCGACGGCCAAGGCCGAGGGACCGGACGCGCTATTCGCCCGCGCCGAACTGGCCATCGCGGACGGCCTCGACGAGGAAGCCGCGGGGCTCCTGGAAGAATGCCTGGCCAAGGCTTCGCCCAACGATCTGGACTTCCGCGCGCTTTTGGATCAGCAGCTTTATCAGATCCACCGCCGGCTCGTGCAGCGGAACATCTTCCGCGCGCAGCCGCCGCAGGAACTCCAGCGCGCCTTGGGTATGTCCCAGACGGCCGGCACCCTGGCTGAGGAGATCGAGACGATCTTCATTCTCGCCGAAGCTTACGAGCGGCAGGGCAATCTCGCCGATGCCGCGCGGTGCCTGCGCAACCTCGTGACCGTCTACGGGCAATACGAGTACCCGGTCTCCCCGCTGAATGCGCTCAAGCGCGAGGAAACCTTCAAGACCGGAGAAGCGATGCTCGCACAGGCCGAGACCCGCGTACCCGCGGCGCTTTACGCTTCCGAAATGAAAGGCGGGCTGGCCCGCATGGGCAAGGGCTTGCCGTTGTACGCCAGCGCCGCCTCGCCCCTGCCCAAAACGATGACCGTCCGCTCCGGCGATCTTGCCGTCCAGCGGCTGTTGATGTTTCAGCGCAGTGGCGGGCGCTTCGCGGAAGAGGCCGAGAAGGCCGCCACGGAGGTTTTGAAGGATAAGTCGCTCGACGAACAACTCGTGCTGCTCCGCGAGTACCCGGGTACTCGCGCGGCCCAGCAATGCCTGGACCGGCTCTTCACCGAAACGCCTAAGATGGAGGGCGAGGAAAGTCGCCGGAGGATCTGGGAACTCGCCGACGCCGCGCGCCTCTGTGGGCTGACGATTCCCGAGCCGTTCAAGGCCGCTGTCACGGCCGATGCGGGTGCGGCCAAGCCTTTGCCGATCGCGACGCCGTACCAGGCAAACACGCTCAATTTGGAAGACGCCGAAGGCACCGCATGGCTGACCCTCGCGCGAAGCGATCCGCGAAAGGAACATCCTCATCTGATGTTCGTTGGCGGACGCAGGCGCCAAAAGACCGACAATAAGTTCATTCTTTCTTGCTTCGACCTGACGGCGGGAAAGAAGCTCTGGGATACTCCCAACCTGCGGTTTCTCGGCAATCAGGTAAAGTACGTGGGCGACGAGTGGGGCTTCTTCAAAGCGTACGTGCATAAGGACCGCGTCGTCGTCCATGGGCTCTACGATGTCTTCTGCTTCGACGTCAAGGACGGTAAGCAACGCTGGCGCTTCCGCTCGCCCAGCGGGTTCGAGATCAAATCGGCCGCCGGCAGCGGGCGCATCTTCGTGCTCTGCGGGCAGGCCGAGAGCATCGCACTGGATGTCGAGACCACGCTGGAACTGGGCGAGGTCCTCTGGCAGGAGCAGGAGGCAGGCGACCAGTACCTTCCCGCCTATTTCGTGGACGACCGGCTCATCTCCGTGCGCAAGCTTCCCTTCAACGTCACCGTCCGCTACCGGGGCACCGGGAAACTGATCGGCAGTCTGGCGCTGCCCGACCTTACCCTTTTCAATGGGCATCCGTTGATCGAGAACGGTCCCGAGGAAGTCCCCGGCGCCATCGACGGTGACCGCATTGTCGTTACGGATACGTGGTACTACATCTGCATCGATGTGAAGAATCTGCGCGTGCTGTGGAAGCGACCCATCGACGAGAACGATCAGACCCAGGAACCGCCCCTACGCTTCTACCTATCCGGAGATTTCCTGGCGGTGCTCAAGAAGAATTACGACATGCCCGCCCTGTACATGCTCGACGCTCACAGCGGGAAAATTCTCTGGAACTCCAATCCTAAGGACGGAAACGCGCCGGCGCCGATGCACTCCATCCGTTTTCAGAACGGGATCGCCTACGGAATTATTCCGCACGCCGGACAGGGTTTCCACTTCGCCAGTGTCGAAGCGGCAACAGGGAAGCGCGGCTACAAACTCGAGTACAAGGACTACCAAGGCAAGCCGCAGATCGACGTCGAATCCATCCTGCCGGACGGCCAGGCCGTTATCCTCTCGCAAGACAACCAGGATTTCGCGATCCGCCTCCTGGGCCTGAAGGACGGCAAAGAGTTGCAGAAAGTGGACCGCAAGGGCGTGGGACCGATGGGCACCCACGGACGCGTCTCTGCGCAGTCCCAAGCCGGCCGCCTGATTCTGCTCTCGAAGGACGATCTGAGTTTCTGAAGCTGCCCGGTCGTGGATTCGGCGGCCGGCGCCGCGTCTCCTCCGCTTAGTACGCAGCGGCCAGTTCGGGCTTGGGCGCCTCCCAGTGCCGCCGGTATTCGGCGACGAAGGGTTCGAAGAAGGCGCGCGTCGCCGGCGGCAGGGGATCGAGGTGCCCGGGCCTTAAGAACCACGGTTGGTTGGAGAAGAAGTCGAAGCAAGGCACCGAAGTGCGCGTGTAGGTCAGCATCAGCGTGCGGCGCAGCTTATCGGCATGGTAGCGCCCGCGATGCAAGCCGTTGGGGTTGAAGGCCGCGGCGTCACCTGCCTCCAGCGGTAAGCGCACGGCGCCGGGCATGCGGTTCGAACGGTTGTGCTTTTGTCCGTCGGCGAGGCGAATGGCGTACTCGGCGGGCGTGTCCCAACGCAGATGGCTGCGCGGCACGTACTCGATGTCCTCGCTGGGCACGAGCGCGACCTGGAGTTGAATTCCGTTGCTCTCGTATCGAGCCAGCTTTTTCTTTTCCGTCTCGTCGTTGCCTTGGGCGCCGAACTGGGTATCGCGGTGCCAGTTTCCATCCTCGCTCTTGACGATCGGGTTCATGAACAGACTGGTGCAGCGGAAGAGCGGCTGCTCGCCCAGGATCGTGCGGCAGGTCTCGAGCACCTTAGCATCGGCGACGGCATTCATCAGTTCAGGAAACCACTCGGGGTGCTTGCCGAAGTAGTCGGGATGATTGAGGTGGCGCATGCTGGTGCCGTCGATGCCCGTTCCAGATTCGCCGGTCGCCGGGCGGTCGACGCGCCAACGCGCCAGGATGTTCTCGCAGATCAGGCGAAGCCTCGCGGTGCGCTCGGGGTCGAAGAGCCTCTTCACGACGATGTAGCCTTCCTCGTCCCACTGGCGCTTAAGTTCGGGGTTCACGGCGTTCGCCTCCGGTAGGGGTATCCACCTATTAACCAACACATGGGTGACGATACGATTCGGAGGGTGGCGGCGGAATGGACGGGCTTATCGAAAGAATGGATTTTTTAACGATTCGCGATAGGCGCGGGGCGAACAACCTTCGCTGCGGTGAAAGGCGCGGCTGAAGTGGTAAGGATCTTCGAAGCCTACCGAGCGCGCGACTTCGGCGACGCTCTTGCCGGCCTCGGCGAGCAGTTCGCGCGCGGCGGCCATGCGCCGCCGCCGCACCCACGCGATGGGCGGCTGCCCGGTCTCGCGCCGGAAAAGCGCCGCGAAGTAAACGGGACTCAAATGCGCGACCTGCGCCAGTTGCGTGAGCGTGATTCGTTTGGACAAGTGCGCGTCGGCCCACGCGATCGCGTCGGCCACGCGCCCGGCTTCGGCGCCGCGCCCGTCGCTGATGCCGGTCTTGCGTTTGGACGGGATGCGTTCGTCGAGATCCAGCATCCACGCGGCGAGGCTTTGCATCTGGCCGCGCGCGTGGAGCGACCCGGTGCGTCCGGCGTCGCGCATCGCGGCGATCAGGGCCTCGAAGCGGCGGGTAAGTTCCCGGCGTTCGGTGGACGTAAGCCGTACCCGCAGGGGTAGCGCGGCCCCGCGCAGCAGGTCTACGCCACCGCGGCCGGTAAGCTTGAAGCCCACGGAGAGTACGGTGAGGGGGCGTTGAGGGTCGTGCCCGCTGGCGAAGCGGTGGCCAATGCGCGAGTAGAAGACGTCGCCGGGGCGCGCTTCCATGCGCGTGCCGTCGAAGTCCACCCAGCCGCGGCCGCGCTCGATGAAGAAGTAGCCGTGGTTGACGAGCGTACTGGGCTCGATCTTCCACTCGGGTTTGCAAACGTAGCGCCCGGCATGGCGGATCCAGACGCGCGCATCCTCCCAGGGATCCTGGGCGCGCGCGGTGCCCGCGACGGTCGAATCGGTGAGGATGGCGAAGCGCTTGGCCATTGCGACATACTTTAGCCTGCTCGATGCAAGCCGCCACTTGGCTGCGCCCGTAGCGGTCGAAAGAGCGCCTTCGGCGTAGCGCAGAGGTGGCCCGTCGGGGCAAGCTGATGGCGGCAGACCACCTTTAAAGCTGCGCTAGGCACGGTTGAGTTCAAACGACGGCCGAATGTCGCATAACTTGCGATAGTGCAAAGTCTTAATAGCGGTGGCTTTCGAGCCACAACAGCAGAGGGTGTCAAACCCTGATATATTTTTAATGTATTAACAATGATTCGGTGTATTGAAACTATGCACGAGGGCCGGGTATGGTTACCGCTGAACTCCAAAGAAGGCCTGTCGCCGGAACGCCCTCGGTCGCCTTGGATCAGGCGAATCGCCGCTGCCACTCGGAGTTGACGGACGCGCTGAAGCGCTTGTCCAGAGAACCGTTCGACCGAGCCTGCAGCGTACTGGACCGCGCCGAACGGATCGCGGTAGTCGGGGGACATGCCGACGGCATTCCTATTCCCGGCGCTCGTGTGGCGCGTGAGTTTCATCAGGTTGAGAGCACGCTCCGGGCGATAGGCCGTGACGGTGCGTGTCTGGCGCTGAACGCTCCGGGGCACGAAGCCTTGGCCCTCTACGGGGCCGAGTGGGCGAACGATTTGGACTTGCCGCTCGTCGTCGTGACCGCTCGCGTCGGCGGGGAACTGATCGACCTTGCCGATGTGGCTATAGTGGTGGCCGCGGCGCCGGCTACGGCGAATGCGGCGTTTTCGATCGCACTGGCTACGCTGGCGGCGATGCTGTCCGAGCGACCGGCTTCCGCGCGGAAAGCGATGGGGTGAAGCATGCGAAACGTCGCGATCCTGACCTGCATGATGGTCTACTCGCTATGGGCCACGGCTGCCGACCTGGATGAGTTCAAGGTCAAGCGGCAGGAGCCCTTTGCGTTCGCACAGGCGCCTGTTCTCACGCGGGAAGGCGACCGGGTGGAGATCCGCTTCGAGGCACAGGCTTTTTGCGACGCCACGATCGTGATCGAAGACGAAGCCAAGCGGATCGTGCGGCACTTGGCCTGCGGCGTACTGGGCCCGAAAGCGCCCGAACCATTCCAGACCGGAACGCTGAAGCAACACGTGGTCTGGGACGGGAAGGACGACCTCGGGCGGTACGTGGACAAGCTGGACGGCCTGAGCGTGCGGGTCTCGCTGGGCCTGAAGCCGGAATTCGAGCGGACGCTCTTCTGGGAGCCCAAGAAGCGGACTTCGCCAGGCAACCGCGCCGCGGTGGCGCCGGCGCCGGAAGGCGTCTATGTCCACGACGGTGGAGGAGTGGATCACGTGCGGCTCTTCGACCACGAGGGCCGCTACTTGCGCACCGTCTGGCCGCCGCCTGCGGAGCAGCTTTCGTCGCACAAGGACTTCCGATGGACGGAGTTCCCCCAGGAAGGCCGGCGGCTTCCGCTGAAGAATGGGATGGTGCAGGCCACCTTTCTGACCAGCGGGAACAACATCTCCGAGGACGGCGGCTCGAAGTACGGGCAGGCGGCATCGACCTTGGCGGTACATCAGGGGCGCGTCGCGATGCTGATGCGCAAGCTCAACCGCTTTCTCTCGGACGGTTCGAGCGGCGGGCTGAAGTTGGAAGGCCCGAAGGTCGCGCTGCCCGCGGAGGGAAGTTTCGGCAAGGGGCCCGAGCCGTCGTACGCGGCGCCGCGCAGTTCGGCCTTCAGCCCCGACGGTAAGTTCCTGTATCTGACGGGCTTCCGCGGCATTGCGAAGGGCGAATGGCTGCCGTGCGTGCTGAAGCTGGATTTCCTGGGCGACGGCGAGCCGGAAATCTTCGCAGGCAGCCCAAAGGAAGCGGATTCGGGCACCGAGGCTGGAAAATTCCGCGTGCCCACGGCGGTCTCGGTCGACGCGCAGGGGCGCGTCTACGTCGCTGACTACATGAACGACCGGATCCAAGTCTTCGCCCCGGATGGGAAGCACCTGAAGAGCGTTCCCGCGCAAAAGCCCGCCGAAATTGCGGTGCATCCGGAGAAGGGTGAGCTGTACGTCTTCTCCTGGAACCTCGTCAACCGCTTCTGGCCGGGCGATCCGAACTTCAAGGAGCCGAAGTTCTACCGCCTGAAAAGCATGGACGATCCCCAGGTGCTGGCCTCGGGTGCGCTGCCCCTGCAAGGGCACCACTCGGGAATCTTCATGAACCGTACCGGGGGTACGCAACACGGGGTCTGGGTGGATTTCCACACCGAGCCGGCGACGATCTGGCTGCTTCCCGGCACGGGCGGCACCTCCGACAAGCTGCTGCTGGCCCGTGGCGACTACAGGGAACTCCCGCACTGGGAAGCGTGCAGCCTGCAGCTCTACACGGAACAGGATGGGAAGTTGGTCCAGAAGCGCAGCTTCGGCGAGGACATCAAGCGGTCGGTGGTCCGCGCCGCGCCGCCGGTGATCTCCCGGCAACGGTTGTACGTGAACCCCAAGAGCGGGCTGCTGTACGTGGCCGAAGGCGACAGCGGCGTGATGAAGTCGTTCAAGGAACTCGTCGAGATCGATCCGAAGAGCGGGCAGATCCGGTTGGTGAAGCTCCCCTTCACCGCCGAGGATCTGGCCTTCGACCTGGAAGGCTACATCTACCTGCGCACCGATACGGATGTCGTCCGGTACGATTTCTCTAAGTGGAGCGAAGTGCCGTTCGACTATGGCGAAGAGCGCGAGAACGTGGGCTTCGACGATTCGGTCGGTAAGGTCGGCAAGGTGCAAAGTGCGATCTACATGCCCTGCGCGCGCCCGGGGCAGTTTCACTTCGGCGGCTTCTGCGTTTCGCCCCAGGGGCACGTCGTCGCGCACTGCCACAACACGGAGAAGCCTCCGCAGATCCTGATGCCCGGGAGTTTCAATAAGGTTTACGCGCGCGGCAAAGCGTATATCGCGCCGGTGTACCCCGGGCGCTACCCGGGCTACGAAATCCACGCCTGGGATCAGCGCGGGAAACTGCTCTGGGACGATCTGCTGCCCGGCATCCATCTCGCCGACGGCATCGCGATGGACCGGAACAACAACCTCTATGTCATGGCGGCGAACGTGCGCGTGCTGGACGGGAACGAATATTTCCTCGAGCGCTCGGAGACGCTGATCAAGATTAAAGCCAAACAGGGACGCTTGGTCTCGAGCAAGAAGGAAGGTCTTCCGGTCCCGCTGGGGGACGGGGCTCAACCCAAGGCGCACCCACAGATTGCGAAGAACCACAACGGCCCGAGTTGGGTGGAGGGGGCGGAATGGTTTTACGGCGGAGTGGGATACGGAGGTTTTAACTCGTCCAAAGGCGGCGGGGGCTGCGCGTGCTGGAACGCGCGCTTTGCGCTCGACTTTCTCGCGCGTTCGTTCGCGCCGGAAGTGGATCACTTCAGCGTGGCGGTTCTGGACACGAACGGAAACCTGATCGCGCGCATCGGACGCTACGGCAACGCCGACGACGGCAAGCCGTTGCAGGCCGAAGGCGCTTCTCCGGCGGCGCGCGCAGTGGGCGGCGATGAAGTCGCGTTGTGTCACGCGGCTTATGTGGCGGTGGACAGCGACAAGCGGCTATTCATCGCCGACGCGGGGAATGCCCGCATCCTGAGCGTGAAGCTTGGTTACCACGCCGAAGCGCGGTTGCCGCTCAAGTCCGCGCCCTAGGCACTGTCCCGAAACCCTTCTTCGGCGTCTGCTTGCGGGGACCTGCGCAGCGCTTCGTCAGCCTCGCTTGCTGTATCTACTGTAGAGATACAACGCGTTCGGCTATCTCGCTCTGCTTGGTCCGCGCGGCGCATCCGCCTTCGAAGCGATTCGGGACAGAGCCAGGATAATTCCGCGCAGAGCGGATCGAAGTCGCCTTACCAAGGACTCGTTTGTATGGAATAGTCTTGCATGAGGGAGTGCTCCCAAGCGGCGCTGAATCTTACCAAAATCATCTGCTCGGATGCGTGTGCGAGAACGCCGGGGGCCTTCTACTAAACTAAGTGGAGCCACCTCTGGGATTTGAACCCAGGACCTGCGCTTTACGAAAGCGCTGCTCTACCGCTGAGCTAAGGTGGCTCGGAGAAGACGACGGTCGAAGACCGGCAGTCCCATCCGGCGGTCCCCATCGGGGGCACCTGAAGGACCGCACCGGCCGAACACTATAGCGCCACGGGATTCCTTGTAAAGCGCGCCCCAAGATCAGGCCGGTGCAACCTTTTCGGAGGCCGCCGGTAAGTGCCGCTCCACCCGACAGGTCAGATTGCGCCCGTCGGCGGCATCGAAAACATGCGCTCGCGCGGCATTCAGGAGCAACTCGATCTGCTGGCCCGCGGCCACCGGCGCGTGCGCATCCACCTTAGCGACAAACCGGTGCGGTCCTTCGGTTAAGTAGACCAGTTGTTCGTTGCCTAAACTTTCGACCACCTCCACGCGCGCGCGGAAGGACGCCGCTTGAGGCCAGGGGCGCGCCGAGGTGCGTTCGGCGATGTGCTCGGGCCGCAGGCCCAACCGAACGGAGCTTCCGGCGCGATCTTTCAACCGTGCCGCGAACTCGTCGGGCAGGCCCACGCGCAGCCCCGAACCGCCTTCAAAGACGATGCCTTGGGCCGCATTTGCCAGCGCTCCGTCGAAGAAGTTCATTGCCGGCATTCCTATAAACCCTGCGACGAAGGCATTATACGGTTCGTCGTACAACACCAGCGGGCTGGCGACCTGCTGAATCTCCCCGGCGCTCATGATCACGATCCGGTCGCCCAGCGTCATCGCTTCGATCTGGTCGTGCGTCACGTAGATCATGGTGGTGGCGAGGCGCTGGTGCAGCTTGTTCAGCTCCACGCGCATCTCCACACGCAGCTTTGCGTCGAGGTTCGAGAGCGGCTCGTCGAAGAGGAACGCCGCCGGCTGGCGCACGATGGCGCGTCCCAGCGCTACGCGCTGGCGCTGCCCACCCGAAAGCGCCTTGGGCGTGCGTTGCAGAAGGTCATGCAGTCCCAAGATTTGCGCCGCTTCGCGCACGCGGGCATCGATCTGCTCCTGGGGCAACTTGCGCAGGCGCAGTCCAAACGAGAGATTTTCTTGAACGGTCATATGCGGATAAAGCGCATAATTCTGAAAGACCATCGCGATATCGCGGTCTTTGGGCGGGACGTCGTTGACCACGCGCCCGCCAATGGAGATGGTGCCGGCGCTGATTTCTTCCAAACCCGCTATCATCCGCAGCGTCGTGGACTTACCGCAGCCGGACGGGCCCACCAGCACGACAAACTCGCGGTCGGCGATCTCGAGGCTCGCCTCCTTGACCGCATCCACCCCGCCGGGGTAGACCTTGCGGACGTGCTTGAGCACGACGTCGGCCACGGGCACTCCTTATAAGGTGCGGAGCACAGTTCGTTGAAGGGCATTCTTTCAAGCCTGCGGAAGCACGTCAAGCCCGGTCGGCTCAGGGATTTAGAGCAATCGAATATTCGTTCGCCCGAATTTCGCGGTTGGACCGTCATACCGCGTCGCCTGCAACGCCCCTGCGGATGGAATGAACATCATGCTGGAAGATCCGCCGCCTGCACCCTGGGTGGAAACGCAGTCGGAACCCGGGCACCTTGCGGCGCACGAGTGGGCGGCATTGCGCACCGGTGCGCCAAAAATGCAGGAATTGCTATATCGGCGCTATTCCGAGACGCTTTACCGCGCCATCCGGGCGTGGGCGCGTTGGCTCAAGCCGGAGGAAGCCGAGGACCTGCTGGGCGAAGCTTTCGTGCGCATTTTGCGCGGCATGGCCTCGGTGCAGGACCCCGAAAGGCTGGAAGGCTGGATGTTCACCGTAGCACGCAACACGGTGCACGATTACGCGCGCAAGCGCGGCAGATCGGTACACGCGGTGAGTCTGGACGACCTTTCCGCACCCGCACGGGATGCCGTCATGGAAACGGTGGCGGCGCGCGAATCCGGGGGCGGCGGGGTGCTGGAGCGGATCAGCGCCGCCGAGGACCGCGAAACGCTGAGCGCATTGGTGGGACAGGTGCTGGCGGAGTTGCCGCCCCGGCATCAGGAAGTGTTGCGCGCGCGGTTTGGCGCGGGCGTGAAGCGAGCGGAACTGGCCGAGCAACTGGGCGTGGCGCCGGAGGCCGCGGCGTCGCTGCTGTACCGGGCCAAGGAGAACTTCCGGGCGGCGTTTCGCCGCAGAACGGCTCGCCATACGGATGGAAAGCAGAGCACGCCATGACGATTCCCGAAAAGCCAGAGGTCGCAAGCGGCGGCGAAGACGCGGCCTACGAGCGCCTGATCGAAGCCGAGCGCGTGGACCTGGCCGACGACGCGCGCGCGCGCGTCTGGGCGCGGGTAAGCGGCGAACTGGCGCAGCCCGCTTCCGTTCCGCGGGTTCAAGCTCACGTTCCCGCGCGTTCGAGTGCCGGACTGGATTGGTTTGTAGGGGGCCTCGTGGCCGCGGCGGCGGCGCTGTTCTTTGTCGTCTCGCTGGGATTGAACGGCGAACCGGGGCGCGGGATGGCCGGCGGCGAAGAGATACTGGATGTCGAGGCGCTGATCGCGCAGCTTGGCGCGGACGATTTTGCGGCTCGGCAGGCCGCGTACCGAAAGCTGATTCTTGGCGGAGCGGCGGTGAAGCAGGCGGTGGCGAAGCGCAAAGCAACGGGCGATCCGGAACTGGACGCCGGTGTTGCGCGCTTGCGGGATGCCTTCGCATTGGCCGAACGCCTACCGGCCGCGGCACAGTTCGATTCCGTCGCGTTCTGGAACGTGCTCTGGCAGTGCGAAGCCGAGTCGCAACCCGGGGTCTGGTCGCTGGGCATCAGCTTGCATCCCGAGACGCCGCAGCCCGCGTGCCCGCCTTCGACGCGGCTGGGTGATGCGCTCGTCGCCGCCTACGGCGATGCGCGCGCGAAGACGGCCGGCGAAGGCTTCAGGCGGGCGTATGAAGCGCTGCGCGGGTTTCAGGCGTGGGAACGGGCCGGAGGCGTCCGTTCGGGCGAAGAGGCAGCGCATGCCGAACGCGAGCGGCGCTTCGACGCGTTGTTGAAGGCGGTGGTGCAGGCCAGGCCCGCCGCGGCGCCCGTGATTCTCAGAGTGTTGGAGACGCCCTTGCCCGAGGTGGTGATGACCGAACACGCGCCCGGTCATGTCGATCCGCTTCCGCTGGACCACTTGCGCATGATGGCGGCCGTCGACGCGCTGAAGCTGCGCGAGGCCGAGCCGGTCCTGGTCGGCCGCTTCGTACGGCACGGTTACCCGCTCAGCGCCACGATCCATGCGCATGCCGTTCAGCTACTTTGGCGCTTGGGCGGGCGGATAGATAAAGCGCCGTTTTTTCCCTTCGATATCGGTGAAGTGGACCAAGAGAAGGTTGGCGAAGTGCTCGCTTGGTGGACCGCGCGGCGTGTACAGGAACTGGTCCCGCTTCTTTCCAACGAGGAGTTTCAGGTGCGCGAGGAGGCGGAACGTGCTTTGAGCGCCTTGGGCGAAGAGGCGCTCGCGGCACTCGACGCCTTGCCCACCGAGGCCGAACCCGAAGTCGCCGCGCGCTTGAAGCGCGTGCGCTTGGCGTTGATCCCCGGGCCGGAGCGGGCGCGCACGCTGGACGAAGCGTTGGCGCTGCGCCGCCAGTATGTCGAGGAGGCCATGCGGGAAGACAAGATTGGCGATGCGGCTCACGTGGCACGTTACATCGATCTGGCGCTGCGCGCGCTGGAACGCGTGCGCGCGCTGGCTCCGCAGGGCGACCGGGATCTGCTTTGCGCCGATCTGCTCTACGAAAGCGGCATGGCGCACTACAAGCTTTTTTCGAAGGCAATCCAGCCCTCGAACTCCGTGCTCAAGCGAGCGCAATACGACCTTTCCATGGCCATGGAACTGTACGAGAAAGTGGTGAAACGAGAGCCGGATAATAAGGCCGTTCAGAGTAAGCTGGCCGAAGCCTCCATGACGTATTACGCGACCAACAAATACCAAACGCTTGAAGCCGAAAAGTGACGCCGGGGCTTAGGCGGGGCTTTCGCCGGAGCGAAGCGCTTCATGGCGCCCCTGCGAACCTTGCACCGCCCAAACGGCCAGCGTTCGAGCCGCGTAGAAGGCGACCCCAAAGAGCAGGCACAGCAGCATCGTCAGGATCAACCCCGACCAGTTTCCGGCGGGCGTCGGCACTTCTAAACCGTAGATGAGGAATACGTCACGAGGCGCGGCGGTCACGCCGCCGCTTGCGCTTATGGAGTTCATGCGCACGATCGTCAGCGGGCCGGCGAGCACCAGCGGCAAGACGAGAAAGGCCAGCGGCATCGCACAGCCCAGCACCCACGCGCGCTTGGCCGCCGCGCGTACCCCCGACCAGGAAAGCCAGCGGATGCCCAGCCACCACGTCCAGGCGCACAGCATCCAGAGCGGCAGCAGCGGAATCAAGGATTCCCAGCCGGTCTTACCGGTTTGCGCGGCGAGCAGCACGAGCGCAATAAGCGAGAATTGGCCCATCAGGACGTATCCGTCCGTGATCTGGAACTGAGTCGGGGGCAGGGGATGGGGCGGCGATCTTCGCAACGGCGCCACCGCCCAGCGGCCCACGAAATAACACACCGCCAGCATGAACGGCAGGCCGAAAATCAGGAGGCCCAAAAAGGAAATCACCATGTTGCAGGAACTCCGAGACGCCGCTCCAACGAATACAGGCTACTTCACCGTTCGGCGCGGAGTCTTTCGAAGTTCACGGCAAGCGAACGACCAGTCCATCGTAGGATAGCCGAATCGATGTCGGCAACTTTGCTTCGAGTGTCGCGTGATCGACTTCATGCCCCATGTGCGCGAACCAGGTGCGTTTAGGTTTGAGGCGTTCGACGGCGGCGAGCGATTCTTCCAAATTCATATGCGTCGGGTGCGGTTGCTCGCGGAGCATATCGAGAATCAGGATATCGGCCCCGGCAAGCGCCGCGTAGCTTGCCTCGGGAATACGCTTCACGTCCATGCAATACACGAGCACCGGGCCTTCGGCGCGCGCGGGATCGGACCCGACTCGAGTGATCTTCAACGCCACGTTGGCCATCACATGGTGATCGATCTCGTAGGGTTCCAGGCGCAGGTCGCCGATCGTGAACGGTTGTCCCGGCGAGATGGTCTGCGCTTTCAGATTCGGCAGGCCGGGGCGCAGCGTTTCGCTGAAGACGTAGCCGAAGCATTGACGCAGGCGTGCCTGAGTCGCTTCGGTGGCCCAGCAATCGAGGACCCGCTTCTGAAGGTGATTGAAGCGGCGCAGGTCGTCGATGCCGACGACATGATCGGCGTGGTAGTGCGTGATCAGGACGGCGTCGAGCTGGGTAACTTTGGCGCGAAGCATCTGTTCGCGGAAATCCGGCCCGGTATCGACGACGACGGTGGTCTCGCCGCCGCGCAGGAGGACCGACGGGCGCAGGCGTTTGTTGCGCGGATCGCTGCTCGTGCAGACCGCGCACGCGCAGCCGATGGTCGGCACGCCGGTGGAGGTGCCGCTGCCTAGGAACTCTAAAGAAAGCATAAGAACAGTTTCCGGTTACCGGTTTCCAGTTTCCAGTGATTACCGAAAAGCCGCAACGACAGTTGAGGCGGTTCAGATCAGTTCTTTCTTCGATAGAGATCGCGCGGCAGCCCGATATCGGCCAGGATCACTTGCCCGCATACTTCAGGGCCGCGCTCCAAGGCGAAGCCCACCTTCGGCGCGGCAAACGTCACCGTCAGGTCGGCTTCCACGCAGACGCCCAGCGCCGCGCCGGTGTTGTTGTCGAGACCCGAGGGGCAGTCGAGGGCCAGCACCCACGCGCCGCCTCGGCGCGCGGCGTTGATGCGCTCGATCGCTTCCTTCGCGTCTCCGCGCACTTCGCCGCTCATCCCGGTGCCCAGCACCGCGTCGACGATCAAGTGAGCCTGATCCAGTGCACCGGCGAAGCGGGGCCATTGCGTGGGGTCGAACAAGGCCGCGATCTTCAGGCCTTCCTGTTCCAGCAGGTCGTAGTTGTTCCCGCAGTCTTCGCTGCAGCGTTCGCGCGTGCCGAGCAGGATGACGCGCGGTTCAAGGCCCCACCAAAGCAGATAACGCGCGACGACCATCCCGTCGCCGCCGTTGTTGCCGCGCCCGCACAGAATCGTGACGCGTGGCGTTTCGCCGTTTTTTCGCGCGGCCAGATCGTGCGCCGCCAGAAAGGTCTCGCGCGCGGCCCAGTAGCCGGCGTTCTCCATCAGGGCCGCGCCGAGGATGCCGTAATGTTCCTGGGCGTAGGCGTCGAGCAGGCGGACGTCTTCGCGTGTCAGCGGCAGGCCAGGGACGGGGATCGTGAGGTCCTCACGCTGCGGCGCCGGCGGGACGAAGACCGCGTCGAAGGCGTCGAGCTGGTCGATGCGCGTGCCTTGGGCGGCGGCCTCGCGGTATTGTTCGGCCAGCGCTTCCCGGCGCAGCTTCGGCAGCAGCGCATCCTCGACACCCGCCACGAGCACGGCGACGCCGTCCAGCGCTCGGGGAACGGGGCTGTCGATGGGCGAGCACCGGGCTTTCTCCAGCGTGAGCCGCTCGCGGCGCGCGTCCGTGCCGAGCTTCTCCGGCGGGGCGAGCACCTGTGCCGTCACGTGCACGCCCCAGGCTTCGAGGTGCCGCGCGACGGCCAGCGCCACCGCGCCGGTCGGCCCGGGGCCCGCGAGAATCCAGACGCGTCCTTCGGGTTCGCCCGCTCCGCCGGCGCTCAAGCCCAAGTCCGCGGCGATGCGGCAGGCTTCGAAACGCGCACGGCTGGCCAGCGCCGTCTCGTGGCGGTGCCGGTCGAGCCGCCCGGCGGGCGGCTCGGGCGCGGCCAGCGGCAAATCGTCGGCAAAGGTCGTCAGCATACTTAAAGGAGGCAGCGCGGCATGGGTCGGGCGGCGTTTGAGCGCGATCAGGGCCGCGGCGGCCACTACAATCAACGCAAGGATGGTAGCGAACAGAAAGACGATGCCTTGCATCGAATCGCCGCCGGCTCCGGGCGAAGCGGCGAGATGCAGCAGCGCGCCGTTCACGGCCGCGCCACGCCGCTCCAGACCCCGGCCAGTTCGGCGGGATCGAAGACCGGCCCGTCCTGGCAGATCGCGCGGCGGAACAAGCCCGAATGCGCGTGCGGCGTAAGCGCTTCGACCACGCAGGAACGGCAGACGCCGACGCCGCAGGCCATCCGCGCTTCCAGCGAGACGCGGCAGGGCAACCCGCGCTGCCGCGCCAGCAGCGCGGCGGCTTCCATCATCGGTTCAGGCCCGGCGACGTAGAGCCCCGGTCTGCGTCCGGCCAGCGGCCCGTCGAGCAGCGCGGCGAGCGCGCCGACGGCATTCCCGCGGAAGCCGCGCGTTCCGTCATCGGTCGCTTCGTGCAGCGCCGTTTGCGGCGCGGCCACGCAATCGGCTCGCGCGAGCTGCTCGGCGCTGCGCGCGGCCAGAATCAGGCGCCGCTCGCCTTGCGCCTTCAGGCGGCGAAAGAAAAAAACCAGCGGCGCGACCCCGCTTCCGCCGCCCACGCCGATGTGCGCGTCCACCTTTTCCAGCGGCGTGAAGCCGTTGCCCAACGGTCCGATGATCCGCAGCGCCGCGCCCGCGCGTCCGGCCAGCGCGTCGGAGACGGTGCGATGCAGCAGCGCCGTGCCGCGCCCGGCCTGATAATAAAGCAGCGCCAGCGTGCCCGCGTCCGGATCGGCGTCCAGAACCGCCAAGGGGCGGGGGAGCAGCGGGTCGCAAGACGCGGGATCGTCCGGGCGGCAGGCGAGCATCACGAACTGGCCGGGCCGCGCGCGGCGAGCGATCTCGGGCTCGCGAAGAGTGAGCAGAAAATAACGCGAAGATACGGCTTCCTGCGCGAGGGGTTCGGCGCGGCGCTGCAGGAAATCCCTTGGCGCGGCGGTACACGCGGCGTCGTTCATAGGAAAGCGAGTTTAGGAGACTACGCGGATTTGACCACGGCAAACGCGTCGAACGTCAGCGCCGGAACAAGTCGTTGAGCGCATCGCGGGCCTTGGTCTCTTTCATCTTCTGCTCGGACTGGTGCGAGAGCTTCTTGGGCTTCTCTTCTACGACTTTGACGCGGAAGCGGAAGAAGCTGCAGTCGTTGCGGCCGTGGCGGTCGAAGACGAACGGCGCGCGAGCTTCGCGGCATTTGTTCTTGCTGTATTCGTCGTAATGCAAGCAGTTGGCGCAACAATGCAGCCAGGACGAACACTTCTGGCAGACGGCATCGGCGGCGACGGCCTGATCGTTCAGGTACGGCTCGTTGCACTTGTAACAGGCGCCCATATCAGCGGACCTCGTGAAACCTGGGATGAAAAGAAAAGCCGTGGCAGACCGGGCAGGCGATCCGGGTCCGGACGGACAGAAAGAAAAAAGGCAGGGCTCCGGAGCTCGTTCGGGCCTCGCGCCCATCGGCACGCGACCGGATCACGGCTCTCGGCGATCGAATCGTGTTTCGCGGCGCACCCAGCCAACGAGCGCGGCGTATACCTTATGCCGTCCGCCCGAGCCTGGATGTTCGGTCACCTTATGCAGGCCCACCTCAGGCCGTTCGAAAACGGGCCGAAGGGGCCATTGCGTAAACACAAGCGGTGAGCCGAAACACACGACGAGGACAGTCGGTATTTGGAAATCAACTACTAGATGCATTTAATCTGATTTTCATGGGAAGTCAAGGCGAATATAACGGTGTCTTGAAACGGTCGCTTCGCCATAATGCCTGCCGGAATCGAGATGACGGAAGCACTGCCCATACCGCCGCATCGCCCCGGACGCAGGCTCCGCATGGCTTTGGTCATCGGCGCGCTGCTGAGTGGCGTTTTAGCATGGGGCTTCCAAGTTGCTAGGCCGCGCGCTTCTCCGCCCCGGCAACTGCCCGCTCACGGTAAGAAATTGATCGTGCTCGGCTTCGACGGCGCGGACCCCAAGTTATGCGTGCGCTGGATGGACGAACTCGATCCGGCGACGGGCAAACCGTACCTCGAGCACCTCGACGCTTTACGTAAGCGCGGTACGTTCAGGCCGCTGGCGACGACGGTGCCCGCGCAGACCCCCGTCGCTTGGGCGGGCGCGGCGTGTTCGGCCAACCCAGGCGTCACGTCCATCGCCGACTTCGTCGGACGCGATCCGGCGACGATGCGCCCCTACCTGACGCTGGCGCGGGAAGAAACGCAGCCGTTCGGCTGGCCGGCGCCGTGGCGCTGGGCGGCGGCGTGGCTGGCCGGGTTGTTGACGGTTCCGGCATGGCTGAGCGTGCTGCGCGCGCTGCGGCTGGGTGGCGCGCGTGCGCGCGGTCTGACGGCGGGCGCGATCGCCGCGTGCCTGGCATGGGGCGCGGGATGGGTATTGACGCATGGGGTGCCGTTCGAGGTTCCGCGCGCGCGGAACCTGCGCGACGGCACAACGCTTTGGAAAGTCGCCGCCGACGCCGGAGTGCGCACGACGATGCTGCGCTTTCCGCTTACGTTCCCCGCCGAGGACGCGCCGAATCTGCGCATGCTCAGCGGCTTCGGCGTACCCGATCTGCATAAGACTCAGTATTCGTGGACGCTCTTCGACAGCGCCGCGAAGGAAGCTGGGTCGACGGAGACGTACGGCACGCTGCAACCGTGGTCCGCCGCAGGCGGCTTGTATCGCGGGACCCTGGCGGGTCCGAAAAATCCGTTGCCCCAAGGCGAGCCCGCCGAGTTGGAAGTGACGTTCGAGCCGGAATCGAGGCGCCTGCGCATCGGTTCGGCGGCGGCTCAGGAGCTCGCAGCCGAAGTCTGGTCCAAGCCGTTTTTGGTGGAGTTTCGCTTTTCGCCGGTGGCGAAATTGGGCGCGCAACTGCGCGCAGTCTGGCTGCCCGATCCGGGCGATCCGGCGCGCGTGCGCGTGCTCGTGGGACCGGCGATGTTCGATCCGGCGCGCGTGCCGCCGCATGTGCCGCTTTCTTTTCCGCACGACTACGCCGCCGAACTGGCCGCGGCGACGGGCACGTTTCCCACCGCGGGCTGGGCGATCGCGACGCATCCGGCGAAAGACGGCGTGCTGCCGGACGCGGCGTTTCTAGACGATCTGAATGCGGTGCTGGATGCGCACGAAGCGCTCTTCGCTCGGGAGTTGAAGCAGGACCGCTGGGATATGCTAATGGCGGTCTTCATGGCCACCGATCGCGCGGGGCATATCCTGTGGCGGCATCTTTCGCCGGATCATCCGCTGCACGAACCGGCCCAAGCCGCGGGCGGCGTCGCGGCGCTGCGCGAGGTCTACCGGCGCATGGATCGCATCGTGGGGCAGGCGCTGGCGCGCGCGGAAGAACTGGACGCGGAAGTGCTGATCGTCAGCGATCACGGCTTCGCGGCGTTCGATACGCAGGTTCATCTCAATGCGGCGCTGCGCGAAGCGGGACTGCTGGCCACGCGCGCCGAAAGCCTGCCCGCCGACGCGAGGCAGGTGACTTCGGGCGAGAACCTCAATCGCATCGACTTCACACGCACGCAAGCCTATGCGCTGGGCTTGGGCGGGATCTATTTGAACCTGAAGGGGCGCGAACGGTGGGGCGTGGTGCAGGAGTCCGAACGCGAACTGGTGACGCAGCTCGTGATCGACACGCTTCTGAAACTGCGCGATCCGAAGACGGGGAAGGCCATCGTGCGGCGCGTTCTGCGCGCGGAGGATCTTTATCGCGGACCGCATGCCGCGCTGTTGCCGGATTTGCAGATCTGTTTCGAGCCGGGCTACCGCGTTTCGTGGTCGACGGTGGTGGGCGGAGCTCCGGCCAGCGTGATGGAGCCCAATCGTTCGGTGTGGTCGGGCGATCATTGTTCGATCGATCCCGAAGAAGTGCCGGGCGTGCTTTTCTCGACGCGCCCTTGGAAGGAAGGGAACCCCGAGCCCAAGTTGCTCGATTTAGCCCCCAGCGCGCTGGGGATCTTGGGGCATCGAGTTCCTGAAGGCACGGGCTGGGAAGGGCGAGCTTGGTGGGAAGCGCCGCCGTAAAGCACGCGAATACAACGGTTTGAAGGTATCTTGGCGGTCTTATTCACCTGTGCAAAACTATACGCTATATAGAGTTGAGCGAATCTATTCTCGGGATTTTAGGCTTGCGGTTCGTGAAACGGCGCTTATCAACTCCAACTGCTCTTAGGCATTATTTAATTGGTTCCACGAAGCGCCTTCGGGACGTTTTCCGATCCGGTCGCTTCGCTGCCCATTTTGCTTGGGAACGCTGAATCCGCGTTCGCCGCGCGCGTCCATTTGGGCGGAAGGGGGAAGCGATGTTGGTTTGCGGAGAGGAAGAGACGGCCATGGTTGAACTGGCGCCGGCCCCATTTACGGTCTGTTACGAGGTTCGCAACATTCCGGCGGTATCGCGCGTGCTGCGCGGGATGCCGGAATTCGCGCGCGGGGCGTTTCGGCCTGACTTGGAAGAGTTCGTTTGGCGCGTGCCGCAGGGCGATGCGGCGCGGATGAATTTCGAATCGGTCGCGACGGTGCGACTGGGCGGGAGCAAGCTGCAGATCGAATGCCGCAGCCGGCATGTGCTGTCTGCGATGCAGGTGCTGGTGGACAGCCTCGTGGGCCCGCATCTGGTGCAGCGTCCGGGATTGCGGAGCGCCGCCGCGGGCATGTAATTCGAGTTTCAGGGCACGCATAAAAAAGCGCCCGCCGATCGGCGGGCGCTTTTTCGTTTCGGTTAACTTGGGCGTTTACTTCTTGAACTCGGTTCCGCACGGGCCGCCGTCGGCGGTCTCGCCGCGCACCACCTCGCGCCCCTGCATATCCAGCAGCGGGAAGTACCACTTGGACATCTCGTGGCAGCTCTCGGGCGCGTAGTGGCAGATGTAGCTGCGCCGCCAGCGGGTGGCCGAGCGGTTGGGCGTCGAACCGTGGACGACGCTGCCGTTGAAGAAGAGCACGTCGCCGGGTTCCAGGATGACCGGGACCGGCGTGTGCCCTTCGGGCGGCCGGACAAGGTGGGTGCTGAAGGATTCGTCGGCGTTCGCTTCTTCGGGGCAGGCGACCTCCATCGTGTGCGTGCCGGGGCAGACCTGCAGGCCGCCGTTCTCGAGGTCGGAGCGGTCCAGCGCCGTCCAGGCCGCGATGCAGCTCTTGGGGCGCACGCGCAGATAGAAATTATCCTGGTGGAAGGCCTGCCCCTTCGCGCCGGGGGGCTTGTAGTAGAACATGCTTTGCGTCGCGATCGGGTCTTCATCAAGCAGCGCGCGGAGCACGTCGGCGACGCGTTCGTCGAGGAGCCACTTCAGCGCGAGCGTATCCCAGCGGTGCGGGTGCATCACGCGCGTGTAGACCTTAAGGATGTCTCCGCCGGCTTCTTCCCACGAAGTGTGCGTATAGTTCTTGAGCTGCCGCGTTGCGTGCAGACGCATGTAGTGATCGGTCAGTTCGAAGACTTCGGCCGGACTGAAGAGTCCGCGTGCGATGTAGTAGCCGTCGCGGTGGTACGCGGCCAGTTGTGCGGAGGTCAGGGCGGGGGCGGCGACCAAGGCGGGCATTGAAGGTCTCCGAAATGGGCCTGTACAAAAGTGCTATCCTTGGGACAGAATACACCTCCAGGCAGGGTATATGAATGGACCCAACCGCCATAAACATGCACGATTCTGCTGTTCGCGCCGACGGCCGGGTGGTCGAAACCGGGGCCGGGCCGCCCAGCCTGATTCATACGGGGTATTTTCAGAGCCGTGCGCCGTACCGCGTGATCCGCAGCCGAGGGACGCAGGACTGGCTGCTGACGTTCACCTTGGGCGGGCGGGGACGTTACCGGCTGGAAGGTTCGGAATGGGCGGCGCGGCGGGGCGATTTGGTGTTGCTGGAACCCGGGACGCCGCACGACTACGGCTGCTTTGCGGACGAGCCGTGGGATTTCGTCTGGGCACATTTCATTCCGCGCCCGCCGTGGCTGGACGCGCTGCGCTGGCCGACTTGGGGGCGCGGACTATCGGGCCTGTCCATCGGCGACGAGACGGCTTTCGCGCGGATCGAACAGGCGTTCCTGCGTGCGAACCGCGACGCCACGGCCGCGCGCGCCGGCCGCGGGCCGTACCTGGCCGAATTGGCGCTGAACGGGCTTGAGGAACTGATCTTTCTGGCCGCGCGCGAGCGAGCGCTGACGCATGGCGAAGGCGGGCTCACGCCGCCGATTCGCCGGGTCGTGGAGCATCTCGTCGCGAATCTGGCTCAGGCGCACCGTATCGAAGACTTGGCCGAGCGCGCGCGTCTTTCGCCGTCGCGCTTCGCGCACCGCTTCAAAGCGGAGACGGGCGACGCGGTGATCGCGTATGTCTTGAAGCTGCGCATGCGCGAGGCCGCCCGGTTGCTGACGGTGGCCGGGCGAAGCGTGAAAGAAGTGGCCGACGACGTGGGCTTTGCGTCGCCGTTTTACTTCAGCCGTCAGTTCGCCAAGCATTTCGGCCAGAGCCCGCGCGCCTACCAGCGGCAGCACCGCGGCGAGACGACGGACAGGTCCGCCGCAAAGACCTGAAAACCAAGCTAGACCTGCTCGGAATTCCATCCAGTTGACCGGCAAGCGGGCGCGCATGAGGTAGATTGAATCCTGCTTCCTCATGCTGAATCAATCGCTCGATTCGCAGATCGCGAAAGGAATCGCTCATGCCCGAAGTCGTTCGCCGCGTGCGTCCCATGCCCACCGACGCGTACCTGGCCAATCCGCACAAGGGTTGCTGCACGTTCCAGCATTTCAACGGCGACGAACTTTTTCCGGGCAAGAGCTGGAGCGAGGAAGGGCCTCTGACCTTCCCCGAGGCAAAGAAACTCCCGTTCATCGACGGCTACATGCCCAGCACGGTATCGTACTGCCGATGGTTCTGGGCGGTGATGGAGCCGCGGCAGGGGCAGTACGATTTTTCGATGATCGACCGCGCATTGGAGACGGCCGCCGCGCGCGGGCAGACGGTGGCGGTGCGCCTGATGGCCTTCGGGAGCGCCAAGCAGCCGCGCGTGCCGGCGTGGTATGCCGAAAAGTATCCGATGGAAGACGAGCAGCATAAGAGCACGGTGGTGCGGGTGCCGAATCACGATGCGCCGGAGTACCTCGAGCATTGGGGCGGTTTTGTGAAGGAGTTCGCGCGGCGCTACGACGCTGACGAACGGCTGGAGAGCATCGACGTGACGTACATCGGCCCGTGGGGCGAAGGCGCGGGGCGCTGTTCGAAGGAGCAATGCGCTCGTTTCGCGCGGCTCTGGAAGGACGCATTCGTGCAGACGCCACGGCTGTGCATGGTCGGCGGCGACCAGATGCGCGCGGGGATCGAGAGCGGCGCGGGCTGGCGCTGCGACTGCTACGGCGACGTGAAGGGTTCGGGCAGCACGCATGTCCGCAAGGATCTGAGCTGGAATCACATGTTCGAAGCTTATCCGCGCGAAGTCTGCGAAGGCGGTGCGCGCGACACCTGGAAGCACGCGCCGGTCCATTTCGAATCCTGCTGGGTACCGATGCATTGGTACGACCAGGGCTGGGATATCGATTTCATCCTCGAGCAGGGGCTCAAGTACCACGGGACGTATTTCATGCCGAAGTACACAAAGCTGCCCGAACGCTGGATGGACAAGCTGCACGCGTTCTGCCGCAAGCTGGGCTACCGCTACGTGTACCGGCAATCGGTCTACGACCGCTACGGCAAGCCCGGACAGCCGTGGCGATTCAGCGCCTGGATCGAGAACGTGGGTGTCGCGCCGATCTACCGGAAGTACGATTTCGCGTTGCGCTTCCGGCAGGGCGAGCAGGATTATCACCACGTGCTGAGCGATCTGGATATTCGAACTTGGCTGCCCGGCGACGAATGGATCGAGCGGCACGTGACGCTGCCGCTCGGATTGAAACCCGGCTACGTGGAACTCGCGGCGGGCTTGGTCAAGCCCGGCACGACGCAGGCGAAGGTCTCGTTTGCGGTGCAGGAGGTCTTCAGCGACCGCTGGGTGGATCTGGGCGGGATTGAGGTTCCGTAAGCGGCTGCGGCGCGGCGTGAGGAGATCGCCGGGAAGCGATCCAAGCGGCAATGAACGCGCCCAGCAGGCCCGCGGCCAGCGCCAACAAGGAGTGGCCCAACGTCAGCGCGGCTTCGGGCGGCCCGATCGGGCGCAACCGCGCGGCGCCAACCCACTCGTCCCATTCGGGACCGTGGCCGTCGTAGTGAATCCGGTAGCCTTCAGGGCCCAGCGCCAGTATCGATCCGGTATACCACCCACCGCGCCATTCGATCTCCACTTCCGAGCCCGCTTCGTAGGTACGCAAAGCGGCGTAGGTCTCGCGCAGCAGATCCTGGGTCATCAGCTTCGGCGCGACTTCGGTCTTAAGGCCCGGCAGGAACGCCACGCCGAGGTAAAGCCAGCCCGCCAGCGCGAAACCGAACCAGAACGGCCGCACCGCTTCGCCGCGGTAGCGCGCCGCGAGCGTGGCCGCGACCAGACCCAAGGCCGTGGCGCTGAAGACCATTGCGGCCAGCGCCGGCGTGGCGCTCCGGAAGGCGCCCAGCGCCGCGAAGACGGCGGCGCCGACGGCCAGCAGCGTACGCAGCGAAAAGCGCGGCGGAATGGGGGTCTCGGGCATGGCGGGGCTCCCTGCGGCACTTCGATGCTCGCGGCGCGCACTCGATTCGTCAACGGGAGGCTGTTTCGCGCCAGCGTCCGGGCGTATGCCCTTCGCGCGCTCGAAAGAGCCGTACGAAATAATTGACGTCCTCGAAGCCGCAACGGACCGCGACTTCTTTCACCGAAAGGTAAGGATCCGCCAGGAGTTTCTTGGCGCGTTCCAGGCGCAGGCGATGCTGGTAGGCGCGCGGCGAGCATCGAAAGGTTTCCTTAAATAGCCGGCAGAGATGCCCGTGGCTGGCGTGCGCGGCGCGGGACAGATCCCGCGCGCCGACGCGTTCGACGGCGTGCGTTTGCAGATGGCTCACCGCGCGTTCCAGCGCCGGATGCAGGCGTGGGGCCGCACGCTGCGCACCTTCGAGGCGCGCGACGCGTTGCAGGATGGCGTAGAGCAAGCCGTCGGCGACGGGATCTTCGCGGCGCGCATCGGCGCGCGCGAGCGCGAGGAGATCGTCGAACCAACGTGGCAGGAACGGATCGCCGCGTGCGTCGAGCGTGCGCGGCGTTTCTTCCAACAACTCGGCGGATTGCCGAAAGACGAGGTAGCTCGAGACGCGCACGCCCGGAGAACGAACGGCGTGCGGTACGCGCGGCGGCAGCACGAAGAGCGTGCCGGCGGCGCCCGGCAGGAAGCGCTCGCCCAGCGCGATGCCGTAGACGCCTTCGCGGACCAGGACCAGTTCGGGCGCGTCGTGGACGTGCCGAGGGCCGTCGCCTTCGGCGTGGCTCCGCCCGGCGGCGAGAAGGCGCGGCAGCGCGGAGCGGGACGGAAGGCCGGCGGACATGCGGGTGTGCTCCTGGTCAGATTTATGCTATAGCCTAGCAGTCTGCTCCGATGCGCCGCAAGGGCGAAGGATGGTATTCTTAGGGGAACCGAAGAGGCAAACGCCCCAGCGTTTCAACCAGGAGTCATGAAAATGCTAAGCCAGAGCGAAATCGACCGCTACCGCGAGGAGGGCTACCTGCATCTGCGCGGTGTCTTCAACGCCGCGGAAGTGGACGAATTGCGGGAGGCCTGCACGCAGGCGTCGCTGCGCCGGGAACTGACCGAGCGCGGGTACGAAGAAAGGATCGTCTTTCTGCATCCGTTGACGACCAAGCATCCGGCGTTCAAGGCCGTGGGCGCGGATGCGCGGATCGTCGAACGCATCGCTGACCTGCTGGGCCCGGATATCCAACTCCAACAATCGAAGCTCGCGACGAAGCCCCCGAAGGCCGGCAAGGGCGCGTTCCATTGGCATCAGGATTTCGCCTACTTCCCGCACACGAACACCGATCTGTTGGCCGTCTTCGTGATGCTCGACGACAGCACGCTCGAGAACGGCTGCCTGCATGTGGCGGCCGGGAGCCACAAGCTGGGTCTGTTGGACCACACGAAAGACGGGCGGTTCAGCGGCGGCGTCTCCGACGAAGCGCGCTGTGTCGATCCCGCGCGGGTGGTGGCACTGGAAGGAAAGGCCGGCGACGTGACGATCCATCACGCACTGACGCTGCACGCGAGCTTCAACAACCGATCGGGGCGCGAGCGCCGCGGCTTGATCTACCAGTACCGCGCCGCCGACGCGTACCAGCTTGACGGGCGCGTCTTCGACGATTCGGGCTGGCAGGTGCGGGGAAGCGCTCCGGAGCGTATCCGCTGCGAAGCGGGTACGCTGCCGGTTTACAAGCGCTCGTACAGCGGCCGGGAGTTCGATATTGCGTGGCACCAGGAAGGTCCGGCGGCGAAGGCTTGGGCGGGAACGGCGGTTGGTCCGGTGTAGTCGGTTCGCTAGCGCTGCGCGAGTTTGCCCGCGGCCGCGCGGTCGAGCACGAAGGCGCAGGACGGATGAGCCTGGAGATAACTGGCGGGAAGCTGCGGTGTGATCGGTCCTTCGAGCGCCCCCGCAACCGCCGTGGCTTTGCCCGCGCCGGTGGCGAGGAGCAGGATTTCGCGCGCTTCGAGAATCGTCGCGACGCCGGCGGTGAGCGCTTGGCGCGGAACGCCCGCCGCGCCGCCGAAATCCTTGGCCGACGCTTCGATCGTCGAGGGTGCCAAGCTCGCCACGCGCGTGCGGCAATCGCGCGGCGCGCCGGGTTCGTTGAAGCCGATGTGCCCGTTCGAGCCGATGCCCAGCAGCCACAGGTCCACGCCGCCCGCCGCGCGGATGCGCGCTTCGAAGGCTGCGCATTCGGCCTCGGGGTCGGACGCCGCGCCGTCGGGCAGCGCCGTCTGCCACAGCGGAATATCGAGATGCTCGAAGAGATGCTTGTTCATGTACTGCCGGTAGCTTTGCGGATGACTGCCGCTCAGCCCCAAGTACTCGTCGAGGTTGAAGGTCTTCACGCCGGCGAAGCTGACCTTCCGCTCATGCGCGAGCTGGACCAGTTCGCGGTAGGCGGGGATGGGGGTGCTTCCGGTGGCCAGCCCCAGCACGGCCTCGTGCTTGCGCTCGACCACCGCCAGGATGCGTGCGGCGGCTTCGCGCCCTACGGCTTCTGCATCACCCAAGATTTCGACGTGAATCTTCCGGCTCATGTGGCGGACCGCTCCGTCAGTTGCTTCAGCGCGCGCGTGCGCTGGAAGAATTCTTCGGGCTCCATGTCCACCAGGAAGTTCAAGCCGCGGCTGGCGCGCAGATGCGGTGCGGCGTTCTGGTGAAAGTACTCCTTGCCCAGCGCGTTCTGGATGGTGGCATATTGCTCGACGAGGATGCGTTGCGCCAGATCGCAAAACGGACCGTCGTACTCGGGACTGGGGAAGGACGCCGCGCGCTGCGAGCCGTAGCAGGTATGGAACGCGCTGCGCATCGTCGAGAGCGCGTTCATCGAGACGGGCACGTAGAGCGTCGCTTCGGCCGGATGGAATCGGTACCACACGTTGCGGTAACCCCAGACGCGCATCTTCTTGCCGGGGCGCTCCTTTAAATACAGCTTCAACGCTTCGCTGGTGGCTTGCAGCACTTTGTAATGCGTATCGGGGCCGGCGCCTTCAGGATCGAGCGTGACGGTGAGGATGTCCGGATCGGTCTGGCGCAGCAGTTCGAGAACGGGTTCCACATCGCGGTCGAACTCGGGCTGCGGCGTAAAGATATCGCCGGTGTAAAAGCCCAGGCGCAGATGCAGCACGTGCTCGCAGTCGAAGCCCAGGTGCGCCCAGGTGAGTTCTTCCTCCCACTCGCGCACCATTCCCTTCAGGCTTTGGACTTCCTTGGTGTCCTTCTGGCCGGGGTAGCGGCTGCGCAGGTAGTCCTGGAAGCGTGCGAGTTCGGGTTTCAGCGCGTCGAACGTGCGCTTGCCGCTCAGCGCGATGAGGTAGCGCAGCATGCGCCGCGCTTCGGCTTCTTCCTGCATGTCCTCGTTGCGCGAGGCCACGCCGTCGAGGTAACGGTACACGTCGGCGCTGCGCCCGGCGAGGTTGTCGGGCGCGTAGTAGCCGCTTTCGAGCGCGGGTTCGAGCAGGCCGCGTTCGAGCGCGTGTTCGAGCTTGCCGAAGAGCGAGAGGACATATGCGTTGGTGACGCTGGTGAAGCCGCTGGTGAGCGTCGCGAAGGTATGCGTGTTCTTGGCGCTGCGGACCAAGTGGACGATGTACGGAAGGTATCCGAGCATGATGTCGTCGTGGTGCGGTCCGGTGTGCAGGAATTTGTAGCCTTCCAGCGGCTCGCGGCCCTTGGCGATCTTCTTCTCGATGCGTTCGGTGGCCACGCGCGCGAATGCCGCGAGGCCCGCGGCGTCTTGCGGCAGGAGCGCGGCGAGGCGGTCGTCCTTCAAGTCGGCTGGGCTGAGTTCGACGAGCTTCTTGCGCTTGGCGTACGCCAGGTCGATCAGGATGCGGTCGAGGTCGGCGACGGGCAACTGGGGCTGCGCGGCGAGCGCATGGCGGCGGCGTTCGGAAAGCTGGCTGGCGGCGCCCTTGGTGAGGTAGAAGCGCCCGCCCGGCGCGTGCTGCAGCGCCGAGGCCGGCTGGAGCACCGAGGGCGGAAGTTCGATCGCTTCGCGGCAGACGCGCGCTTTGCCTTCGCCGGCGGCGATGACAATGGCCGTCGCGGTGGGGTTGGCGGTGATGGTGCGCAAGCCGATGGTAACGATAACCTTGTCGCGGGCGACTTCGATGCCGCCCAAGTCGGTCGCGGCGGCGGCGGCGGTCTCGTAATTCACGGCCATGAAGCGCGTGGTGCTGAAGTGATCGCTGCCGCGGATGTTGAAGCCGATGTGGCCGTCGGGTCCGATGCCGCCGAGGAAGAAGCCCAGCCCGCCCAGTTCTTCGAGGCGCGCTTCGAATTCCATCGCGGCCTGGTCGGCGGCGACGATGGCCTGCGCTTGCAACGCCTGCAGTTCGCCGCGCGGCGCGCGGTAGCGCAGCGTCAGATCGACCTTGCCGTCGGGGAAGACCCAGCCCAAATCTTTGCCCGCCGGCGCGCCGAGCGTCCAGCAGTCCATCATCATCGCGCGGGCCGGATCGAAGCCGAATTCCTTGAAGTAGAAGCGCTTGATGTAGTGCCCGAAGCCGTTCTCGTGCTGCGGGTTCATCGGGTAGAACTCGTCGATCTGGACGAAGCGCATGCCCGGCATATCGGGCTTGCGTCCGGCGTCGAGGCCCCATTCGCCCAGCAGATTCTGCGTATCCTTCTCGTTCCACGTCCGCAGAATCCGCGCGGTCCACTTGATGAAGTGCTCCGGCGTCTTGCCCGTCGGCAGGCTGACCGAACCTTCGGGGTTGCGCTGGCACCATTCGAGGAAGCGCAGCGCGACGAGCTGCCCCAGGAACGGAAAGTCCGAGACTTCCACGACGCCGAGTCGTTCGGCGGGCTCGAAGCGCAACGGTTTTCCGGAGCGCTCCACGGCGCGCTCCTCGACGCGGGACGTCAGATCGTAGCTGCGTAGGCTCACGGGCGAATTTCCTTTCGCGGTGCGTGCATCGTTTAAGCGCGGGCGCCGGCGGCGGGCTGGTGGCCGTGGGCGATCGCGAAGAGCCGGTCGGGTTGCTCGAAAAGCTGTTCGAAGACCAGCATCGCGCCGCCCAGGGCCGTGGCGTCGCGGCCCAGCGCGGAGACGACCACGCCGGTCTGGGATTGCAGCACTGGCAGCACGCGCTGCCGGAAGGTGCGTTCGATGCCGTCGTTCAGTACGCGGTAGCCGCGGACGAGCATCTCGCCGCCGAAGACCACGCGCTGCGGATTGAAGAAGTTGACCAGGTTCGCCAGGCCTAGCCCGATGTACTCGGCCATCTTGAGCACCAGGTTTTCGGCCAAGCGGTCGCCGTCGTCGGCGGCTTGCAGCACGGCCGTCGCGTCGAGATGCCCGCGTTCGGTCTGGCGCGCGGCGAGGCTCGACTGCACCCCCTTGCGCAAGCCCTGCTGGACCTGCTCCACCAGCGCCGCCGGCGACGCGAGGCTCTCCAAGCAGCCGTAGTTGCCGCAGTAGCAGATGGGCCCTTGCGGTTCGAGGATCGTGTGGCCGAACTCGCCGGCGTTGCGCGTCGCGCCCGTGTAAAGCCGGCCGTCGACGACGATCCCGCAGGCGATGCCGTGGCCGATGTGGAGGTACAGGACGTCGCGCAAGCCGCGCGCATTGCCCAGGCTGCGTTCGGCCAGCGTCGCGGCGTGGACGTCGTTGTCCAGCCGCACGGGCACGCCGAGGCGGCGCTCCAGTTCTTCGGCCAGCTTCACGTCTTTCCAAGCCTTGCGGTGCGGGAACGAGCGCCAGACACGCCCGCTCCCGTCGCTTAATCCGGCCAGCCCCACGCCTACGCCCACCGGGCGGCGGGCGGGCAGCGCGCGCGCCAGCAAGCTCTCGGCGACGGCCAGCAGCGCGTCGAGCATCTCGGCCGGCTGCTGCGGCAATACGCGCGGACCTTCCTCTCGGTCGAGCACGCGCCCGCCCATGTCGCTCAGGACGCCGCGCACGCCGGCCAGGGTCAGCTCCAGACCCATCGCGGTGGCGAATTCGGGATTCAAGCCCAGCAGCTCTGGCCGCCGACCGCCTTCCGACTTGTCGAAGCCTTGCGGGCGAATCAGGCCTTCGTCGAGCAGTTCTTTCGTCAGGCTGCTGATCGAAGGCAAATTGATGTCGAGGTCTTCAGCCAGCACCGGACGCGAGACCTGCCCGCGGGAGCGGATCAGATGGAGGAGCCGGACTTTGTTTTCGAAGCGCGTAGCCATAGTTATCGTTCTATCACTAAGTTTGTGAATTTATGCTTCTGTACTCATCTATACTTTCTAAACCATAACAAATCAAGCCTGCACCATGCACACTTTTCCTCTCTTCGATGTGGAGAAGCTCCTGGCGCATAAGAACTAAGCCCCTTGGCGAAAGGGGTTTATAATAAGCGGGCCGGAACACGGAGTTTCGTAGCGCCTGCATATAAGGATGCCGCGTTGTCGCCAGCCCTCGATCCCGTGGAAGCCGTCCGCCAAGCGCTGGAGCAGAGCGAACTGCTCCGGGCCATCGCCGCGGCGCGGGAACGCCATGCGCAGACGGCCGGCTATCGCGCGTTGACCGAGGCCGAGATCGCGCAGCTTCAACGCCAGCTCAACGCCGCCGCCGACTGGTCCCAAGTGCTGGTCGCGGTGAACTTCCGGCCATCCAAAGTGGTGGGCTGCTACTTTTCGGGGCCGGCGCGTCTGGGCGTCTTCGAGCACGACGTTGAGATCGAGCCGGGTCTGAAGCTTGGCAGCGGGCTTTACCACGCGGACTTGAACGACGTCACCATCGGCGATCACGCGCTGATCCTGAACGTGGGGCTCCTGGCGCACGCGGTGATCGGTCCGGGCGCGCTGGTGAAAGGCTGCGGCACCGTTGCGGCGACGGGCGTCACCTCCTTCGGTAACGGGCAGATCTTACCGTTGGCCATCGAGACGGGCGGGCGCGAGACCGGCATCTACGCCGAGTTGACCGTGGACGTGGCCGCCGAGATCGCGGCGCGGCGCGGCGAGCGGGAGATGCAGTCGGCCTACGCGAAAGCGGTGGCCGATTACGCGTCGAAGGCGCGCAGCGAACTGCTCATCGTCGAAGCCGGCGCGCGGATCAAAGATACGCCGAAGGTGCTGGACGTGTACGTCGGCCCCGGCGCGGCCGTCGACGCGGCGCAAGGCGTCGAGCATTCCACGCTCCTCTCGCTCCCCGACGAACCCACCGCCGTGCGCAACGGCGCGTACGTGAAAGACAGCCTCCTGCAGTGGGGCGTCGAAGTCGACACGATGGGGATCGTGCAGCGCAGCGTCCTGGGCGAACACACCCACGTGGAACGCAACGGGAAGGTCGTCGATTGCGTCCTCGGACCGAACAGCGGAGTCGCAGCAGGCGAGTTTTCGGCCAGCTTGATCGGCCCGTTCGTCGGCATGCACCACCAGTCGCTCTTGATCGCCACTTACTGGCCCGGCGGGCGCGGCAACATCGCCTACGGCGCGAACGTCGGCAGCAACCACACCGCGAAACTTCCCGACCAGGAACTGTGGGTCGGCGAAGGTGTCTTCTTCGGGCTGGGCGTGAACATCAAATTCCCCGGCGACTACTCGCGCTCGCCGTACACGGTCATCGCCAGCGGCGTCACCGCGCTGCCGCAGCGTCTCGCCATGCCCTTCGCGCTGGTCAACACGCCGGCCGAAACGATCCCCGGCGTCTCGCCGGCCTTCAACGAACTGATACCCGGCTGGGTCCTGGGCGAGAACGCGTACCAGCTTTGGCGCAGCGAGCGGAAATTCCGCACGCGCAACAAGGCGCGCCGCTGCGTCCTGGCGTTCGAGGTCCTGCGCGCAGAAACCGTGGAGATGCTCGTCGATGCCCGCACGCGCCTGCGCGCCGCCGAAGGGCGCGCCCGGCTCACCGATGCGCAGGGCCAGGCCGTCTACACCGACCGCGAAGTCGAAGGGCTGGGCAAGAATTACATGCTCGAACCGGCGCGCAAAGCCGGCATCGAATCCTACGGCTTCTTCATCGGCTACTACGCGCTGCGCGAACTGAAGCGGCGGCTCGATGCGGGCGCTTCGGCGCACGGGCTGCTCGAATTGTCCTCCGCCGATGCGGTTTGGGAGCACGCGCGCAAGCTGCTCGCGGAAGAACACCCCGGCCTGAGCGTGCCCGATCTCCTTGAGCGGCTGGCCGAAGCGCAGCAGCGTATCGCCCGCGATACGCAAGCCAGCAAAGAGAAAGACGACGCCCGCGGCGCGCGGATCGTACCCGGCTACGCCGAAGCGCATTCGCCGGCCGCTGAGGATCCGGTCGTGAAGGAGCAGCATGCGCGGGCTGCGCAGGTGAAGCGCGAAGTAGAGGCGTGGGTGAAGAGTAAGCGGAGAACGGTGAAGCGTGAACCGTGAATGCAAAAAGTAACAGGTAAAGAGTAAACGGCACTCGGAGAGGGCTCCCTCTCGAGTTCATAGTGTCCCGTCGTGGCCGTTCAATCCAAAATCCAAAGTCCAGAATCCAAAATAAGAAAACGGGCGCGGCCCGTGGGGACCGCGCCCGTCGGATTCGGCAAACACGCCTGCGGGGCATGCGGCGGCCTGCCGAGTTCTCGAAAGGGTTACTTGCGCGAAGGACCGGTGTTGCGGTCGACCGCATCTTCGCGCCGGTCGCGGCGGTTTTCGGTCCGGTCGTTAACGTTCTCGCGCCGGTCGCGCACGTCTTCCTTGCGGTCCACGGCGTCTTCGGCGCGGTCGCGCACCATGTTGCCCTTCAGCGCCGCGATCTGGCGGTTGAGCTGCGCGGCTTTTTCGGCGTCGCCAGCGGCCACCGCCGCGTCGTGCGCCGTCTGCAGTTCGGCCAGCTTGGCGCGCTTGACCGAATCGTTCGCGGCGTCCCGCACGTCTTCGCGGCGATCGGCCACATTCTCGCGGTGGTCCCTCACGTCTTCGCGCCGGTCGGCGACCTGCTCGCGCTTATCGCGGACATCTTCCTTGCGGTCTGCCAAGGCGCGCCGCGCGTGCGCGCGTTCGCTCTCGTTGAGCTGCCCGTCGCCGTCCTTGTCGAACTTCGACAGCACGCGCTCTTTCCAGGCCTCGCGCGCGGCCGCATCGGTTGGCTGCACCGTCGGATCGTCCTGAGCGCAGAGTGTCCCCGCGCCGGCCAAGGCCAGCACCATGCCCATCGTCCACCGCACCCGTGTTCGCATGACCATCGCATCCTTGTTCCAGAGCCGCTCGGACTCGCCAAGCGTAACGGGAGCGTGGTTCATCAAGACCTATGCCAGCGCGGCGTGCGCGCGCGGCGGGGCGTGGTGCGGCGCAGCGAAAGCATTCAAGCGGCGTGCAGTTCTGGAGTTGGATGAAAACCTGGAGCTGTGCGTTGGGCGAACACCGCGGCCGCACGTGGCCGATTCCGGCACTCGGGCGGTGGCGATTTCCGCCACGCTGTCGCGGTTGCCTACAAAAAAAGCCCCGCCGGATGGACGGGGCTTGTGAGTGCGTCGGCAGGAACGTCTTGAGTTTACCAATCGCCGTCGTCTTCTACCTTCTTGATCGTTGGAATCGGACCCCAGTGGCTGACTTTATGTTCCTGGCCCTTCGCGAGCCGCTCGGCCTTTTCCTTGAGCTTATGGGCGCGGTCCTTCTTCTGATCGAACTCCTTCTGCTTTTCCTTCTCTTTACGATCGTCGGCGTCGTCCTCGAGCTTTTCGTACAGGCCTTGCGCGCGGTCGTAGCCCTTTTCGGCATTGGCATAGCGCTTGGCGAGCGCCTCTTCGCGCGCGAGTTGCATCAGCGTATCGGCGTCGGTGGCGTCGATCCTGGCGTGCTTGACGGACAAATCCATCAGCACGGTGCGCATGCGGACCTGACCCTCTTCGTTGGCGATCTTCGCAGTGCGTAGCGCGGGCAGCGCTTTCTCGCCTAGGCTGCGCAGCGACGTTTCGGCCGCCGCGCGCTGGGCCGCATCGGCGCTGTCCAGGTCCTTCAGCGCCTTTTCGACTTCGTCCTGGCCGTGCAGCATGCCGGCCCAAACGGCCAGCACGAGACACGCCGTTCCATACCGACAGGATGATCGCATGAACACTTCCTCCTCGGATTCGAAAGCGGCATTCGCCACGCGCCGAGCGCGGGCGATTCAAGAAAACGGTCATACAGCCGAAGAGCGCGGGGTTCAACCACCGGGAGGCGAGGAAGCGGCCTTGAATGTACCGGCCAAGAGAAAGGACGTACGCCCAATTTCCGCGTGAAACGCATGGGTAAGCGCAGGTGCTTATAGGCCCTTAGCTTAGCACGGAGCGATGGCGCCCGGGAGGCTGCCCGAAGCGGCGGCGATAGAGGGCCACGAAATGCGCGGCGGTGGTGAAGCCCGAGGCGCGGGCGACTTCCTTGACGCTGCGTTGCGGATCGCGCAACAAGGCGCGCGCTCGCTCCAATCGCGCCGTGTGCAGCGCGTCTTGAAGCGTCGTCTGGCCCTGGCTGCGAAATAGGCGCGAGACGTGATTGGGGTGCAGATCGAGCAGCCGCGCCAAGTCCGAGCGGCCGATGCCTTCGTGTGCGTGTTCTCGCACGAACTGGCTCGCCGCCGCGTAGGCCAGGGCGGCCTTGCCTTCGGAAGGCTGAGGCGGATCGCGCAGCAGGTCTTGCACGCGCAGCAGCAATCCTTCGAGGGCACAGCGGAGCAGACGTTCGCCGGCGCTCGTTCGTCTGGCGGCGCGCGACAGTACCTGCACCCACGCGGCCAGTTCTTCGTTGCCGCCGCTGGGCAGCGCGAAGGCCACCAGGATGCGATGCCCCCCTCCGCGGCTCTGGCGCGCGTGCAGGCACTGGACGAACCCGGAATGAAATACCAGGCCCAGCGATTCGTAACGTGCGGGCGGAAGCGGCGTGCCGAGGCAGTGCGGAAGCATAATGAGGGCTTGGCCGGGGCGCAGCCAGCATTCGGCCGCCGCGCCATCGCGCTTCACGCGGTAACCCGACCGGCCGCTCAGGCAGAGACTCATGCGCGGAACCTGAACCGTGTGCGCTCCCAGGCCGGGCTCCAGCGTTCCGGGCTCGTTCGCGACCCGCACGGCGCGAGGTCCGATGCGTAATGCCAGCGCCAGCAGGCGCATGAAGTGCCGTATGGGATTCATGCAAGAATGTTACGATTACGATATCTAACGCACAAGCATGCTATCGATTCCATGTAAGCAGCGGGGTAATCTTTCGAGAACCCAAACGAGCGGTGTTACGAAAGGAACTTGCGATGACTACGATATGGGAAGCCGAACGCGAGATCCCCGTTGTGCGCGAGACGGACGTCCTGGTTTGCGGCGGCGGTCCCGCGGGTTTTGCGGCCGCGGTCACCTCGGCTCGCGCGGGCGCGCAGACGCTTTTGATCGAACGCCATCCCTTCCTGGGCGGCGTATGGACGGCGGCGTCCTTGAGTTTGATTATCGACGGGCCGCATCACGGCGGACTTAACGCCGAACTCGTCCGCAGGCTCGATGCGCAAGGCGGCGCGGAAGCCTACTACCACCATAAAGCGTGGACGGCCTTCGGCGCCGAAGCGATGAAGCACGTGCTGGACGATTGGGCCGCAGAAGCCGGCGTGGACGTGCAGCTCTACACGTCCGTCGCGGCGGCCGCGCGGGCCGGACGGCGCATCGAAGGCGTATTCACCGAAAGCAAATCCGGGCGCGAATTCGTCCGCGCCAAGGTCGTCGTGGATGCCACCGGCGACGGAGATGTGGCCGCTCGCACCGGCTGCGCGTACGAAAAGGGCCGGCCTTCCGATGGCGGGATGCAGCCGATGACCCTCTTCGCGCGCATCGGCGGCCTGAAGGCCGACTACCGATCCTGGCCGCGCGGCCGCATCGCCGAGATTGCCCGCGCCTGCGGCTGGGAGCCCAGCTACGAACGGGTCACGCTGCTGCCTCAGCCCGGCCAGCCCGGCGTCGCGATCCTGATGGCGACGCACGTCTACGGCGTGGACGGCACAGACGTTCGGGACCTGACACGCGCCGAACGGCTCGCGCGCGTGGAAATCAAGCGCGGCGTGAAGCTCTTGCGCGAACGCGGCGGACCCGATTGGGAGGGCGTCTACCTGCTCGACACCGGGCCGTTCGTCGGCGTACGCGAAGGGCGGCGCATCCTCGGGCGCTATTACCTCACCGAGGAGGACCTGCGCGCCGGCGCGCGCTTCGAAGACGGCATCTGCGAGGTCCGCTTCAACGTGGACGTGCATCACGTCGATCCGAAGGAAGGCAAAGGGCTCTGGGGCATGAAGGTGATCCCGTACCAGGTGCCCTACCGCAGTCTCCAGGCCCGCGAAGTGGACAATCTGCTCATGGCGGGGCGCTGCATCAGCGGAAGCCATGTGGCGCACGGCAGTTACCGCGTGACGGGAGACGCGGTGGCGATGGGCGAAGCGGCGGGGCTCGCCGCGGCGCTGGCGGTGCAAGGCGGGTGCGATCCGGACGCCATCGAGGTGGCCGAATTGAAGGCTCGGCTGGACGAAATGCGCGGCGTGCCCGCGTCGGTCTGAAGCCCGGCGCGCGCTATTCGGGTTCTACGGGTTCGGTTCCTTTCGCCGGGCGCCGTCCGCTGGCTTCGGCCTCTTCGCGGCTCTTGAATCCGATGAAGTTGCCCGCCACGATGCGCCGCGCGGTGGCGCTCTCGACGGGATGGTACACGTCCGAGCCGCTCGACGCGCAGTAGCGGTACCCTTCGGGGTTGCCTTGTTCCAACGGATGCGGGAGCCCCCAAAGCCCCAGGCCCGCAGCCTGTGCGCGCTCCTGAGCGGCCTTGAGCGCGTCGTAGGCTTCGCGCGGAAGCCCCTTGCCGAAGGCGCGGCCCAAGCCTTCTTCCAGCAGGATCGTTTCGAGGTCCGTCTCGGTTCCGTCCTCGCCAACGGCTCGCACGCGCGCGATCAGGCGGCCGTAGGCGTCGAGCGGTTCGGGGCCGAGCATCAGGCGCACGCGTTTTCCCGCCAGGAGCGATTCGTTGCGCAGCTTCGCTTCTTCGCCCAGCGGAGCGGCTTTGCGGATAAAGCGGCCCATCTCGGGTGCGTTGACGCCCTGGTAGCGCACATGGAGCCCGTTCTCCAGGACCAGCGTGTCTCCATCTACGACGCGGCGGACCGTGTAGACGCCGCCGTCGGCGATGCTGAGGTCCAGCACTTGAGCGGTGGATGCCGCGGCGCCGCCGGGCGTCGTGGAAGCCGCCGTGCGGGGCGGTTCCTGCGCCGGAACGCTTCCGCGCAGGTAGGACGCGGTACCCAGCGCGCCGCAGAGCAGCCCCACGCAAAGAGCCAAAAGATGCGAACCGAGGCGAGCCATGCGGCGGTCTCCAAGCGTACGGATGCTTCCGAGATGCGGGAGGAGATTGTAGGCCGCGCCGAACGCCTTGTCACTGGAGAAGGATGCGCCGGGACGCCGGTGGACGGCAGGGTCGTGGGCGCGCCGAGCGCTCTGGAATCAGGGGCCTTCCGGCAGCGGCGGAGCCGGCGCTGCGGGCGCTTCGGGAGCGGCGGGCGGCGCCGCCGGAGCCGCCCGCGGCTCCTCGGGCGGGAGGCCGTAGCGTTCGGAAAGCGTATTGGTCAGCTTCTTGATTGCGTAAGCCAGATCGCGCTTGCGCTTGGCGTCGCGTGGATCGTCGCGCCCGCGCGAAACGGGGCCGTCCTTCGAGAAACTCACCGTGCCCACCGAAAGCAGCGGAGCTTCGGGGTAGATCGAGAGATTCTCCAGGAACTTGGCGTGCAGTTCCCGGATCAGCGGATCGCCGACCCCGTAGAGCGAAACGTCCTGATGGAAGCGCGGGATCAGCTTCTCGGCGGAATCGTTGAGCGATTCCTTGTACGCGCGGCGCACAAAGCGGACGTAGGCGTGATAAGCCTTTTTGTTGGCCGGATCGGAGACGTAATTGGGGGTCGGTTCGGAAGGCTTTGAGGCCGCAGGGCCGGGGGCATTCGGCGGCGGCAGGGGCGGCGGAGCGCTGGGCGCGCCGGTGGGCTTGAAGATCGCATAGACGCCGTAGATCAAGACCACCACGGCGACGATCCCCGCCAGCGGGATCAGGTGGCCGGTGTCGAAATGGATCGGCTTGCCGTCGACGGATTCGACCTTGCGGCGCGGGCCTTTCCGCGGCGGCGGGGCGATTCCTTGCGGCGCTTCGGGTGCTTCGAGTTGCAGAGTCAGGTCGGCGTCGCCGGCTTCGGGCTCGGGCACATCCGGCAACGCCGGTTCGGCCGGCTCGCGCTTCGCGGCCTGCGGCTCGGGCGGTTCGGAAGGTTCCGGCTGGGACCCCCGCGAACGCGGCGGTCGAGGCGAGCGGGCCATTTCCGTAGCTCCTGAAGCCGGTTCGGCGCCTCCACGTTCGCACGGCGCTGCTGCGCCGCGAGCGTTCGAGACGGCCGCTAGTTTACCGGCTACAGGCCTGCCGAGACCACCGCAATCCGGGCGTTGCGCGCTACGAGTTATTTCCTGCGGCTCTTGGTCGGCGCCTTTTTTCGCAAGCGCAGCAGAATCGCCTCCTGCGTCAACGGCTTGGGCGTGCGTACGCCGCGTTCCCATTCCGAGATGCGCGGCGGCGAACAGCCCAACATGCCCGAGACCTGATGTTGCGTAAGTTTCAACTTCTCACGCAACGTGCGTAACTGATGTCCAAAATCATGCGACATGACGGTCCACTCCCATACCCCGTCACCTCGCCCAAGGGTTCTCCCAAACCCGCGGAGGTCATACGCAAGCGGTAGGCCGATACAGCCTCATTGCGTGTGAGCGTCCATGTAGGAGCTTAGAGGGGCATTGGTTAGAAGATTTTACTGGAGGCCACGGCGATCAAATGACCAACCTGGACCTGGAACCCGCAAAGTCACTCGGCGTCCCTTTTTGCGGCAGGCGTGCTCCGCAGGGATGATTCTTGCAACAGGCCTAATTCGATTTAAGTGCATGCACTACACGAGGTTACGATATGAAACGAGTTGCTTTGCGGGGTGTTGGTTGATTCCAGGGCAGTTCATCAGGATTCCCTGAGCAAATCGGTAAGGTGGATTGGGCGTGCCCATCGGTCCGAATCTGAACGCGAAACGCCACCTCTATGAAGCGTTACGCGGGTTGTCGCGGCCGCGCGGCGAGCGGTATGTTGTGAGCGGTGCGAGGTGCAAGCGATGTTCCGAGGCCAAAAGATC